>JBAVDS010000103.1:0-87603 GCA_049587335.1 Occallatibacter sp. | reverse complement strand
GTGTCGCCACTCCTGAACTTAGTGTTCCGGTTCCAAGCGAGGTTGTTCCTGAATAGAAGGTGACTGTGCCAGTGGCCGCTGAAGGCGCAACCGTGGCTGTCAGCGTGACGCTTGCGCCAACCGTTGGAGTGATATTAGATGCGGCTAGCATAGTAGAACTTGAAGCCAAAGTTGTATTGCAAACCGTTCCATTGAGCGCAAACGACGCAGGAATTGCATTCGTGATATTGTTCCAGGTTCCATTGAAACCCATTCCCGAATAGCTTCCACCGGCTGGGATGCTGCCGTTGTAACTCATGCTCTTTACCGTTACATTCGCGCCACTCTGTGTTACCGTGCCGTTCCACAATTCGGTAACTGTTTGTCCGTTGGCAAAGGCCCAGGTCAGTGTCCAGTTCGAGATGGCGGTTGTGCCAGTGTTCTGGATGTTGATAGCCGCGCCAAAGCCTCCCGCCCACTGGCTGGAAATCGTGTAGATAACCTTGCACGCTGTTTGAGCTGTTGCAGTTGATGCCAGAATAATCGCTACTGCCAGGATTATTCCATACATACGTAAGATGCGGTGTTTCATAATGCTCTCCTTTTGTTTTTCGCTAGAGGCCATGTTCGAACATCAGGTGGAATTCCTGGCTGTACAACTTATACGTTACCGATCAGGGCTGGCTGACTAGCGTGTTAGTGAACGCCTTGCGAAGGTATGAATCATTGAGCTTCATACCATTTCCTACAACTGAGCGAACGGCTCTATCGGGATAACAACCGCGGCAACCGAGATAAACACGCGTTTGATGGCGCTGTTATGAATCTCATCATGAATCGAAGTGTGTCCGCTCCGATTCATGATGAAGAAATCGGCACATTGTTATTGCGAAACTGTGTACGTTACCGGCGTAAATGCCGGTACGCATAAACTCCCGCAGCTTGCCGGAATTGTGAACGAGTAGATACGTCCGCTGTTAATTAAAGTGTTTGTGATGTCGTACACCTGAATCTCGTACTGCGTCCCACCCGCGACCGTCGGAGAGATCAAGAAGGCTTCGCCCATGTCGCCATCATTTACGGCTTTCGTCCATACTCCTCCGCTGAGGTACTGCAGTCCATGAATGCCATTCGGCAGATGGGTAACTGAGATTGCCGTCCAAGCTGCATTCGAGTTTGCAAGCATACCTATGTTGATATCGCCGGTATAACTTGGCGGCAACTCAAAATACCAGTGGATTTGCCGGTTGTTCCAGTAGGTTGGATTCATGTCCCCAACGTCTTCGCCATTCAGCACGTATTGGTTTAGTGCCGCCTCAGCCTGATCGAGATGATAGGGATCGTCGCGACACCATGCGTTACCGTCCTGACAACTGTCCGCAACAACCAGATCAAGTTCTGCACCAGTGAACTGGTCTGCAACCCAACCTGTGCCGCCGCGACAAAATGGCTCATCTTGCTCGCCGTCGTTCATGCCCTCGCAAAAATCTCCGATCGTCACATGCACCCACCTTCCGCAATTTGCTCCGTTCTCCCACAGGCCAATTTCACTGGCATACTCCGAGGCGATGGGACGCGACAAAAAGAGGGTATAATCACCGGGATCGTTCTGCACGTTGAGTGCAACGAAGTTTTGCGAGTCCAGGTATTGTTGTGGTACGCCGCAGCCTCCATATGGAGTTCCGAGTGCGCTGAACCAAGTGGAGTTGCCGGTGTATGTTTCGTGAGATGGTGTTGTGCTCGTAATTGTGAACGGAACCGCAACGCTGGTCTGTCCGTTCACGACGATAGTCACGTTCACAGTACCGACCGGCAAACTAGGAACCGTAACGGCAACCGAGTTGGCCGCCCATCCGGTTACTGTTGCCTCTGTCGAACCAAAGTAAACGGCGCTTGTTCCCTGTGTCGCTCCAAACGGAGCATCACCCAGAGCTCCGCTAGGCATGATGGTTACTGAGCTGCCAACGATCCCCGATGCCGGACTAAGCCACGAGATCACTGGCACTGGCAGATTGACAGTAAGGGCGATGGGAGTGGATGAAACCAGAGTGCCCGTAGGATTGGTTCCTGTTATGGTGAGCGTGGAAGTTCCAATCGTAGCTGTGCTACTGGCCGTAAGCGTTAACACACTGGTCGAGGTGGCAGGGTTAGTGCCAAACGCGGCAGTTACTCCAGCAGGCAGTCCGGATGCAGAAAGAGCCAAGCTGCCGGTGAAGGGACTCACGTCTGTGATGGTGATGTTATCGGTTCCCGATCCGCCCTGGGTAATGGAAAGATTTGAAGCCGAAGGCGCCAGCGTAAAGCTTCCAGTGGCCTGTGCCGGAGCGCTGCAACCTGTTCCGTTGATCGCGAATGACGTGGGAATTTGGTTGGTGACACCGTTCCAGATGCCATTGAAGCCGATATTGGTTGCAAAACCACCTGGAGCTACAGCGCCGTTGTAACTCTCACTGGCTACTGTCACGTTGCCGCCACTCTGAGTTTCAACGCCGTTCCAAAAGGATGAGATTGTCTGGCCATTGGCGAAGGCCCAAGTTAGCGTCCAACTGGTCCAAGCCGTCGTCCCCGTATTGCCGATGACGAAGGCTCCTCCAAATGTGGTTGGGCTCTGTGCGGTAACCGTATAGAGAATGCTGCACGCGAAGCCGTTTTTTATCGGAGATACGATGGTGAGGACAATAGTTGTGGTAACTGTAACAGTGCCGGAGGTTCCGGTAATGGCGACGTTATAAGTTCCTGGGATGACCGAGCTGTTAACCTTCAAAGTCATCACACTGCTGCCTGTGGTGGGGTTGGGAGAGAAAGTGGCAGTTACACCACTCGGCAAGCCGGATGTGCTAAGAGTTATACTGTCCGCGACGCAGGCTGATTCTGTCGGAGTAATGGTTACCGTGCCGCTGCTGCCCTCAGTGATGGATAGAGCAGTCGGCGAGGATGCAAGAGTGAAGGCATCCGATGCCGAAGCAAGAATGGTGAGGGTGACGGAGGTCGTTACCGTCATGGAGCCGGAAACTCCAGTGATGGCGATCGGATACGTTCCCACGGTGGCTGTGCTGCCGGCGGTCAGCGCGAGAACACTGCTACCGGTAGTGGGATTGTTGCCAAAGGTCGCAGCGACGCCACTGGGAAGGCCCGTTACTGCAAGAGTGACGTTGCCGTTGAATGGACTTATGTCAGTAACTGTAATTATGTCTGTGACCGCACAACTTCCCAATCCGATCTCCAAAGTGGAAGACGAAGGCTTAAGTGTGAAGCCTCCACCTTGAGTAACAGTTAGAGTAATGGTGGTAGAAGCAGTTGTGCAGCCAGATTTTCCAGTAATGGTGATCGTAGCCGTGCCGAGAGCTGTTGTGTTGCTAGCAGTTAGTGTCAATAGACTGCTCGTAATGGCGGGATTGGTGGCGAAGGATGCAGTCACTCCGTTGGGAAGGCCGGTTGCCGTAAGCGTTACGCCGCCTGTAAGTCCACCCAGGTTAGGCACCGAAATGGAATCTGTAACACTGCTTGCTTGAGTCAATGTTAGTGCAAAAGCCGACGGAGTTAATGTAAATCCCGGCACCGGAACCGCAACGACAAGTGCGATGGTCGTTGTTGCCGATAGAGAGCCAGAGATTCCGGTTATCTTGATAGTTGATGTGCCACCGACGACACAACTGTTCAAGCTACCAGCCGTCAATGTAAGCACACTGCTTCCATTTGTCGGATTGGTTCCGAAGGTCGCAGTCATTCCGCTGGGAAGCCCTGACACGGCTAGTGCAACCGCGCCAGTAAATCCGCCCGAGTTGATCACATTAATGGTGTCTGTTACGATGCCGCCTTGAGTGATTGTCAATGAAGCTGCTGATGGAACAAGCGTAAAACCTTCCGTCCCGCCACCACAGATGACGCCGTTGACGGCGAATGAAGCTGGCACGGCATTGGTGGTTCCATTCCACGTGCCGTTGAATCCGATGCCGGAGACGCTACCCCCTGCAGGAACGCTACCGTTATAACTCTCATTGGTTACCGTCACGTTGGAACCGCTCTGGGTTTCTGCGCCGTTCCAGAGAGATGTGACCGTTTGCCCATTGGCAAAGGCCCAAGTCAGTGTCCAACTGGTCCAGACGGTTGTACCTGTGTTTTCGATAGTGATGGCCGCGCCGAAGGCGCTCGCGTTCTGCGGTGAAATCGTATAAGCAACTTTACACGCTGTTTGAGCTATTGCAGTGGATGCCAGAATGATCGCTGTTGTCAGGATGATTCCGCAAGCTCGAAGAGTATTGTGCTTCATGGAGTGCTCCTTTTTAAAACTTGCGCCACAACGTTCGGTAAATAGCCCGGACTCTAAGCAAACACGCGTCGAATCCGGGCTGAACATATAACACTTTGTTACTGCGAGGTGGTGTACGTCACTGGCGTCAATGCGGGCGTACATGAACTCCCGCAGCTTGCCGGATACGAGAAGGAGTAGATGCGCCCATTGTTGATTAGTGTGTTGGTTACATCGAAGACTTGTATCTCATACTGTGTTCCACCCGCGACAGTCGGGAGCACAATGTAGTCATCGCCGAGGTCGGCATCCATCACGGCTGTTGTCCAGACTCCATTGAGGAGGTATTGCACCCCATGAATGCCGTTTGGCAAATGAGTGATGGAAATCGCCGACCAATAAGCATTCGCACCGTTCAGAAAACCGATGTTGATATCGCCCGTATAGTTCGGGGCGGGTTCAAAGTACCAATTGATTTGGCGGTTATTCCAGTAATTCGGATATATATCACCAGCTGGCGCGCCATTGATCGTGTAGTTGTTTAGCGCGGCCTGCGCCTGATCGAGGTGATAGGGATCGTCGCGGCACCAGGCGTTTTCATCTTGGCAACTGTCCGCAACTACCAGATCAAGTTCGGCGCCAGTGAATTGGTCGGCAACCCACCCCAGGCCTCCACGGCAGAACGATAGGTACTCGTTGCCGTCGTTTGTTCCATTACAGTTATCTCCCATCGTAATATGCACCCACCGGCCGCAATTCAGTCCGTTGTTCCATAAACCAATATCGCTGGCATACTCACCAGTGGTGGAGATGGGACGAGAGAGTGTAAGGGTGTAATTGCCGGGATCGTTCTGGACATTGAGCGCAACGAAGTTTTGCGAGTCAATATACTCCTGCGGCACGCCGCAGCCACCATACGGACCGCCCAGCGCATTGAACCAGGTTCCGTTGCCGGTGTATTGCTCCAGAGAAGGAGTAGCGCTGGTGATTGTGAATGGAACCGCATTGCTGGTTACGCCACCCACAACCGCTGTCACATTGTAACTTCCAACTGGAAGGCTTGGAACCGTAACGGCAATAGAATCGATGGCCCAAGTGGTAACAGTGGCCTCGGTCGTGCCGAAGTAAATCGCGCTCGCCCCCTGTGTCTCGGCAAAAGAGGTTCCAGTACCGGGCATAACGGTGAATGTACTGCCAACTATCCCTGCAGCCGGACTGACCCATGCGATTTGCACGTCTGGTTTCGAAGAGACGGTGAGAGCAATGGTGGTGGTTGCTTGTAGAGTCCCGAACGAAGTTCCAGTGGAGGTTCCCTGGATGGTGATCGTAGCCGTACCGGAGGTAGCAGTGCTAGAAGCTATGAGCGACAGCACGCTAGAATTGGTGACGGGATTAACGCTCCACGAGGCAGTCACTCCGGATGGCATTCCCGATGCGGTCAGAGTTACTGGACCGTTGAATCCTCCTACGTCCGTTACATAAATGGTGTCGGTACCGCCAGCGTTTTGATTGATCGTCAATGCCGACGCCATCGGGGAAATCGTAAAGCTGCCTGTCTCCGAGGAAGGCGTCAACATAATTGAGAGGGTGATGGATTTGCTCACTGCACCGGAGGTTACGGTGACAACGGACGTAAAGGCTCCGGGGGAGGCCGTACTGCTGGCCATAAAGGTAATCAACCAAGTCGTGGTGGTTGGATGGGTGATAATGGCAGTCACGCCGGAGGGCAGACCAGAGACAGAAATACTTGGGGTGGCTGTGGCTCCTGTCACTGTGATGGTGCAAGTAGCGCTGCCGCCTTGCTGTAAAGTCAGCCCGCTTCCGCAGGACGCCGAAACGCTGAAGCCTGCCGTCACAGTAAGCGTGAAAGTGGTGGTCGCGGTAAATGTACCCGAAGTTGCGGTGAGAGCAAAAACGACTGCCCCTGGAGTAGCCGTGCTGGGAACTGTTATCGTGAGCACACAACTCCCGTTTCCGATGATGGGACTGTTGCACCCAGAGATAGTCACGGGGATAGGGTTGGTCGACTGTCCGGGGTAGCTAATTGTTACGGCGCCAGCGAACGGGCTCACGTCCGTTACCGTGATGGTGACGTTGACGGTACCGCCTGGTGCAACAGACGGAGCGGCCGGCGAAACCGAAAGTGTGAAGCCGCCCGTCGACGAAGCGACATTGATCTGGAAGGTGGAGGTCGCGGTGATTGTGCCGGAGGTTCCGGTAATGGTTGCTATAAAGTTTCCAACCGTGGCTGTGGGGCTGGCCGTGCAGGACATTACATTCGTCGTTCCGGTTACAGGGTTCGTGCCGAAGCTGCAAGTGACTCCGGAAGGCAGGCCTGAAACGGCAAGCGTTACATTGCCGGTAAAGCCGCCGACGTCATTAATTGTGATGGTATCGGTCGCAGTTTTGCCCTGAGTAATGGAGAGAGGGGGCACTGTCAGTGTGAAGGTCGATCTAGCCGTAACATTAAGGATGATAGTTGTGGTTGCGGTCAACGAGCCGGAGGTTCCAATGATGGTCACGTTATAGGTTCCCACTATCGTCGTAGTGCCAACTGTCAATGTAAGCACACTGGTGCTTGATGTCGGGTTGGGTACGAAAGCGGCAGTCACACCGGTCGGCAGGCCAGTCGCAGCAAGAGTTACGGGGCCAGCGAACGAAGTTACATCGGCTACCGTGATCGTGTCGGTGCCGCTGGCGTTCTGAGGAATCGACAAAGAGGGCAACGTTGGTTTCAGGGTGAAGCCTCCTGTCGCGCCACAGGTTGTTCCATTGACCGCGAACGAAGTGGGCGCCGTGTTAGTGGTGCCGTTCCAGGTGCCGTTGAATCCAACGCCGGAGACCATGCCGCCGGCGGCAACACTGCCGTTGTAAGGCTCATTCTTTACTGTGACGTTCGCGCCGCTCTGCGTTTCAATGCCGTTCCAGAGTTGCGATACCGTCTGCCCGTTGGGAAAGGTCCAAGTCAGCGTCCAGCTGGTCCAGGCGGTTGTTCCTGTATTGTCGATAGTGATTTGCGCACCGAAGGCGCTGGTGTTTTGTGGTGAAATTGTATAAATGACTTTGCACGCTGTTTGAGCTGTTGAAGTGGTCGCCAAAACAATTGCTGTTGCGATAATCATCCAACAATCACGAAGAATGCTGTGCTTCATGGTGCGCTCCTTTTTTGTGCTGCTGCCCCAACCTTCGACGTTATGCCTGGCATTGGCGAATCGAGGCGCGGCGTATCATTGATGAGTTATGTCGAGGCATGAGGTGTTCAAACTCACACCTATTTGTCAGTCCGGAATAGGAACGAACATACTCCAATTCCGGACTCGACAAACTACCTACGCCTACTTTGTAGTAACAGCATCGGTCGTAGAGGTGGAAGGTTGGGAAGTGGTGTAAGTTACCTGCGTAAATGGAGGCAGACAAGCATCCACAGGGCAGCTTACCGGGAACGAGAACGAATAGATGCGCCCGTTGTTGATCGGCTGGTTTGTAATATCCAACACTTGGATCTCATACTGCGATCCTCCGGTTACCGTGGGAGCGATGACGAAGTCCTCGCCAAGGTCGCCGTCCATCACAGCTGCAACCCACGCACCGTTGGAGTAGTAATTCACACCGTGAATGCCGTTTTGCAAATGAGTGATGGAAATCGCTCCCCAGGTGGAACTGGCGCTGGTAATGAAACCGATGTTAATGTCGCCCGTGTAAAGAGGGGCCTCTTCGAAATACCAGTGGATTTGCCGGTTTTGCCAGAAGTTTGGAAACATATCGCCAACCGGTACGCCATTTAACTCGAAGAGGTTCAGCGACGGCTGCGCAAGATCAAGGTGATAGGCATCATCGCGGCACCAAGCGTTGCCGTCCTGGCAACTATCGGCAACGACCATATCGAGTTCTGCGCCAGTGAATTGGTCGGCAACCCACCCGTCCGCACCTTGGCAGAAGGGATAGTCGGCTGCACCATTGTTGATGCCAGTGCAAAAGTCTCCGATCGTTACGTGCACATACCGGCCGCAGTTAGCACCGTTGTCGAAGAAGCCAATTTCAGCCAGGCCTGCTCCGGTAATGGGCCGAGGCAAGTAGTCGCCATAGATGCCAGGGTCATTCTGCACATTGAGGGCAACAAAGTTTTGCGTGTCAAGGTTCGCTTGTGGCACGCCGCAGCCGCCATACGGCTGCCCCAGTGAGCTGAACCAAGTGGAATTGCCGGTGTACATTGCGGGGTTGGGGGCCGTAGCGGTGATCGTAAACGGCAGCGGATTGCTGGTTACTCCACCCATAGCCACGGTCACGTTATAGGTGCCCGGTGCAAGGCTCGGGACAGTAACTACGATGGCGTCGTCGACCCATGCTGTTACTGTGGCTGCTGTCGTACCAAAGTAAACCTGGCCCGTTCCCTGCGACGATCCAACGCTCATGCCAATACCAGCCGGCATGATGGTCATGGAACTTCCGGCAATTGCAGCGGCTGGGCTGACCCATACAATCTGCAGCGGAGATGCGGCGACTGTGAGAGCAATGTTAGTAGTTTCAATTAGTGTTCCAGAGCTCCCGGTGACGGTAATGTTATAGCTTCCGGCAGTCGCTGTGCTTGTGGCTGTCAGCGTCAACACGCCGGTCAAAGAGGCGGAGTTGGTGTTAAATGCGGCAGTTACTCCGTTCGGCAATCCAGATGCTGTCAGCAGCACTGTTCCGCTGAATGGACTCACATCCGTTATTGCAATAGTGTCGGTTGCGGTGCTTCCAGGAAGAATTTGCAAAGTGGCCGGAGAAGGCGCTAGCGTGAAACTCCCCGCGGTATTCACAGTAAGGCCGATGCTGGCGCTTGATGTCAGCGTGCCAGAAGTTCCTGTGATGTTGATCGTGTAGCTTCCAGCAACGGCAGAACTGCTAGCTGCCAGCGTAAGCACACTCGTTCCGGTGGCGGGATTAGGTGAGAA
This sequence comes from Occallatibacter sp., assembly GCA_049587335.1. Classification (GTDB taxonomy): domain Bacteria; phylum Acidobacteriota; class Terriglobia; order Terriglobales; family Acidobacteriaceae; genus Telmatobacter. The sequence continues at coordinate 78,441 of JBAVDS010000103.1, read as the reverse complement.
TGACGCGGTAACACCGCCCGGCAGTCCGTACAATCCCGATGCGGTAAGAGTTACATTGCCCGCAAATCCGTTTACGTCAGTGATTGTAATGGTGTCGGTTGCACTCTTGCCCTGAGCAATCGAAAGACTGGAAGCCGATGAAGCAATCGTAAAACTTGGCGTCGTTGCCACGCCGCAAGGCGCGCCGTTGACCGAGAACGAGGTTGGCACCGCATTGGTTAGGCCGTTCCATACTCCGTCGAATCCAATTCCAGTAAGACTACCGCCAGCAGGGATGCTGCCGTTGTAACTCAGATTGCTCAGCGTAACGTTCGCACCGGTCTGTATCTCCGAGGCATTCCAGATGGACGATATCCTCTGCCCGTTGGCGAAGGTCCAAGACAAGGTCCAATTGCTCCAAGCGGTGGTTCCCGTGTTGTTAATGGTGATCGCCCCGCCAAATGCAGTCGAGTTTTGCGGCAGGATCGTATATATGATGCTGCACGCGGAGCCGGACGAGGCGGGCGTAATGCTCAGCAGGATGGTTGTACTTGCGGTCAGAGTGCCGGAGCTTCCGTTGATGGTGACCATCGATGTGCCGACGGTAGCGGCGCTGCTGGCCGTAAGCATAAGCTGGCTTGTTGCGGTTGCGGGATTGGTCGCAAAGGCGGCTGTGACACCGCTCGGCAGGCCAGAGACGGAAAGCGTTACGCTGCCGGTGAATCCGTTCAAATCCGTCACCGAGATCGTATTGGGGGCGCTCAATCCTTGAGCAATCGACACCGATGGCGCTGAAGGTGCGAGCGTGAACCTGGGCGCCGGTTCCGTACCAACGGTCACGGCGATCGTAGTGGATGCGGTCAGGTTGCCGGAAGTACCCGTGACAGTAATCGTAGCCGCGCCGGTAGTGGCCGTACTGCTGGCAGTAAGTAGGAGAGTGCTGGACCCGGTCGTCGGATTAGCGCCGAAGATCGCAGTCACTCCACTCGGCAGACCTGATGCTGCGAGAGTAACAGAGCCGGTAAAGCTGCCCACATCCGTCACCGTGATGGTATCGGATGTGCTGCTGCCCTGCGTAATCGCCATAGTGGACGCCGACGGCGCAAGCGTAAAGCTCGGCGGCACATGGACTACAACAGTGAGAGCGACAGTTGTAGTTGCTGTCAGAGTTCCGGAGCTTCCGGTGATGGTCACAGTGGAGTTTCCAACGGTAGCTGAGCTGCTCGCCGTTAGAGTCAACACGCTGCTGCCTGAAGTGGGATTGGTGCCGAAAGCCGCTGTTACACCGCTCGGCAATCCAGTTACCGCAAGTGCTACGCTGCCGGTGAAACCTCCCACATCTGCGACTGTGATCGTATCGGTTGCACTGTTACCCTGCGAAAGAGACAGAGTGGGTGCAGCAGGCGCAAGCGAGAAGCTGGGTGGTGTCTTGGCAACAACGGTGAGGGCCACGCTAGTGGTCTCGGTGATGGAGCCTGAGGTTCCCGTGATGGTGATCGTGTTCATGCCCACAGTTGCCGTACTGCTGGCTGCCAGTGTGAGTATGCTTGACCCGGTAGCGGGATTGGTGCCGAATGCTGCTGTTACACCGCTCGGCAAGCCAGACGCGACCAGAGTTACACTTCCGGAGAACGGACTGATGTCTGTCACCGAAATGGTGTCGGTGCCGCTGCTGCCCTGGGTCACGGAGAGAGCGGGCGCCGATGGGGTCAACGTAAAGCTGCCCGTTACGGTGCTGCCACAGGTATTCCCATTGACCGCAAACGAAGTAGGAATTGCGTTCACAGTGCCATTCCAAGTTCCGTTGAAACCCAATCCACTTGTGCTGCCCCCGGCTGCGACGCGGCCGTTGTATATTTCGCTGGCTACCGTAACATTCGCACCGCTCTGGCTTTCAACACCATTCCAGAATGACGAAATTGTCTGACCGTTGGCGAAGGTCCAGGTCAGCGTCCAACTGGTCCATGCGGTTGTTCCTGTATTGTTGATGGTGATGGACCCTCCGAATGCACCGGAGTTCTGCGGTGAAATCGTATAGACAACACTGCACGCTGTTTGAGCGTGAGCGCTCGGTGCAGCAAGGGCTAGAAACAAAGCCGCGAGTACAGCAAAGTACCCGCTCAATCGGCGAGCGATTGGCCGCTCACAGGGGGGATTGAACTGCTGAGACATGATTTCTCCTTTACATCAAACACTTGCTTGCATCACTCAATGCATAAGCGCGGTTTCGTAGCATGATGCCGACAAATACGCCGTATCTCGCAGGCCGGGCAATCATCGATTGACTTGTGCCCAGTGCTTGCGTCAGTTATCAAATGTCAAACAATCAAAGAAAAGGAATGGAAGGGATAAGAATTTTGCTCCGCGGGGAATTTATGAATGCTTGGCTACCGTAGTAACAGCAAACATTCCCACTTGAAATGCGGTCTCCCGATTGGGATCCAGCCAAGACAATGAGTCAATTCAATCGCCATCAATGTCGGTCAATAATCTTTCGCCAAAGCCCCTATTACAACAGTCACCTAATTCAGGCGAGATTATCGGCACGCAAAATCGATGAGAGGGACACTAAAACGTTTAAGCAAACGTGTAAAGTTACCATAGTAAGATTACCTTGTAGCGCTACACTAAATAATTGCATTCAAGACAATAACTATGCGATGGATCAATCTGCACTGGCACTTTGAACTCCCGCAGGATCAGCCCCTCGGTACGACTCAGCGCTTTTTCTTGATCGTTCCTGAGTCTTTCGCAGGCGCCTTTGCGGCCGGAGGAGTGAAGCCGAGGGCGTGCAAGCTCCGTGTCAGGCAATCCCCCAGGGCAATCGCGACATCGGGGTTCTTGCATGAGATTCCCATTGCGTACAAAACTGTGGTTTTGTCGTGTGCGGCCATATGTGGAAGCGCCAGCACGCTACCCAGCACCGGCAGTGCGGGCGCTCCCAGCGAGATCATCGTTTTAACGTCCTCTTTGCGCGCGTCGTTTCCAGCGCTGTGGCTACGCAAACGGCTACAATCTTCGCATTTATTTGCTCAATGCGTAGCCAAGCAGGCGCTCCATCTTGCCGAGTTTCTCGCAGTCCTGCTGGTTCGATGCGAAATGCGAATGGTCTTGATCGTTATAGCAACGATAGAGCGGTATGGAGTTCTCCTGTGGGCTACTGTAGACCCATCCGGCCGTGCGCAAGCGTTGATAGTGGCCAGCCTCGCAAGCGCCCGCAGTTTCAAGCATGTGATCGGGATGGCCGGGCCACTGACTGACACAATCTTCCAATTTTACCGTGGGCTTTCCGCCGGCGTTGGCCACCGTCATCACATAGCCCGACGTGGCTTCGAGCGTGTAGGCGCTTCCATTGACGGGAGGAGCGGCAGCCGTCGTAGACCAGCGATCATGCAGCGCCTGGTTATACCAGCGTGCCAGCAGAACTCCGACCTGCGGTGTAACTGGCTTGTCGGATAGCGTTACATCCACATTGCGAAAGACCAGGACTTTTTTATCCGACCCCTCGTAGGGCGGCCAATAGGCATAGGTGAGCATCCAGGAGTTCGAAAGTTGATTGCTGCCCGTCTTCGCATCGAAAATATCAGCGTAGCCAACCACTTCGGAGGGATCGGGTCGCTTCCAGATTCCTGGATCGAGGACCAGAAGCGGTTCTTTGAGAGCGGTGAAGGTCGTATGGTCGATTGAAAAATAAATGGCCTTATTGCTACCCCCCAGATAGCCTGGAAGGATCGTTTCGCCCGTAGTTTTCCAATAGGCCGCGCTGGAATTTAGACCTTGTCCTTTGCCCAAGGTAAGATTCAAGTTCGTTGCATCGCCACCTAATCCGGGCTGATTCCACTCTCCCTGATAGAATTTCATCCACTTGCCCGGAGCTGGATTGAAGACAGGCGCGCGCAAGGCAATTGTTGCGTGATCTCTGGGCCGACCGCAGTAGGCATAATAATATCCGTCATGTCCGTTGACGAATGTGCAATCTCCCTCGCCGGTATTTTTGTTGGGGGTGGGCGCATCGGTTCCCGTGATGACCTGACCAAGATCTTTCCAGCTCAGTCCATAGTCTTTTGAAACAGCCAGGGACATGGATTTGTGTGTTTGTCCTGCCTGATAGCGGCAAGCCATCTCGTCATGAACGAAAGCAAGAACGGTATTTCCAGTCAGCTCGACATGCTGAATCCACTGACCGCAGGAGTCAACGCTGCCGGGCTTGCCAGGAGTCAGCACCGTGCGCGCTGGACCGCTCATATCCCACGGCTGCGCTCCATCGATGGCGCGCGTATCGCCATGCGCGTCAAAGCCGCGGAAGCTCCCGCTGGGCAACTGCAACTCCGAGAAAATATTATCGGCAATGTCCGCAGACGGACCGCGCCCGACATGGGGCAGACCGACGCGGATGCTGATGCATTCGTGACAGACTGTGGTAAGTGGCGCGACGGGTGTGGTTTGTGAAAATGCGCCGAACGGCTGCAAAGAAATCACGATCAGCGATAACACAAGTTGGTTGGAAAGTTTTATCCGCAAGATGTATCCTTTCGTATCCTTTGAAATTCAGATTCGCCAGTCATTGAATTTGCCGCAATGCCAACTAGCCAGATTCGCTCAGCGCGTTGCAGCGCCACAGGCTGCATGCCATCATCGAAGTGACTCCGGGCAGAGGCTCAATCTAAACCAGACGATCTCCGCCCGTTTGCTTCGATGCGAAAGATGAATGAACTTTTCTGTGATCGCGGTGACTGATAAACGGCAACTGAAACCTGCGACGAAGGGGTCATTCCTACTGCAATGGGAACCAACGCAGCGACTTTACGTACATATGGTGCCCTTCCGGGTGGTCGGGTATCTTGCCCGCATAAGCCATCAGCGCCGTCGAATAACGAATATCGGTTTTTCCGTGAATCGAGTTGCTGGTGTGAATTGCGGCCACAGGCTCACCATCTACCTCCCACACAATATCGGTCGGCGTCCATAGAACGCCGATGTCGTGAAACTGGCTGTAGAAGTAGTGACTGAAGCGGCTGTCAAATCCAACTGCCGGCGGAAACTTGCCATCGATTTTATTATTGTTATGCAGCGTCATGCGGCTAATGTTGGGTAAGTGCAGTTCCCCAATGTCGATTTCGAAATGGTCCTCTGTGACAAGCCAGAAAGCATTATTCAGACCGTCAATGTCGGCCGCCTTGATAGTCGCTTCATAGAAACCAAAGCCATAATGCTGCTTGCTGATGATGTAGCCGGTAGACCATTTGGCTTTGCAATCTGAGGCGACGCGCGTACGCAGTTGCAATCCGCCGGGCATGGCCACCACATTCTCCGGACGGCGGCAGGACTGCAAATAATCGTCGGACTGGAAAAGCCAGTCTGCGCTTAGCTTCTGCGGATCGTCAAAACTGGTGGCGTAGGCCGGCTGGATATTGCCAGAGCGATAAAGCGTAATTGCTTTCCGGTCGGCGTCTGTTACCGGACGCCGCACACCCCACGGCTGATCGGGATTGCCCCAGGTAAGCTTCTCCAGTTTTGCCTGTTGGGCAAACAATGGAATCTCCAGCATAACTCCAACAGTAAATGCAAAAAACAACAATGATTTTGGCATAAAACGGCAGGAACATCCTTGTTGTGTCATTGCTTCTTCTCCAGAGCAAAACTAGCAATGGCTAGCACAGTTTGGTTGCGACCGAATGATACTGAGTTTGAAAATGAGAACCATACCTCATCATTTTATTTCCTGAAGGGGCGACTGATGAATTGCCGCCCCTTCGGAAATCCTCCTTGATCGAGCAAACTATTGCTGCAAGTTGTATCCACGCGCTCCCGGCGAGGTGTTTTCAATGCAGAGCGCCCTCACATCAGAGACGACCACGCAACTGGCCTCAGTACTGCCGCTGCCAATCAGGAAAGCGCCGGTATTGCTGGCTGCTGATGAGTCCCACTGGTACGTTGATGAGAAAGGAAGGTCCCAATAGAAGACATTTTCGTCGGTAGTTGAGAGGTTGCCAGTGACATTGCCGGATGCATCGAGATCGAACTCCCCGGTGACGATGTCTTCGGTTGGTTCGAGGATCGCTTGCGGGGCGTGCAGATAATTGCCGGCCAAAGCTGCATCAGTAAAGGTGGTTTGCGTCTGGCTCGCAATTACTCCCGACTCCAGGTAGCCATTTTTGGGATTGAAAATCAACTCCTGTCCCTGATTCTTTGAAGAAATATACAGGAACCCGAATCCGCCATCCGCTGGCGTAAATGTGGCGCGTCCAGGATTTGAGGTGTCGAAAGTAAGTGCAGTTGTTTCGCCGTCCTGCTGACCGCTCTGATAGCTCCCGCCGTTGTTCTGATAGCTTTGATTGATGGTCAGATTACCGGCTCCGTCCGCTGTTCCTTGATCGAGATAGGATAGATCGCCTGATTTGCTACTATTGGCAATTTCGTACCCCTGTCCCTGAATAACGAAAGAGCCATTCAGAATTGCTGGCGTATAGGAGGTTGCGGTTTGTTTGTTCAACGTGCCGACCTGCAATCCGCCATTGGCCACTGTTTGAAGACGATAAATATCGTTGGCGTCGTAGATATAGAAAACGACCTGCCCGTTGGTGACGTCTCCGCTGGCAGTGTTGGTGACAACTGTTGTTGCCGTGAAGCGCCCGGTGGTTGGGTCAGGCACAGTGTACGTTCCAGTGAGAGTTGCGCTTTCAGGCGCGTTGTCGGCAAGGTTCGCACCTTCAACTATACCGCTCAATTGCCCGTTGGAGGCACTGAGAAGTCCAACGTGCCGCTGCGGAATTCCTTTAGCGGTTTCACCGTTCTCGCTGAAGACGAAACTATTGCCAGAGAGCGTGCTGGCACTGAATGCAGTAGTTTTGGCCAACTCGCAAACGGCTTCTCCGTGCTGGCCGGAGGGAGTTGCCCCAGCATCATCGCTCTCAACCATGCGGAAGACGGAGGCCGTGGGTCCAGCAAGATTGTTCAGCGCGATTGCAAAGCTATTGGTGCTGGTCTTGCCGTTGCTCCAAACGGTTTTGGTGGTCAGCAGTCCGTTGTTATCGGAGGCGACAGAATACGATCCAGTAAGCGTACCGGACAATGCAGCCGTGAAATCGCGGCTATTTTCGTCGATCACGCCGACAGAGAGGTTTCCATTGCCATCGGCCTGAAAGCTGGTCAGAGCAGCCCAGCGCGCGTCATCCGAATCGAAGTAACCGCTGATGCTGCAAACCCAGGTTCCGCTGAGGTAGCTGTTGTGCGCAGTGTTGGCGGTAGGAGTGACGGTCACAACCAGCGGCGCACTAGCGGTGAGTGGGTTTGCCGTGCCTGAGTCGGCCAGATCGACGGTAAGATCAAATGCTCCTGCCCAGTTGTTTGCAGCAGCAGGGCCAGTCAGCACGCCGCTTGAAGAGAGTGCCCAGCCCGCGGGAAGCGTGGTACTGGAAGGCAAGCTCCAGTTGTAAGGAGCGATGCCGCCGGTGGCGGATAACTGCACTGAGAACGCCGTTCCCGCAGCGCTGGTCAACTGTGCATCGGTTGTTGTAATCGTCAGGTTGGCTGGAATGGTCAGTGTGACGGAGTTCGATACTGCGGTATCCGCAATCGAAGTTGCCGTTACCTTTACTGTCTGCGCGGAGCTGGTAGCAGCGGGAGCCGAGTAGGTGGCCGTGCTGGTCGTGGTGTCAGAGAGGCTACCGCCACCACTCACAGACCAGGTTACTCCAGCGTTGTTGGTGTCATTCGTAACAATTGCGCTTAGCCTCACGGCATCTGTTCCATCGACGGAAGTGGCCGCAGCGGTTACTGAAACGCTGGGCGTGGTGATCTTTGTTGACGCGGAACCGCCGCCGCAGCCTGAAAGAAAAATCGCCGCCGCAAGGAAGATGCTGGGGATGAAAGAGATTCTTGAGATCATTATCACTCCAAAAGATTGAATTGCCTTCAATTGGATGTGGTATGAGAAATGGATTTGTGACAGCAATCGGAAAAATTCTTGCGGCGTTGCTACTCCCATCCGCCTGAAGCCAGAAAGCCAGCCCAGTACCAGGGATGGGTGCTCTTGCCGGCAGAGCGGCGCGCGTGCAACAGTTTTCGTTCCGCATTCCAGACGGAGTCAGCCGTGGAAGCGTGGAGACCCAATCGCTGGAGATAGAGTTCATGCATGAACTGGCGGGACAATGTATCATCCACGGGCCACAGAGACATCACTACGCTGCGCGCACCGGCCACTCGGAAGGCGCGTTCCAAACCCAATACGCCTTCGCCGTCCTGCAATTCGCCGTTGCCGGTGTTGCAGGCCGAGAGCACGGCCCAGTCCACGCCATTCAGGTCCATCGAGGCAATCTGCTGAGCGGTGAGAATCGAGGATTGTGGTGCAGATCCTTCGCGGGCAAATACCAGGCCGGAGCGAAGCAATGGATTACCGTTTCCGCAACTGCTGTTGAGCAGGAAGGCATGCGTGGCAACATGAAGAAAGCGACTGTGGGGAGCTTCAGCAAGAAATCGCGCGCGTGTAGCCTCAGAGCCAACTTCCAGTGTGGAGGCTTCCGAGCCATTCCAACGCTTCCATGTAGCACGAATGTCCCTGGCCTCTATTGCCGTTCCCGGCAGTGGAGGAAAATCATCCTGATTCATTCCGTCGCAGGGAACGTTGGCATCGCGCAGGCTGGCTGCAAGCGATTCATTCGCAACGCGTCCAAATGCCGGATTGCCAAAGATCACCAGCCCCGCATTGGAATGCGTGCTCTCGATTGGGACTAGATCGCGCTCGCTGGAAAGAACATGGATGACTGGTCCAGCATCGACAAGATAGCCTTTGCCGTCGGGCAGTCCGCTGAATGGAATCAGATTCAACATTCCATCCGGAACCACCAGCACCAGTTTGGCGTCACCCACTTCAGCGCGCAGCGGATCCCAGACAAGTTTGCGCAGTGCCGCGCCCGCCTCGCGCCATGCGCGCTCATTGCGCTTTGCGTCATATCCAGCGGCATGTGCCTCAGCATCGGCACTGAGGCGCGCGCGCGTTACCAATTGATCGATGGACCAAGCTTTGCCCAGATCGAAGACATGAATCGTATCTGAATCCGGCTTGAGTACAAATGCCATGTACGATAAAACCGTAGTATATGATGGATCGACTTGATCGACTGCAAAACGGCGATAGGCCACATAAGAGATAAGAACGGAATTTGCAGGCAGGCTACGGCGAAGTTCCTCCAGGCGCACCATATTCACCCGCTCATCATTGCGCAGCGCTGCGCTGCGCGAGGCCAGATCGCTCTCGATCGCTTCCATCTTTTGCGTAGCCTGCTGAATAGCATCGTTGCTGTCCTGCTTCGTCCCTTCGATTGCCAGCAGATCGCTTCGAGCCTGATCTATCTCCTTTAATAGCCGCGCAATCTCTGGATCGTTGTTGGCGTTGAGATTCTTTTGTCTCCTCGCCATCTCATCGGCCACCAACGCACGCGAGCGTACAACCTCCTGAAAGATTTTGTCCGTATTCGCCGCCTGCAAATCCGCATGGCGCGTGAGGACGGAGAGCGCAATATCCAGTCCGTGCGAGCGCTGTTCGTAGAACCGAAGCGCCTGACGCTCCGGCAAGACACGCGCCTGGAGCACAAAGCTTTCGCGCGTCATCTGTGCGGATTGCAGCCCCTCGACGATGGCACGCTGTGGATCTCCTCCCGATGCCAGAGAACGTGCAAATTGCGCGTGCGCCTTAATACGCGAATAGAAATTGGCGCTCTTGCCGTAGATGGCGCTCTCATAATTCTTCCAGGCAAGTGGGAAATCTCCGCTGCGGCTATATGCGTCGGCCAGGTGCAAATCAATGAGACCGAACTGATGAAATTCCGGTTCATACTGCTGACCGGTAATCTCAAGCGCACGCGTGAAATGAGCGATGGCTTTGGAAAACTCCTGTGTGTGCGTATAGTACTCTCCGGCTCTTTGCTCCACGAGTCCAATGCTTGCATCGTTTGCCGGTAGCTGCGCCGCAATCGAGAGCGCCTCATCAATGTCTTGATCGGCTGCCACTTTGTTGCCCATCCGCTCATCCAAGCCGGTACGAGCCGTCAGCGATAGCACCAACTCCGATGCGCGTTTGGAACCTCCCTTTCGTTCGATGGCCATGGCCGCGTCATTCGTTCGCCGTGCGCAGTCCAGATCTCCCAAAGCATCGCAGGCAAAGAACAACACAAATGCCGTGCGGCTGAACTCCGGTGCATCGGGAAACACCTGTTGCGCGAGGGAAAAGGCTCGCTCCGCCAGCGGACGCCCTTCGGCGGGCCGGTCAAGCATGATCAAAAGATTTGCCTGATTGAGCAGCGCGTTGAGATAGATTTCACTCTGCTGCCCGGAGGCTGCCTCTGCGACGCTCAACGCTCGCTTCACATGCTCCTGCGCCACTGGGGTCGGACCTTCGACGTTCAGTTCGTTGTTGACCACAGCATTGAGTGCGCGGGCAACCTCGACGGTATTGCCAGGATGCTTGACCTCCGCTATTTGCAGCCTCTCCTGTGCTGCGCGAAGCCAGTCGCTGGGCGACAAGGCCGGAACCGATGCCTGTTGCGCGCTGCCGACAAGCGGCAAGACGGCCAACAGCAAAGAGAGAACCGGTTTGTAGTTCAATAGGGGCAAGTAGGCACCTTTTGCACGCTACAAATTCACAGCTTCCAGATCAAAGGCAAACAACTCGAAGAGCCGCATATTCTCACTTCGAGTCGGGCTTTTTCTGAAGAAGCCTGCTGACTTTCTTCTGCATCGTGGTGATGCGAATGTCTTCGGCGCGCGCTCTTTCCAGCAAATCTCCGTCGAGTGAGATCGTGCGTCCAAGAAATGTATGGGCCGCTGTCGGATCGTTTTCAGTAAGCGAAATCTGTGCCAGCAGATAGAGCGCGGCCTCTTGGCGAGGCGAGTTCTCAGTATCCGCAACCTTATGCAGTAATGTTGCAGCCAAATCAAAATTCCCCAAGTGCATTTGGCACGCACCCGCGTAAAACGCAGCGGTCCGTGCCTCTGCATCTTCGGCTGGCAACTGCGATAGCGATTGGATCGCTCCGCCGCAGTTGCCTTTTACATACTCCTTCATCCCCGCCACAAAACGGGCGTCAAGTCTCTCCCCGCGCAAAGCTGGAACCTGATATGTCGGCAATGCCAGGTCGGCCAACTCGGACAAGCGAACCGGTACTGCAACTGCATGGGAAACCGCTGGGACGTGTTCTGGACGCTGCGGCGCCGTTGCTTGAATCTGCGGCGGCGGCTGATTCCGGGCTACAGTTGGTCGCGACGGTCCGTGCTCAAGGCTCTTGTGCACAAAAAATCCAATCAGAAGCAGCGCTGCAACCGCTCCTATGCTCCAAGCCGGCAACGGCCATGAAATCAAACTCCATCGCTTCGCCTGAACTGCAACGGGCGGCATTTGCACAAATTCTTCCGCAGCGGTTTGAAGTGTCTCCATGTAATTCAAGCAGGCCGGACAATTGAAGTAGTGCTCTTCAAAGCGATCCGCATCGAGTGCCGGCAGTGTGCCCTCGATGTATTGCAGACCATTTAGTTCCGCTGGTGTCCTGTCGCAATTCTTCATCACTCAACCCTTTCTTTGATGTGGACGGCGACTCTCTTTTGTGACAGCCTGGAAACAAAATCGACCAACTTTCGCGTGGCGCGCAACTTTCTTTGCCGCACCACATCAGGATTGATCCCTAGCCGTGCTGCAATCACACCCGGCTTAAGTCCCTCCGCCAGAGTCATTTGCAGTATGGATTGGTCCGTCGGCTCCATCACGGAGATGGCGCGTCGCACCAGCTCATGCCTCTGTTGCTCGGCAATTGCTTCGGTCGCATCAGTAAGGTCAACCAGTTCATCCGGCGATTCCAGCGAGGCCGGTTGGCGGGCCGTCTTCCGGAAGTGGTCATTGAGCAGGTTGCGTGCGATCCCCAGGATGAAGGCCGGCAGCTTTGCTGGTTCGCGAAGCTGTCCGTTGCGCAAAGCGCAGATCGCTTCCATCATCACATCCTGAAGCAGATCGGCGGCATATTCTGCATTTCTGGTGCGAAACTTCAAGACCAGCCTGACTTTGGGGAGATAAAGAGAAACAAGGCGCTGCTCAGCCTCCCGATCACCAGAGGCTATGGCCAACACCAGTTGTTCGCTCTCCTCGACTGTATCGACATCCATCTCCTATCTGCCCCTTCATAGATTCTGTCATGCCAGGACAAAGACCGTGAGACCAGCTCGACTGGGCTGGGAATTGATGCCGCCAAGTCTCCGAGCTGCGAGTCCGTGAGGCTGCATAGGCACGCAAAGCTATGCCCTTGAATTCGTTCAATCTGGACATTTCCTATAATGTGCTATACATTGGACCATATAAGGATATAAGGCTTTATGTATGGAGTCTTATCAATGAGATCGAATGTGTCAGATGTTCTGCCCCCCGCCGTCAAGCGGTCGCTGACCAAATTCGGCAGCGACCTCGGAACCGCGCGGCGAAAACGTGGGCTCACAATCCTTGCTGTCGCCGAGCGCATGGGCGTCGCCAAGAACACTTACCTCCGCGCAGAGAAGGGCGACCCCAAAGTCGGCCTTGGCGTGTATGCGATGGCGCTTTTCGTCTTGGGCTTTGGCGAACCTCTTGGCGCTCTTATCGACGTGAGCCGCGACGCTACCGGCCTTCTGCTCGATGAAGAACGTCTGCCCAAGCGTGTGCGCATGAAGAAAGTATGGGTACCGCAATCATGAACATGACCATCGATGCCCTTATGTCCGTGATTGCTTATTTCCGCATCACGGCCAAGCGGGCCAGGGAGATCTTGAGCGACGTTATGCATGCCGTGAATGGTTGGCGCAAGACTGGACAAAGTATTGGCATGAGTGACGAAGAGCTTGAGCCATTTGCAGACGCCTTCGAACATGGAGAACGGGCCGCCGCGAAGAGGCTTATCTGAAGATCAAAGCCTATAATTCTCGGCAAATCCCGATAGTTGTGACCTCACCAGATGTACCGGATAAAGGCAGACTTCTGACCGAGTCTTAATCCACGTTGAGACAAATCTGTCGGCCAGAGACCTGACCACTCATCGGATGGCTTACGTTGCTTTGCCCAACTCAGAAACCCTTGAATTGGGCGAGTTAGCGGACAACTGACTCCACTTCTCAGAATCCTATAGGGGATCACGCCATATACCTCTAATCGCGTCATACTTATGGCGCAATACCCTTGCAATTGGCGTGTCAATGTGCTTTAATTGGCGCGATACGTGAATCGCGCTAGTAAAGGGAGCGGATAATGGCCAAACGCCGAGCGGGAGAGGTAGCAGAAGACTTGGCAGCAGTAGTGGACATCGTGCGACGCAATACCAACGGCGCTCGGAGTGGCGAAATTGCCGCAGCCCTGAAGGATATTCCTCAGCGAACCATTCAGCGTTGGCTAAAAGGCCTCGTGGAAGATGGGCGTCTTGCACAAGAAGGAAAAGGCCCAGCGGCGCGATACCTGCTTCCAGGCGCAAAGAGAGAAACGATAGCACGAGAGGCTGATCCTGGTGCGGAAAAACGGGAGACAATATTGCCTCTATCCGTCGAAAGCACGAAGATACGCGGCTATCTGCGGCAGCCTTCCGCGGCCAGAAAAGCCATTGGCTACAACCGCCAGTTTCTCGATGGTTATCGACCCAACACAAGTTTCTATCTCTCGCCGAAAGAGCGGGAGCACTTGGCGGAAGTGGGCAAGACGAAGACCGGGGTCGAAGCGGCCGGAACCTATGCGAAACAGATACTCAACCGCCTGCTCATCGAACTGTCATGGAACTCAAGCCGGCTTGAGGGCAATACATATTCCTTGCTTGATACCCGCCGCCTGATTGAGTTCGGCGAAGAGGCGCAGGGCGGGAGCAGGCTGGAAACCCAGATGATTCTCAATCACAAGGACGCTATCGCATTTCTTGTGGGCGCGGCGGATGAGATCGGCTTCAACCGCTATACAATTTTGAACCTCCACGGAATTCTGGCACAGAACCTCCTGCCGGATGAAGCGGCGGCTGGACGCTTACGGCGCATCGCGGTCGGTATTGAAAGCTCCTCCTTCCATCCACTTGAAGTACCTCAGTTGATCGAGGAGTGCTTCAATCAGGTGCTGGCAACGGCGCAGGCAATCCATGACCCTTTCGAGCAATCGTTTTTCGTCATGGTACAACTGCCGTACCTTCAACCCTTCGACGATGTGAACAAGCGGGTGTCGCGCCTGGCGGCAAACATTCCCTTCATCAAGGCAAACCTGTCTCCGCTGTCGTTCACCAATGTTCCGCGGGCGTCCTACACGGACGCCATTCTGGGCGTCTATGAGTTGAACAAGGTGGACTTGCTCAAGGATGTCTATATCTGGGCCTATGAGCGGTCCGCTGAACGATATGCTGCCGTAAGGCAATCGCTAGGCGAGCCTGATCCATTTCGCCAGCGGCATAGCGATGCGCTGCGTCAACTCGTGGGGAATATCGTGCGGCGGCGCATGAACCGGAAAGAAGCAAGCGCACATATCGCGGAGTGGGTAAAGTGCAACGTCGCGACCGACGAACGGGAAATCTTCAGGGAAATGGCCGAATCCGATTTGCTCGGGCTGCATGAAGGGAACTTCGCGCGTTTACAGGTTCGGCCAAGCGAATTTGCGGCGTGGCAAATCGCGTGGGAGGACAAGAAGCCGATCTTTCCAGCTCAAATCGACAGAAAGAATCCAGCAGTTGATTCAGGTAAGGACGTACGATGAGCGGATCAATCAAGAACGGCTATTGACCCAACGGATACTGGTTGACGCTCGGACCTCAGAACCGCTGTAGTTGAGAAACACAGAAATCATCTTCGGAACAGAAGGAGGCGCGACAGTGCGGCTATGGTTCTCACCAGCGAGTGAAGTCCCGATCTATCGCCAATTGGCCACGCAGGTTATGCTGGCGATTCTGAGCGGAGACCTGAAGCCGGGCGACCGGCTACCGAGTACGCGCGAGTTGGCGAGGCGATTCAGCGTTCATCCCAACACCGTCAGCGCTGGATATCGAGAACTGGCCGATCAAGGCTGGGTGGATTATCGCCACGGCAGCGGCGTCTTTGTGAAAAGCGGCGCCAAGCCTGCCACCACGCCGGAACTGATTCTGGATCAGCATATCGTCGCATTCTTTCGCGCTGTGCGTGAGTTGCATTTGCCGGCGGCGACGATCCGCAAGCGAGTGGCTGAATGGATTGTTTCGCCACCGCCCAGCCGATTTGTACTCATCGAACCCAATCCCGATGCGCGTGAGGTGCTGCTCGAAGAACTGCGACAACTGACTCACTGGCCGATCACAGCGATCTCGTTCGAGGAGGCGGCCGAACCCGATGCGCTGCGCGCTGCCATTCCGCTTTGCCTGCCGACTGATACGGAAACTGTGCGGGCGATCTTGCCGGCAGGACTCGAACTCACTGCCCTGAAAATGCGCTCAGCCAATCAATGGCTTAGCCCGGAGTTGCCCAAACTGAAAGGGCAAATGCTCGGCGTGGTTTCGCGCTGGGAAAACTTCCGCAAGCTCGGACGGACGATGCTGGAAGCCGCTGGCGTGGACGCGGAACTTCTGGTGGTGCGCGATCCGCGCCGAGCACGGTGGCTGCGCGGGCTGGAACAAACCGCCGCCATCATCTGTGATGCAAAGATCGCGGCGAGCTATGCTCTGCCCAAAGGCCCGCGCGTCTTTTCATTCTCTGTGCTCTCCGACCTGGTTCGAGAAGAACTGGCACAGTTCACCGATACCTCGCAATTTTTGTGACACTCGAAAAACTGTCTGAGTTGGCCTTTCAGAGGCGCAAAGAGCGCCTACTCTCAAGATGTTCCTGTTGTTTCGACGAGGCGCGTAACCAATGCATACGACCATGAATGAAGGAATCGACGAAAACCTGCCCGCCGCAATGGCGGATGCCGACAACAGACGCAGCGAACGCGGCTTCTGGGCCTTGATTGCGACTCAGTTTCAGGGGGCATTCAGCGACAACATTCTGCGCAATCTGCTGCTGTCGATGATCGTCGGCATGCAGATGCAGAAGACCGAGCGCGACACACTGGTCTCGGTGGTGCCGTTTCTCTTTTCCCTTCCCTTTCTGCTCTTGAGTATGCCAGGCGGCTGGCTGGCAGATCGATTCAGCAAGCGCCAGGTGACGCTCTGGACAAAGGCGATGGAGTTCGGGTCGATGCTGCTGGCCACGGCCGGACTGGCATCGCACACGCTGTGGCTGACCCTTGCGGCGCTGACTCTGGTCTTCGCTCAGGCCGCGCTCTTCGGCCCCTCCAAGTACGGATTGCTGCCGGAACTGCTACCCGAGCGGCGGCTCTCCTGGGGCAACGGCGTCATCGAGTTGGGAACCTTCCTCGCCATCATTCTGGGCACCATCGGCGGCGCGTGGATGGGCGAACACTTCAGCGGCCAGGAAGTTTATGCGGGCTATCTGCTGATGGGCTTATCGGTCGTGGGATTTCTCACCAGTCTGGGCATCGACCGCGTTTCTCCCGCCGCGCCGGAGAAGCCTTTCCGCGCCAATGTGCTGGGCGACTTGTGGACGCAGATCGGCATCATGCGCAAAGACACGGCGCTCTTTCTTGCCGTGCTTGGCAATACCTATTTCTGGTTTCTCGGCTCGTTGCTGTTTTCCACCATTGTGGTCTACGGACCAGACGTACTGCACGTGGGGCAGACCAAGACCGGCTATCTGAATGCCATGCTGGCGGTGGGCATCGGCCTGGGCAGCATGGCCGCCGGATGGATCAGCGACAACAAGATCGAATACGGACTGATTCCGCTCGGCTCCATCGGCATGACGGTGACGGGCCTGTTACTCGGCATCCAGCCGCATGGATTGATTGCCTCGGCCGTACTGCTCGGTTTTCTGGGCTTCTGGGCTGGCTTTTTTGCCGTGCCGGTAAATGCTCTTATTCAACACAAGCCCGCACCCGAGGAAAAGGGCGGCGTGATCGCTGCCGCCAATCTGCTCTCCTTTGTCGGCATCGCTCTTTCTTCCGGCATCTATTTTCTCTTCACGCATTTCATACATCTGAACCCGCGTGGCGTGATCGTCGCTGCGTCGCTGATTACGGCGTTCAGCACCGCGTATGTGCTTTACCTTCTGCCCGAGTGGTTCGGACGCCTGGTTCTCTTCTTCATCACGCGGACCATCTATCGAGTGCGTGTGCTGGGCCGGGAGAACTTTCCCGATCGCACGGGTGCGCTGCTGGTCTGCAATCATATGTCGTTTGTCGATGTGGCGCTGCTGGTGGCCGCGACAGACCGTCCCATTCGCTTCATCATGTTCAAGGGCATCTACGATCACTGGCTGGTGCGGCCCTTCGCACGCATGGTGAAGGCCATTCCAATCTCCAGCGAGTTGCATCCCCGCGAGATGCTGCACTCGCTCAAAATCGCCAGCGATGCGCTGCGCAATGACGAGATTGTCTGCATCTTCGCCGAAGGCCAGATCACGCGCACCGGGCAAATGCTGCCCTTTCGCCGTGGTCTCGAACGCATCATGAAGGAAGTTCATGTTCCGATCATCCCCGTGAATCTGGATGGTGTGTGGGGCAGCATCTTCAGCTTTGAGCGTGGACGTTTTCTGTGGAAGATGCCACGCCAGATTCCTTACCGTGTCACGGTAAGCTTCGGCCAGCCGATGCCTTCGCAATCAACTGCAATTGCGGTGCGCACAGCGGTTCAAGAGTTGCAAGCCGACGCATTCGAAGAGCGCAAACGGCGGATGAAGACCCTCGACCGTGCTTTTGTACAGACGGCGCGCAGGCATCCACTGCAATTCTTCGCTGCCGACGCGAAGACTGAGAAACTGCGCTTCGGCTCGGCGCTGACGAAAACGTTGTTCATCGCGCGGCGGCTCCGTGGGCAGATCGGCGATCAGAACATGGTGGGCTTGCTGCTGCCGCCTTCAATAGGCGGAGCACTGACCAATTATGCGTTGATGCTGACGGGCCGCGTACCAGTCAATCTGAATTACACCTCGTCGAATGCAGTCATAGCCGGATGCGCAACGCAGTGTGGGCTCGATGTGGTGATCACCTCGAAGGCGTTTCTGGAACGTTTTCCGAACATGGAGATTCCGGGCCGAACGATATTGTTGGAAGAGGCGCTGGTCGGGCCGCGGTTAAGCGAAAAGCTGATGGCAGTGGCGATGGCGTGGTTGACGCCGGTCGCGTTGATCAAACGGATACTGGGCGCGCAAAGCGTCAAGCCCTTACTCGGCGAGGCAGCACCAGTAAAGCAAGACAGTGCGTCACGGATGGATCAACTGGCTACGGTAATCTTTTCCAGCGGCAGCACCGGCGATCCGAAGGGCGTGATGCTGACGCACTTCAACATCATGGCAAACATCCGCCAGGTCAGCCAGGTCTTCATGCTGGATGGCCGCGACAAGATTCTCGGAATTCTTCCGTTTTTTCACTCCTTTGGATTTACCGCCGGACTGTGGCTTCCGGCCGTGCAAGGCGTGGGCGTGGTCTTTCATCCCAATCCGCTCGATGCGCAGGTGATCGGCAGGCTTGTCGAAAAATATAAGGTGACATTCATGGTGGCGACGCCGACCTTCCTGCAGGGCTATATGCGGCGCTGCACGCCGGAGAGCTTCGGCTCGCTCGAGTATGTACTGGTGGGCGCCGAAAAGTTGCCGGAGCGCGTTGCGCTGGCCTTTGAAGATCAGTTTGGAATTCGTCCTCTGGAGGGATACGGCTGCACGGAGTGCTCGCCCATCGTAACCGTAAGTGGACGGGATTTTCGCGCGCCGGGCTTCCGCCAAGTGGCTTCCAGACGTGGAAAAATCGGTCATCCATTGCCTGGAGTTTCAGTCAGGATCGTCGATATTGAGTCTGGCCAACCCGTGCCGCCGGGAACATCTGGAATGTTGTTGGTTAAGGGGCCTAACGTGATGCGCGGCTACCTCGGCAAGCCCGTCAAGACTGCCGAGGTCCTGCACGATGGTTGGTACACGACTGGCGACATCGCCATGATGGAAGAGGACGGCTTTCTGACAATCACAGACAGACTCTCGCGCTTCAGTAAGATCGGCGGAGAAATGGTCCCTCACATCCGCATCGAAGAAAAACTGAATGAACTGGCCTCAACAAGCGAGCAGGTTTTTGCCGTGACCGCTGTTCCAGACGAGAAAAAAGGCGAACGCATCATGGTAATTCACACGCTCACGGAGGCAAAACTTGCGCCTGTGCTCGAGCACTTTGCGCAATGCGATCTTCCGGCTTTGTGGAAGCCGAAGCCCAATCAGTTTGTCCATGTGGACGCTATCCCCGTGTTGGGCACTGGTAAGACGGACCTGCGGGCGATCAAGGCGCTTGCAGAAGAAGGATCGAAGGTCGCAAGTATTTCCGCGGAATAAGTTTTCGAGCTTCGCCACAAGATTGGTTGCAAAGCAAGCTGTATCCATCGTTTTTTTCGCAAATGTTGTTTGTGTCGCCTGAAAGGACGCAATATGGAATTTTTCCTCGTTGTGCTTGGCGTCATCGCAATTGTTGCCTTTGTCCGGTCTTCCAATCTTCGCAAGGAGTTGGATGCGCACCTGCAGGAGTATCGAGACAAAGTCACGGATCTCACCGGCGAGATCTTCCGCCTGAAACAGGAACTCTCGCAACTTTCCAAACCAGTTACGCCCGAAAAGGCGACAGCGAAACCCTCCGAGACTGCTCATCCTGCTGTTGCGCCAGCGACGCCAATTCCAGCAAACAGGAAAGCTGAAGAGGGGCGGCTATTTGAGTACGGGGGAGAACAGGCCGGGGCGATGAGACTGCACAATAAGCAATCAATCGATAATTTTCTCTTTACAGTCGCCATAACAATAGCCAGCCAATCGCTGATTCTGCGCAACAGGCTTCTGGATTGCTTCAGAAAAGCAGCTTTGCAAGAAGACGCGGACCTGATGCACTCACGGCACACCATTGTAAGCGGTTATCAACTTCTCGATGCCGTTTACGTGGCTCCGGTCACACAATCCGTACGCGCAGTGGTCCTTCTCTGTCATGGCATCGCGGAGACCGTGGACGATTGGCTCGGCGTGCAAAGATTGCTCGCGGATCAGGGCGTGGCATCGCTTGTTTTCGATTACGCTGGATACGGAAGAAGTTCGGGAAACATCTGTTGGGAACAGTGCGAGGCAGACGCCATTGCGTCTTTCCGCGCACTGAAGGCGTTGCAACCGGATACGCCTGTTTCCATACTGGGATTCTCGCTGGGCAGCGGAATCGCCACTGCGGTTCTTGACCGCGTTTCTCCCTCGCGGCTGATTCTATGTTCTTCGTTCACCTCGTTTCAGGCCGCGGTGTGCCGCGTCGGGCTGCCGCGCAGGCTTTCGCTTCTGACACCACAGATTTGGAATACCGAGGAGACCTTACGTCTTTGCACCTTGCCTGTTCTGGTTTTGCACTGCGAACAGGATCGTCTTTTCCCAACACAGATGGCGTTGACACTGGCTTCAAGTTGTCAGGGATGCGTAAAACTAGTGATCGTTTCCAGACAACGTCACAACGATCCGTTCAACCGTCCTGAACTGCGGTATTGGGCTCACGTGGTTTCCTTTCTTGCATCCGATACCGAGTCGGATTAGACAATTATGCGAGAGACACTGAACCGCCCCCCCAGCAATACGTAAGACCTGTTGCTCGCAATTCCATAAAGAGCTTTATAACTTCGCAAATGGTTCAGAGTCTTAACCAATTCGCGACGGCATTGAACAGAGCCACGCGGTCTATCCTGCCGGTACCTATGAATAGATGCTGCGGAACTCGCTGATGATTTCGATCTGGCCAACAATCTGACGGTTGAACTCCGCAAGTTCTTCAGCGGGGATCCAGTACTCGCGATGGATGCGAGAACCTGCTATCTGGACTGGAAATTGCGCAATATACTCAGCTTGAACATGGAATCGCAGCACATAGCCGGTGCCGCCATCTCGCGTGTTCCAACCGCGGGCAATCTGGATGGCATATTCTTCTTCGAGCACAGGGTAGAAGATTGGTTGTTCGGGTAAACGGGGAGGGAAGGCACTTCAACCGCTATCGCGTATCAACGCAAGTTCGGCACTCCCAACTGGTCGGTAGAGGGTTCCAGTGTCCATGATTCTGCGATTTCCTTCTCTTAACAATTCTGGCGGGGGCAAGACAAACGCCAACGGCATAGTCTGCCCCCGTATTACCCTACGCATTGACGACTTCATCCTGCTGTACGCGACTGCGAATAGCAGTCCAGTTATCGCGCTCAATCAACGAGCCATTTTCCCAAACCAGACGAAGCAGATCGTTGTCCAATGCCTGCGCCTTCTGAATGGTGTGAAACTGACCGTTGGTTTGGACCAAGGCCAGACGACCTCGCTTCGATGTTTTTCCAGGATCAGTTGCCGGATCCTTATAAACATCGGACCATTGTCCGTTGATTTTGACAGCCGAGCATTTGATGGCCATCTTGAGTGTGTCGCGATTGACCATTTGAAGAGCGCCGCTGCCTTCGCCGAGAGCGAGATTGTCGATCGACCAACCGCGCCGCTCCAATGCCGTCAGAATCTCATAAGCTGATTCATAGTTGATGCCGTCCCCCTGAATGACGCGGACCTTGGGATGCAAGACGGTGTATCCCTTGGCATTGGTCGTGGTGCCGAAGGCCTCGCCGAGTATGCTCAGGATGCGCAGAATCACTGGTGCTGGATCGCCGGAATCAGGACGAACGACCAGAGTTCCATCGCGGCCAAGAACTTCAAGCCTCAATTTGTTGCCCCACAACTCGCGGCAGGCTTTCTCAATGTCATACGAATCTGAGACGCAGGCAATGATGCCGGTAGGGTACTGTTGCAGCATATTGCTGTAGGCATCGCTCTCGTGTTCACGACCCCAACTGGTAATGGTGGAGTGCTCGCTGGCCGGAATGCTGAAACCTGCATTCTCACCACCGTAAAACTTCTTGATGAGTTGAAGCGCGATGAATGTGTCCGTACCTTTGAAGCTCAGCAAATGCGCTGCGCCGCCAATAGCTGCGGATTCCTGAGAGGTCGATCCGCGATAACCGAAATCGTGCCACTTGAAATCTATGGACTCTGGCGTCCCGGTCTTTTCAAGAAAGCCGAGCATCATCTTGCGTTTCGCATACTGCTGCGAGGCGACCGTGATTGGATACCAGACCTGCATCAACAGGGTCTCGGCAAAGTTGGTCAGCCAGGGCAGTGCCGGATCGGTGTTCTCAACCGTCATCAAGACCTGCGATGGCCCGAGCACTGTTCCCTCCGGCACGGCGTGAATTCGCAGAGGGAGTTTGCCTCCGTGAACATTCACGATCCGCATCCATCCTTCATAATTGAAGACGTCTGGCCCCATGTGGGCTGTCACGTCTTTCCTAGCTTCTTCAACATCGTCGGCAGTGACAACAACGCCACTGAAATACAGTTCCAGAATGTATTGCAGGCCAAAGAAGACCACGTCCTTGAACTTGCCGCCGCGTGACTCCAGATAGGAATAAATGGTCTCGGTTCCCGGTGGCAGGAGCTTATGGTGGCTGTATTTGTAGCTGTCAGAGCGATAAATGATACTTTCCGTCAGATGGATCATTGCAGGATTCCTTTCTTTTGAAGATGCGTGATGAGTGCGTCAACCAGAACCTGGTGCTCTTTCTCGAAGCGCGCTTGCTTGATCGAGTGAATATCAACCCACTCGACGTGCTCGATGTCGTCGCTCGGCTTGGCTTCGCGCGAGCTCGCGGTCGCCATGTAGAACAGTGTTTTGATCTTGTCGGTCTCATTGACGTAGCGCCAGTCGTCTATCTTCTGGCTGCTGATGTATTCGAGATTCCCGATCTCGCGGTTGGCCTCTTCCATCACCTCGCGCGCTCCATCAAACTCATAGTGATCGCTTCCAGGTTCCGCGTAACCACCGATGAAACGCAGCCCTTTCTCATTCTTCTTGCGTCCCAGAAGTACTTCGGTCTTGTCGCCGCTGGTGTGCAGAACGGCAACATCGACCGTCGGAATTGTACGCGGATACATCTGGTGCATGGCGTAGATGACGCCGGCGCGGAAGTCGGCAGATTCCATCACCGTGTTGGTCAGCTTTTCGCGAACCTCAGTACTGGACACTGTAATTGGTGTTCTAAGTTCAAGTTCGCGAGGCTCATGGATGCCACTGTAGTACGGAATGAAACTATCTCTCCCGCCATACAAAACCACATCCGCTGGAACGGCGCCGATTACGTCGGCAATGCGAGCATCGACCTCTTTGCTCCAAAGTTCATCGGTTTTCTTGTCCATGACGGGAACAACGATGAACTCTGGAAACTTGGCTTCGATCATGCGGCGCCGGACCACAAAGTCGAGGGGATTTCGCTTGGTTGGTCCAGCAGGCGTGCAGCCCACCAGAATAATGACGCGAGGATGGCGCACACGCACCTGCCTCAATAGTTCCATGTGCCCGTCGGTCAGTTCGTGTACTTGGAACCTGCCGACAATCACTCCATAGGATGGCTTCATCTCGTTCACTTTCTTGTTCACGGGTTGCATCAACTGCTTGTAGTGCGCTTTACATCAATCGCACTCTTGTATTCAGGTCATCTAAAAACTTCGAAATGAATAGAGCCGGGCAGGCTTTCGCCCGGTTGCTTCCATCTCTTTCGTTGCTTTGACCAGTCCCAGCGCAAGAATCTTTCTGCGGAAGTTTCTCTTGTCGAGCGTTTTGCCCAGGATTGCCTCGTGCAGAATCTGCAACGCGGTGAGTGTGAACTTTTGCGGCAGCAGTTCAAAACCTACCGTTGTGTATTCCAATTTGTTCCTCAGGCGGTTGACGGCATAGTCGATAATCTCGTGATGATCAAATGCTACCGAGGGCAATTCATCGACCGGAAACCACCCGGCCGCCGCCGCATCCGTTCCCGCTAGAAGCGGAGATTGATCCGATGGCACAAGAGCGTAAAACGCCACGGTCACGACTCTTCCACGCGGATCGCGCTTCGGATCGCCAAAGGTGAAAAGCTGTTCCAGGTACACATTCTCCGTCCCGGTCTCTTCTCTCAACTCGCGAAACGCGGCCTGTTCCAGCGTTTCGTTCGTCAAAACAAATCCCCCAGGCAATGCGTATTGACCTTTAAAGGGAGGAATCCCACGCTGAATCAGGAGCACATTCAGACTGTGCTGATGAATGGTGAACACGACAATATCAACGGTGACCTGAATTTCATGCTTATTCATGCTGACACCAATCTGGCCCTTTCCGCGGCGCGATGAACCCGCACAGTAGCACCTGAATTGAACGGAATCGAATCGGCCTCGATTCCATCGCTGAAGACGCATCCACCTGCCGGCATTGTGGATTCAAGCACAAGGTCTTCACCATCGGAGACCCATCCTGCCACCAGTCCTGCACTGGAATGCCGACTGATGAATGGCTCCCTTGCAACAAAGAACAGCCGTGAATCTTCCCAGTTCATGTGCATAGCTTGCGGCGGCTTCCCGCCCATTGCGTTGGCCATCCCCTGCGCCATATTGAATACCGATGAAATCCAACCGGTGCTGCCAGCTCCAGTTGAGACCAACACGCCACTTGAAGACTGGAATTCCGTCTGGCCGCCTAGCGTGATCTTGTATCGAGCAGAGACATGGCTGCTTGCCCCAAGAAAGAGGTCGTTGAATGCGAGAATGCGTTGGCCGTTGTTGAATCTGGCCTCCGCCATCGTTACTTCGTGAATCGGCGCCTTTCCGTTGAGCACGCTACCAACAGCATCACGCACCTGCTCGGGAAGAAATGGAAGCAGGACTCCATCGAATTGCTCAGGGTCAGGATTGACTGCCACAATCGGCTGGCCCTTCACATACTTCGCGGTATTGGCAACCAATCCGTCTTGCCCCAACGTTATGATCAGATCCTTCTCGGTGAACAGGACGGTCGGCGCAAGGACCCGATCCAGAAACTGCAACTTGAGATCGAATTGCATCGACCGCCGAGTCACCTCGACTGCCTGCCGATAAACGGCGTCCTCGCGAACATATTCCTCAAAGTCGCCGCCAGAGTGCTCGATATAAAACCGAGCCTGTCCAACCGTGTTGAAGCGTTCGACAAGCTCGGCAAGGCGAGTCTTTCGTGTTATGACAAAGACCTTTTCAAACATAATCAGCTCCGGGTCTTTCCAATCAGGCCTTGCAGCAGATCGGGAGAGATGTTCAGCTCGCCGATCTTCTGCGCATTGCCGGCCAGTTCCTGAAAGGCCATGGCAATCATTTGCCGCGCATCGAATCCGCCGGAAGAGAGCAACATCAGCTTTTTCCAGTCCGCCGTCTCGATCGCCTTGATTGTCTTGTCCAGCGCATAGGCGCGGCTGTCGGCATCTTTACGTTCGTTGGCCACCTTCTGGTCAACAAGCTGGGCGCGCTGCTCTTCTATCGCGATGTCGGCCGCCATTTGCGCCTCGCGAATCTGGCGTTTCTTTTCTTCAACCGCAATCTCGGTGTTGAGTTCACTCTCCTTGATGAGGCGCTCCTGCTCGACCGCGGCGTTTCTGCGTGCATAGATCGCTTCATCTGATTTGCGCTGCAGCGCCTCGCGCGCTTCGGCTTCAAGTGCCTCTGCCATCTCCGGCGTCGGCTTCATCGAAATAACGGCCAGATCCAGAATCTCGACGCCCAGGCTTGTGATTGCTTCAGAGTTTCTCAGAGCATCTTCCACCTCGGTGCCAATAGCCGTCGAACTGGTCAGCACTTCGCGCAGTCCCATGCGCTGCGTCACAGCTTTGGCAGCAACCTGGGCGCTCTTGACCAGCCGCTCCTGCAATTTCTGCGGCCCATCGCCAAGGTACTGCCCATTCTTACCCAGGCTGAAGTCGAGAAAAGATGCAACCTTCTTCGGGTCCACAACCCGATAGTTGAGTTGCCCTTGCACCGTTACAGATTGGAAGTCCGCGCTGCTCTCCACGAAGGCGAACAACGCATCGGTACTACCGATCGGCACGGAAACAATGGTTGCGCTGGGAGCATAGTAGAAGAACGACAGCCCAGGGCCTTCGTGCCGGATACGGCCCTGCTGGTAGTGCAGTGCATAGTGCGTTGCCGGAATCTTTACGTAAGAAAAGAGCATCGAATCACCTCGCTAGTGTTCTACTAACACCATTATGGTGTTACAGAGACACTTTGTCAAGTTTTTCTTTCCGCCACGCCAGGAAATATCCTTTTTGCCCCCGCCAGACGGTCCACTGAGAGTAGATGTTGACAATGTACCGCCATGATGTATACTTTGCACTGTAAAGTGATTCTCGTATGAATGACCTCTACAAAGCGCTTGGAGACATCAGCAGCATTCGCAGGCAAGTGGCTCATAGCACAGAGTTTCGCGGCTTTGGCCCGGCAACGCTTGCGGGGACTGGAGTGCTGGCGATTCTGGCGGCGGGCGCGCAGGCATTGTGGATGCCAGAGCCGGCAACGCACATTTCCGCCTACCTGAGCCTTTGGATTTGGACCGCTGTGCTTGCGGCCAGCCTGATTGGAACCGAGATGTACGCGCGCACACGCCGCATCCACTCTGGCATGGCCGATGAGATGCTGCGTATGGCCGTTGAGCAGTTTTTGCCTGCGGCGGGCGCGGGCGTTCTGCTGACGGTGGTGTTGGTGCGCAATGTGCCGGACGCTCTGTGGATGCTCCCCGGAATCTGGCAGGTCATATACAGCCTCGGCGTCTTTTCCTCCTGCCGATTTCTGCCGCGGCCTGTCCTCGCTGTGGGTGTGTGGTATTTGCTGACAGGGCTGATCTCCATCGGGCTGGCGGATGGCCGGGCTCTGTCTCCGTGGGTTA
This sequence comes from Occallatibacter sp., assembly GCA_049587335.1. GTDB lineage: Bacteria > Acidobacteriota > Terriglobia > Terriglobales > Acidobacteriaceae > Telmatobacter. Next base: position 51,665 of record JBAVDS010000103.1, on the reverse strand, counting down.
TGGGCCTTTCGTTTGGAGCAGGCCAAATGCTGGTGGCGGGGATTCTCCTCTTCACTAACCAGGAGGGCGGCGATGAAATCTAAACCCCAAAGCACGGAGGGACGCTTCGCGTATGAAGGCCTGGACCGGGTCATTCATGAGCGCGCACGGCTCAGCGTGCTCACCTCGCTGATTACGAATCCGAAGGGGCTGGCATTCGGCGACCTCAAACAACTCTGCGCTCTTACGGATGGAAATTTGAACCGGCATCTGCGCGTGCTCGAAGAGAACAAACTGGTTGAGGTCGTGAAGAAAATCGATCACAACCGCCCACTGACAGTCTGTCGCATCACCGCTATGGGACGTGCTCGATTCGTAGAGTATCTTTCCACGCTGGAACAGGTGGTTCAGGACGCGGCAAAAGGCGCCGAGGAGGAACCGGCCTCCAGGCCGGTACGCAGCCTGGCAACCTCGCGGGCCTGACTATTTTTTTGTGCAATAACTTTGCATTGCAAAGTGTTTTTCAGAAAGGGAGAAAGACGTGAACGACTCTTCGATGTTGCAGACCGGTTTGCAAGTTAAACTGAGGTCCCGCTCCATGGGCATGAAACTCATCGTCGTCTGCGGGCTTGCCCTGCTCATGACCATTCCGGCGTTCTTTGTGAGTGGGTTGGTGGATGACAGGACCAATCGAGCAGCAGACGTCATCAAGGAAATCAGCGGCCATGTGGGCGGCCAGCAAACCTTCCTCGGGCCAACCCTTGCGATCCCTTACAACATTCCACCGCAATCGCAGAGTGATGTTGCTAAGCATGGCGTATACCTGGTGTTTCCCGCGCGAGCATCGGCAGTTTTGAAGACCACAACGGAAGAGCGGCGGCGTTCGCTCTTCAAGGTGCCGGTCTTCCAGGCAGATTTGAAGTTCGATGCGGCGTTCGATCTGACAGGAGTGCCCAATTCTGCCCCGCAAGGCGCTGAACTCGATTGGAGCCATGCGGAAATCGTGGTTGGGGCAAGCGATGCACGCGGCGCGCTGGCCGATGCGATGCTAACAGCGAACGGAAAGACTGTGGCGCTTGTCCCCGCTGAAGTGTCTACGAACCTTGCGCTCGGTGGAGAGCAGAACCAGCAAACCAAACTGACCCTCTTTGGAGCGAGGGCCGATACGGTCGCAAAGCCAGGTGCTCAGTTCAATGTGACCTCTACCCTGCGATTTTCAGGCGCGCAGCGGGTTGCGGTGCTTGCCTATGGCAAGACGACTCACCTCACTGTGCAGGGCGATTGGCCAAGTCCAGGATTTGATGGAGGATTCCTGCCGGTCAGCCGGTCAATTTCCGGCAGCGGCTTTAGCGCGGAGTGGTCCGTACCTTTTATTGCGCGCGGTGTGCGTGCCGAAGGGCAAAGCGATTCGATCTCCGGGCTCGACGCTACCGCGCTCGGAGTCTCGTTTATCGAAGTGGCCGATCCATACCAGTCCGTCAACCGCTCACTCAAATACGTTGCCTTGTTCTTGGGATTGATCTTCCTCTCCTACTTTGTCTTTGAGGTTACGACAGGCAAGCGCGTTCACCCCGCACAATATCTTCTGGTTGGTATCGCGCAGATCATCTTCTACCTGCTCCTGTTGTCTCTCGCAGAAAGAATCGGCTTCGACTTTGGATTTCTACTTGCTGGCGCTGCCACGGTGGTACTGCTTTCAGTCAATGCCGGATGGGTATTCGCGAGCCGTTTGCAAGGCCTGAGGGCTTTGGCCATCTTCACCTTGCTCTATGTGCTGATCTATTTGCTGCTGCGGTTGGAGGACAATGCCTTGCTGGTGGGCGCGATTGCCAGTTTCCTGGCGTTGACAGCCGCCATGTACTTCACTCGTGGAATCGACTGGTACAGTTCTCTTCCAGGATCAAGCCCAACCGAAGACCAAGCCACTTCATCGATTTCATAACACAAGGCGCAAGTCTGTAATGCGGTGCGGCTTCGGCCCTCGGTAGGTCCAAGAGTTGCTGCTGAGGAATGGTTGCTGCACCCCCAAAAAGTGAGAAAAGCTGCGCGAGGTAACTTTACAATGCAAAGTGTTAACCATGAAGGATTGTATGTGGCCATCATCATGGATGGCAATGGCCGTTGGGCTACGCGGCGCGGATTGCCGCGCATCGCGGGTCATCGCGCCGGTGTGGCCGCACTACGGCGAGTAGTCGAGCACGCGCCAGACATCGGTATCCGCTGCTTGACGGTCTACGCATTTTCCTCCGACAACTGGCATCGGCCGCCTGCCGAGGTCGAGAGCATCTTCTGGCTGCTGAGAGCTTTCCTGCGCCTCGAAACTGAAAGACTAAAGCAGCGCGGGGTACGGCTCCAGGTCATCGGTCGGCGTGATCGATTGGCAACATCGGTGCTGCGCGAAATCGAGAAGGCCGAAGGCGCAACCTCCGCGGGATGCCGGCTCCATCTTCGCGTTGCAATCGATTACTCGTCGCGCGATGCGATTGCAAGCGCCGCTGCCGCCTTTCTTTCCGATCAAACTTCGTCTTTGGTGGATGGAGTGGACAAGACGCTCCGGCAATCGTTGACCGCAGAGAGCGGTGATGTCGATTTGCTGATTCGTACCGGCGGTGAAAAGCGCCTTTCAGACTTTCTGCTGTGGGAGTCCGCCTATGCCGAACTTCACTTCACTGATCGCATGTGGCCTGACTTTGACGAGGCTGACCTTGAAGCAGCATTGATTGAATTTAGCCGCAGGGAACGTCGTTTCGGCGCTGTTCCTGAACCGGATGCTCTTCTAGTTGGAGGTGTACAATGATCGTTCCCGTTTCTCGGTTGCTCTCTCATGCACGCCCCATCAACGCCAAATTCATTCTGCCTGCTTTGTTGGAAGCGACCGATCCCTATTGGCGTCCGATCAAGTATTCACTCTTTCCTCCTCTGGGCCTGGCCACACTTGCCGCATACCTTTCTCCTGATGACCGTGCCGTGATTGTGGACGAACATGTGGAGGCGTTGTCCCTCGATGATACGCCGGACCTGGTGGTGATTCAGGTCTACATCACCAACGCTTATCGAGCCTACAAGATTGCAGACCACTATCGAAGTCAGGGCGCATTTGTCTGCCTTGGCGGGCTGCACGTTACTTCGCTTCCCGATGAGGCCGCGATCCATGCGGACGCTATCTTTCTCGGCCCCGGCGAACAGACCTTCCCGCAATTTCTGAACGACTTTCGTGCCGGCACACCGCTGCGTGTTTACGCCTCCACGGAAGGCCGCACATTGGAGCGAGTTCCTCCAGTTCGTCGCGACCTCATCAAGCGCAACTACTATCTGGTGCCGAATTCCATCGTTGTGACGCGCGGATGCCCACAGCATTGCGATTTCTGTTACAAGAACGCATTCTTTCAGGGCGGCCGTGGATTTTACACTCAGAGGGTAGACGATGCTCTCACCGAGATTGACCGTCTGCCCGGACGCCATCTCTATTTTCTCGACGATCATCTGCTTGGCGACCGGCGCTTTGCGGAATCGCTCTTTGAAGGTATGAAGGGGATGAGGCGACTATTTCAGGGCGCGGCAACGGTTGACTCGATCTTGCGCGGCAACCTGATCGAACGCGCCGCCGAAGCTGGACTACGCAGCATATTCGTCGGCTTTGAAACGCTTACTCCGGAAAATCTGCGCCGTAGCAACAAGCGCCAGAATTTGGGCCGCGATTACAAGGCCGTTGCCGACCGCCTGCACTCCCTCGGCATCATGATCAACGGCAGCTTTGTCTTTGGCATGGACGACGATGGAGAAGACGTATTTCGGCGAACGGTCGACTGGGCGGTTGAGCACGGTATCACCACGGCTACGTTTCACATTCAAACGCCGTATCCCGGCACACAACTTCATGCCCGCATGGTGCGTGAGGGGCGTATGTTGACGAACGACTGGATGCAATACGATACCCGGCACGTCGTCTTCAAACCGGCGCAACTCAAGCCAGGAGCATTGAAAGCAGGGTACGATTGGGCCTACCGCGAGTTTTATCGCTGGAGTTCAATCGCACACGCATCCTTGCAACACGGCACACTCAAGCACCAGGCCAAGCATTTGTTCTACGCCGCAGGTTGGAAGAAATTCGAACCGCTGTGGGATCTGATGATTCGAGCCAGACAACTCACTCGAATGACGCCGTTGCTAGAGACAGTGCTCTCGCGAGTAACGGGGACAAAGGTGAAACACAATCAGTTTCCCGCAATCCACAGTTCAATGATCGGAGATGGTCTCTCGACATCCAAGCCCTTGACTGGCTACTCTGGTGACATCCATGCAAACGCTTGACCATCTTCGTCGCATTCGCTGCTGGCTCGCCATTTTCATTGTTGGCCTGATCCTCAGTGGCGTGACAGCCTTTCCTCTCCAAACGGAGCTTGGCTGGCTAGTATCTTTATTACACTCAAGCGCATTGCAGGCTATTGCCCAATCAACTGGCCTGCTTCCGTGGATCGAACGTGTAAACGATGCACTCCACAACACGAACGCGCTCTATCCCTTCCTTGCTTACGGAACCGATTGGCTTGCCTTCGCTCATCTCGCCATCGCCGTAGCATTCATTGGTCCCTACATCGATCCGGTTCGCAACAAGTGGGTCATCACGTTCGGCTTGATTGCCTGCGTCGGAGTCATCCCGCTTGCTCTCATCGCCGGCCAAATCCGTGGCATCCCGCTGCCGTGGCGTCTTATCGACTGTAGCTTTGGCGTCTTCGGTGCTTTGCCACTCTTGATCTGCAGGCGATCCATCCATGCGCTTGAACGTCTGCAAGATTGACTCAGTCTTCCTTCTTCATTTGATTCATCAATCCACATTACTCTCGAACTGCGAACAAAATCGTTCAATGCAAGGTTAGAAATAATGCGTCCTTGACCTCTGGTACTCTCGCTTGTTCTCATGGCCGTCACAATGATCACGGGTCTGATAATTTGTTTTGCACACATCGGCCTGCCGCCATCATCCTGCGCAATCCAGACAGAGGCGACGAGTACTGCGCACCGGTAGAAGCCATAACCGATTCCAAGCTGGCTTTTGTTCATGAAACAAGAAGAGAGCGGGAAAAGGAAGTACCCATTCTCTGGTCGCTGGTGCCCGCCTGGATGCAATTCGACCTTCCGGGTAATAGTGTTGGAAGCGCAGTCACAATTCCAGTAACCAGGTGCTGGGCCGCCAGCGTCCAATTGATAAAATTTGCAGAATCTGCGCATGACAGGCTCGAAGGCTTCCTGCATTCTCTCGATGAAAATGGTTTTAATGGATCAGGAAGCGAGCGATCAGACCGCAGCTACTTTCTCAACTGCATGACGGGCGGAAGGCACATGAAAGTTCGCATCAAGGCGGAAGCAGAGGAATCGGGAATCATCACCGTGGTAAGCACATTCGATCCCCCAGTTTTTCATCTTCACTACTCAACTCGCGGAATGCAATTGCCGACACCATATTCATGAATCGCGATATGCGCGGTCGTGTGACCCGCATTCTGTCGCCTACTCAGTTCGCATTTCGCCCGACTGAATATCTTTCGCATGACTGACGAAGAGTCGGTCCGCTTCCGGCAGATCGCTGTGCTTGGAATTCGCCGCAACGTGCGCGGCGTGGCGGTCGAGGAGGCAGCTTCAACGCATTAGCCCGTATGGCAGCTTTCAGGCGTTGCCGGAGTTGGCGCCGAGCGCGTGCGAACGATATCCTGTACCCCCAACAGGCGAAGCTGCGCTGAGTTACAGTGGGTTGCCGTGTGACCTGCTGGAAGACTTGCTGCCGCAGTCAGGCGCATGGAAGCAGACGTTGCCGTTTCTGATGCCGCGCGAGGACGCGGCCACGGGGCGGTCGATCACGCCGTTGCATGGCGGCCATGTGGGGCTGCTCTGCACGGCGGGCCTTTTGAATGGAGTCTTCGGCCTGGGCGATGACCGGCACATCGCGCGATGGAGGTCGGTCAAGTACGTGACTATCTTGCGCCGCATTCTCTTGTTGACTTCATTATCGTTTCACGAAGTAACTCCGGCAACGAATGTGCACGCTTCCTTTGCAATGTTGATCCAAGTGGAATGGTCGTCATTCAGCGCTATCCACTCCTTCATCGACCTCCCCCCTCCAGAACTGAAGTACTCGCCAATCCCTTGCCGTACAAGTTCATCCACTCGTTGGGCAGGCAGTTTAGCAACGAACTTTCCCTTTGACGAGACCATGGCAAAGAGCTTGCCGTCGATCTTCAACGCCTTCGAGCCAAACCCTTTACCACCGCCATACACTACTCTGTTGTCGTCGACAAAGGCACCGACCACGAGGGAAAAAGTATGCGCAATGTCAGGATCGTTTCTCTTCATTCGAGCCTGGAGTGTTCGCACTTTGATCTCGTTCTTCTTCATTTCAGCATCACCTGAGGCCGGAAAGTGCAAAGGGTACATCGCTGGATGAGCGCTTTCCATTGCCGAAAGTTTATCAACAAACGCTCTAATTCATGCTTGAAGCGCTGTTTCTTGAATAGCCTTTGATGGAGACTTTGCAGTTGCAAATGCCAATACAAGCGACGTCGCGATGAGGATTTCAAATATCACGGGGGCTAGAAAGAAGTAGGAATTTGAATTCACCGCAAACACTGCGTAAGCAACCGCAAACGTGATCAGGAGCGGCTGGAAGCGTCCAACGTCTGTCTTTGCGAGGGTTGACAACTGCCAAAAGACAATCGATTCAGCCGTAAGGAAAATGGTTACTCCCAATCCCATTCCGCGGTAAAATTCCCAAAAACTGTGCATGTGCCCAAAAGCAAGGAATTGATTGGCTTTCATTGCCTGCGCAGCAACTGTTGCGGGGCCCGGATCGATGGGGCCGAAAACTCCGCCGACCGTATGCAGAGCCGCGTGGATGAACGTTAGCACTGCGGCAATGCGCAGGAAAACAACCGGCTTGTTCATGACCTCTCTCCATTTGCCGTTTTGGCGAATTGCTCCAGGATGGAGACCCAGGCGCCTGGTCCATCGAAGATTTCCCTCAACTTTTCGTAGCCTTGGCCGTGACGCTCCAGTTTGCTATGCTCCAACTGCACCAGGGTTGTTCCTGGCTCGTCAGATGTGAAGCGAATCTCCACTTCACTGGCCTTGGTGATATCCGGATCGCACACCCAATCGGGCTGATCGTGTCCCGGACCAAGATGCCATGAAAACGTCACTCGATTCGGCGGGTCCCAGGCCAGCACTGTACCCCAATCCGTCGTGTTTCCATCAACGTCTCTTTCGTACCACCGACCGCCAACCCGGGGCTCGACGAAGATTGTCTCGAAGGGAGTCTTGCCGATATGGTGTGTCGAGGGCCACCATGTCTCCATCTGCTCGACAAACACGCTGAACGCTCGTTCAATGGGAACTTTCACCCGCACTTGTTTACGTACGACGGCTTGGTCTGCGAGGTTTGGCATGTTTTTCTCCAATGGATCCCTTCTCTGCAATCTCCTGGAATGCACCCAATGCCTTCGTCCACATCTGATCAAAGTGAGCCCGGAGTCTCGCCACGCCCTCAGGATTCAATTGGTAGACTCTCCGAGTTCCGGATTTGTTGTCGGTTACGAGTCCAGCATCCTTGAGCACTCGAAGGTGCTGCGAAACGGCAGGGCGTGAAACAGGCATGGTTCTGGCCAGCTCATGGACGGGAACAGGACCATTCACGAGCTTTTGAAATATCGCCATGCGGGTGGGATCGCCCAGCGCTTCGAGACCGGCTTGTAGGTAAGCATCCACTAACGGTAAGTATGAGCGCACGGATACTTTCTTGTCAAGGGAAAAATTTCCTCAAAAAACTCTTGACACAAATATCGGTAAGTTGTATCTTACGGTTAGTTGCCGCTTACCACGGTAAATTGGCGATGAGAATGAAGGGAGGGATCACACTATGGCAGCGACAGAGATTCTTAGCAGGCTTTCTACGGAAAGCGGAGCCCAAGGGCACACGGCTTCAGAGCCAGTGCGAAAGAGTGTGCGCGTTCGAGCAACACCCACAAAGGCGTTTGAGGTGTTTGCGAACGGAATCGATACCTGGTGGCCGGCCACGTATCACATCGGCAGCTCATCGCCGAAGAAGGTGGTTTTGGAAGGCCGAGAGGGAGGGTCGATATACACGGAACAGGAAAATGGGACCGATAGCCCGTGGGCGAAGGTATTGTCATGGGAACCTCCGCATCGGCTTATTTTTGCATGGCAAGTGTCGCCTCAATTTCAATATGAGCCAGACCTTGCAAAGACCAGCAAGGTAGAGGTTTCATTTACGAGTGTTGCCGATGGCACTACTGAGGTGACTTTGGAACACAGTGAATTCGATCGCCATGGCGACGGTCACGAGGGTGTGCGCGCGATGGTCGACGCGGAAGACGGATGGGGCACACTGCTTTCGCTTTTCGCGGCCAAGGCTGGCGGGAAAGCATAATTGATTTTATTCTCGCTAGCGATCGGATCAAGCTTTCTAGCAAGGCTTATGGAGTCTTCAGTTACGATCGGTGAAATCTATCTCAGGTGAGCATGGAGCACTGTTGTTCCATGATCACCTGTTTTGGAATTTGTTCGCGCAAACCTTCCTGCGCTGTTTGTCTCAGCCAGCGCTTTGCGGTGGGTCTGCAACTCATTTATCAGAACCAGACACTCAATGGGAGGCAAAGGGAAATATGAACGCAACCGTGATATACCGGATCGCTGCCGCACTATTCCTTCTTTTCGGGATAGGTCATCTCTATGGATCACTGACGTTCGTGCCGGCGACCGAGGAAGGACGAGCAGTTCGCCGAGCGATGCAAGATGTACACTTCACCGAACAAGGCACGAGCCTGAGCTACTGGGGATTTTTCCGCGGATTCACGATTTCTCTGGGAATTCAATTGTTCTTTTCCGCATATCTGGCATGGTACCTGGGCGATATGGCGAAAAGTGCTCCGTCAAATATCGGACTGATAGGTTGGGTTTTCTGTGCGGTCCAGCTCATTGGGTTAGCGTTCAATTACAAGCTGTTTGCTCCTCCCGCAATTATGTCCGGCGTCGTGTTAGCAGCGCTATTGGGTTTGGCTGCCTGGCTTGCGGGAAGAAATGTGGTCGTTCACCCTTGATGAATTTGGCCATTCCGAGGTGCAGAGAGTTTTCACTCCACCATTGGTCAGCCAATTTGTCTTGCTTGTTGGGTCACTGCGAAAGAGCGCATCGTCAACGACTACGGATGCGTCCAACGAGATTATGGCTGGTGGAACAGGCACTCCTTCTTTCATGAAGAGGAGTTCGAATTGCATCCGAAATAGTTTGATCTCGGAGCCAAAGGTGTAAAACGGCTGATAAATGTTCAGGATGCCGTCCGATGCGAGCAATGTATTACCGATCAGGTCCAACCCTGGCGGATTTCCTTTGTTATTTAGCTCCCATTCAATCTCCAATCGATCTTTTTTTCATAACTTTTCAGTCGGATACAGACAAGCTTGTAGGTGACGTCGCATCGGTTTTCAACGATCACATCAAAATTCTAGCCATTTCTCAATGGCTACGCTGCGCCAAACTTGATGTCAATATCGCTTTTTGAGGTCAATTCAGGGCGCCGACTGCCAGATCATCCTGATCAATCGGGATCCAGACAAAACGATCCAATATCCGCCAGCGGATTGGTTCTCCCAACTTATCCCCCTAGGAAATCCAAATGAAACCATCCAATCTTTACGAGGCGCTTCATGCGCTGATCGGCGAACGTGTGCCTCTGCATATCTGGGGCGCGTGCGGCGTCGGCAAATCGCAGATCGTCGCGCAGGTCGCGGACGATCTCGACTTCGACTTCCTGGACGTTCGCGCCGTGCAACTGGATCCGGTTGATCTGCGCGGTCTGCCGCGGATCCATGCAGACCAGACCGAGTGGGTTCCGCCCAAGTTCCTTCCCACCGCCGGGAAGGGCATTCTCTTCCTTGACGAGCTGACGTCGGCACCGCAGATGACGCAGGCTGGCAGCTATCAACTGGTGCTCGACCGCAAACTCGGCGAATACGTGCTCCCAGATGGCTGGGGTGTCATCGCCGCCGGCAATCCTGCCTCCGAGCGGGGTGTGCATTTCTCGATGCCGCGTCCGCTGCGGAATCGTTTCGTCCATCTTGAACTAGAAGCCGACCTCAACGACTGGTGCAAGTGGGCCGTGGGCGCGGGCGTCCGGCCGGAGATCATCGCGTTTCTGCGCTTCAAGCCAGACCTGCTGCATACCGCCGATGCGACCTCGGACGCCAATGCCTGGCCCACTCCCCGCTCCTGGGAGATGGCCTCCAATGTCCTGCGTGGCATTGCGACCCGGCAGAAGTCTACGTTCCTATCTGCCATTGAAGGAGGGGGATTGGAGAGAAGAGACTGCCAAGGTGAAGAAGCACATCATCGAGGCAGATCTGGTCGATGAATTCGGAGATGTTCGCCTTGAAAACATCGATAAGTTCGCTCTGCAAACCCACCTCAACAAACTGGCGAAAACCCGCTCAAAGGACAGAGTGCTGCAGATTCGGACCTATATGCGAGCGATCTTTGGCGAGGCGGCCGATCAGGATTTCCTCGCAAAAGACCCCGCGCGTTCGGTGAAGATTCCATCGCACCTTCGGGAGACCGACAAGACCACCCTGACGTGGGACCAGTTAAGGGCTGCTTTGTCGGAGCTTGGCCTCCGGGATCGGATTCTGCTCGAACTCGATATGTCCAATGCTCTGCGTCCAGGTGAGTTGTTCGGCCTGCGATGGAAGTGCTTCAATCCGGCAGTTCCATCGATCACAATCATGGAAACCACATACAAAGGAAAGATTCGCCCCTGGGGAAAGACACGCGGAAGCCTCACGACGACTCCGATCGCCACGGAACTGGCGGCGGAGTTGGTCGAGTGGAAGAAGCTAAGCATGGATCCATCTCCACAGGCGTTCATCTTTCCCAACAGAATCGGCGGATTTCTCGATTCAAGCAACTTTCGCAACCGGGTGTTGCACAAACTGGCCGAGGAACTGGAACTGCCGAAGCTGACGTTCCAGGTCATCCGGCGCTCCATCGCAACACTGGCCCAGAGAAAGGGCACGGTCAAGGATGTGCAGGGCATCCTGCGGCACTCGCGGACGGCTACAACCACGGATGTCTATATGCAGGAACTTCCCGAAGGGGTCCGGGCGACGGTCAACTCAATCCACAGGGAGCTGAAAACCGGTACAGATGGAGGCGGGGCGGTGGCAACCTCCCGGTCTACACAAAGCACGGCAAAGCCAGCGACTGCGGGGCTGGAGTCGGAGACTCGGGTCGTCGAGATGCCTGTAAGCAGAAACGAATTGAAATCGGGACAGCTAATAGGCGCTTCAGAAAGGAGAGATGGGAGGGTTTCAGAACCTTCCTCGGCGAAGGTTTTGAGATTTGCTGCCAATTTGCTGCCAAGCAGCAAGGGAAGGCAGCCTCTAAATGCTTGATTTATATGGCACGATTGGATTCGAACCAGCGACCTCTTCCGTGTCAAGGTTTCGAAGTTAAGCAAGCAAACAACTTACAAGACCCCGATGGCGATCTAAGTCCTTGTAAGCACTTACCGCACGCTGTTTCGGCGTATCGCAAAACGTATCGCGTTTGAGCCCGTCTGCTCACCTCTCTTTGTGCCTCTCTAGCGAGGGATGCCCTGATTGTTGAGATTCGCCGGGGTTGTTTTGAAATCGCCCGGAGCGCTGCAGGCGCACCTTCGCTGACCAATCAAACCACATACAGCGGCCAAGCAGCGGAAGTCTTACTCTTAACCCTCACCGGGCGCTCGAAATATTACGAGTTTTGCCGGCATTCCTAACGAGATTTGATTGCCTCCCTTTCGCTTTTTGTCCGCCGGTTTCACCGGAGATGCCGCGATCCTGCAGGGAATTGAGCGGTTTCAATAAGAGTTCACACAATCGACGTAGTCCGGCTCGTCCATCTGGCTGAAACCGCAGCTATAAAGCGGCCAGTTCGCGGTGTTGGCCATGTTCCAGGGATAGGTTACGCTGCTGGATACGTAGTAGTTGAGAAACGTAGCCGTACCGGAAGCAGTCGGAGTTAGCAGCGGGTAGAGTTGTTGGAAGGAAGATTCGAGTGTCGTGTTGGCTGTGGCGTCATAAGCAGTCGAAAACGTGTAAAGGCTGCTGAATTGTGCGGGCGCAGGCGAAGCTGCGAGATTGTAGCTGATCGACTGATAATCCATCGGCATCTGCGTGGCTTGTGCAACGGTGAAGATCTTGAATGCTGGGTTATTGCCGAAGACGGGGCTTATGCCGGGAATTCCAAAGAGCACATCTCCAGTGGGCAAGACCCGGAATTCATCCATGTGGGTGTGACCGGTGATGCCCATGGCGATCAAGCCGGGGTACTTTGAGAGAATCTGCAGGAATTGGAGCTGGTATTGCGGTTGCCACATCATGGCGGCTTCATCGTCTGTCTTCGGATTAGGAGCAACACCTTTTGCCGCATTTTGCGCGGTTGCCGTGGTGTTGGCGCCGGGGGGCACGTGCATGATGAGCCACACCTTTTGGCCGGCAGCCTGCGCAGCTGCCAACTGGGAATCAAGCCAGCTAAGTTCGGCGTAGGGATTGAGCGGCGGCAGGTAGGGTGACTGAGCGAACGGGTTGCTATCGAGGGCGATTACCAGTATGTTCGATCCTGGCAACTGCGCGGAATACGATCCGAGAGTCGTGAATGTGCTCTGAAACGACGTCTGCTCCTGGCTGCTGTTCAGAAGCTGCGTATAGAACGTGCTCGCGTTGTCTTGAAGGAATTGAGCGTCTGGACCGGTGCCGTAAATGCTGTACGTATCGATGTTTCCCGGCACGAAGATGACTTGTACGTTTCCCACGTTGGCCCTGATTTGCATGGAGACGAAGGCGACCGTCTTGTCCAGAAAACTTCGCATCGCGGCCGTTTCGGGCGCGGTCGTCGTAGGATTCACTGGACAAGTCGCCGGGTTAAGTTGTGTGGGAAGTGTCGAGGCAGTATACAGCTCATAAAAACACTGCGTAAGATCGTGGCCAAGCATGTCGCCGGAAAACAGAACCACGGGACTCGATCCTAGATTCTGCTTCAGTGCGGCAAGCGCGAGCACAAGCGCAGGGTAGTTTGTATCGGCCCCAAATGACGAGGGGGCAGCAGGATGCGCGCTTTGATCGGCGGCGAAAATGCCTTGCCACTGACTCACGTCCTGTGAGACCAGCGAGGGGAAAAGGGCCGGATTTGCGAGCGGATTGAAATGAATATCCGAGATTGCCACCACCGTATAAGTCGATGGGGCCGAAGGCGGAGTCGCGGGCGCGGCGTTCCCACCGGAGCACCCTGACAGGCAGAAGACATTTCCTAACATAAGAAGAAACAAGTAGAGCGAGATCTTCCTCATAGGTCCCCTTCACGAATTGAAAGTCGCAACATCGCCTGAGCGCTCCTCGTGCGATAGAGCGGCATTGGGCAGCACTCGCTTCATCGGCACAAACGATTTTGGGGTTTAGCTCTCAACACCGTCGGCCGATAAAGGTGTGACTTCGATCAAACGCCAAACTTTCACTGGGGACGATGCTTGGGAAAGAATTTTGACAAAAAGGCCTTGTGTCGAAGCCTCTATCAAAGTCTGGCGTCAATGTTTCCTGCGCGAGGGAACCTCCGGCATTGCCGGCAATCCGTGGGGCTCCAAAACGGGAAGGGCAGCCTAAAAACGAACATCTTAGTTAGCGAAATCTCACTACTAGAGGCCTCACTGCCCGGTAACGATTCAAACTTCTCGCAGGAGTTCTCGATGCGATCGATCCGCTGGACGTATGTCTTTCTGTTGGCCATTACTTTCTCGCTGTGCGGATGTAACGGAGGAAGCAATTCAAATTCGACGCCTCTACCACCCTCGGGATTGAACTATGCCGTGTCTGCGGCGACGTACGCTGTGGGAACAGCTATCACCGTGAACACCCCGACAGTAAGTGGCGGGGCTGTATCCTCATACACTGTGAGTCCAGCTTTGCCGCTGGGCCTTAGCCTGAGTAGCAATACGGGCGTTATTAGCGGAACGCCGACGAAGGTAAGCGCCACAGCGAATTACACAATTACGGCGTCCAACGCAGCCGGAAGCGTGACCGCAACAGTTTCCATCACTGTAAACCCCGCGGCCCCGGCGACTTTGGCCTACGCCACCAATCCGGCTACCTATCACGTTGGAGTGGCCATCGCTGCGAACGCTCCCACAAGCACTGGGGGTACGGTAGCGTCTTACGGCGTGGTTCCTACGCTGCCCTGGGGCTTGAGTCTCGATAGCACTTCAGGCGTGATCAGCGGGACGCCAACTGTGGCCACCTCGCAGACCAACTACAGGGTCACTGCCTACAACGCAGGGGGAAATGCCAGCACCACCTTGAGCATTACCGTAGCAAACGGCGCGCCCTCGAATCTTACATACAGCAACGCTGCGCCAATATACACGGCGGGAACACCCATCCTGGTGAATCTGCCGAGCTATAGCGGCGGCGAGCCGACGCAGTACTCCGTGCTCCCAACGCTTCCAGCGGGCCCTGCGTTCAGCACAACGGGCCTCACGCTCAATACATCGAGCGGCGTCATCAGCGGCACGCCAAAAGCGGCAATGGCCGCAACCAGTTACACTGTCACGGCCAGCAACGCCTTTGGGGGCGCCACGGCGCAGCTCACGATAACGATCGATGCCGACGCTGCGAGCCCGATCTTGACCTATTCGCCCAGCACGGTTGTCTACACCGCGAGCCAGGCCATTACCCCGCTGGCGGTGAGCAATGGCGTCACAGGAAGCTACAGCGTGGCTCCTCCGCTTCCAGACGGCTTGAGTCTTGACAGCGGTTCGGGCACGATCAGCGGAACGCCCTCCGGCGTGACGGCGACGGAGACCTATACAGTTACCGCATCGACTTCCGCCGGAAATGCGACGGGGTTCGTGAGCATCACGGTGGACGATGTGGCCCCTTGGTCGCAGTTGATTCCGAATATGGATCAAACGATCACGCCCCTGGCGCCGGCTGGCGCGCAGGTGCAACAACTCAATCCTGATCTCGCCGACAATCCGGCATGGCTGGCGACCCATGCCGCGACAACCTCGATCAGCCCCGATGGCAACACAATGCTGGTGATGACCTCCGGCTACAACCGGGTATTTAACGACAGCAGCAACTCGCTCACTTCGTTCTACGGTCCGGATTCCAACGAATATGTTTTTGTTTACGACATTTCCAGCGGCGCTCCGATCAAGAAGCAAGTGTTGCCAGTGCCCGTGACGTATTTCGGGATCGCATGGGATCCGACCAGCAACGGTACAGCTGCGCATTTTTACGTTCCGAGTTGCAGCGCGGACATGGTGTTTGTTTATTCGTACAATGCCGCCGCACGGCTTTGGTATTTGGACCTTAATAACACGCCGAACCTGGGCAAGCCTAACCAAACGCCGCAGAGCCCGGCAGCGCCGTTCTGGCTCGGCCACACTGCGGGAGTTGGCCTGAACGCGGTGCCGCCCGTTAATTTGGTGCCCGTCAATGCGCAGGTTGCGGTGTACCCCTGCGCGGCAGGCATCGCCCTGTCGAATACCGGGCAGACCATGGTGGTGGCTAACTACTACAACGATTCGATCTCGGTCCTCACCGGGGGATATGGAAACTGGGCTTTTCAGAATGTCTCGACGGGAGGCACGAGCAACGTTGCAGCCTCTGGGAACCTGGATCTGCGCCCCGGCAAAAGCCTGGTATCGGCGGCGTCGGGAACGCCGGGTGGCGAGTATCCGTTCTGGGTGGCGATCGCCGGCAGCGAGCCGAACGCGGTGGCTTACGTATCGAGCATTCGCGATCGCGAAATCGATGTTGTGCCGCTGAGCCAGACGATGACTTCGACTGGAAAGAACGGACCCTACGCAGTATCAACGCGAATCGCCGTGAAGGGCCAGCCCAACAAGATGATCGTGAACAAAGCGCAGACGCTCTTGTATGTTGCCGAAGATCAATCCGACACGGTCGATGTCATCGACATTAATCCCGATCCAACCCACTACCAGACCGTGAATACGGTCATTGAGACCATTCCAGTCATCGCTCCTGCCGGGCTGTTCCCCCCCTCGTTCTATTCTTCCAATTCCGACTCCGCGAACGCGAACCCTATCTATGCCGGGTCGAACACGAACAGTCTTACCCTTTCCAACGACGAGACCGAGCTCTATGTGACCAATGGAAACCTCAACGACGTCGCCGTTATTCAACTGACTGGCACCAACTCCGGCGATAGCGTCGTCGGTCTGATTCCGACCGGCTGGTATCCCAACTCCGTCAGCGTCGGCCGCACCGGATGGATGTACGTGGCGAATGCCAAATCGCCCACAGGGCCGAATCCCGATTGGTGTTATGGCTACGGGCCGACGAGTTTTCAGCCGAATTGCTTTCCGATGAATCAATACAACCCGCAGCGGACGAAAGCCGGGCTGCAGAGCTTCCCGATTCCGAGCGCCAGACAACTGCCGCAATTGACGGCGCAGGTAGCAACCAACAACCGCTTCTCCTCGACAGAAAGCAATAGCGACGCGCAGACCATGGCTGCTGTCAGCAGCGGGGTCAAACACGTCATCTATATCCTCAAGGAGAATCGAACCTACGATCAGGTGCTCGGCGATCTGACCGACGCCAACGGCATACCCATCGGCGAACAAGATCCAAGCCTGGTGCAGTGGGGCCAGTCCATTACTCCCAACGAGCATAGTCTGGCGCGTAAGTTCGTTACGCTCGATCATTTCTATGCCACCTCTGAAGTCAGCTACGACGGATGGCTTTGGAGCACATCGGCGCAGAGTCCCGACGTGGTCGAGCATCAGTTTCCGGTAGTTTACGGGTTTCGCGCACTCAGCCTCGATTCGGAAGAGCTGAACCGCAGTGTCAATACGGCGATTCCCACGCTGGCCGCGCGCATTGCCGCGGATCCCTTAACGCCGAACGATCCGGATGTGCTGCCCGGCCAAACCGCGGTAAGCGCTCCCGACGGACCCAACAACGAAATCAACACCGGCTACATCTGGAACGCCGTGTTGCGGGCCGGTCTCACCGTGCGCAACTACGGATTCTTCGTCGACACTACCTGTTATAACCAGCCGGGCTGCTTGATTCCCGAGGTACATTACCCCGCTTCGTCGAATACCGTGGTCGCCACTTCCAGCAATGCGGTGCTGGCCCCCTTCACTGACCCCTATTACCGCGGTTTCGACAACAACTACCCTGATTACTATCGCTACAAAGAGTGGGAGCGAGAGTTCGATGCGAACTACGCAACGGGCGGACTGCCCGCGCTCAGTCTCGTCCGGCTCATGCACGATCACACCGGAAGTTTCGGGACCGCCCTTGACATGGTCAACACTCCGGAGTTGATGCAAGCCGATAACGACTATGCCGTAGGACTGATTGTCCAGAAGATTGCCAACAGCATCTATGCACAGAACACGTTGATCTTTGTCGTCGAAGACGATGCGCAGGATGGCGCCGATCACGTGGATTCTCACCGCACCATCGCGTTCGTAGCAGGCGCCTATGTCAAACAAGGAGCGGTCATCTCCACGCACTACAACACCGTTGACTTCATCCGCACTATGGAAGAAGTCCTAGGACTGAAGCAATACTTGAACCTGAACGATGCTCTAGGTCACCCCATGACCGACATCTTCACCACAACCCCGCAACCTTGGCAATTTACTGCTACGCCATCGGCTTACCTCTACTCTACGCAACTGCCGCTTCCCAATGCGCCGGTAGGCATGAAGGTTCCGAAATCGACACACAACGCTGTCTATTGGGCCCGCGTCACCCGGGGGCTGGACTTTTCCGATTCCGATCGCGTCGATCCGCTCGTCTACAACCGCATTCTCTGGAAGGGCATGATGCACAACAAGCCGCTTCCTCTATCGCTTAGAAAGGCGCACTCCTACGATGACGACGATGATCGCCCGGCAAAACCGGGAAACCATCCGACCAGTTACCACCAATCGCAAGGCAGCAATGCTCGGCAAGCATCCAGGCCGGAGAGAGATTAATTCGCAGGCATCCGAGGACTGTTACCGTGTCTGCGTGGTTCTGGAATCGCTTATGTCTCCGCTCGCCACTGTGGCCACCACTCAAGTGCGGCGAGAGGGCCGCAGCACGACGCGACGGAACCGGTCTCAACGGACTTCTCAAACCTCTGGAAGTCTTTCGCAATACTGTAGAGACCGCACCGTCATTTGCCGCGTCTTCATGAACTGCTTGACCTCTTCCTGGAAAAAGAGCGCGGCAATCAATGCGGATTGATCGTGTTCCGAGCCGTAAACCGCAGCTTCCGTTGCTTTTGGCAGGTCAAGAAATCACACAGCTGACGCGGTGCAAGACGATCACGATACGTCGAAAGATCGCAATGCCTACTCTAGCTCGGAATATCATCACGAAAGATGGGAGGCTATCTGATTTATTCTAAGTAAGTTAAATGGTAAGCACGATTGGATTCGAACCAACGATCTCTTCCGTGTCAAGCTGCATATTACCTGTACTATCAACAACTTAACCGTACACGGAATACCGCCTAAGCACCTGTATTCACGTGCAAGACGTATGAATCTTGGGTAAATCTTTGGGTAGATTTCTGTACAGTGTCGAACCGGCGACTTTCAGCTTGGGAAACCGAGAATGCAAACGGCAATGCTCTGCCCCCGGCCAGACAAGGGGTCGCCGCCTCGGCCGAAGGAGTTCGTACTGCGGCGTAGAATCAATTGCCTCCGCTCCTTGAAGGTCAATCTTGCCGAGGACAGACGTTTCGTGGCGTTTGACACCGCGCATCCGCTCGGATATACAATCGAACCATCTGGTGTCGGGAAGGCGGTGCAAGTCCGCCACTACCCCGTAACTGTAATCGCTGAGAACTGGATATGGAGCTTGCTCCGGCCACTGAGGGTTTCCTTGGGAAGGCTGTCTGGGTTCGTTGAAGCGTGAGTCAGGAGACCGGCCAGATGCCAATCCAGGCTTGATCCAACTTCGATGGGAGAGTTGGAGAGCGTTCCCCTGTCGGTCAGTTTGAACACCGGCTACGTGAAAGCTGCCTACACAATCAATCCCGCTGTCCGCGGTGGAGTTCGACTCCGCGGTCAGAGGTCATGCATGAAGATGAGAGACCGCAAGACGGTCACGCTCGTTCTCGGCGGCGTTCGCAGCGGCAAGAGCCGTTGGGCGCAGACGCTTGCCGGAAACTTCGAGCGCGTGGCCTATGTTGCAACGGCGCAGGCGCGCGATGCGGAGATGCGTGTGAAAATCCGCCGCCATCAGGAAGATCGCCCCGCCCACTGGCAGACTGTGGAAGAACCGCTGGAACTGGTGCGCGTCCTGGAAGACCACGCAGGGGAGTTTGATCTGTTGCTGGTCGATTGCCTAACCGTATTTGTTTCTAATCTGATGGAGGTCGCCGAGACCGATGCGGCCAGCATGGGGCGGCGTGTCGATGCCTTCCTGGAAGCATTGCGGCTGGTTCCTGCATCGGTGATATTGGTTTCCAACGAGGTTGGCAGCGGAGTGGTGCCGCCGTATCCAGCCGGCCGCGTTTATCGCGATGCGCTGGGAGAACTGAATCAGCGCGTAGCAGCGATTGCCGACAATGTGGTGCTGATGGTGGCCGGGTTGCCCCTGGCGCTCAAAGGCAGTATTGGAGCGCGGCCATGATTGCCTTCATGGTGGCTGGAACCGCGAGCGGCGTGGGCAAGACAACGGTTGCGCTGACGCTTATGGCGATGTTCCGCGAGCGTGGCCTGCGCGTGCAGCCGTTCAAATGCGGACCGGACTTCCTGGACACAGGACACCATAGCGCCATCTGCGGCCTACCATCGCGCAACCTAGATACCTGGATGTTGCATAACGCAGCAAACCGCGCCATCTTCTTGAACGGTGCCCGCAATGCCGATGTCGCAATTGTCGAAGGCATGATGGGGCTGTACGACGGCGTTACTGGCGGCGGAGAAGATGGAAGCGCGGCGCAGATTGCAAAGCTCATGGGATTACCTGTTGTGCTGGTGATCGATGCAGGAAAAAGCGCGCGCAGCATTGCCGCTGTGGTGAAAGGCTTCGAGAGCTTCGATCCAGCGGTGCGCTTCGCAGGCATCGTGCTGAACAATGTGGGAAGTGATCGCTACTATCTCTTGCTTGAAACTGCGATACGCTCGGTGACCACGACGCCGTTGCTGGGCCGTCTTCCAAAAGAAGCGGCCCTTACGATTCCCGAAAGGCATTTGGGATTGCATACCACTTTAGAGACCACGTCGGCGGAGAATCGGTTGGGAGCATTTGCTCAAACAGGACAGCAGCATCTCGACATTGCGCCGCTGCTCGATATTTCTTGGCGGAATCCGGCGGTAAAAAGCGAAGCCATTCCGGTTTCGCATCCCGAACAGATGTGCGTACGCATTGGCGTTGCGCGGGACAAGGCATTCTCGTTTTATTACGAGGACAACTTCGATCTGTTGCGCGAGAATGGCGCGGAGATTGTGTACTTCAGCCCTCTATCGGATGCAGAGTTGCCGCAGCGTCTGGACGCGCTCTATCTTGGCGGCGGATACCCAGAGTTATATGCGGATGAGTTGAGTCGCAATACCTCGATGAGCACCGACCTTCGCACGTTCGCGGAATTGGGCAAGCCAATCTATGCCGAGTGCGGCGGCATGATTTATCTGGGCCGGTCTCTGACAACCCTTGACGGGCGCGGTCACGCAATGGCCGGAGTGCTTCCGATGAAGTTCGAAATGACGCCTCGGTTAGTGCACTTTGGCTATGTCCAGGTGGAATTCGTCGAGGATTGCTTGCTCGGCGACAAGGGAACGCAGGTGCGTGGTCACAGCTTTCACTGCTCGCGCGTGCAGGCGGGCAGCTCAATAGAAACTGCGTTTCGGTTGAAGTACACCCTTTCCGGGCGCGAAGAGATCGAAGGCTATCGATGGAGGAATGTGCTGGCAAGTTATGTGCATCTTCATTTTCGCGGGAACCCAGGTCTTGCCGCATCCCTGGTTCAATCTGCGATGCAAGCGCGTGGTAGCGCCGTCGAGGTGCAGGCATGAAGTGGCTTTGCGCATGGTTCATTTTTTCTGTTGCGCTTCCCGTGTGCAATGCGCGCACCGTGCAGGATCAACTGGGGCGCGCGGTTCAGGTTCCTGAGCATCCGCACCGGCTCGTTTGTTTGATGCCAAGTGTAGTGGACGATGTCTATGCGCTTGGGGCCGGCCCGGATGTGATCGCTGTGACCGACTACACCAAGTATCCGGCTGAAACAAGAGCCAAGCCGAGTGTGGGATCGATATTGTCGCCTTCGATAGAAACCATCCTCGCGTTGCATCCGGACCTGGTGTTGGGCAGCGCGGATATGAGCCGCACAGAGACATTGCAGCAACTGGAGCGTCTGGGCATTACCGTGTTCATGGTCTCGACGCACGGGGTAAATGGGATATACCAATCCATTGCAAGCCTTGGACAAGCCCTCAACCGGGAGGATTCCGCAAGGGAGTTGATCGCCAGGCTGCGCGGACGCGAAGCAGCAGTGCGACGGCAAGTGAGCGGCAAGCCGGTGGTGAGCATCCTGATGCCGGTGGGCTATGACCCGATTGTCACCATAGGCAAACATGCGTTCATCACGGAACTGATCGAGATTGCCGGTGGACATTCGGTTACCGGCGACATCGACCAGGAGTGGCCCCAGGTGAGTCTGGAAGCAGTGTTAACGCGCGCGCCCGCTGCTCTTCTCCTCATTCGGGGATCGAGAATGGCGATCGAGAAGATTCGTGTGCAGCCGGGCTGGGAAAGCCTGCCGGCTGTGAAGAACAACAGGATTTACTACGTGGACGACCGGATCAATCTTCCAAGTCCGGTTGCCTTTGATGCGCTGGAGGAGCTGGCGAAGCAGATTCATCCATAAGAGGTAACAACCACTACGAAACATAACCGCATGACAGCTGGATGATCGGGAAGCGCGGTGCAATTCCGCCACTACCCCGTAACTGTAAGCGAAGAGGCGCGGCTTGTTGGCCACTGGAGAAGTCTCCGGGAAGGCAGCCGTCTGCTGTTGAGGCGCGAGTCAGGAGACCGGTCCTGCTGAATTCTTCCGAGGGGAAAACCATGTTCCGATATTCGCGCCTGCGCCTATTGAGATGGACAGTTAGTCTCATCTTTGCCTTCACCGTCCTTGCATATGCCGCGCCGACCTCCGATATTCACGGTTCTGTGTCCGATCCATCGGGCGCAGTCATTCCGAATGCCAAAGTTGAGCTGCTTGAAAACGGTGTGCTTGTCGTCTCCACCACCACCGATGGAAAAGGACAGTACCATATTGCGCGAAGTGCGGCCTCCGGCATGCGTCTCCGCGTTTCTGCCGTTGGATTCAGCGCAGCGAACCAGTTGATCCCACCAATGAACGATGGCCATGAACTGACCGTGAATATTGTTCTTCAGATCGCATCGCTATCCGAGCAGATTACGGTGACATCCACAAGTGCTCCAACGCCTCAGGCACAGTTGGGTGCGGCCATCACGATCATGGAGGCATCTGACTACCAGGGAACGCGGGACATTCAGGAGGGGCTGCGGCTTGTCCCTGGATTGGAAGCCACGCAAACCGGGCAAGCCGGTGGAACGACTTCTGTTTTCATACGCGGCGGCGGCAGCGATGCGAACAAGGTTCTGATGGACGGGATTCCCGTGAACGACATCGGCGGATCTGTTGAGTTCGCCAATCTTGCCAGTGCGGCTGTAAGTCAGGTGGAAGTGCTGCGCGGTCCCAACAGCGCACTTTACGGATCGGATGCGCTGGCAGGCGTGATCAGTCTGACGACCGCGAGAGGAAGCACTCCCCTGCCTCTGTTCACTTACCTAGCCGACGGTGGCAACTTCAACACCTACCGGCAGGAAGGATCGCTTGGCGGCCAACACAAACGGTTCGATTACTTTTCGGATTATGCGCGATTCGACAGCAGCAATTCGATTGCAGACGACGAGTATCACAACGGCACCTATGCGGGAAATTTTGGATGGAACATTTCTCCTGCCTCCAGCCTGCGCGCCACACTTCATCATGACCGCTTCGCCTCCGGCCAGCCGGGAGCAATTCAGCTTTATGGCGTTCCAACCCTGGCCAAACAAACCAATGAAGATGCCTACTTCGGCGTGACATGGGACGACAAGACCACGGCGAACTGGCATAATCTATTGCGTTATGGCGGCCTGCGGTTGCGGTCGCAGTATACGGAATTCGCACCCGCGGGAACTGCGGAGTCGGGCTTTACCCTTGGTGCGCCGGTCACGATTCATGGGGCGAACGGATATACCGTTAGCGGCCAGGCGATGGAGTCTAATGATGGGCCGCCGTATCCGTACACTTACCCAGGTTCAACAGACAAGGACTTCGTTTACGCACAGTCGGACTATCGCTTCAATCCCCATCTTCTCGGGCTGGTTGCGTTTCGCTATGAAGACGAACGCGGGTATTCGGGCGGTCCGGCAACTTCGATCGAGCGTGGCAACTATAGCTATACCTTCCAACTTCAGGGAGAGATACACGACAGGCTGTTCTATACCCTTGGCAGTGGCCTTGAAGACAACGGCCTCTTTGGGATTGCGGGCACACCGCGCGCTTCGCTCGCATGGCGAGTAGCGCAAAGCGGCGCTGGAAATTCGTTTAGCGGCACCAAGCTGCGCGTCAGCTTCGGCAAGGGCATCAAAGAGCCGGCAGTCTTCGATCAGCTTGACTCACTGTACAGCCAGCTTGCACTTCTTCCCAGCGGCGGCCAACTCATCGCACAGTACCACGTTGCGCCAATCGGTCCCGAGAATTCAAGAACGTTCGATGGCGGGGTCGATCAACTGCTGTTCGATGGACGCAGCTGTGTGAGCCTCACGCTCTTTCACAACGAGTTTACGAACGACATTGAGTACATCCCGCAGCAGAGCCTTGAGGAACTGGGCGTATCCAGCGTGATTTATAACAATGTTCCGTACGGCGCAACGGATAACTCGAAAGCATATCGCGCCCAGGGAGTGGAAACAGAGATGGAACTCCAGGCAACACGGGACCTGTTTGTCCGCGCCGGATACACATATACCGATGCTCAGATTCAGCGCTCATTTTCTAGCGACGCAATTGGGCCAAGCTTCAATCCTGATTTCCCCATGGTCCCTATCGGAGCCTACTCCCCGCTCATTGGTGCGCGCCCGTTTCGGATCGCTCCTCACACGGGCTACTTTGAAGCTGGTTATCGTCACAGCCGTCTCTTCGCCGGTTTTCGCGGCACGCTTGTCGGCAAACGCGACGACAGCGACTACCTGGAATATGACGCGAATGGAAGTAGCACACTTCTATTGCCCAATCGCAATTTGGATGGCGCGTATCGGTGCCTCGATCTGATCTCCAGCTATCACGCAAACCGGTATGTCTCCATCGAAGCAAATGCTCAGAATCTATTGAACGAGCACTACAGCGAGGCATTCGGCTATCCCTCGCTGCCATTCATGTTTCGGTTGGGCATGAAGTTCGCGATTGGAGGCGAATCGTGGCCAGGGAAGTGACCGAGAAGCGGACAATCTATAAGGGCACACACCATCGCAGGACGTATTGGCTGCTTGGGATTCTGTCTGCCTCTGTCACCCTGGCGGTGATTGTTGCAGCGGGAATGGGTGCGGTTCATGTGCCCGTCTGGTTGCTGGCGCGTCACCTGACCGGCGGTGAGTCTCTCTCCGCCGATCAGCGCGTAATCCTCTTCTCGATTCGGTTGCCGCGCATTTTTGCATCGCTCCTCGTGGGTGGCGCGCTTTCCGTTTCCGGCTTGCTGTTCCAAGGACTCTTCCGAAACCCTCTTGCCGATCCTTACGTTATTGGCTCTTCGGGCGGTGCAGTGCTTGGCGCTTCAATTGGGGTATTTCTGCTGCCTCCAATTTCTGTCGCGGGATTTGGCACAACCGCACTGCTGGCCTTTGTCGGCGCTCTGGTCTCGATCACGCTCGTCTATTGGTTGGCGCGCGCGGACGGCCGCACACCAGTGGTCGCTCTCTTGCTGGCAGGATTCGCTGTGAGCACCATGCTGAGTTACTCGTCGTATTTCCTGGAGGTGCTGGATCGCGACTTCGGAACCGGGATGAGAGTACTGGCCTCGTGGCTGCATGGCACCATCGCCCTGCCGACATGGCCGCAGTTGGCGATTGTTGCATTCATGCTGGCCATTGGGCTTGCGGGTTCAGTGCCGCTTGCGCGCAACTTGAATACTCTCGCGCTGGGTGAGGAGTACGCAACGCACCTGGGCCTTTCTGTGCAACAGACACGCATTGCCGTCATCGTAATCGGTTCGATATTGACGGCTGCCGCGGTGGCTCTGGGTGGACTGATCAGCTTTGTCGGATTGATCGTTCCTCACATGCTGCGCATGGTGCTGGGGCCTGACCATGTGCGCCTGCTGCCGGCAACAGCACTGTCTGGCGCGCTCTTCCTGCTGGTGGCGGATACTGTTGCGCGCACCGCAATTGCTCCGGCGGAGTTGCCGGTGGGCGTCTTGACCGCTCTCATCGGCGGACCTTTCTTTCTGTACCTCTTGCGCAAAACCAAACACGGAGTGACATCATGAAGCCTCTGATCGAGTTTGCGCACGTTGGATTTGCCTATGGGACCAGAAACATCATCAGGGAACTTGATGCCCTTGTCTTCGAGAACCAATGCATCGCCGTGGTTGGTCCCAACGGTGCAGGCAAGACCACCTTGTTGCGCCTGGCTGCCGGGATACTTGCTCCAGCGAGTGGAGAAGTGTCCTTGAAGGGCAGAGACTTGCAGCTCTTGAAGCAACGGGAGATTGCGCGATCGGTGGCGTTCGTGCCGCAGAACGTCGAAGTTCCGTTTTCTTTCACTGTCGAACAGTTTGTGGAGCAGGGCCGCACTCCTTTTCTGAAAATGTTTGGCGGATTATGCCCCGCCGATTATGAGGCGATGCGGCGAGCTATGGAATTGACGGACACATGGTCGTTGCGGTCGCGTGTCTTCAATGAGCTGAGCGGCGGCGAACGCCAACGCGTGAAGATCGCCCTTGGTCTTGCGCAGCAGCCGCGCTTGTTGCTTCTGGATGAACCGATGCAACACCTGGACATCGGCCGTCAGTTCGAGATGATCGACCTGATCGTGTTGTTGCGTCGAGAGGGGATTGCCATTGTTGCCTCGATGCACGACCTTGCGCTGATCGATGGAACCTTCTCTTCTGTTTGGCTGATGAGTCCAGATGATCCCATGCGGCAGGGTTCCCCTGAAGAGATGTTGCGGCCCGAAGTCTTAGAGGTCGCTTTCAACTGTCAACCGCATCATCGGCACAGGCTGATGGAGCGAATGCGAAATCCAATGGAGTATGCCTTATGAGTCAGAATCTTTTTCCATCCCTGGCAAGCGTGGTTGCGGGAATTGAGCCGATCGAACCCCACCACTTGGCCGAAGCACAACTGCGGCTCGACAACTTAACCAAGCCAATCGGCAGCCTGGGCCGATTGGAGGCGATTGCCGCGCAGATGTTTGCAATCTTCTCTGGCCAAATTCCTCTCCCATTGCAGCGGGCTGTCTATGTGTTTGCCGCTGATCACGGCGTGACGGCGGAGGGAGTAAGCGCTTATCCGCGAGAGGTCACCGCGCAAATGGTGCACAACTTTGTGGCAGGCGGTGCGGCAATCAACGTACTCGCGCGGCTGCACAATGTTCAACTGACAGTGGTGGACGTGGGTGTGGATGCGGAGTTCGAAGCCGCGCCGGGGCTTTGCCTGATGAAGGTAAGGCGCGGCTCTGGAAACATGCTACAGGAAGCAGCCTTGACGCTGGAGGATGTTACAGCAGCTATCGAGGCGGGGTTACACTTGGCACAAGCAGCAAGCGATCAGGGACAAGCGCTGGTGGCCGTCGGAGAGATGGGCATTGGCAACACGACATCCGCGAGCGCGATTGCCACGGTGCTGACCAAACAACAGATTGGAGAAGTTACTGGCCGTGGCACAGGGCTTGATCCCGATGGAAGGAATCGAAAGCTCAGTGTGTTGAGACGAGCGCTAAGGAGGCACTTCGGCGCTTCCGCAGAGACTCCCGAGCCGCTGGAGATTCTTCGCTGCGTGGGCGGATTGGAGATAGCCGCCATGACGGGCTTCATTCTCTGTGCAGCAGCAAATCGGATGGCTGTTGTTTGCGATGGCTTCATCTCAACGGCAGCGGCAGCCATTGCCTACGGCCTTGCTCCTCAAGTCAGTGGTTACCTGCTCGCAGGCCATTGCTCGGAAGAGCCTGGACACCGGCACTTGCTTCGCTACATCGGATTGGCACCGATTCTTAAACTGGAGATGAGACTGGGAGAAGGTACGGGTGCGGTTCTGGCCATGCCGCTGATTGAATCCTCTGTTCGACTCTTTTCAGAGATGGCCACATTTTCATCCGCCGGGGTGAACACAGCAAAGGAATGACCAGAATTCTTCAGGACATCGCAGCGGCATTTCAGTTCTTGACCCGTCTGCCTCTCAACTGGCTTGCCTACGAGCCAGACGCCTTGCCACGTGCTGCGAAGTACTTTCCTTTGGTTGGCTTCGCGGTGGGGACCATCGTCGCCGGACTCTATCGAATTCTGTCACCGCACCTTCCCATCGCAGTTATCGCGTTGCTGATTGTGCTCTTTTCAACGCTGGTAACCGGAGGGCTGCATGAAGACGGCCTCGCCGATGCAACCGATGCATTCGGCGGAGGATGGAACCGGCAGCAGGTTCTCGAAATCATGAAGGACAGTCGCATTGGAAGTTATGGCGCGCTGGCACTATTGTTTTCTGTAGGCGGGCGCGTGCTGCTGTTGGCGTATCTTCCCGCCGGGAGCTTTGTGCAATATGTGATCTCTGCGGAGGTTCTCTGCCGCTGGGTCATGCTTCCACTCGCGGCAGTGTTGTCTGGTGCTCGTCCGCAGGGAAGTCAGGGTGCCCGCATTGCCCGCAAAGTATCCGGCATCTCTCTTGCAGTGGGGACGCTCATTTCCCTTGGTGTCGTGGGTTTCATCTTGCGCCAGTCGATGGTTTGGCCAGTTGCCGCAGCATCGGCAGTGATGCTCTTCAGCGGCTTGTACTACAAGCATCGAATTGGCGGCATCACGGGCGATTGTTTTGGCGCGACTAGCCAGATTACGTTGCTCGCAGTCTACCTTTGCGGGGTATGGCGGGGATGAACACCATCATCTTTATTCGCCACGGCGAGACCGACAGAGCCGGCAGCTTCTGCGGCCACAGCGACCCGGAGTTGAACCCAGCAGGCGAGAGTCAAGTGATTCGTCTTGCGGAGGAAGTTGCAATGCTTGGAATTGAACGGATCTATTCGAGCGACCTGCGCCGCGCATCTCGGACGGCAACAGCCATCGCTCAACGCATCGGTGTCGGTGTTGGTTATCTTTCAGCACTCAGGGAGATCCATTTTGGCCTTTGGGAGGGCCTTAATTGGGCAGAAATTGAAGATCGGTTTCCCAAGCAGGCAGATCGATGGCTTCGGGAATTTCCTCTGCACAGTGCACCTGGCGGTGAAACGTATGCGGAGTTCACGGCAAGGATTGAAGCTGTCATCGCGCCCCTGCTCGAAGCAACGACTGGCAAGACGACGGCTATCGTCACACATCGCGGCGTCATGCGCTACGTGCTCACTCGGTTCTTTGGATTGTCTGAAGAGGAGGTCTGGACAAAGACCGCGCCCTACTGCGCAACGGTCATTGCTACGGGGCGAATGTGCGATTGCGAGATGCTACCGTGAGCGCTCAGCATCTGGAAATCCGGGAATTGGCGGCATGGGGCTTCGATCATCCGGTGGATCGCGGTTTGCTTGTAGAGGAACAACTGTGGAATGCATCCTCTCATGCATATGAGCAGGTAACCGCACGACCTCCTTACCTGGCGGAGTCTCCCATCTCTGTCGATGAGACAGAAAAACTCGCCAACGTGCTTGCAACCCGGAAAGACACAGTTGCGTTGAGCGGGGAGTTCGATGGCCTTGAGTGGGAGCTTGCCATTGTAGACCTGCGGAAGCTGATCGCCTTCCAGCGCCGGATCGGATTCGCCCATAACGGCAGCCGTCCAAGCCATCGGGGGGCAGGACCGCAGCAACTTCTCGATCTGGCGCTGCCGCTCCATCCAATTCCCAGAAGTCCATACATGGAGGTCGCGTCCTATTGTGGCCGATGGTTTCTTCGCGACGGGTATCATCGTTCCTTCCGATTGTTAAATCAGAGTGTTTACCGGGTTCCGTGCGTGGTTGTCTATGCGGAATCCCTTGTCGAGATGGGTGCGGTTGGCACCCATTTCTTCTCGCGGGAAATTCTGTTTTCAAAACAGCCCCCGATGGTGACAGATTTTCTGGAGGAAGAGATTACGGTGCGTTATTGTCGCGCGTTGCCGGAGCAAGTCATCGTTTCTACCACACAGCAATTGCAGGAGGTACTTTGAGCATAGCGACGAAGACAGGAGACGGTGGCCAGACGGGCCTTGCCGGAGGGATCCGCGTGTCCAAGGCGGATTTGCGCGTGGAAGCGTACGGAACGGTTGACGAGTTGAACTCAACCTTGGGCTTCGCCAGGAGCATCTGCAAAACTCCGGAGATATGTACGGCGGTCCACGGAATCCAGAAGACGCTCTTTCGCGTTGGATCTTCCCTGGCCACTCCGCCGGAGAGCAAGAAGGCGCGCCCACCGCTCTCTGCCATGGATGTGGAGGAACTGACAGAGATGGTTCATGCCATCGAGGCCAAGGAAGGGATACTTTCGGACTGGTCGCTGCCCGGCGCGCAGGTTGAATCTGCAGCTTTTGAGGTTGCGCGTACCGTCTGCCGGCGCGCGGAGCGGTGCGTAGTTCGTTTGATAGAAAGCGACGCCGAAGTCGATCCGCAGGCGCTTCCCTATATCAATCGCCTCTCCGATTTGATCTGGCTGTTTGCGCGTCAGATCGAACTCGAATGCGGAGTGGACTCCCGTTTGCGCGACGATGCGAAAGCAGGTGCGCGATGGTCGCGAGCATGGTGACAGAATTACACCGTCCTATAGGTAAAAGGATTCGATGACCGCACGAGCAATCATGGTACTCGGCACTGCTTCGCATGTGGGCAAGTCGCTCACAACTGCCGCGCTGTGCCGTATCTTTGCGCGAGCGGGTTATCGCGTAGCGCCGTTCAAGTCGCAAAACATGTCGCTGAATTCGGCAGCGACTCCAGACGGCTTCGAGATCGGACGTGCGCAAGCGCTGCAGGCCGAGGCTGCCGGAGTTGCATCGTCTGTGCATATGAATCCGATCCTCATCAAACCCAGTTGCGATACCGCCGCGCAGATTGTGGTGCGGGGCAAGGTGTGGCGTACGCTCGACGCGCGCAACTATCAGGAAGTTCGCATTGCCCAGCTCCTGCCTATTGTGGAAGAGAGTTATCGCATCCTTGCCGAACAAAACGATGTCATCGTTCTGGAGGGCGCTGGTTCCCCTGCAGAAATCAATCTCAAAGAAAATGACATCGTGAACATGCGCATGGCCAGGATGGCGGATGCGAAATGTTTGCTGGTGGGAGACATTGACCGCGGCGGTGTCTTCGCATCCTTGCTGGGAACCTGCGAACTACTGGATCAGGATGAGCGGGACCTCATCGCCGGCTTCATCATCAATAAGTTTCGCGGCGATATTTCGTTGCTTTGGCCTGGAATACGCATGATCGAGCAGCGTCTGGGAAAGCCCTGCATGGGGGTGATTCCGTATCTTGGGCAGCTATCCCTCGACGAAGAAGACAGCGTGGGGTTTGACCAGCGACCTGAAGCGCCATGGACGGAGGATGCTGAGCCTTCGCGAAGGTTGCGCATCGGCGTCATCGCCTTTCCGTCGATTTCCAACTTCACCGACTTCGACGCACTCCACGCTGAACCTTCTGTGGCACTCAAGCACCTTCACGATCCAGCCGTCATGGCGCTCGCGGACGTCATCATTTTGCCCGGCAGCAAGCAAACCATCGACGACCTGCGCTGGTTGCGTGCCTGCGGGTTTGAGCCTGCACTCAGAGACTTCGCGCGCCATGGGGGGCTGATCGTGGGCATCTGCGGAGGCTTCCAGATGCTGGGCAAAGAGATAATCGACCCACATGGGATGGAACGCGCGGGAATAGAAGAGGCACTCGGGTTGCTTCCCGTCAGAACCATCCTGGCGCGCGACAAGATCACTATTCCAGCGCGCGGCATGATAGGCAGCGGTGCACTGTTTGGTCAGCTGATCGATCCCTGTGAAGTTGCTGGCTACGAGATTCACCTGGGTACGACGGAGTATCTCAACGGGGCGGTGCCGTTTGCATCGATTGCGCGGCAGAA
Source organism: Occallatibacter sp. (assembly GCA_049587335.1). Classification (GTDB taxonomy): domain Bacteria; phylum Acidobacteriota; class Terriglobia; order Terriglobales; family Acidobacteriaceae; genus Telmatobacter. The sequence continues at coordinate 20,308 of JBAVDS010000103.1, read as the reverse complement.
CAATACAACGCAGACTCTGCCCGATGGTTGTGTCTCCATTGACGGGTGTGTCTGTGGTAGTTATCTGCATGGTCTCTTCGACGGAGATGCCATTCGTCATACATTCCTGCGAGCAGCGCGAGCAACGCTTCAGATGTGCGCGCCAAACGAACTGGTCGCGTGGAGTGAGTTGCGCAGGCAACAGTTGGACATGCTTGCCGATGCGTTTGCCAATGCCCTCGATCTGGAAGCCGTGTTTGCAATGCTCGACTTGCCGCGTCGCGCGGACCAGGCTGAGAGGAGACTCTCTTGATGGAGCCTGGTAAATTCGCAGCCGCCTACGCGCTGGACTGGTGCGTCGGCGATCCAGAATGGCTGCCGCATCCGGTGCGACTCATGGGCTGGAGCATCGACGCCTCGGAGCGGGCACTACGTCGCCACGGAACCGGAAAGCACTTTGAATTGGCTGCGGGCGGACTCGTCGCTGTGGGAGTGCCGATGCTCTCTGCGCTCTGCGTCTATGCATTATCGAAGCATCTGCGACGTAGCCATCCGGTAATCGCAACCGCTGCGGAAGTTTGGTTGGCCAGCACCTGTCTCAGCACACGCAACCTGCTCGACGAAGCTGCTGAGGTCATGCGAGCGTTGGAGGACGACGATCTGCTGCGGGCGCGCCTGCGGGTTGCGCGTATTGTAGGCCGCGATACGGATGAACTGAGCGAAGAGGAAATCTGCCGCGCACTGGTGGAAACACTTGCCGAAAGCCTGTCGGATGGAGTCATCGCGCCACTCTTCTATCTGGCCATCGGCGGCGTTCCTCTGGCGGTGGCTTATAAGGCAATCAACACTCTCGATTCGATGATTGGACACAAAGATGAGAAGTATCTTTACTTCGGCCGCGTTGCGGCGCGAGCGGACGATGTGGCCAATTATGTTCCGGCGCGCATAGCGGCGTTGCTTCTCTGTGTAACTGGGGAATTCATACCGCAAGCCAGCGGGGTTCGCGCCGTTCGTGTATGGCTGCGGGATGGCGGCAAGCACGCCAGTCCCAACGCCGGACAAGTGGAGGCGGCTATGGCCGGCTTGCTGGGGGTTCGGCTGGGAGGAACGAACAAGTACAAAGGCGAAGTGATTAATTCCTCGCATCTAGGGGGCGAATTCCCGCTGCCGAACCGCAAGGATGCGCGCCGCGCGTGGGAAGCTGTTGGCTTGGCCTCCCTGCTTGGTTTTGGCGGAATGCTGTTGCTTACGTTGAGGAAGAAACATGGGTGAAGAGTTTATACCGGCGCATGGGGGACAACTGCGCGAATTGGCCGCCGAGTTTGGCGTACCTGAAGGATCGCTGCTGGACTTCAGCGCCAGCATCGATCCGCAGCCGCAGTCCGATCATGTGGTCACTGCTCTCTGCGAGGCAATTCGTGCGCGCGCGATTCTATCCACCTATCCGGATATGCACTACTTGGCGCTCAAAGAGGCAATCGCAGGCTACGCGCAAGTTGACGTAAATGCGCTTTCTATCGATAGTGGCGTGATGCCGCTGCTCGGCGCCGCTCTCACCGCGCTTCGCCCACGCTGGTGCCTGGTTCCTGTTCCTGCTTTTGCAGAATACCGGAAGGTGCTGAGCTCGTATGGCGTGGAGTGCTGCACGTTCTCCTCAACAGCAGATGCTGGGTTCCTGCTGGAAGCCGCGCCGCTGGCCGATAGGCTGAAGGAATCGGGCGCAGAGGCCTTGTTACTGGCCAACCCGCAAAGTCCATCGGGACGGCTGATGTGCAAAGAAGATTTGCTCCGGTTGCATGAAGCAGCCTTCGCGCTGGACGCAACCATCATCGTCGATGAGGCATTCATCGATTACGCACCTGAAAGCAGCGTCTCGCAATGGGCCGCAAAGTTGCGGGGCCTGATCGTACTACGCTCCTTGACAAAATTCTTTGCAATGCCCGGATTGCGCGTTGCATACGCGGTCAGTTGTCCGGAAATGCGCGCCGCCATGGAATCCTGCATCCCTGCATGGCCTATTGGCTCCATCGCGGCAAAAGCGGCGCAGATGGTTCTACAGGACAATTTTTCGATTACGTGCACTGGCGCGACGAACACAACAGAGCGTACTTGGCTGGCAGAGCAATTGCGCGCGCTGGGGCTATGTGTTTTTCCTGGAGCAGCGAATTACCTGCTGATAAGGATCGACGAAGGTCGCAATGGCCTGGAGTTCTGGCGGCGGCTCATTGTCGAGCATCATATCGTCCTCCGCTCATGCGCAAACTTTGAAGGCTTGAATGAACAGTACTTCCGTATCGGTGTGCGCACACGCTTGCAGAATGAGCTTTTGGTGCGGGCGCTGAAGGAGGTTCTTCATTTCTCGCCGCGAAGTCTCGCATCACAGAGCCAGGAGTAAATCGAAATGCGTCGGCTAGGTCTGTCTCTTGCAATTGCTTGTCTATGCTATGCAGCAGCTGTTTCGTTCGCCCAGAGTTCCACATCGTCCTTGCGCGGAGATGTGGAAGACGCTTCCGGCGCGGCGATCGTCGGCGCTCAGGTGACTTTGAAGAACCCCGCAACGGGGTTCGCGACCTCGTGCGCTACAGATTCCAAGGGCGAATATCGCTTTCTCGGCGTGCCCTCCGGAACCTACACGGTTTCCGTGATTGCGACGAGGTTCGCAAAGCAGGACAAGGTTGTTGAACTGCTGGTGAATCAACCGGCCACGCAGACTTTCTCGCTCTCCGTGGAGGCGCTCGAAACTGTGGTGCAAGTGAGCGGCCAGGAGCAGATGCTCAATCTCGTTGACGCCAGCATGGGAGATGCTGTGAATGCTGCAACCATTCAATTTCTGCCCATGGAAGGGCGCAACGTCCCGGACCTGCTGAGCCTGCAACCGGGAGTTTTATACTTGGGCTACGAGCACGATCAGAGTTATGACAGCCGCAGCGGAACTTCGAGTGGCAGCCGCTCCGATCAGGGAAACATTACGCTGGATGGCGTGGACAACAACGATCAGGCGCGCGGGTATGCATTCACCGGAGTGCTCCGTTCCACACTCGACTCGGTTCAGGAATTTCGCGTAACAGCCGAAGCCTTTGGCGCCGACATCGGACGTTCCTCTGGAGCGCAAGTCAGTCTGGTGACCAGAAGCGGAACCAACCACGCTCACGGAAGCTTCTATGAGTACAACCGGAGTTCGCTGGGCGATGCCAACGACTGGTTCAATAAACAGGCGGAGTTGTCGAACGGGCTGCCTAATGTGCCGGGCAAACTCATTCGCAATACCTTCGGAGCTTCGCTTGGCGGTCCCATCAAGAAGGACAAAGCCTTCCTCTTTGTGAACTACGAGGGTCAGCGAACCGCGGAGGATCAACAGCAGACGATGACCGTTCCTTCGCCCTCCATGCGCGCCGGAAGTATCCAGTATCTGACTTCGAGCCAGGGCGCTCCCACGCTCCTTTCCCCCGCACAGATAGCAGCCATGGACCCTGTCTGCACAGCGCAATGCAATCACCCCTGGGGCGCTGGCGTCGATCCAAACGTGCTGACGGTGTTGAACCTCTATCCGCTACCAAATGGCCTGTCTGCTGGAGATGGCCTGAACACCGCTTCCTACACCTGGCCGGCGCCCAATCCGGCATCGCTGAATACCTATATCGCACGCTTCGATTGGATTCCTTCGCACCGCAACTGGCTCTTCATCAGGGGCAATCTGCAGAACGACAAGACCTCCGCCGTGCCGCAGTTCCCTGGGCAACCGGCCAGTTCAACCAACACCGACAACAGCAAGGGCTTTGTGGCGGGAGATACCTGGAACATCTCATCCAACCTTATCAACAATGTGCATTATGGATTCATTCGCCAGGGGTACGCCAGCCGCGGCATCGGTGAGGGCTCGTATGCGAACTTCTATAACATCAGCCCGCTCTATGCCGAGACCAGAACCACACTTGTCGACATCCCAGTTCATAACATCATCGACGATGTGACCTGGACGCACGGAACGCATACGATTCAGTTGGGCGCCAATTACAGGCTGATTTTCGATCACCGTCGCTCCGACGCTTTCTCCTACAGCTACGGTTACACCAATGCCTATGCGTTGGCCGATGCCGGCATTGCCAACACCGGCCAGAGTTTCGATCCGGCCGCATTCGGATATCCAGCGGTTGCCGGAAGTTTCGCGGACTCATACAACTTTGCGATGGGCAACCTTGCGGGCCTTCTGGATCTGGTGACAACGCAATCCAATTTCCAGATAGCGCCCGGCGGAAGCACGGCGAGTCTGCTGCCTGCCGGTGCTATGCTGGATCGCGAATTCAAGAACAATGAGTTTGAATGCTATTTACAAGATTCCTGGCGTGTTCAACGGCGGATCACGTTGACCATTGGATTGCGGCATACGCTCCTGCAGACGCCTTTCGAAGCTCACGGGCAGCAGGCGCAGCCCACAGCAGATATCGACCAGTGGTTCAAGACGCGAGCTCAGCAGGCGGCGTTTGGCAATAGCGTGCAGCCTGATCTCTCCTTTGCGCCATCCGGGCAAGCGCGGGGATTGAAGGCCTATTGGCCGATGCAAAAAGGAAATGTTGCGCCCCGATTCGCCGTTGCTTTTTCCCCCGGTGTTGCACATGGCCTCTTGCACACAATCTTCGGTGGAGTGGGGGAGAGTTCTATTCGCGCGGGGTACGGCATCTATTACGACCACTATGGTGAGGGAATCGTCAATCTCTTCGACCAGTACGGTTCGTTTGGCCTCAGCGAAGGCATCACCAATCCCACCAACCTGCTCACTCCAGGCACTTCGCCGCGTTTCACGGGCATTCACGATCTTCCCAATATCACGGGCGCGCCCGCGAGTACGATTACCTATCCCTCGTTAGCACCAAACAATCCGCTTTGGACGGGTTTCGAAATCGCGCACGGTCTCGACGATCGCATGAAGACGCCCTATTCACAGGTGTTCAATCTCTCGATTCAACGCGAGTTGCCTGGCGCATTCGCCCTGGAGATCGCCTATATCGGGAGGTTTGGCCGTCACCAGTTGCAGCAGATCGACCTTGCGCAACCGCTTGATCTGGTCGATCCGAAATCGGGACAGGACTACTTCTCGGCGGCTACCCAGCTCTCCAAACAAAAATATGCGGGAGTCGCCAGCGTGGCCGCCATCCCCTACTTCGAGAACATGTTTCCCGATGCAGCCGGGGGTGGTAACAGCGCTACTCAGAACGTCTATAACATCTGGCTTCCAGGCAACGAGACGGGATCGCTCTACATGCTTGATATTCTGTGCACCCCAGGCTGCGGAGGCACGCCCAATCGCTTTTGGCCGCGCCAGTATGCCAGCATGTATGCGTGGTCGTCGATCGGCAGCAGCAGCTACAATGCCGGACAGATCACGCTGCGCCGAAAGATGAGTCAAGGCGTCCGCATGGAATTGAGCGATACCCTTTCCAAATCCATCGACATGGGATCGGATAGCGAGCGCACCATGTTCTCCTCCAGCACAGGCACCAGCGCCGGCAGCAGTTTCGGAGCCATCCTCAATGCCTGGAATCCACGCTTAAATCGCGCCGCATCCGACTTCGATACCCGTCACCTCGTCAGCGGCAACTGGGTGGCGGATCTTCCGGTTGGAAGAGGCAAGACATTGGTGGGTGGGGCGAACCGCGTGATGAACGCCGCGCTCGGAGACTGGCAGCTTTCCGGGGTTGTGCGCTGGACCAGCGGACTCCCCTTCAGCGTGATTAGTGGTGCAGGTTGGGGAACTGATTGGGATGAGCAGAGCAGCATGGTCCAGACGGGTCCGATCCGAACCCGCACTCATATCGATCACGGTGCGGCGCAGGTTTTTGCGAATCCTTCTCAAGCCTTGGGCAATATGCGTAACCCATATCCAGGCGAGGCTGGGCAGCGCAACAATTTCCGCGGCGACGGCTACTTTGGCGCTGATGCAGGATTGTCGAAGACTTGGAAGGCAAGTGAGCGCGACAGCGTCCGGTTTGCATGGGAGGCCTTCAACGTTTCAAACTCTGTTCGCTTCGACGTCAACCCGCTCACCTCATTGCAGAACATGACAACCAGCGGAGAATTTGGTGTATATGATGCAACCCTAACCAGGCCGCGAGTACAACAGTTCTCTCTTCGATTCTCCTTCTGACTTAACTGACAGCTTGAGGAACTCAGTTGGGCAATACGCAGTACGAGTTTCAAGATCAGCACTCGTGGAGCGATTGAGTAGGCGGCACCTGCGCTTCGCCGACGGCGCGGTTCGACGCCGGTAGATGCAGACACAGTGAGTGGTTGGCGTAGCTGAGGGGAGGATGCAATCAATAGCATTGATTCTATGACACGATTGGATTCGAACCAACGACCTCTTTGGTGTCAAGAAATGGCGCAAATCACAAGTTGTTGACGATACAGTAGTTAAAAACCGGCACAACCGGCAAAAACGGCCCTCTGGGCGGTATTTGCGACAAAAATGCGACAAACTTTTCAGCAACGGGCAAGCGGGCTGGCTGTGTGGGACCAGCCCCAATTTCATCCTCGGTGCTTCAGCAGATTTCAATGCTTCTGAACCCGCTTAGCACGATTCAACACCAACTTGATCCGGATGCCACACCTTACGAATTCTCTGATAGGCGATTCTCGGAAGGCTGTTCTCGCTGGCTCTCCAGCCAAACCGTCCAAACTGCCGTTTCAATCCGGTCAACTTCCTGGTCCGTGATCTCGGCAAAAGAAGCTCGTTTGCCTTTGGCGAGTTTGCCCTTGTTTTGCAGGATCAACCTCACCAAGAGTGACGCCCTGCGATTTGGCATGTCCACGATGTTGAGAGTCGCGCGCAGCGCTGCATCGAAGACCGCAAGAAATCCGATCTCGTCCCGCAAGTCGCGGTGGATGGTCTCCTCGATGCACCGATACAGGTATTCCGCCTGTGCTGTGGCGTCAAAGTAGCGATAGAGTCGAGCCGTGTCATTTCGCACGGTCATTCCATGTTCCAGATCGAGGTCGTACTGGATGAACGGCATGATGGAAGCGGAGAAGCCTTCCAGAACCTGATCGTAGGCCAGCCGGTCGCGCAGCATGGCAGCTGAGACGGGAAACAGGATTCCAGGCGGCGTGAATCCGAGCTTCGATAAGATGTGATGAACGAGGAAGCGGTGAATGCGGCCGTTGCCGTCATCGAATGGATGAATAAAAACGAACCCGAATGCTGCAACGGCGGCGGCGACAACAGGATCAACGCCCTCGGGAAGTTTCAGTCGGCCAACTATCTCCATCCATGCGTCCATCAGGCCAGGCGTATCTTCTGGCTTTGGACAGACGAAGTGCACGTCCTCGCTGTAATCCGGCAGCGTCTGAGAGACGAAGTTCTGCGTCGCGCGCCAATCCTTCTGCGCATAGCGGGGATCGACGATGGCATTTTGCAGTTGAACGAAGGCCTCCTTGCTCGTGGCGTCGAAGCCCGGCGCCTTCATCAGCGCAGCCACGAATCGCTCCGTGCGATCCTTGCTTGGCGCTTCTCCTTCGATGGCAAAGGAGGATTTGGTCTCCTTGGTGAATAGATAGTGGACGGCGCGCGCGAGGATGGCCGGATCGCAGCTTTTGACGATTGAGTTCGCCTCTTGCGCCAAGCCCTTCTCCATGAAGGCTGTCAGCGTCTCTGTTCGGCGCACCAGCGGCGAGTATTTTCCCGAGCCGAGGAGATTGTCGTTGATTCGCTGGCGGCGAACGAGTCGGCGCGGCCCGGTGATGTGAATTTTGGGATCGAGAAGATCAATATAGCCGGAGGGGATGACGTCGGGTACATCGAGCTGCCTTTCCATCAAAAGTTCATACAAGTACCAGACGCGGCGCGTGAAGATGCCGGTTGGCTCGGAGCGAATCCACGCCTCCAGTTGGCGGGCATCGATAGTTTGGAAGATGGCCAAGTACACGTCCAGAGCGACAGGCTCATAGCGCAAGGCAAAGCGGAGATCGCCGAATGGTTCTTTGGGGGCGTAATTTCTGGGGTATTGCTCCAGGATTCTGCCCTCAGCCGCGACGGTTTTCCTGGCTCCCGCGACAATTTCAGAACGTGTCGCAGGCAGAGGAACCTGGAGCTGAAGCTCTTCAATCAACCGGCAAAGGCCAACTGTCCGCGGGAAGGACCGTGCGGAATTCTCATCGCCCATAATAAAACCTCATTTTCGCGCCATGCCAAACGATAAACATCATCAAGGCGGATGTTTCGATTAGATCATATAGGCCTCATCGTGGCGATATTTTCGTCATCCTTGGTGTTGTGTTGTGCATATATTTCATCGTTCGTGGCGTGGCTTCGGTCAGTATGGTGGCGGAGATGGGTGCCCGCGCGAACGCCTTGAGTTCGCAGTTGCCGCCAGATGCGTGGCCATGCGCCACTCCCAGTCCTTTGATCCAGAAAGCATTGCAAAGGAGCCCCGCGCAATTCAAATCGTGGATACCCCAAAATTCGCTATAAGCAGTACCTGATAATGGACTTGACGGCGACATGGCCAAGTTAAACCGGACAGCAGTGTGAAAACTGTCGGATAAAACAATCGCCAGTGAACAAGATCGAAGCACACTCGCGCCCCATGACCCAACTACGGAATCTCTTCCCATTACGGTTCATTCGTAATACCTTCAATTCAAATACTTTCTTAAATCTACAAATATTTTTTCAAAGATCACCGATGATCAGAACTGTGCATTTACTCACCTAGGTCGTTGTTGCTTCCCGCTGGCGGGTATGCCTAAGCCGATTTCGTTTTCTTTAGTCTTTCAAAACCAACATTTGTTGTAACGAACGTGATTTGAGAATGCGTCCGAACGCAATAAGGAGGTTATCGCGATGGTGCCATCCCTGTCCGACCCCAAATGGAACAAGTTTATCGCCGACCTCTGTGCGGGCTCGATCCGCGCCACCGAACTCCCCACCAAAATGTTCGTCCACCGGCTGAAAGTAAAGGTGTTGTTCGATAAGTCGGAAGCTATGAAAAAGACCGTGATCGGCGACGCACACGACTACTTCACAAAGAACCAGGATGTGCTGAAAGCAGATATCCAACTGATTTTTGGCTAAGGAGAGAGAACCGTTATGAAATCTCTGATGACAGTGCAAGAGGCGTCGGCTCAGATTCTCGACGGAAAGAAGTTGTTGATCGCCGGCGACGAAGCTCTTTTGGAGAAATTGCCGCGCGGCGAGTGGATAGGCGGCACCAGCCCCTACTTCATGAGCGAGGAGGGGGGGCTGTGCACCCGGGAGCATCTCCAGGCCACTGTCTTGCCCGACATGGTTCTCTCCACACGGATAGAGACCTACGAAGCGGGTGATCTGGAACGCATCCCGCGCGACTATATGAGCAATGGCTTCAGCTATGTGGTCATCCCCGCATTCACCAAGGCGCACAAGAAGTTTGCCCAAGATTGTTCCACCTGGGAGGGCGTCTTTGACCGGCCCCTTGTGGGATGGATTACCGGCATCGAGGTGAAGGATGTGGGCAGGCAGGCACCCAAAGTGGTGAACGGGAAAAGCGGTGAAGTCTCATCTTCCAAGGCGGCCGTGATGCACGTCGAGCTTCCGCCGGAGATCATTGCGCGCGCCAACATCATCAACCTCTTCAGTCAAGGCAACGGCGACATCATCACCTTTCCCGCCTCTGGCTTTGACGTGACCGAGTGTACAGTCAACGGGAAATTGCAGTCGTTCGCCGAGTACATCGAAGATCGCAAGATCGACAAGAAACTTCCCCTGGTGGCGGACTACCTCGGCGCCATGGTCAATGTCAGCATCCAGTCGGTCAATGCCGATACCGACAAGGTTTCCCTGTACGCGCCTGTATTTCACGGCCAGGAGTACAAATTTGCATCTCCGGTGGCGGACTACGAAGCGGCGTTTCGCAAGGAAATCAATGCCAGAGACATCGAACCGGTATTCACCTGCAACTGCATCCTCAACTACCTGTACGCAAATCTCGAAGGCAAGAGGACGGGGCACATTGTAGGACCAATCACCTTTGGAGAGATTGCCTATATGCTACTCAATCAGACGCTGGTCTATCTGACCTTCGAATCCAAATAGCCTGTTTTTGCTGGAGTTATCGACCCAGCTGCACCGTGTCGGCGAGCGGAACAGGGTGTTCCCGTGTATCCAAAGAATTGAAACCATAAGAGAAACGTAAATGGCCAAAACGATGAAAGCGGCAGTGGTTCGTGAATTTGGCAAGCCATTGGTGATTGAAGAGATGCCGATTCCCGAACCGGGTGCGGGATAAATTCAAGTGAACATTCAGGCCTGCGGCGTGTGTCATAGCGAAGTCGCGAACACTTGTGACTGCCGCCGCGCTACTGGGAGCGGTCTCGCGCTACGGGCGAGGAAAGAGCAGCTTCAACGCCTGCTCGTGGAGTGGTTTTGGAGTTTGCGACAAAAATGCGACAAAGCGAAGGGAGGAAAATGCGTCTAAGTTATTGATAAATATGGTAGGCACGACTGGATTCGAACCAGCGACCTCTTCCGTGTCAAAGGATGCATACCAGTATTTTCAAGCACTTGCGGAATTTATTAGCACTTGCAAGTCGCGCTAAGTGCTTGATAGTACATGAAACCGAAAAGGATTGCGGGTTGAAGCTTGCCGATTCGATTAAAACGGCTCTTCCAGGTACCGCCTCGATACCTCGGTCGTGCTTCGGTCTGACTTGCAAAGTTCTTCATCTCCATTTGAAACTCACTCGTCCTGCGGGGCAACATTACGGCAGCTCGACATGCTTCGGTGGCCAGCGGATGGACTACCGAGCATAAGCTCTGGGAATTGAAGGGTTTCTTTCTTGCTGTTGGCGGGGGGATCGATGTTTACTATAGAGTTATTAGGACAGGTTACCTGCAGGTGATGCAAATCACTGCGTGTATTTATATTTGACTCCAGTGCGTCTCCCGTGCAAACAATGGTAACGAATCGTTTGGGAATTGATTTTGCTTGGAATGGCAAATCGATCTTCCAATTTGATGTTTGCGCCAACATGGAAGTGATGTCGTAAACGAAGGTTGAGATTTGGAGTCGCAGGCGGATATCTTTGCTTGAGCGGCCCACCGTTCCACTCTTGAACTGCTTTTTCCCGGAACCCAGGCTGCGAGGATCGAATGATAGTCCCCCACTCTACCCAAGTTGTGTTTCTATCTCTATCCGCATTCTTTTTTCGAACTAAAAGGTGCGTGGCATCCGCGTCCACGGTGCCTCCGAGTGCGCGTCTCTGCGCCTTCGACACCTTGTTGAAGAGCGCGTTTCAGCGCACGGATGAGCAAGCCGGAGCAGGCCGCCGCTTGAATAAAGCCCGCGGTCATTGTCTAAGGTACAGCACAGCGTTCAACCGAGCCTGCTCAGTGTCCCACTAGGCGGACGTGCATCCTCATTTTCTCCCACAAAGTTTTGATGAACTGCGAAGAAAGGGTTTCGTATGAATCGTATCTCGCGCGTTTTGGTCTCACTGACATATGTTCTGACTGTTCTCACCATTGCTTGCACGCCGGTTGTTGGGCGATCGGCAACTACCGTGGCTACGCCAGCTTTCAGCTTGGCAGCCGGAAGCTACACGGGTACGCAATCGGTGACTCTCAGTGATGCTACATCGGGCGCGACGATCTACTACACGACCAATGGCACAACTCCATCCAATACTTCGACGAAGTACACCGGGTCAATTGCAGTGTCCACGTCGGAGACCATTAAGGCGATTGCCGAACTCACTGGAGACACCAACTCCGCCGTGGCTTCTGCCGCGTACACGATCACTGTGCCTACACCGGCCTTCACTCCGGCGACCGGCACATACCACAGTGCGCAATCGGTGACTCTCAGTGACGCTACATCGGGCGCGACGATCTACTACACAACCAATGGCAAGACTCCATCCAGTGCTTCGACGAAGTACACCGGGACGATTACGGTTTCCACATCGGAGACCATTCAGGCGATTGCAGAACTTACTGGCGACACCAACTCCGCCGTGAGTACGGCAACGTACACGTTTCAGGCTCCCACGCCCACATTCAGCTTGCCCACCGGCAGTTACGCCGGCTCGCTTTCTGTGACCATCAGCGATGCGAACTCCACTGCCACGATCTATTACACAACCAATGGCAAGACGCCGACTACCGCCTCGACAATATACACAGCTGGAACTGCAATCACGGTAAACGCAACCGAGACGCTGGAGGCGATTGCGGTTGTCACCGGCTACGCGAACAGCGCTCCTGCTTCCGCGACTTATACAATATCGACAACTCCGGGCACCTTGACTGTCTATCTCTCACAGCCGGGCGCGCAATCAACTACCGTGGTTGGCGCGGCTACGGAGACTTTTGACGCACTCTCCACAGCCAATCCTCACACGTCCCCTTATCTTTCGACTGCGGGAATTGGCACCTACGGCGGCAGTGCAACGAATCCCTTCGCAATCTTGTCCCATGATATGTACGGCGGGGCAATCGATAGCAGTAGTAACGGCGCTGCTACCAACTATTATGCGGTAGGTAAAGCTTCTAACAGTACCAATGCGGCTTATCTGACTTTTACTCAGCCTGTTTCCTATTTTGGATTCTGGTGGTCGGCGGGAGATGCGTACAATCGGGTTGCCATATACTCCGGCAATACACTGTGCGGATCCTTCAGCACGGCGGACCTTCTGAGTTTTCTGAAGAACGGAACCGGCACAATCACTGCTCTCAACGGCTCCACTTACAAGACCAGCGCGTACTTCGGCAATCCGAACCTCGCTTCCGGCAGCAATGATTCTACCGAACCCTTTGCATACGTCAGTTTCTCCATCACCGGCGTGATGATCACTCAGGTAGCTTTTTACAACACCAGTACAAGCTCCTCCTTCGAAAGCGATAACCATAGCGCCATCTTCTCCGGCAATACGGTGACGATTCCCACTACCTTTGCAAAAGTGGAAACTCTTACTCTCGGTTCTCAGGTCGCAGCGCCCATCTTTACTCCGGAGGGAGGGATTCCTCTGAATCTGGAGATTTCCAGTACGACCCCTGGGGCATCGATCAGTTACACGATAGATGGTTCGACTCCGACTACAACAGGGACTGCCTGTAACACTCCCACTACTCCCTGCACCATTCAAGTTACGGCGGCAGAGACGATTAAGGCAATCGCTTACGAAACCGGCATAACGAACAGTCCTGTAACTTCGGTGACTTACACCATGCCGACGTTGAGCGTTGTGTCTTCGAGCAATCCGTCAATCTACGGCACCCCTGTTACCTTCACGGCAACGATCTCCAGTGGCCCGACCGGCACGGTGACTTTCTACGATAGCGGGAGTTCGATCGGAACGGGTACGATCAGTGGCGCCAAAGCTACGTTGACCATCAGCACTCTGGCGATAGGCGCCCACACCATCACAGCGGGCTGGGTAGGAAATGCAAGCTATGGGTCTGTCCTCTCCAGCGCCATAACTCAGACGGTGAGTAAGGAAGCGCAGACGATCAACTTTCCCAATCCCGGAGTGCAGACGATAGGTACGCCGCTGGCGCTTTCGGCTACAGCCAGTTCCGGCTTGGCAGTCACTTTCACCTCGGCGACGAACCTTATCTGCACGGTCAGCGGCACGACGGCCAGCTTCATAGCGGCAGGCACCTGCACCATCGATGCGAATCAGCCGGGCAACGGCACCTACGCCGCCGCACCGCAGGTCGCGCAGAGCTTCACGGTCAAAGCTCTACAGGTATCGGTGAGCGTAACTCCAATCACTGCCACGTTGGCGCAAGGCCAAACGTTGCAGTTCAACGCCACGGTTGCCAACACCAGCAACCAGACGGTGAACTGGACGCTTAGTCCAACGACGGGAGAAGGTGCGATCAATGCGACAGGCCTGTATACTGCCCCTGCCAGCATCACAAGCCAGCAGTCAGTAGCCGTCATTACAACGAGTGCGGCAGATTCGACAAAATCCGCCACAGCTTCAGTAACCCTGACTCCGATCTCACCATTCACTGGACCGGCAGGAACAGTGGTCACAATTACGGGAGTGGGATTTGGGAGTGCTGAGGGAGCCAGCAGTGTGACGGTCGGCGGACTTCCAGCGGTTGCACTGGGTTGGAGCGACACACAGATCCAAGTGCAAATTCCGAGTGGCACCGGGCTTGGCGCTCAGAATCTTGTCGTGACAGTCGGCGATCAAGTCGTCACTAATGCCGCCTTTACCGTAACATCAGGGCTTGTTGGCATCACACCTTCTCCGACTGGAACAACTGCATCTGTCACGTTTAACGCACCTGTAGAGCAGGCGCCTTTGATCTTTACCGCTTCGGCGGGGCAGTGGGCCAGTGTGGTGCTATCCAATCCATCACAAAAATGCGGATTCAATATCAGCATCCTGGACTCAAACAACAATACTCTGGGTAATACAGGCTCTGCGAACAGCAGCATCTTCCAGCCTCCCGTAGCCCTGACGGGGAATAATGAACCCTATACTGTGGCGATCGTTCCACAATATGGCTGCACGACCAGTGCCACATTCACTCTGTATGTATTTAATGAGCAAGTAGGCACAATCACATCTGGAGTTCCAGTCCCGATCAATTTCACTATTCCGGGGCAAGATGCTGAACTGACCTTCAGCGGCACGCTGGGACAATTGGCCAGCGTGCTAATCTCCAATCCATTACAAAACTGCGGATTCAACATCGGCATCAAGGACGCGGGTGGCACTTACCTTTTTTCTACAGGGGCGGGAGGGAATCCCATCAACGTGAATTCCGGTCCCCTGCCGGGGAATGAAAACTATACTCTGGTGATCGTTCCGCAATATGGGTGCACCACTAGCATTACGACAACCCTTAACGAATCGGTTTCGTCGATTACTGTGACTCCGACCAGTACAACGCTCTATAGTGGTCAGACACAGCAGTTCACGGCGACTGTGAACGGTGCCTTGAACACCAATGTGACCTGGAAGCTCACGCCCGCGACGGGAGCAGGCGCAATCAGTTCGACGGGGATCTATACGCCTCCTGCGGTTATTTCCACCCAGCAGAAGGTGACCATCACGGCGACCACCAATATGTCAAACCCGTCTCAATCGGCTTCGGCAACGTTGACGTTGGTCCCGTTTTCTGTCACAGTAATTCCGCCCACTATGATGCTCTATGGTGGTCAGACACAGCAATTTACAGCAACAGCAAACGGTGTTGCGAATACCAATGCAACCTGGACGCTTACGCCCACTACAGGAGCCGGCGCAATCAGCTCGACGGGGTTTTATTCGGCTCCGCCAGTTATCTCCGCACAGCAGAAGGTGACTATTACTGCGACAAATATCGGCACAGCTACGGTCACACTGATGCCACCACCTCCGCCAATCGCTTTAGCGGCTGCCAGCCAACCGCCCTATATGATCGGTAGCTCACAGGGATTTATTGCGACTATCGAGGATCAGTATGGTACGCCAAAGCCTGGCATTGTAGTTACCTTCACCGTCACCGGTTCAAATGCCAACACTGGCAGTGTAATTACCGATAGCAATGGCATTGCCTCGTTTGCCTATATCGGCGCGAACTCTGGCAACGACACGATTCAAGCTGCCGCGACTGTGAATGGTCAGCAATTGACATCGAACAGTGTCTCCGTCTCCTGGAATTCGCCTCCGGCTGCGAATACTGAGGGAAGCGTCACGCTACAGACGATGGTCAACCTCGGTCTCTCCGGATTGTGCGGAGCGTTTACGGACAGCAATGGCGCTGTGATCGAGCCAATAGCAATCGGTGCCGCACCAAGGGTGTTCGTAGTCCCAGTTGGGGCGACACAGCTTCAATTGGGAATTGACGACGATGGGTACGGAGATAATTCGGGATCGGGATTTGTCGTTGAAGTCAATGGAGTGATGAATACGGTGCTTCCCACATCCATGCCATGGAACTGGGTCGCTGGAGGACTGAATACAGATTACAAGTGGGGAATCTTGGATGGTACCAGTCCCATCGTTGCATTGACAGATCTCACGCAGGGCGCAGAAGTCTCGATCGTCTATCAGAGCGGCACAGTTTCAGCGTCGTATCCTACCTTTCCTTACGTGAATGCCGACGGCGGTCAAAAAAATATCACGGGCGTAAATACAGGCAATACGGAAACGCACTTCCCCACTTTGTATATGACTTCCTCCTCTTATCCAGTCGGTCAACCCATTCCGATCTCTGCATTGGTGACGAATGGCTCTGGAACACCTCTCGCAAACGTCCAAGTGATGCTCAATATTACCGGAGCGAATGCGCGTGAAATCGAGGCTACTACAGATTCATCGGGAACAGCCACGTTTACTTATGTTGGGATGAATGCAGGGACCGATATGATAGAGGCGCGTGCATATCCCACCGGTGAAGCGAGCCTCTTGTCCAATCAATCCAGCGTAACTTGGACCAGTCCTGCGAGTTTGCCGCCGTTGGGATCGCTCACACTCACTCCGAACACGATTCAGCCTCTTCCCGTAGGTGGTCAGCAGGCCTTCACGGTGCTTGCGACGGATGCATCAGGCTCTCCGATACCTAATAACCGTGTAAGCCTTCACATCTCCGGAGCCGATAATCCTGATATAATCGGAACGACAGATGCTACTGGTCATGCCACATTCATTTATCAGGACGTGAATCCTGGTATTGCTTCTGTTGTGGCTACAGCGTTTATCGACAACCTTCTGGTATATTCCAACCAAGTCAGTGTTCCCTGGACACTTCCTCCGACCCCTACGAATACAGCCTGTGAAAGCGGTGCGCTTAGTATCGGTATTTCTGCGCTGAATATGGTGGCGTTGCCGAATGCGTTGCCGCTCAATGGAAGCGTCACTGACAGTAACACGATTACTTCAATCAATTGGAGCAAGAGTAGCGGCCCCGGAACTGTCACCTTTACTCCTTCTTCGCAGCAAGCTGTAACGACTGCGACCTTCAGCGAGGCCGGAGACTATGTTCTTGAATTGAACGTGAATGATAATGCGCCCAACACCTGCTCTCTACCCTGGCCGGTCAAGGTGAATCTTCCCGAAACGACGCCGGGATGGGTCGGAAGCCCGCTAAATAACTCAATGGTTACCGGAGTGGTTCCGATCACACTTGCTTCCGGTGTCACGCTTCAGAGCGGCGCACAGAATCCGCCGAATACATTAACCTACTATCCCGCGAACAATCCCAGCAACGTCACGTCTCTTCCAATCACCGCCGAGTCAGGCCAGATTGCTACGCTGGATACTACGACGCTGGCCAACGGAACTTATTGGATACAACTTCAAGCGACAAACACAAGCGGTAATACGGAATACAGCCTTGTGATGGTCACAGTTGCCGGCAACTACAAGCCGGGCCGAGTTACGGCAACCGTGACGGACCTGGTGGTTCCCTCCACCGGTCTCGCCATTAATATTCAGCGTACCTATGACAGCCTCAACGCTGGTACAAGCGGTGATTTCGGCTATGGCTGGAATCTCGGAATCAATGTCAACCTCGTAGTCGATCCCAAGGGCGATGTGACATTTACTCTGAACGGACAGCGCAAAACCTTTTATCTGACGCCGCAGATTCCCTTCTGCGATGCGCTTTTCGGCTGTTTCCTCCCCATTTACTTTGTGGTATACACTCCCGAACCGGGTTTATATGGAACTCTGACCGATTCCGGTCCAGGCTGCGCGGATCTCTTCGATGTGCTGGGTTCAGATGGCTACTGCACGGATGGCGGCCCATTCAGCCCTCCGGGATATATCTACACCGATCCGAATGGAACCGCCTACACCATCAGTGCCGCGGGTAACTTGCAATCCATTCAGGATCGCAGCGGCAACGGCCTCACCATTACCGCAAATGGCATTACCAGCACAACCGGGCTCAACGTGCCTTTTAAGCGCGACGCCAACAACCGCATCTATGAGATTGACGATCCCAAGGGCAACAAGTATCAGTACGGCTACGACGCCAACGGCAATCTCGCTACAGTGACTTATCCCGCCACGCCCGCAGCCCCCACGTGCCCAGGCGCTTCCGCGACGAACACCAGCCAATACACCTATCACACAGAGCTGCCGTATCCGTACAACCACCTGTATAAAGGCGGCACGGACGGCCTCTGCAACCCGCTGCCGATCAGCACTTACTACGGCGCCCACGCTACTGATGGTAACGGGAATTCGCTTAACGGCCGCTTGCAGAGTGTCACAGATGCCACTGGTAACACCACCAGCTACGCTTACACCTTATCGACCACCAGCACGATTAATGGCGTGAGCTTCCCCAATACGGGAGTGACCACCATCACCTATCCGCAAAATCCCGCCGATGGCAACGGCGCTGTCGCCACGGCAACGATGATCTACGACAGTTACGGCGATCTGCTGCAATCCACCGATCCGCTCGGCAACACAACCATCAATGCCTACGACTCCAACCACAATCTGACTTCAGTCATTGACCCGCTGGGCCACACCTCGACTTACGCCTACGACACCAATGGCAACAAGACCTCATCGACTTACCCGGTGACCGCGACCAGCGTCAATACCACCAGCACCACCGCCTACAACCAATACAGCGAGCCAACCTCGACGACCGACGAGATCGGCAACACGCGCACCTTCAACTATGACACCAACAGCAATCCGCAGAGCGTTACCGACTCCATCGGCACGCTGGCCAGCTTCCTCTTCAATCCAAATGGAGAACTCAACGCCGGCGCCATCGGCTATGACGCCTATGCGCAACCAGCCAAAGCGTCATTTTTCACCTATGACACATACGGCAATATGACCAGCCGCACCGATGCGCTGGGACGCTCGACAATTTATACCTATGACTCGCTCGGCCGTAAGCAAACGATGATAACGCCCACGCCGACAGCGGGCATTGG
This sequence comes from Occallatibacter sp., assembly GCA_049587335.1. Classification (GTDB taxonomy): domain Bacteria; phylum Acidobacteriota; class Terriglobia; order Terriglobales; family Acidobacteriaceae; genus Telmatobacter. The sequence goes on along the minus strand of JBAVDS010000103.1, from coordinate 1,451 downwards.
CGGCTCTGCTTCCACCACAAACTATCAGTATGACGCCCTGGGCAATGTCATCGAGACCGACGCGCCCCTTGGCCGTAAAACCTACTCGACTTACGACGCCAACGGCAATAAGACCTCCGATACCGATGCCGACGGAAACGTCACGTATTACATCTACGACGCCCTGAACCGGCTCATCGAGACCGACTATCCCTCGAATGCCACCACGCCGGCAACCAAATCCACGATCAAGAGCTACGACTTCCGCAACAACGTGGTCGACGCGATCGATCAAGCTGGCAACGACACCCATTACACTTACGATCTTGCCGGCCGTCTCTCCACGGTCACGCGCGGCTTTGGCTCCTCGACCCCCAGCACCACCAGCTACCAATACGATGCCGCCGGCCGCAAAACCAGCGAGACCCAAGCCTACGGTACCCCCAACGCCGCCACCACCAGCTACACCTACGACGCCGACAACCGCCTCACCGCCATCTCCGGCGCTGCGGGCAACTTCCAGTATGGCTACGACGACCCCGGCAATCGCACCTCTTCGACCGACGGCAACGGTCACAAAACCGTCTATCAGTACGACGCCCGCAAGCGGCTCATCGAGACGGATTATCCTGACATCTCATCGGCCAACCCCAACGGCACATCGGTCAAGAACACCTATGACGGCCCCGGCAATCTGGCCTCCGTCACCGACCAGGCCGGCAACGTCGTCACTTACAACTACGATGCAGCCAATCAGTTGATCGGCGTGGTGCAGAATAATTCTCCCTACTCTGCGCCGCAAAACACCAACACCTACGGCTACGATCCGCTCGGCAATCTCACCGGCCTGACCGACGAGCGGGGCGACACCACCACCAACCTCTTCAACGTGCTCAACGAGCAGACTCAGAAGACCCTCCCCGACACTACGCATACCGAGTCGCGCACCTACGATACCGCTGGAAATCTCACCTCACTCACCCACTTTGACGGCTACACCACCACCTACACCTACGATGCCCTCAACCGGCTGACCAGCAGGTCGTCAAACTCGCCTAACGCCGAACCGCCGGTCAGCTTCACTTACACGCCCACCGGCAAATACCTTACCTCAACGGCGCAGGACGGCACCGTGAACTACTACTACGATGCCCTCGACCGGCTGACCAGCAAAGTGACGCCGGAAGGAACTCTGCGCTATACTTACTACGCGAGCGGCAAAGTGGAAAGCATCACCTCCTCCAATGCGAACGGCACGTCGGTCTCGTACACTTACGACGATCTCAACCGCCTCTCCACGGTCGTAGACGGCCATCTGCAGGGCAATCAGACGACGGCTTACTCCTATGACACGGCGAGTAACGTGGCCGAGGTCACTTATCCCAACAACCTGACCTCGAAGTTCACCTATGACGCGCTCAACCGGCTCACCGCGCTCTCCACATCAACTTCCCCGGTGTCGAGTTATAACT
>JBAVDS010000102.1:0-29963 GCA_049587335.1 Occallatibacter sp. | reverse complement strand
GCGTTTCACCAGCAGGATGGTGACATCATCCTCATTGAAATGCGGGTCAACCAATGATTTCAAATTGAGCATCGTTCTTCCCGAACTGCGGGCTAACACATCGCGCAAACGATCTTTGGCATTCTCTCCAGGAATCGAATCGGTAAATCCATCGGTAAAAACCAGCAGACTTCCGCCGGGAGAAAGCCGCGCGGTGCGCGCTTCAAACTCCGCTTCAGGAAACAATCCAAGCGGCATACCGGTTGCTTCGAGGGCTGTCGCCGATCCGGCGCCATAGAGAATCGGGGCGTCATGTCCGGCGTTTACATAAGTCAACTCTCCTGTATCGCGGCTCAGCACGATGAACACCGCAGTCGCAAAGCGTTCGCTGGGAGCATAGCGGCTGAGGTGCCTGTTGATCTGCCGGGCCAGCGCCAGGGGATTGGCGTCAAAATTTGCGATGCTGCGAACCAGAGCCTGAATGTTGGCCGCCAGCAGCGCCGCCGGCATCCCTTTGCCGGCGACATCCGCTACCGCGAAGAGGCTTCGAGCGCCTTCCAACTCGATCACATCGAAGTAGTCGCCGCCCACCTCTCGCAAGGGCTTATAGAAGCTCTCCACCTCATAGCCGGGCGAGGGATCGATCTGAGCCGGAGTAAGCGTCTGCTGAATCTGGCGCGCGGCTATCTGATCGTATTCAAGCTGCGTCTTGCGGACAAACTCCGAGGTCAGCATCCTGTTGATCAGCCCTGCTCCGGTAAGGTACATGAGAAATGCAATCAATGGAAGCAGGCTCTCAGCCGACCATCTCGGCGGCCACACCACAGTCCGCGACCAAAGATAGTACAAGGCGAATCCCTGAAGCAAAGCCGCGATCCAAAAGACAGTGCGCTTCGACTGAGGCATCTCGCGCATCCACCTTTTGGCGGAGAATTGGGAGGGGAGGCGGACGGTGCCGATGAATTTGTCGAGCCTTATCCTGAGAGCGCGAGAGTGCATTGCAGGAGTCTATCAAGAGTCAGGCGCATGATGTAAGTTCAGAATAGTTGCGCAAGACGGCTGCTGGTTTCCAGATCGCGGGCGCGGGAAGATTTTCGCCTTTTCCGCGCATCTGAGAGAATAGGGAAGAGTGAATCGACGGTACCATCTTCCTATTGCGCGGGCGGCAGCGGCCATTCTGGCAGCGGCCTGTGCTGGCGCGCCAGCGGTCATCATTGCGCAGGCGCCTAACCCCACCTCAGCCGCGAATCCCTTCTTCGGCAGCGTGACCGTTCGTCCGGCAAGCGATGAGCCCCTCAAACTCTCCCTGGATGAAGCCATCCAACTCGGTCTTAAAAACAACCTCGGCCTGAAGGAGGCCGAGAACGGCGAAAAGACGATTCAGGGCGAGAAGAACGAGGCTTTGCAGGAGTTTCTGCCCAACATCACGCTGACCGGCGACACCGGCGTCCATCAGCAGAATCTGGCCGCCATCGGTTTTGGTCCGGGCACGATCAAGTTGTTCGCATCGCACCTTCCTCCCGGCGCAGCGCTCTCCGAGATCACGCGCGACGAACTCACCGAGGGACAGATTCACTTCAAGCAGACGCTTTTCTCCGGTCCGGTGATTGCCGCATGGAAGGGAGCCACCGCGGCGCAAAGAGCAGCGCATTTCGCCAAGATGTCGGCGCGCGGCGAGGTCGTTCAGCAGGTGGCATCGGCGTATCTGCGCGCCATCGCCGCCTCCAGCGAAATCGATAACGCCAAAGCACAGGTTGCGGCCGACAGTGTGCTCTTCGAGAACGCCCGCGCCTCCCACCAGGCCGGTGTCGCCGCCCATCTCGACGAACTGCGCGCGCAGGTCGAATTGCAGGCGCGCCAGCAGGCTCTGATCGCCGCGGAGAATGCCTACGAGAAGAGCCTCATCCTGCTCAAGCGCGAGATCGGCATCGATCCCGGTCAGACGATCGTGCTCACCGACCCGGCGCCCTACAGCGATCTGGCCGCGCAAACTCCGGAGGAGCTGCGCGCGATTGCATTCAAGAATCGCCAGGACTACCAGAATCTGCAAAATCAGGCCGTCGAATACAAGGCCATTCACACGGCCTATCGCAGCCAGCGCTTGCCCAGCCTCAGCTTCAGCGGCTACTACGGCGTCAGTCAGGTGGGAGGCGCCGGAGCAAATGGGAACTTCGCCGCCGTGGGCACACTGAGCATTCCGATCTTCCGCGAGGCCAAGCTGCGCGGCGATGCCGATGCCGCTCAGGCTCAACTCGATGCCGTCAACGCCCAGCTTGACGACCTGCGCAGCAAGATCGACCAGCAGGTGCGCTCGGCGCTGCTTGACGTGAACGCGACGGCCAAGCTCGTCGAAGTCGCGCGCTCCAACGTCGACCTGGCCACTCGCGCCCTCAGCGACGAGAGCGACCGCGTGACCGCCGGCGTGGATGACAACCTGCCCCTGGTCAACTCGCAGGCGACGCTGGCCTCGGCGGAAACCAACCTGGTCGAAAGCCTCTACCAATACAATCTCTCGAAGCTGGCTCTGGCCCGCGCCGCCGGAGTGCTGGAGCAGCAGTACCGGGATTATCTGGGAAGGTAGGCAAGTATGGTTTCGACAATCAATCAATAGGTTGGTGAATGAATCCATCAATGATCGCGTAGCGTCTTCCCTCCGTGTTACCTTTGAGCATAGAGTCAAAGCAAAGGGTAACGCATACCTATGTCCAGGCAGCTCCAGATCAAGTACTATGTGGAAGCGGACGCTGTCTCCCTGGCTCGCAATGCCGCGCAGTATCTTGTTGAAATGGTTGAAGAAGCGGTAGAGGCGCGGGGACGGGCGCGGATCGCTGTCAGCGGTGGCTCCACGCCCAGGGCCGCCTTTGAACTGCTCGCCGATCCTGCGCAACCCTGGCGCGCACGGATGCCATGGGAGGGAATCGAACTCTTCTGGGTAGATGAGCGCGCGGTGCCTCCGGACGACCCTGCCAGCAACTACCGGATGACCCGTCTGGCGCTGTTGGACCACGTGCCGTTGCGTCCCGAACAGATTCACCGCATCGAGGGCGAGCTTGCACCAGAAGCTGCCGCGGCCCGTTACGAGTCCGAGCTGCGAAATTGCTTCCGGCTCGAAGGCGCCGAGATTCCACGCTTTGACCTGATCGCGCTGGGAATGGGCACGGACGGCCATACCGCCTCCATCTTTCCCCACACCGAGGCCATTCACGAAATCAGCCGGCTGGTCACGGCCAATCATCTGCCTGAGAACGACGCATGGCGCATCACCCTCACCTGGCCGGTCATCAACCATGCGCGCTCCGTCTTCTTCCTCGTCTCTGGTGACGATAAGGCATCTATTTTGAATGATGTACTGACAGGGCCCCACGATCCGGAACGGCTGCCGAGCCAACTGATCTGGCCGGCAAGCGGTATACTGACGATGATTCTGGATCGGGCCGCAGCCCGGCTTTTACCTCCCGCGGATGCGGAAGGCTGCGGAGTTTTGGAGAGGGAAAGATGATTCTGGCGGGCGACGTCGGCGGCACCAAAGTCCATCTGGCGCTGTATGACTTTATCAATGGAAAACTGGAATGTTCTCGCGACGAGATCTTCGCCGCCAAGAGCTACTCGGGTCTGGAAGAGATTGTCAAAGGTTTCATGGGCGCCCACAAGATCACCGCGGCCTGCTTCGGTGTTCCTGGCCCGGTGCGCGACGGCCGCCTACGCCTCACCAATCTCCCCTGGACGCTGGATAGCCGCGAGCTCTGCGTCAGCCTCGGCATCACCCACGTCTTTCTTATCAACGATTTGGAGGCCAATGGCTACGGAGTTGCCGAGTTGGCGCCCGACCAGATCTACACTCTCAGCGAGGGCGATACCAGCCAGATCGGCAACCGCGCCCTGATTGCCGCAGGAACCGGCCTGGGCGAGGCGCTGCTCATCTGGAATGGCCGCAGTCATGTGCCATACCCCTCCGAGGGCGGGCACGCCGACTATGCCCCCCGCAACGAAGACGAGATCGACCTGCTGCGCTTCCTCAAGCAGAAGTACAACGGGCGCATCAGCCAGGAGCGGGTCGTCAGCGGCCCCGGACTGACCAATGTCTACGAATTCCTGCGCGAGGTTCGCGGCATCGATGAACCGGCATGGCTGGCCGAGCGCATCGCCTCTGGAGACCCTAACGCTGTGATCACCGAGCTGGCTCTGGCCGCCAAAAGCGAAATCTGCGAGAAGGCTCTCGACATCTTCGTCTCCGCCTACGGCGCGGAGGCCGGCAACCTCGCCCTCAAGCTGCTCTCGGTCGGCGGCGTCTACGTCGGAGGCGGCATCGCTCCGCGCATTCTGGAAAAGCTCAAGGACGGAACATTCCTCAAGGCCTTCACTGAGAAGGGCCGGCTGAGCCAGTTGTTGGTGAATATGCCGGTGCGCATCATTCTGGAAAGCCGCGCCGCGCTGCTTGGCGCCGCCGCTTATGCCGAGGCTCGCGCCGCTGAACTGAGCGGCATCTCTCCCCGCGCTGCCTCCGTCAAGCTCTAACCCGCCTCCGCAAAGGCACCAGTTCCGATCGGGAGCTGGAGTCTTTGCGGAGTATATTTTTTGACAGCATATTCATCAGGCAGAGCGCTTCTCCGCGATGAAGTGCATTCGCTTCTACACTCCCCTGACAGCGCCACGCCCCTCGGCCTTCACCGCATACATCCGCGCATCGGCAATGCCGACGATTGCGTGAACGGTTGCACCGTCCGTGGGCGCAGTCGCCACGCCGACGCTGGCGCTGACACGCAGCTTCAATCCGTTCTTCATTGTGAACTCGGTCTCCAACAGCGCGCTGTGCAGCGCACTGACCTGCGCCAGGGCAGCCTCCGCACCGGTCTCCGGCATCAGAATGACAAACTCGTCGCCGCCATAGCGGAAGCACCAATCCTCTTTGCGGCTCAACTCCCTGAGCCGCTCGCCGGTGCGCGCCAGCAGTTCGCTGCCCACCAGGTGGCCGTGCACGTCATTGACCCGTTTGAAGTGATCCAGATCGAGGAAGGCCAAACCGACCGGCAACGCCAGCCGGGCGCATCGCTCCATCTCCCGGCCCAACACCTCATAGAGATAGCGCACGTTGTAGAGTCCGGTACAGTCATCGGTGATGGTCAACTGCTGGATGCGGGCCACATCATGCGCATTCTCGATGGCGATGGCCGCGTGATCGGCGAGAATGTGCAGGAAGGCGATGGTGTAATCGGTGAGCTGATCGGCGCGGGGGTTGAATATCTCGATAGCCCCATGCGTTCCCTTGCGTCCGCGCAGCGGAATGGCGATCACCGAGCGCACGGAAGAGGGCTTGGCGCCGGCTTTTACGCGCGGATCTTCATGAGCTTCAGGAACCAGCAAGGTTTCGCCGTGCTCCACCACCCAGCCGGCCACTCCCTCGCCCACCTTGACGCGCAGACCGCGCAGCGAGGCCTCTTCGCCACCTGCTGTAATCGCGTAGTACAGCTCCTGACGGGCTTCGTCCAGCATCAGCAGCGTCCACAGGTCGGCTTCGATGAAGCGCTCCATGTGCTCGATGATGGTGCGCAGAATCGTATCCAGGTCGAAGCTCGAGGTAAGCGAGCGCGCAACCTGATGGAAGACCAGCAGGTCATCGAGCGGCATGCGGCTTTCCGTCTTCTTCGTCATCCGGTGGCCCAGTGCGGGGAGTCTCATGGCAATTCTTGCACACGGCGGCTATAGCAATTCCGGAATTGCTGTACTCCGAAACCTACACACAAGTGGCTTATTCCTCAAGAATAAGCCACCTTTTACTGCTCTCAACAAGTCAACGTGTATTCCGAAATTGATCGAGCCGGCGGCAAAGATGGAAGGCCCTAGTCCAGCCGCGGCGCTCCCCGGCGCAGAAAGAGACCGATGCCGCCGCAGATGGCGATGATGACGAGCGAAATGGCAAAGTAGTAGGCCATGGGATGCATCCAGCCCGGCGACCATTGCAAGTCCTGGCCAACCCATAAGAGCAAGACGGTGGCGATGACCGCAAACTGGCCGGCGATGACCAGCAAGGTATGGCCGAGATCGCGGCGCTTGTCCAGCGCCTCCACCTGGCCGGGAGTCAAATGGCGTTCTTCGAGGGGAAGCAGGGAATTTGCCAATGAAGTCACTCCTGTGCGGAAGTTCGAGCGGTGAAGGCGATTGCCCTCTGCGCCAGACCGCTCACAGATAGATTCAATCACAGGATGCAACCGGCGCGCCAGAGCGCGGCCGGCTGTTACTCGTTCAAGAAGGCGACCGATTGCAGGGAGGTGATTTCGAAGGGTTTGCGGCAGCGGATATTAGAGCAGGCTAATTTTTCGTCTCGTCTTACCATGTAAGACTGAGCTTTTGCAAATTTGGCGCGATCCCGTTCGTCGGCGCCGCGGGGCAGTTGCGCCCGCTTTCTGCGGACCACCCAGTTGACCTTATACTCACCGGTCTGCCCGCACTTGGGGCAGGTAAGCGAATGAGTTCTCTCTTCGGTGGTTTCGTTAAAAAACTCGCGTTCTTCCATCTTCTTCGATCTCTCCATTCCGGCGGCGAATCACTCCGCCATGACTCCAGGCAGTGGCAGGCAGCGACGCCCGAAGGCCGGAGGGGGCTTCCACTCCGGCAGGACTTCCTCCATACTCATCCTTAAGATGACGAAACGCAAGCCAGGAAGATTTTCAGCGGCCAAGGCGGTCAAAGCCAAGGCGCGAGAGCGCGTGGGCCAACCCAAACCGGCACGGGCCATCGATACGGAGCCTCGCCAGGGCCGCGAGGTGAAGCACAAACCGAAGCTCGAAGAACTGATGCGGCAGGAGGAGTAGGGGGGGGCGAAGCCAGGCTGTAAGACGGCGAGGCAAAAGGGATGCAGCGGGCGGCGCACTCGTGTCTTACTGTCTTACGCCTGTCACGCATTTGTCTTGCAACCGTAAGACAGTGTAAGACATCCTTTATTTTCAAACAGATAGAAAATTCTCGACGACAACGAACGTGACGTAGTTGGCGCAGAGAGCTCCCGCAGAGGCAATATCCCGAACTCCTGCCATTCGCAGGCATGACACAAACCGCGCCTTAGCAAAAGCACTCGCCAACCACGGCGCCTTTGCTGGCAGCAGATTACCCACTGTGCGCCACTTCCAATTCATCGTGGGCAGCATCTTCGGGAGAGGGCTGGCCGTTGTCTTACTGCACCATCACGCTGTAGGGACCGGGAAGGATCGGTGGTTCGGGCTTGCCGGAGGCGTCGGGCGGCAGAACCACCGAGGTGCGCTTGGAAAAGATGCGGAACTGGACGACGAGGTCCAGCAGCACGGCGACGGGCTTGCCGTCTTTGACGGCGGGCTGGAAGCTGGCCTTGCGGATGGCGGCGACGGCATTCTCGTCGAGGCCGAAGCCGATGGGCCGGGCGATCGCAATCTCGCCGGCTTTTCCGTCGGTGTTGACCACGGTGTGATAGAGAGCCATGCCGGCGACGCCATTGGCCTGCGCGTATTCATTCGAGTCAGGCTCGAATTTGCTGAGCAGCATGGCCTTTTGATCGACGGTGTTCTGGCGGTAGATGGAGGGATCGCTGGGGCGGTAATCGACTTTGGCCGCAGCTGCCTGGTAATAGAACTTCCAGAAGGCGGGCATTTCGGCCATCATGCGCTGGTCAAGCCCCTCGGCGAAGATGCTGCTGAGAGAGTCCTTGAGCAGGCGGTTGGCGTGAGCGGGCGATGTGGTGGTGGTGACGCTATTGGGATCGGCGGGGCGCTCGGCCTCCGGCACGGAGGCGATGGAAGCCTTGAGCTGATCGGCCTCGCTCATCTCGCTTGTATCCTGCGCAGCCGCTGGTGAGGCTGGCTGTGTTGCCTGAGTCTGGGTTGGAGCTTCTGGTGCCGGGGTTGGAGTTGTTTGGGCGGTGGTTGCAGCCGACTCTGACGCTGGCGAAGCGGGTTCTACCGTTGGTTGCTCTGCCACCACAGGGGATGGAGCCGGCTCTGTTGGTGGCGGAGTTGCCTGGGTCTGAGTTGGTGCTTCTGGTGCCGGGGGTGGAGTTGTTGGGGCGGTGGTTGCAGCCGGCTCTGACGCTGGCGGAGCCGGTGGTGTCTTCGCTCCTGGCGTCGCGGGGGCTTTCTTGTTTTTCGCGCTCTTGGGTTCCTTCTTGGGCTTGACCACGATCTCCCGATCGATGGTGATGTGAACGAATTTTTTTTTGGGAGTGATCTGCACCCGGTCGAAGGTCGTAGCGGAATCCTCATATGCTAACTGTGCGGAGAAGTGCAGGCCATAGCGAAGGCCCTCCAGCTCCAGCTTGTGCTTGGTCAGGCGAAGGTGATCGATCTGAATGGCGCAGAGGGTGAAGGAGCCTTGCGGGGAGTGGCCGATGAGGTGGCCGTGCTCGTCGAAGTTCAGTGTATCGCTGAGATAGCCGCCGCGCAGGTAGAGCGCCTTGCCGATGAGCATTTGCTTAAGCTCGGCTTCACTAATGCCGGCCTCTGCGTGCGCTGGGGCTGCCTCTTTCTTCGAGGGCTTGGGAACTGCCTTAATCGGTGTGGCCGGGGCTGGCTGCGGACTCGGAGCAGCTTCCGGCGGAAGGGCGGGGTTGGGGCCTTCGGTTGGCGCCGCAGTGGCCGCGGGCGGATTCGTAGCATCTGGCGGCGTGTAGGGCTGGGCGGCTGCGGCTGGCGCCGGAGTGGCGCTGGGCGCCGCTGGTTCTCCGGGCTGCTGAGCTGAAGCGAAGAATGCCAGTGCAAGCGCCACGGCACAGCAGCAAGCCAGTACGCCAAGCCGGGCCGGAGCTTCCCGATGAGTCCGATGAGAACGAATAAGATGCATACGCATGGAAGAGACCTTGAGCGACACTCTAACAGGATTTTATTCCAGCAGTCGAAGAGAAGTCCGGGTGGCCGCTCAGGTGGAGACGCCGCTGCCGGGCGAAAGACGGTTCAGCCTCCAGAGAATGCGGCGAAAGAGGCCGAGAATCCGGCGCGTATCTTGAGCGGAGAGAGCCAGCCGACGCAGCATTACGCGCAGATCGTGGCGATTGGCGGCCTGCATCGAATGCGGAGAATAGGCGGCGGCGCGCATGGCCTCTTCGATGACACCGGCCAGAAGATCGAGGCGGGCGGAGGGGGCAGCGGCATCGCTGGTGGGCGGCTCTTGCCGAGGGGCCTCCGGCTGCGGGGAGCGGGCGGTAAGCTCATACAGACAGACGGCGACGGCCTGGCCCAGATTCATCGAGGGCTGGCGGGGATCGGTGGGAATCTCAACCAGGATGTGGCAATGGGAGAGATCTTCGCGGGTGAGTCCGTGTTTTTCCGAGCCGAAGACGAGGGCTACGCGTCCGCCGCGGCTCAGCTCCTGGGCGACGAGCGAAGCCAGCGCGGGAAGCGGAACGACAGGCTGCTCTGGCTTACGGTGTGTGAGGGTTCCAGTGCCTGCGACCAGAGTACAGCCGGCGACGGCCTCGGCCAGATTCGGCGATTCGACGGCATTCAAGAGCAGCTCTGGCGCTCCCACTGCCGAGCGGGCCTCGCGCCATGTGGGCGCAAAGGGCGCGACGATGTGGAGATGAGGAAGGCCGAAGTTGGCCATCGCGCGGGCGGCCGCTCCGATGTTGAGGGGATTGCGTGGCGAGACCAGCACCACGTCAAGCCGGTCGCATTGGGATTCTGGCAGCAAGTGATGATTGTAAAGCGGCGATACAGCCTTAGGTGGCGTCCTCGACGGGAGCGGGCGCAGGCTTGAAGCCGTTTGCTGGCCGCAGTGCGATCCAAGCGACGAGCAGGAGGCCGGCAAAAACCGAGCTGGCGCTGGCCAGTTGGGCGTTGGAGAGTCCCCAGAAGACTTTCGGATTGCGGCGGACAAATTCAACCAGAAAGCGCGCGATTCCGGAGAGCAGCAGGTACTGGCCGAGAATGGCGCCGGTACGATGGGGTTTGCCCAGTCTCCACCATAGCCATCCGCCGATGAGCAGGCCGGCGGCAAGTTCATAGAGCGGAGTGGGATAGACGGGGACAAAGACCGGCTCGATGCCGTTGGGAAAGCTCATACCCCAGGGATGAAGGGTCAATCCGATGAAATGCAGCGGCTGGATGGGGATTCCGTAGCAGCCATCGCCGGAGAGAAAGCATCCGATGCGCCCGATGCCATAGCCGATGGCGGCGGCCGGAGCGGCCAGATCAAGGGTGCGCAGCGCGCCGATCTTTGCCCACCAGCCCTGAAAGAGCAGCGCAGAGATGCCGAAGACAAGACCGCCGTACCAGGCAAAGCCGTCCGTATCCCAAAGGACGCTCCATCCTATCGAGCGAAATTCGATGGGGGTGTCGAGAACGTGCCAGAGCTTGGCGCCGATGATGCCGAAGACCACGGTGGCGGCAACCATGGCGACGGCATCTGCCGAGATGCGTGCGCGGCGAAAGCTGCGATCCATCACAAAGGCGGCGACCACTGCGGCCAGCCACATCATCAACCCGAAGGTTGGCTGATCCCGGTGCCAGGAGAAGAGATGGATGTGAATGAAAGGCAGCATATCTATAAGTATAGACGCGTGCGCGGGCAAAACGGCTGCGGAAAGGCATTGCCGGGCGAAGGACAAGAATTTTCACGCGCGATCTCGTCCGGCGGCCTTCCGTTCAGGTAATACTAGAAATATGACGACCTTTAGCCAGCAGAACCTTGAGATTCTCTATAACCGCCAGCAGATTGCCGATCGTGTGGCCGCGATGGGCGCCGAAATTACCCGCGACCTGAACGGCGAAAAGCTGGTGATGGTGGGAGTATTGAAGGGAGCGGCGCCGTTTCTGGCCGATCTGGCGCGGGCTGTCCAGGTGGATGCGACATTCGACTTTGTGGCCACATCGAGCTATGGCAATGGGCAGCGCTCCTCGGGCGCGGTCAAGCTGATCAAAGACCTGGATGATCCGATCGAAGGCAAGAACGTACTGGTGGTCGAGGATATTCTCGACACCGGGCTGACCCTCTCCTATCTGCGCAATTTCTTTCTGCGTCAGAATCCCAAGACGCTGCGCATCGCCGCGCTGCTGGACAAGCCCTCGCGCCGGATCGAAAAAATCGAGGCGGATTATGTCGGCTTTTCGATTCCCAACTTGTTTGTGATCGGTTATGGAATGGATTATGCGGAGCGTTACCGGAATCTGCCGGACATCTGCCTGATGACGGCGGACCATCCGGAGTAACAGTCCTGGACAAGGAGCATGACCGATGACCGCGATCACATCCATCGACGAGGCGGATCTGGAGTTTGACAACGGCGTCTTCGATACGGCGGCGTTTGCCGCGCAGGCCCTGGCGAGCTGGCAGTCGCTGGCCGCAGTGATCGACCACACGCTGCTGAAGCCAGATGCCACGCGCAGCCAGGTGGAGAAGCTGTGCGAAGAGACCGTGCGCTATCGCTTTGCCTGCGCGATGGTGAATCCACTATGGGTTTCGACTGCAGTGGGGGCGCTGTCTGGCACGGGCTTGGCGGTGGGCGCGGTGGTGGGTTTTCCGCTGGGCGCATCGCTGGTCTCCACGCTGCGGCATGAGGCGACGGCGCTGATCCGGCTGGGCGCGAAAGAGCTGGACATGGTGATTCCCATCGGCCTGCTCAAGAGCGGAAACCATCTCTCCGTGCAGCACACGATCCACACGGTAGCCATGATCGCTCATCATCACGGTGCGCTGCTGAAGGTGATTCTGGAGACGGCTTTGTTGACGATGGAAGAGAAGCTGCGCGGCACGGAGGCTGCCATCCTGGCCGGAGCGGACTTCGTGAAGACGTCGACGGGCTTTTCCACGAGCGGCGCAACTCCGGCCGATGTGGCGCTGATGCGCGGCGTGGCCGGCGGGCGCTGCGGCGTGAAGGCCGCGGGAGGCATCCGCAATCTGGCCGATGTAAAGGCGCTGCTCGAAGCCGGCGCCAACCGCATCGGGGCTTCGTCCTCGGTGGCGATTGTGCGGGAGCTGGGAGCGGAATGACGAAGGATCCCTCAATACCGTACTGGAGGGACGATCGAGGAAGATGCCAGAACCTGAGGGCGTATCGCTGATTATTTGCCGCTGAAGTTGTATTTGAAGATGCACCAGAGCGCGCGCACGCCATCACGCCAGTTGATCTTCTTCCCTTCGGCATAGGTGCGGCCCGTATACGAGATGCCAACCTCGTAGATGCGCACCTTCGCCCTTGCAATCTTCGCGGTGATCTCCGGTTCGAATCCGAAGCGGTTCTCCTGGATGGTTATCTTCTGGATGACCTCCCGTCGAAAGGCCTTGTAACAGGTCTCCATATCGCTGAGATTCAGGTTCGTAGCCATGTTCGAGCACATGGTGAGAAAGTTGTTGCCGACCGAATGCCAATAGTACAGAATTCTGTGGGCATCGCTGCCGCAAAACCGCGAGCCAAAGACGACGTCCGCCTTGCCAGAGAGAATCGGCGCAAGCAGCCGGTAATACTCGGCAGGATCGTACTCCAAATCCGCGTCCTGAACGATCACGATCTCCGAGGTTGCGTGCGCGATGCCGGAACGCAAGGCCGCGCCCTTGCCCTGGTTCACTTCATGGCGGATCAACTTGATGCGCGCATCCATTTGCGCCAGCGGCTGAAGCTGTTCCCATGTGCCGTCCTGCGAACAGTCATCCACAATCACAAGCTGTTGCACCGGACGCTGCTCCAGCACCACCTTGACCACCTCGGCCACGGTGGCTGCCTCGTTGTAAACCGGCATCACGGCGGTGAGGCAGGCTTCGATATCCTCGTTGGATTTCACTTCAGGCCTTCGGGCCGGTTGAGAATTGCGGAAATCTGGCACTGACCTTCCTCCGTGCTCCCGTTCTTACATGGGGGATGAATCCCCTGTCAGGAAATCTGCGGCGATTGCAGACCGAATTCCGCCACTTTACGGCGCCGCATTCACGTGTATGATTGTAGACCAGAATGACGGCAACTCCCCTTCAAGCCGCTCCTGGAGAAGAGATTAAGAGGTTCAGGATGACAAGAGAGCGGCGCGATGGTCTCACGATGCTTTTGCTGGGCGGCTTGGTATTTATCATGCTGGGCGCCGTTCTCGAAAATGCCGTTCCGGTTTCTTTGACTGACTTCCGGGCTCTCTATTATCCCGCCCGCTGCCTGCTGCAACATCATGATCCCTACAAGACAAGCGACGTGGAACACGTCTACGAAGCGGAAGGCCACACGCCGGATACGGCGGCGACTCGCCAGATCGCAACGCAGAATGTCTACCCGCCGACGTCGTTCATCCTGTCGATTCCCTTTGCGCTGCTGCCGTGGGGGCCGGCACACCTCCTGTGGCTGCTTCTTATCTTTGCAAGCGTTCTTCTGGCCTCGATTCTGATCTGGGATCTAGGCGCGGAGTATGCGCCCATCCTCTCCGGATTCATGATTGGCTTCCTTCTGGCCAACAGCGAAGTACTCGCGATGACCGGCAATGCGGCAGGAATTGCGATCAGTCTTTGCTGCATCGCCGTCTGGTGTTTTTTTCGCCAACGTTTTGTTTGGGCTGGCATTCTGTGCCTTGCGGTCAGCCTTGCCGTCAAGCCGCACGACGCGGGCCTGGTCTGGCTATACTTCCTCCTGGCTGGCGGAGTGTACCGCAGGCGCGCGTGGCAAGTCCTGTTGGTAATGATTGCGCTCACTCTGTCGTCCATACTGTGGATCTGGCTGGTATCGCCGCATTGGATGCAGGAGATGCACACCAATCTGCTGGCGTATTCGCTACCCGGCGGCACCAACGATCCCAGCGCCTCCGCGATGGGGCCTGAAGGCGTCATTGACCTGCAGTCGGCCACCAGCTTTTTTTGGAGCGCCCCGCGCATCTACAATCTGGCCAGCTATCTGATTTGCGCGCCGCTCTTGCTGGTATGGGCGCTGGCAGCATTTCGCTCCCGCTTTTCACAGGCAAGGGCCTGGCTGGCGCTGGCGGCCATCGCGGCTCTCTCTATGCTGCCGGTTTATCATCGGCAATATGACGCCAAACTCCTGCTGCTTGCGGTCCCCGCCTGCGGACTTCTCTGGGCCAGAGGTGGCCGCGCGAGGTGGTTTGCGCTCGGTCTGACGGCGATGGGATTGGTGACAACCGGGGATTTCTTCTGGACGACTGCTCTTGGTATTGCCCGCAATCCGAGCTTGCGCGCAACCGGCGTCCTCTGGCAGAGTCTGATGATCGCGTTGCGATTTTCGGTTCCGGTTATCTTGCTGGCGATGAGCATATTTTATCTCTGGGTCTTCGCGCGACGGTGCGCGAAGACGATTGCCGAGCAAGACGCTTTTTGATTTATCCCATGGCCGCATGAGAGGTTTGCGCTTTGAGCAACGTTTTGGAAGATGATCCGGGCACCGGAACGGCGGATGCTGAGGCCCCTAAGGAATCCGTACGCGGTTACCGGCCAGAGCTGGACGTCGTGCGTTTCATCGCTTTTCTTCTGGTTTACTTTCATCATGTATTTTTTCTTTTGTATACCTCTGTTTTTTCCGGGGAGCCTTCTCCATCCGGCAGCATATGCCAGGGCATCGCACGCATTCTGAATGCAGTTGCAATGAGCTGCGGAATGGGCCTGTGTCTGTTTTTTTGTCTCAGCGCCTACCTCATTACCGAGATTCTTTTGCAAGAGCGGCAAACAGCCGGCGTTGTTTCGGTTCGCAGGTTTTATATTCGGAGAATCTTGAGGATCTGGCCCCTCTATCTTTTTGGAATCTTTATCGGTATCGCCTGGGCTGCATTGATCTTAGGCAGACAGCAGATCATCGGCTTTGTGTGGTATCTGCTTTTTGCCGGGAATATCTATTGTGCCGCATACGGCTGGTCGATCAATCCAATGACGCCTTTATGGAGCATCTCGGTCGAGGAGCAGTTCTACCTGATCTGGCCCTGGGCGATGCGCCGGTTTTCACGGCGGGGACTGCTGTTGTGCGCACTTTTCTTTATTGTCGTTGCCAACATCACACTCTTCAATTTGGGGCAACACCACGCCAATACAGGCTGGGAAGTCTGGTGCAATACTCTGGTTCAATTTGAAATGTTCGCGACTGGAATTCTTCTAGCTTTGGCTCGAAAGAGGTTTCAGCACAGTAGCGTTCTGGCCGGAGTTATCCTGGCAATCTCCGGTCCCGTCATGTGGTTCCTCTCCTTTTATTTGCTTCATGCCATGCAGACTCCATCAACCGGAACGGCCAGCAGCGGCATCTCCCTCGTGATCCATTATGCGATGATTGCGCTTGGATGCGCCGCGGTCTTGCATGGCTTTTGCATGATCGGGCCATCTTATATGCCACGGTGGGCAACCGGTTTGGGCAAGATT
Source organism: Occallatibacter sp. (assembly GCA_049587335.1). Taxonomy (GTDB): domain Bacteria; phylum Acidobacteriota; class Terriglobia; order Terriglobales; family Acidobacteriaceae; genus Telmatobacter. The sequence goes on along the minus strand of JBAVDS010000102.1, from coordinate 14,702 downwards.
TCATATGGATTGTATGTTTACCATCTATTGATGCTTCAGATTTCGCTCGTATTTTTTATCTCATTACATATACCTCACGCATCACTCTTTTCGGTGTTTCTTGGACTCGCGCTCACCATCCTTGCAGCCAAGCTTTCCTACTCCCGGCTGGAGAGCCCCTTTCTGCGCCTCAAGCGGCGCTTTGAGATTGTGCATAGCCGGCCAATATGAGCAGGCAAGCCAATGACGGCGCGGCACAGAATTCGATAGGCGGAAGCAGAGCAACGATCCACCGCCATGCTCTATGATTTTCATGAGCTACTATGGCCTCGACTCCACCATCTCCGCGCAAAGAATCCGAGCTTGAGGGCGACTACCGCCCGGCCGGTCCGGCGAATCCCGGAGCGCATCTCGCCCCGGAGAACATCCGCGTGGAAGCGGCCGATGTCGCCTATCTGGTGCAGCTTGCCGAGGCGCTGAACACCACGCTGGATCTGGAGACCCTGCTGCGGCGCACCGCCGAACTGGTGCGCGCGGTCATTCCCTACCGCATCTTCGCCATCTTGCTGCTGAACGACCGGACCCGCGAATTGCGCGTGAGATTTCAGATTGGCCACACGACGCAGATCGAGCGATTGATCGTTCCCATGGGCAGAGGCGTGGTGGGGCAGGTGGCGCTGACGCGCCAGCCGGTGCTGTTGAACGACGTGACCGCCTCCGACTTTTACGTGCAGGTGAATCTTGAAGTGCGCTCCGAGCTGGCAGTTCCGCTGATCGCCAAAAACCGGCTGATCGGGGTAATGGACATCGAGAGCGAGCAAAAGGATTTCTTCGGTCCGGAACAACTGCGGCTGCTGACTTTGACCGCCTCGCGGATCGCGCAGGCGATTGAAAATGCGCGGCTCTATGCGCGTGTCTCGCGTCAGGCGCAGACGCTGGCGGTGCTGAACGAGATTGCCACCGAGTTGACCTCCATCCTCGACCTGGACCCGCTTCTGGAAAAGGTGGGGCAACTGCTGCGCCGGCTCATCGACTATCAGATGTTCACCATCATGCTTCTGGATGAGAAGGGTGAGATGCTGATTACGCGCTACGCATGGCGCTTCGGACACGCGCAGGCGCCGGTGCGCAGCTTTCCCATCACCAGCGGCCTGGTGGGCGCGGCGGTGCGCGAGTGGCGCATGGTGAATGTGCCCGATGTGCGCAACGATCCGCGCTATGTGCTGATGAACCCGGAGACCCGCTCCGAGTTGATTGTTCCGCTCTTCCACAAGGGGCGCATCATCGGCGTGCTGGATCTGGAACACACGCGCGCTGGCTTCTTCAACGAGGAGCATGAGCGCGTATTGAGTACGCTGGCCGCGCAGGTGGCCATCGCTATTGAAAATGCGCGTCTCTACCAGGCGGTGCGCACGCAGGAGCGGCAACTGGAGCAGGACATCACCATGGCGCGCGAGGTGCAACTGCGGCTACTTCCGCCTGTGGCGCCGGAAACAGCAAATGCCGAGATGGCGGTGCGCTTTGCGCCGGCACACACCATCGGCGGCGATCTGTACGACTTTATCGAGTACGGTCCCGGACAAATCGCCATCGTGCTGGGCGACGTGAGCGGTAAGGCGGCGCCAGCGGCGCTGTTTGCCGCGCTGGTCAGTGGCATCATGCGCTCGGCGGCGCAGCAGCAGCCGAAGCCGGCCGAGATGTTGGCCTTGTTAAACGACGCAATCCAGGAGCGCAAGCTGGAATCGCAGTACGTCACCATGCTCTTTGCCGTGTGGGACAACGAAACGCGAACGCTGCAAGTGGCCAATTCGGGCGCGGTGCAGCCGGTCTTGTGCCGCGGCGGCGTATCGTCCACGGTGCAGGCCGAGGGCTTTCCTCTGGGACTGTTTCTCGACGTGAGCTACGATGAACTGACAGTCGCCACCGAGCCGGGAGACGTGGTCCTGTTTGTCTCCGACGGAATTTTGGACGCGGAGAATGCGCAGGGCGAGATGTACGGGGGAGAGCGGCTGGCCGATCTGCTCTGTAGCCGCCGCGAGCAGACCGCGCAAGAGATTGCCGACGCCCTCCTCGCCGACGTCGCCGGTTTTCTCGGCGAGCAGGATCACTTTGACGATGAGACGATCATTGTGTTGAAGGTGCGGTAGAGAAGCGAAATAGTGAAGAAGTGAGTGAAGAAGTGAAGCAGTGAAAAAGTGAAGCATCGTCCCCTGTAAACTTGATAAAAGGATCAGCCTTGATAGAAGAACGGATCATCCGCCCCGCTCGCAACATCTTCGGCAGTCTGCGCTTGCCCGGCGACAAGTCGATCAGCCACCGCTACGGAATGCTGGCGGCGTTTGCGGAGGGCGCCTCGCGCTTCACCAATTTTTCCACCGGGGCCGACTGCGCCTCGACGCTGGCCTGCATGGAGTCGCTGGGCGCGAAGGTGCGCCGAGGGGAAGACGGTTCCGTTGAAGTGACCGGCGTGGGCGGGCGCGTGACGCCGTGCGAATCAGCTCTCGACTGCGGCAACTCCGGCTCGACGATGCGCATGATCTCCGGCCTGTTGTCGCCACAGCAGGGCCGTTTCACGCTAGTGGGAGATGAATCGCTCTCGCGGCGTCCGATGGAGCGGATTCGCAAGCCATTAACCGCGATGGGCGCGCGGTTGACGCTGACCGATGGCCATGCGCCACTGACGATCGACGGCGGCCCGCTCATGGCCATCGACTACACCACGCCGGTTCCCAGCGCGCAACTCAAGAGCTGCATCCTGCTGGCCGGATTGCAGACGGCGGGAACCACCACGGTGCGCGAGTCAGTGCGGACGCGCGATCACAGCGAGTTGGCCTTGCGGGCCTTCGGAGCCACGCTGACGCGCACGCTTGATTCAATCTCGATCAGCGGACCGCAGACGCTGCACGCGATCGAGGCCGCGGTTCCCGGCGACATCTCTTCGGCGGCGTTTTTTTTCTGCGCGGCGTCGTTGTTTCCCGGCTCTTCGCTGGTGCTCGACTCCCTCGGACTGAACCCCACGCGCGCGGCGCTGCTGGATGTGCTGACAGCGCTGGGCGCGAAGATTAGCGTATTGAATCTTGAAGAAAAGAACGCCGAACTGGTGGGCACGGTTCAGATCACAGCGCCGGATGAAGGTCTGGGGACAACGGAGATCTCCGGCGCGCTGGCCGCGCAACTGATCGATGAACTGCCGGTGCTGGCGGCTATCGGCCCCTTCACCAGCGGCGGTCTGCGCATCCGCGACGCCAAGGAACTGCGCGTCAAGGAGTCGGACCGCATCGCACTGGTGGCGAAGAATCTGCGCGCGATGGGCGCTGAGGTTGAAGAGTTCGAGGATGGGCTGGATGTGCCGGGAGGTCAAACGCTGCACGGGGCGGCGATTGACTCCGGCGGCGATCACCGCATCGCCATGGCCTTCAGCGTGGCTGCATTACGCGCAGAAGGAGAGACTCTGATTCAAGGGGCCGAATCGGTTGCTATCAGCTTTCCGGAGTTTTTCAATCTGCTGGATTTGGTGGCGGAACGGTAAAGCCGCCTCTGCAACCTCTCGCCCCAGAGGCCTTTTCATACTCTGGTTCAACAATTGATGCAAATCCACCGTCAGCCGATAGTGAGATTATCCACCTGCACTACGGATGCATTTTCCAGGATCGGGAGACGAGGGATCTTTATATGGACCTGAATATGGCTATTCAGAAACATGCGCAGTGGAAGTTCAAATTTCAATCCAGCCTCCACGAACATCAGACCGGGAAGAAGACCGATCCTCTGGATGTGGCAACAATCACAAAAGATGATTGTTGCGAATTCGGAGCCTGGCTTCATGGTGCGAAGTATCTATACCAGCAGCTTCCTGCTTACCAAGAGTGCATCTCCGCCCACGCAGAGTTTCATGTAGAGGCCGGGAAGGTGGCCGCAGCAATTAATGCGAAGAAGCTCGTGGATGCCGAACGGATGTTGTCATCGAACTCCGGCTTTGCCGAGGCCTCGAAAAAGGTTGGAGTCGCGATTATCGAACTCAAGAACCTGACTCACGCGTAGTAGATTTCGCAGGGATTGCAGCGGCTTGAGACGCTGCTGACTTCGGCTGACCATCAATGCAGAGGCCCGGCGCATGGCCGGGCCTTTTGACTTGTTTGGCGCAAGAACTATTGCGCGGCCGGCGGAACGGTTGTAGGCTCGTTGCCGCCGCTGGCAGGAGTAAGTCCCGGCACCACGGGCGCGGCCGACACATTGCCGGTAGCAGCCTCCTGCAGATTGATGCCGTAGTGATCGAGAGTGTTGGCCAGCGTCTGATAGAGGCCGGCGCGGTCTCTGGCATATGCGGCCTCCGAGGCCAGCAGCGTGTTCTGCGCAGCAGCCTGATTCTTCTCTTGCAGCAGAACGTTAGCGGTAGTCGAGGCTCCCAGCCGCAATTTTTTGATCTCGGCATCGAGGCTCTGCTGCGCATAATCCTTGGCGGCGATGGAGGCCTGCACCAGCGCGCGGTCGTTGGTGAGCGCGAACTGGGCATTGACCACCTGCATGCGAATCTGCGTGTAGAGCTGCTCCAGTCGCAATTCTGCCTGCCGGTACTGGATCAAAGCGGCTGCCTGCTCTGCCTGCGCCGCGCGATTGCGGATGGGAATGGTGATATTGAAGCCGAAGCCCTTGTCGGGAGAGGAGTTATTGAAGGCGTTCCCCAGCGCCGTCCCATAACCCGCAGGAGGAACGTACATATATTCTGCGGGGTTGGCGTTGGGATTGCTCGTAGGGCAATCGCCCGTCGGATAAAAGCCGCAATTGAGATTGGAATTGATGGAGCCGGCCACGCCCGATCCGCTCAGATAGCCATAAACGTCCACCGTCGGCAGCAATCCATTCTTCGCGCCGCGCAGACTGATCTCGTCGTTCTTGAGAGCCAGCACAGCCTGCTCCAACACCGGGCTGTTCTTGAATGCCTGCTGCACCAGTTCGTCAACCGGCTGCTTCTCTTCGGGAATCTCCTCGATGCTGACACGATCGGTGGGAATCACGGCAGCCGCCACCAGCGCCGGATCGTTCAGATTGCGGGCGATTGCCTGCTTGATGATCTGCTGCTGGTAGTTGAGTGTGCTCTGCGAGCTGATGAGCGCCTGCTTGTCAGCCGCCACAGCCGAGTCGGAGTTGACCACGTCCAGCGGCGCCAGTGTGCCGATCTCCAACTGCTTGCGATTGTCTGCCGCCAGCTTGCTGCTCTGATCGAGCGCCAACTCTTTGGCCTGCACATCCTCGTAGGCGTTCACCAATCCCCAGTAGATGTTCTCCACCTGATTGACGGTGTAGAGAATCTGCTGGCGGAAGGTGGAGTCGGTGATGCGGCGGTTGTTGATCGCCTGAATGACGAAGCGCCGGTTTACCCAGATGCCCGCTCCCTGCAACAGGTGCTGCGAAACCTGGGCCTTGAAGCCAGCATTGAAGAGAGGGCTGTAGGTCGTGGTTGGATTGGTTGAAGTTGCCTTGCTGTTGTTCCAAGAGAACTGAAAGGCAGTGCCTGTCACGAAGCCTTGATTGTAGGCGAAATCGTAGGTATTTGTGGTGCTTTTTCCGCCGGTGAAGAAGCTGCTCGATGGCGAAGTGGCGCGATCAAACTGCAAGTTGGCCGTGACGCTCGGATCCAAATAACTCTCCGGCATTGGTCCCGCGCCGGAGGCGGTGATCGTCAACCCGCCGCTGCCTGCCGCCGAGGCGCCCGTCGAGCCGCCCGGTCCGCCGCCAGCGACGGTAGAAGAGGAGTAGCCGCCTTGCGTGTTGGTGTTGACAGTTGCGCCGGAACCTTGCAGGAGCTGTCCGGCCTTGGCCCGCATCAGGTCCAGGTCCGCCAGATCCATGTAATAGCGGGAGATGGCGATGTCGTAGTTGTTCTCAAGCGCCAGCGCCAGAGCGTCGCTCAGGCTCAGATAGATCTTGCCATTCTTGACCAGGTCGCTCAGGCGCACGGAGTTATCAAAGCTGGCTTTGGCGATGGTAGCGGGCCGATAGGCATTGATCGGATTGGCAAGGAATCCACCCGCCGGCTTGGAGAAATCACGCTTGGACTGCCGAAGATTCAATGGCTGGGTCGGCACAGGCGCCGGAGCCGAAGGCAGATCGGAGGCGGCCTTCTCCGCGGTTGCGGCGGCCACCGCCGGCTGCTGTGCAAATCCCGAAGGCATTCCCGCCGACACGGTCAGCAGTGCCACTGCCACCGCGCGCAACCGGTTCCCTGCCTGTTTGCGTGAGCCACGCGAATCCTGCTGCCGCTCAAAGACACTTGCACCAAACAATTGCATGATTTTTCTCCACGATATGGTTCTCTTTGGGAATCGCCGAGGCAAATAGGGCGCCATTCTCAAAGACGCCCAGACTCCCTCTCTGGACGCAATTTTGTGATTTTCCCGGACGATTATCGCTTGCAGCCGGGAGTACTCTTCCGCATATCGTTCCATACGCGCATGGCGCCCGATTCGTTCCCCCGGAGCCTATTTCCGGGAATTTCAGGCGATTCAGCCGCCATTGTGGGCGGAAAGATGAGTATATCAACCACCTGCGGCTGAGACCGCGCATGATCGCGGTCATGTACGCTACTGACAAGACCTCGCTGTGAATGAGAATGCCCAATCCGCCCCCGCGCTGCAAAATTGGAAGCTGACCCTCAGCTACGACGGCACCGGCTTTCGCGGTTGGCAGGTGCAGCCTGGAGAAGCGACCATTCAGGGCGAATTGCAGGCGGCGCTGGGCCGAATTACCGGAGAGTCGCCTCTGCCGCAGGGGTCTGGCCGCACCGATGCCGGCGTGCACGCGCTGGGCCAGGTTGCCAGCTTCACCCTCGCCGCGCCAATTCCCGCGAATAGCCTGCAACATGCGCTCAATCGTACGCTGCCCCCGGCCATCCGGATATTGGAAGCCAGAACCGTGCCGCACGCATTTCATGCGCGCCACTCGGCTGTGGCCAAAACCTATGAGTACCGCATCTTCCGCGACGCTCTTTGTCCGCCGTTTTTGGCGCGCTACGTTTACGCCTGCTCCTGGCCAATGGATCTTTCCGCATTGCAGGAGTCGGCCCGCGCCTTTCTGGGGGAACACGACTTTTCGAGCTTTGCCGCCACCGATCCCGAGCTGGCCCGGCGCAGCATGGACGTTGAGGAGGATCCCGATTCCAGGCCCCTTCCGCGAGCGGGCTTTCATCCCAAACCGCCGCAGGCGGCAGCGGTGCGGCACATTTTTTCCTCCGACTGGGAAGAACGCTGGAGTGATTCCGGCGCATTACTCGTCTATCGGGTCAGGGGCAGCGGCTTTCTGCACCACATGGTGCGCAACCTGGTGGGAACGATGCTGGACGTGGGCCGCGGACGACTCTCTGCCAGCGCAATCTCCGGAATTCTGGCCGCCCGCAACCGCGCTGCTGCTGGTCCGACGGCGCCCTCGCGTGGACTCTTTCTGCATTCGGTCGAGTATGGTGAATTGGATTGCGAATGAGCAGCTTGCCGCCAGTAGCCGGAGTACCGGAATGAACTCTTTGGCTGAGAATTATTTATAGGCAGTGCTTCGGCCACTGCCGGGGAAAAAGCAAAGGGGCATTTGCAAGAGTTGCATAACGGTTCAAACACGCTACAATTCAAATCAGAAGACGGAATTCGTGACTGGTTTCAGACGATAGTTTGAATACGAACGAAATCGCACGGATCGTCGATGAATCCGGCGGCGGCTTCAAGAGAAACCGGTAGATACCGGGGCAAGAAGAGTTGGCGTGTTTATTTCGGTGATTGCAAGCTGTATGATTATTTAGCAACATGGGCCGGGATGGTGGAACTGGCAGACGCAGCGGACTCAAAATCCGCCGCCCTTCGGGGCATGGGGGTTCGACCCCCCCTCCCGGCACCAAAATTTTACAGCCTACAAGATACTCATAATAAAAGACTTAATAATTTGAGCCGTCCACAACAATAGCCACTTACGGCTATTGTGCTTCCCGACTCAATTCGCGTTCGGTACAATTTCAGTACAGTGCCGGTACAGAGCACTGTACCGGAGCACGTATGGCGACGATTACAAAGACACCATCTGGGACATGGAAAGTGCTGATCCGGAAGGCGGGTTGGCCAGCGAGTATCAAGACCTTCCGAACAAAACGCGATGCAGAGGATTGGGGACGCCGCCTTGAAGATGAGATGGTGCGAGGGGCATTCATCCAACGGGCGGCAGGTGACCGGCTGACGGTTGCCGCTGCATTGGAGCGTTACCTTGCAGAGGTCGTTCCGACGAAGCGTCCAACTTCTCAAGTGGCTGATCGGAAGCGAGCAAAGGTGCTGACGGAGCATCTGGGAAAATACTCCCTGGCCGCCCTCACTCCAGAGGTCATCGCAAAATTCAGAGATGCGCGACTCGCTGGCGAAGATCGTAAGGATGGGGACGGCAATCCGCAGCCACGCACGAATAACACTGTTCGCCTCGACCTTGCACTCCTCGGCCATATGTTCACCATTGCCATCAAAGAGTGGGGCGTAGGATTGCCGGCAAATCCGGTAATGAACATCCGTCGGCCAGCACCGGGACCAGGGCGCAACCGGCGTCTTTCGCCACAGGAAGAAACGAAACTGCTGGCAGCGGTGGACGCTTACTCGAATCCGATGATGAGCTGGATTGTGCGCATTGCGCTGGAGACCGGGATGCGCTTCTCGGAGATCGTGACCTTGCGCCGAATGCAAGTCGATCTTGACCGCAGGATTGTCCGGCTTCTGCATACCAAAAACACACAGCCGCGCACTGTGCCGTTGAGCAGTGCGGCCACCGAACTGTTTCGCGCCGCGCTCAACAATCCGGTATGGCCCATCGATACAGACCTGATTTTCTTTGGCGAGCCAGGCCGTGACGGAAAACGACGGCCATACGCGCCCAACCGAATGTGGCAAAAAATTAAGCGAGATCATGGACTCGTCGATCTGCACTTCCACGATCTGCGACATGAAGCCGTGAGCCGCTTCGTCGAAGCCGGATTTTCCGATCAGGAGGTCTCCGCCATCAGCGGCCACAAATCGATGCAAATGCTCAAACGCTACACGCATCTCCGCGCTGAGGATTTAGTAACGCGCATCGCAGAACTTGAAAAAGCCCGTGCAAGAAATGCCTAACTCACTGCTGAATATCGAAGCGGTAGGCCTGTGGTATTGATTTCAGAATTTCGGAGATCGCTTGACGCGAAACGCCGAATTCTCTTGCAATATCGGCCTGCTTCCACCCGAATGCATGAAGCATAATGATCCGCTTTTTCCTGTCGTTTATATCGCATTCGACGATCTCCCAGGCTATTCTGCGCATATCCAGTAAATGGTCAGGTTCGCAATCAAGAGACCGGACAACCGCCATGACAAATAGATTGATTTCTTGATTGTCTGTCGCGCTGAACGGGATGTCTCTGTTGTAGCTCTGAGCAACGAGCCGTTCTAATTCCACTTTAAAGATCGGAATCTTGTCGAATCGAGATTGATAGCTTTCGGATCGACCGCTTCCCGTTAAATGATTCGGTGTCCACGCTCCATCGGACTGGAATGGGCGGTGATATTTGCAGAAGTCCCGACTTTTCTTGCGCATTTCATTATGAGCCATTTTCTTGCGACGACTCATAGTGCTATTCCGAATATTGGCTATTGTCTGATACTCGGTTCGTCGGCCACATAGTTTGCAAGTAATTCTATGTGCCACGTCATCAACTCGCTGTATAGAGGTATCTTTGCGTGGATTGTCTGCAAAAAATGCTCTCACATACTCCATGACCCTATCGACCTGCTCGTTCTCTGGGAGATCGGAGGAACAAATATCTCGAACTATAGGAAGTTCATACACCCAGGTACAAACTCCATCATGGCCTTTATGCTGAGAGCAAAAGTCTTTATCTAGTCGGATGATATTGCTTTGGCTGTCAAATGTTCCAACGGCACCTTGAAGGTATTCTTCCATCTCAGTGAGTCGTTGGCACCATGCAGGCGCACCATTCTCTAGCCATGACCAGTTGCATAACGAGTGCGTGTGCATCGAGGATGGAACATCGTCGTTTAGATCAAAGGATACTTCAGTAGCCAGACAATTCGTGGGATCAATCCATTCCTGCATACGGAGAGGCAAGGTTGGTCTAGTGTCAGAATGCTGCGCCCAACTGTCCAAGACGACCGGCTTTTCCGGCGTTGACTTGAGTCTGCATTCAGCTATGAGCTGCCGCAAGCTACCGAGAGTATCGTGAAATTCAAATGCAGCAAATATCCAAGTATCTTCGTTTCGGATTTCGCGGCAAATTGCCGTATCCGTCGATTCTGTGCCATAACGCAATGAATCCAAGATTGCTTCGAGTTTCGGCGTTTCCGAGAACCATTCTTTGAAGCTTCGTATTCCGCGACTAATCTCTTTACCTGCAAGGTCATTAGCTCTATGCCAAACAATTCTTTTTATATCATTGTCTGCCGATAACATCAGTTTTTTAAGCTCTGCTTCAAAGGATCGATATTGGTGAATGTCACCTTCCAGGCATTCTCTCCAAGATAACCCCCGGCTCATTTGAACCGTATCGTAGAGTTCGTAAAGTCGAATGCTGGCTAGGTAGTCGTCCCATGCGGGTATGATAACGCTGCATAGCCGTTGACTGAGCGAAGCGCCTGCTGAATCGATAGCGCGTTCGCGCCATTGGTCCATGAATATACGTATCGCTTCCGCCACGCTTGGCGCGCAGCGTGAACGAACAAGCATAACTCTCTTATTTTCAGCATGGAGACAATCTGTCAAGGCAAACACCTAGAGAAGTATAGCAGATTCGCTCTTTGGTAGCCTCCGAATATTACGTGAGGTTACGCATGACTACGCAAGAAGTGCTAATACAACGCTACGGCGCAACGATGTCACTCAAAGACCTCAGCGAGGTATTCCAAAGCAAGTCTTCGAATGCCATGAGGATCAGAATGCTCAGCAAAAACAATGACGCCGTTGCTCTTCGAGCAATTCGGCGCAAGATGGGCAGGAGAGTGTATTGGCTCACACTGGACATTGCCGCTTTCATTGCAAGAGAGAATGGGTGACTCGCGCGCCATGACGAACCCTGAATCAATTGCAATTCATCAACACACCAAATTGCGCCGATTCTGCTGGACATTTCAAAAGGCAGGCATCGCTATTCCTCCCGATCAAGATCAGCAAAGGTTCGGCCTATAGTGCGTTCACGAGCCACTTTCAAATCAATGCAACTCGTCGATACGCGACTCTTGATCCAGGAGACCACTGCGTTTGAAGCTGGACAGCTAGGATTCATAGCACGAATACTGGCCCAGTCTGGTCTCCCTTATAACGATCTTGGCTCCAGTGTGCACGTGTATGAACGATCTAACGGAAGGTTCAGCCTGCGCATTGTCAGCCATGCCGGAATACCCTATGGAACGATACCGCGTATCCTGCTCGCATTTGCGTCTACCGAGGCCGTTCGCACCAAATCTCCATACATTTATCTTGGGAAAAATCTCAGCTCATTATTGCGCGACAAACTGCATCTGTCCGTCACCGGCGGCAAACGCGGCAACATCACCCGACTGAAGCAACAGGCTTATAGATTGTTCTCTTCGCAAATATCGTTAACAAAGAGATATTCGACGGCAAGAGAAGGACACATCGAAGAACGCTACATGAACATCTCTGAGGGACAGGATCTCTCGTGGTGGCTCCCCCAAGGATCATCAGAGGAATCGATATTCTCATCGCAAATCAAACTTTCGCAGCAGTTTTACGATGAAGTGACAACATCCCCCGTGCCGATTGACTGGCGTGCGGTCGCAGTTCTAAAAAATTCAGCTATGGCACTCGACTTGTATTTTTGGCTTACTCACCGAATGAAGTACCTCAAGGAAACCACGACCGTTCCCTGGTTTGGCGAGTTCGGTTTGTACGGTCAACTTGGGTCTACCTGCAATGACGACCACAGAGGGCGATTTACTTTCACGAAAAACGTAACCGCTGCTCTTGCTCAGGTGCTCACGGTATATCCAGAGGCCAGGGTGGAAAGTGTGCGGTGCGGTCTTGTTCTTCGACCGAGTCCCACCCATGTCACTGGCGTTACGGTGCTGTCCTTTTGAGAATGGCACTGCGCCGTCGATTTCAGCGTGGAGACGATGTTGTCGGTCTGGTCATACATTTTCAGTAATGTGCATTGGTAGACACTGCAATGAAAACACATCTGCACTGGCACTTAGTTGCTACTCTTCAACATCTTGGCATCGCTGCTGCGCTGAAATGAACGGCGATATACCACCGATTACGCAGAAATTGACGGCGCAAATCCACATGACCATGCATTTTGTCCACGCTGAATTTGGCGGCGCGCTACGCTGAATTTAACGGCGATTCGCGCTGAAAGCAACGGCGATTTACGCTGAAAAAGGCGGCAATCCACGCTGAAATGGGCGGCAAAAAGCGCAGTATCTTGTTCATGGAAACGGAGTTACTAGCGCCCTGTAGTTGTCCTGTAAATACTATAAAAACCTCTTTGTATCATTCCGTGCAAAAGTGCAAATTTGCATTGGGGAAACAATGGCACCCGGCGCATCAAAATGACTGTTTGGTACATAGACGATGCCAGCATCTTACCCAGCAGAAAATATGAGCCAGTCTATCGAGGATGGATGGCCAGAACACGAATTGTGCTGGATCGGCTGGAATTGCACGTTGCTCAGGTTAAGCAATAAAGCAGGGGTGAGCCTGCTATATCTGCTTCAACGTCCTACAGGCCGTCTGTGAGCTTGGAGATCGTGGTCTTGAGGCCGGTTGCTAGCGTCTTCAGCATCGTCAGGCTGGGGTCTTTCTTGCCCGTCTCGATTTCCGAAAGGTAGCTCCGGTCCATCGCCAGGAAATCGGCCATTTCGACCTGGGTCCAGCCACGCGCCTGCCGCAGGGCACGGATGCGCTCTCCGAATTGTTCGCGAATATCAGCAGTGGACACCTTTTGATGGTCGCGTTATCCTACGGGAAGTCTGTTGGCAGTTGCCTACAGAGGCGCATTTTTGTGCGTCCGTGCTTGCTGTTGATCTCGGAACCGAGGGAAGGAGTTCCAAACGCTCTATGGCAGCAGAATTGACCCATGATGAAGTTAAGAAGTGGGCAGCCAGGGTGCGCCGAGAAGCCCAGCGCAATCCGCGCTTTGACCACAAGGCTCCCTACACATGGGCAGCAGTGGGCGAACTTGCCCATGCGATTTGGAAGGCCGGCTACCGGGAACCCGACCGTGACATCCTGTTCGACCTGGCAACGGATGTGCTGATGATCGAGGTCAAGACAAGAAACCTTCCTCGCCGACCGCGCAAACACTATGACTCTGCTGTTCGGCTTTGCTTCTTGAACCACGACTATTTCCGAAAGAAAAGACCGCTTTTGCATACTGTCGGAGAGCTGAGTTGGATTATTGACGGGGCACAATCCAGTTCGAAGGACACAGAGGAGTACCTGTGCGAGAAACTTGGCTTTGCCGTAATGTGGGGAATGCCATTCATAGGACACTACGGCGGCTCTCAACCAAAACGTCAGGGAACAATTTGATCGGGAGGATCGAATGCAAGACAGAAATACAATGGGATTGAATGCAGTTCTGGCAGTGAGCGCGCTTGCTATAGTCGGCATGACCGGGGGCTGCAAGAATGCTGCCATCAATGTTCCCGAATCGAAGATCGTCCTGGCAGTAGAGTCCGCAGGGGCAGGCCACTTGCAGAATGTTTCAGCCGATGCGATTCAGAGCTGGCTTGGGCAGCATTCCGATGTGGCAAAACAGATTTCGGCAGACTGCAAGACGGCCTACGAAAAGCGCGATGCCAAATGGCAGGACACCACCGAGGGCCGCGTGTGCATGGCCGATGCGCAGGTATTGCTTCTCATGCCTCATACTGTGTTCATTGGACACGGAGGAATTCACGGCACTCAGAGTTCCAAGAAAAAGTGAAAGGAGTAGTCATGATGACACCGGAAGAACTGCGCGAGAAGTTGGAAACCCGACATGGAATCTTGATTGACTATAGATGGGCACGGAAGCGGTATTACAAAGAACAGGGTTTAGCGGATTACCCGGAGGAAGAGTGCATACCGACGCCGCCGACGCCGGAGGAACTGGCAGAACGCCGCAGAAGAGTGGAATACGTCTTGGGAACCTTACTCGTTTGCAAACCGGATGAGGAAACAAAAAGGGTGCTCGATGACTACGCTTGTGGTGGTGATGACCGCGTCGGCATTGTGTTAATGGACATTCTGAAAGAGTGCGGTGCCATCAAAGAGCGGAGCCTTGTGTAACGGCCCTCCGAAATGCTGCCATCTATGGTTCGAATGTCAGCGCGTCCGCTCGAATTCGAACCATGTCCAATTGTCTGATCGCTTCGAGGCGTAAAGGCCGCGAGCGCCGCTTGCGCGGTGGCCTGCGGCCAGCCTTGACCCCTCTCCGCTCAGTTCCGGCGAAACCTGCGTTCCCTTTTTTGTTTCTTCATGGTTCCGGCTTTTACCATTTTCATTTCCACAAACATTTTGGCTGTCAACTTCAAACGCATCGCAAAGACTATGGCACATACCAGCCGGTGATGGTCCCGTCGCGGTCAGGATGCACAACGCACAGCCGGTGCTTTCCATCCTCACTACGCTGCACACTCCAGCCGTCGCGGTCACAGCGGACCAGGGCGCGCAGATCACCATCCTGATCCATTTTGTACGCGGCTTGTCCC
>JBAVDS010000101.1:0-33134 GCA_049587335.1 Occallatibacter sp. | reverse complement strand
GGGCGCGCTCGATCGGCAACCCATCCGACACGCGCGCTAACATAACTTGAATCGCAAAAAAGAAAGGAGATTCCCGCTTCGCTAACCCTTCGCCGCCTTCAGGCTCATTCTTCGATTGGAAAAGACTTTGAAGAATCTCATGCGGCGGAGGCCTGCTCCGGGGTGGCAGCAGGCGCAGAGAGAGGAACCTCCGCGGTAATCTGGACGCCCGCCTGGCGCAATAGCTTGGCGACGGCGGCGGCATTGAGCCGCGTAGCGTCATACTCCATGCGCAGGGTGCAGGCTATGCGGTCCAGGGTGAGCCGGCGTATGCCGTAGACCTCGCGGGTATTGGCAAGCGCAAGCGAAACCGCCTCCGTGGGCGGCGCGGCAAGACGAAAGAGAACCTCCACCGTGGTCATGGAGAGATGATAACAAGATTACAAGCCCTGCAGATAGGTGCGAATCTCCGGATTGGACCAATCCGGGTCGCCGACGATCTTGCGCAGGATCGTGCCCCGCCGGTCGATAATGTAGGTCTCTGGCCAGCCGTCGGTGTGGAAGAGCTTGGCTGCCTTCTGCGCCGGGTCGCGGACGGTGATCAGGTCCACGTGGCGGCGCGCGAGAAAGCGGCTGTAGGCCTCCGGGTCTTCGTCGACGCTGACCGCAACGATCACCAGATCGGGACGATCGTGGTGAAGTTCGATCAGCCCCGGCATCTCCTCGACACAGGGTGGGCACCAGGTTGCCCAAAAGTTGAGCAGCACCACGCGGCCCCGATAGCTGGCTAGGTGAACGGTCGACGCGCCGTCGCTGACGGTGAAATCCGGCGCCAGCTTTCCGGTTTGCGCTGGATGCGCCCCGCGGTCGCAGCCGCAGGCGATAACCAGCAGCATCAGCAGGACGAGTGTGAAGAACCGAGGCAGCCGCACGTTTCTATAATACGAAGCAAAGGCCTGCAAGGAAAGGAAGCGATGGAAGAGGAGCGGCAATCAGAGAATGAAGGGGGTGCGAGGAGCGGCATCCAGCCCGTGCACCATCTCACGGAGAATGACCGATCTGTGTGGACCCCGGTGCTGGGGCTCTCCGATGAGCCGGGCGAGTTGGCGACACTGCCCGCGCCGCGTGGCACGGTCTTTGCCCAGCCCGAACCGGCTGAACTGATCGAGTTGACCGTCATCGTCCCGGCGCGCAACGAGCAGGACTGCCTCGCCGCCTGCCTTGAATCGCTGGTCAGCCAGAGCGAGAAGGTCTTTGAGCTGGGCCGCGACTGGGATCTGATCGTTGTCGATGACCACTCCACCGATCGCACCGCGGAGATCGCCCGCAGCTTTGTTGGAATCACGCTTCTCCCGGCGGAGGAACTCGAAGCCGGATGGACCGGCAAGAACAACGCGCTGTGGACGGCAGCCAAAGGCGCACGCGGCCGCTGGCTGCTCTTCACCGACGCCGACACCATTCATGAGCCGGGCAATCTGCTTCGCGCGTTGGACGAGGCCGCACGCCACAAGGTGGGCGTGCTCAGCTACTCGCCTCGCCAGATCGTCAGCGGAGTCTGGCAGCGCTCGCTGATGCCGCTCGTCTTTTGCGAGCTGGCCCTGGCCTATCCTCCCGCCAAGGTCTCCGATCCTGCAGCGCGCATCGCTGCGGCCAACGGGCAGTTTCTGCTCATCGAGCGCGAGGCCTATCGCCGTCTCGGCGGCCACGCGATGGTCTCCGACAAAGTCCTCGAAGACGTTGAACTGGCATTCCTGGCCAAGCGCCGCCACGCCGGCCTGCGCTTCCGCTATGCCGAAGACGCCGTCGCCACGCGGATGTATCGCACCACATCAGCCATGCTCGAAGGCTGGACGAAAAACCTCGCGCTGCTCTTCGACAACTGTCTGGCGCTGGCCCTCTGGCGCGCGATCGATATTTTTCTTCTCGCCGTCGTGCCGGTGCTGGCAGCCGTCTTCTGGAATGCGCACATCTTTGCGCACTCGGCGCAGTGGCTGGTTGCGGGCTGGGTGCTGGCACTGCTCTGGGCGCGCAATCTCTTCCGCTTCTACGCCCGAGTCGCCAAATCCAACTTTCCCTTTGTGGATTGCGCTCTCTCGCCGCTGGGATTACCGCTCTTTGTCTGGCTGCTTTACCGCAGCTGGTTCCAGCACCGCATTCTGAAGCGCGTAAGCTGGAAGGGGCGGGAATACCGGTCATGAAGCCTAATCCGATGCACAAGCATCCAATCGACTGAGGAAACGAAATGATTTTCCTGACGCGACGGGCCACATTCTCCGCCTCGCACTACTACTGGAATCCGGCCTGGAGTGCAGAAAAGAACGAGCAAGTCTTTGGCCGATGCTCGAATCGCAACGGCCACGGCCATAACTACACGCTGGAGGTTACGGTGGCGGGCGAGGTCGATCCCGTCACCGGCTTTGTTGTCGATCTCAAATGGCTCAAAGCCATCATCGAGAGCGAAATTCTCGCCGCATGGGACCATCGCCATCTGAATCTGGAGGTTTCGGAGTTTATCGCATCGGAGACGACTGCAACGATTCCGACCACGGAGAACCTGGCCGTCGCCGCATGGAATCGGCTAGAGCCAGCGGTGAACTCAGCCAGCGGCGCGCGCCTCAGCCGTGTCCGCATCTACGAGACGCCGGAGATCTTTGCAGAATTTCGCGGTGAAGCATGAGAGCCAGCTTCGGTCGCCGCTACACCATCTCCGCTAGTCACAGACTGCACACGGAAGTGCTCTCCGCGGAGGAGAACCGGGCGACCTATGGCAAGTGCAACCATCCCCATGGCCACGGACACAACTACTTCGTTGAGATCCTGGTCGGCGGCGATGTAAACCCTGAAACCGGCATGGTCGTCAACATGAGTGCGCTCGATGAAGCTGTGCGAACAAAAATCATCGACCGTTTTGATCACACCAACCTCAACCTCGATCCGCTCTTTGCGAATCGTGTGCCGACGACGGAGAATCTTTGTAGAGCGGTCTTCGCTCTGTTAAAGGAAGCGCTGCCAGTTGGAGAGTTGGAGCGCGTACGCGTGGAAGAGACAGAGAACAATTTTTTTGAGTGTAAAGGCGAATAACAACGACGCCCTATTCCCCAGGGCTGGAGGATGAAAAACATGGCACAGCCGATTGCAGTAAGCAAGGCGTTACATACAGCAGAGATCGACGAAGCTCTCAGCGAAGTCAGCACGCAGGAGTTGATCCGCGAGATTATCGGCCGCTTCGGTGAAGACCCCAGCCGCCAGGGATTGCTGGCCACGCCGGGCCGCGTTGAAAAATCGATGGCCTACCTGACCAGCGGATACAAAGAGAATCCAACAGAAATCCTGCGCGGAGCGCTCTTCGACGAGGATTACGACGAGATGGTCATCGTCAAGGACGTTGAAATCTTTTCGCTCTGCGAGCATCATATGCTGCCCTTTTTCGGCAAGGTTCACGTGGCTTATATTCCGAAGGGCAAGGTCATAGGGCTGAGCAAGATTCCCCGCCTCGTCGAGGTCTTTGCGCGGCGGCTTCAGATTCAGGAGCGGCTCACGCGGCAGATTGCCGACGCCATTCAGAACGCTATTCAGCCGCAGGGAGTGGGCGTGGTGATTGAGGCGCGCCACCTGTGCATGATGATGCGCGGCATCGAGAAGCAGCATTCATCGACGGTGACCAGTGCGATGCTGGGCTGCTTCCGCCAGAAAGAAACGCGCCTGGAGTTTCTCTCGCTGGTGCGGCAGCAGGGCGCAGGCGGTCAGTGAGAGGCTATTCCCGGCGCGGGGCGATCGGCCTCAAAAGATTTGTCTAAACCGAAAGCAGGTTTTGCTTGAGCGAGGCCGTTACGGCTGCAATCGCCCTGCTCGCTTCTTCAAAACTGGCGATCGTCAACTGTGCCCTTTCGAGAAGCGCAGGCGACTCAATATCGGTTCCAAAGTTCTGGAGTTGCCCGCCCAGAGCCATGTTGAGGATGTTGTTCAGCACCTTTGAAAGCTCATCGTAATAATCCAGGTATGGTTCAATTGTGAGCGTAATTTTGGGCATAGCGAATTCTCCTCAATTCTTGAATTCAACACGTTAGGCCGAGATAGGTTGACACGTAATGTTAACGCAGCGCCGCTGCAAACTCGGCTCGATGAATGTATTGCATTCGGAAGACCCTTGTTCAGACTTAACTACATCCTTGGGCCTTTGCCTGTGCGTTCAATGATTTCAACAGCGCCTCCAGCGCCTCCAATTCCGACTTGTTTCCTCTCGCGCGAGCTATCTCGCCTACTACAATCTTGATCATTTGTTGAAGGTCACTGCAGGTTAATTGAGGTCCTGTGGGCATACGGATAATCCTTTCCCTGGGGCGGGGTGATCCCTTGCCATCCAGATTGGGTTGATGTTGTGCGTTAATCCGGGCATGTTCGCGCCTTGCTTAGCCCGGCATCGGCTCCGAGACATAAACATTCTCACTGCTCTTAGTGAGCGAGTACCATGTTTGCATTGACCGGATCTACGGGGGCGCGGATGGTTGGGGAAATGCGCCGTGAACACAATATAAAACTGCATACTCTTTCAATGTCAAGTATTTTTTTGAGAAATATGGCTATCGATGCAAAGGTTACTTGGCGTATGCCCGGTCAGCTAGAGTGAAGAAGTGAACGGACTTCTGATTATCGACAAACCGGCCGGCATGACCAGCCACGATGTGGTCAGCCGGCTGCGCAAGATCACCGCTGAGAAATCCATCGGCCATCTGGGAACGCTGGACCCGATGGCCACCGGCGTTCTTCCCCTGCTTATGGGCAAGTTTACGCGCTTGGCGCAGTACTTCTCTTCGGCTGAAAAATCCTACACCGGAAGCATTCGCTTCGGCTTTGCCACCGACACCTACGATGCCGAAGGCGAGCCTGCTGGGCCGGATTGCTGGCCGCAGAGACCTTTGATTTGGGAAGAGATCTGTGCCGCAGCCGCCCACTTCCACGGAGAGATCAAGCAGATGCCGCCGGATTTCTCCGCCAAGAAGATCGCTGGCACGCCCGCCTACATGCTGGCCCGCGCGGGCAAGCCGGTGGAATTGAAGGCCGTCCCGATCAACATTCTTCGATTTGAGATTCTTTCGCTCGATGGCGCCGAGGCCGGTTTCACGATGACGATCAGCGCCGGTGGTTACGTCCGTTCGGTGGCGCATGAGCTGGGGCAGGAGCTGGGCTGCGGCGCACACTTGAGCAGACTGCGGCGCACGCAGGCAGGCGCTTTCACGCTTAACGATGCGCACACGCTCGATGAACTTTTTCCTTTGGCAGGAAACCTGGAAGCACTTGAGAGCCTTTGCCTCCATCCGCGAAATCTTTTGCCGGAGATGCCCTCAGTCACTGGCGATGAGCATACATTGGGACGGCTGCGCAACGGCGCGCAGGCCAATCTGCCGGAGTTTTCTCAAGCGCAGCTGGTCAAGGTCTTCGCAAGCCAGCGCGAACTGGTTGGAATTGCCAAGCGCGTAGCCGGAACGCTCTTTCAGCCGGTGGTGGGGATGGGGTAACTTCTAGTTTTTTCGCAGCAAAGGGAGAAGCTCCGGCACAAGCGTCCGCGCAATGATCTCCGAGCCTTTGGCGGTGGGATGAATACCGTCGGTTTGAATCGTGCCTGGCACGTGAATCAGGTCTCTGTAGATCATCGGCACAAAAGCGACGTGATGCTTGGCGGCGAGTTCACGGAAGATCTGCTGGAAGGAAGCGATGTACTCCTGTCCATAATTCGGCGGTAATGTGATTCCAGCCAGCAGAACTCTGATATGAGCGGCTTCGAAAGCCGTCAGCACCGCATCCAGATTGCGGCGCGTCTCGGCCAGCGGCAATCCGCGCAAGCCGTCGTTGCCGCCGAACTCCACAATGACCACCGCCGGGTGCATCGCCAGAATCGAGCGCAAGCCCGCAACCGCGTCTTTGGTCGTTGCCCCGCTGACGCCCTGATTGCTCACCGCGTCGTGGTAGCCGCGCGCTTTCAAGTCGCGCTGCAACACGTCGGGAAAGGATTGCCCGGCCTGCAATCCCAGTCCGGCGGTGATACTGTCGCCATAGCAGACGATAAGCGGCGCTCCGGCGGCCCGCAACGGAGCGGAGGCCAGAAGAATCATCACAAAGGAAACAAAGGTAGCGCGGCGAACGTACACAACTACAGTGTAGCTGTGGATAGCAGGGGCGGCCCTGGTGTCACCTGCGATTTCAACCAAATATGGCGGTGGCTATAATGGCAGGGGCTGGAATGCGGAAAATGATTTTGTCGATTGCCGGGATTTTTTGAGGTTATGAGAGATGGGAGAGTCAGTGAATCATTCCTCTAATCCGAAACGGCGTTTCTTTAGTCAGAGAAAGCTTCTGATTGCATTCTTATGCTTTTTCGTTGGTATTCTCGCAACAGCCATTCCAACTGCAATATCCGACTTTCGGTATTATCACCGCAGAGATGTAATTACAACGTGGAATGGCGTGGAATTTCGATTGCCGGCGCCGTGGTTTCAACGTGAACTGCCAGACGCTAATTCGGCAGTTTTTTTGCGCGATCAACTGCCATGGACTCAAGGTCATGGGATTCCCTATTCCAGAGTGCGGCGCTCTCTTGCCATGATCTCCGTGTTGCCCGCTGATGATTCTTTCCATGAATATCCCCAAGCCACATTGGATAGTTGGGAGAAATCAAGCCGCAAGAAACCTGTCAAATACTGGGCAAATCAAATCTCTAGTCAAAGGCAATCTGTTCTTACGGCCACGCAAAATGCGAAAGGAGAATTTCACTGTGCCAATTTCGCATTCAATGGACTCGACGGCAAGAGCTATCTCTACATAGATTGCATCAGTCTGCGGGACGGCTGGCGATTTGACTACGAAGGACTTCAAGAGCATGGGCCGGAAGCACTCTCAATCCTCACTTCATCCCGATAAGGATTTCTGCACGATAACAGATTCGAGTCGCATTCACAGGAGGCCGGAAGAGTGATTGAAGTTCGAGATGCGAAGAAGTGGATTCAGAATGGCGCGCGGCGCGTGGAGATTCTCAGAGGCATCACACTCACCATTCCCGCCGGCCAGTTCGTCGCCATCGTAGGCGCCAGCGGCAGCGGCAAGAGTACGCTGCTGGGCCTGCTGGCCGGACTGGACACGCCCAGCTCGGGCGAAATTATCCTCGACGGCCTTCCCATCCACAATCTTGCCGAAGCCGAGCTGGCTGCGGTACGTGGCTCGAAGATCGGCTTTGTCTTCCAGTCCTACCAGTTGATTCAAACGCTCACGGCTCTCGAAAATGTTCTGCTGCCCTATGAATTGAATCGGACGGGCAGCGGCATTCAGCAGGCTCGCCGGCTGCTCAGCGAGGTCGGTCTGGCCGAGCGTGTGGATCACTATCCGGTGCAGCTCTCAGGCGGTGAGCAGCAGCGCGTGGCGCTGGCGCGTGCATTCGTCGTCGAGCCGCCGATCGTGATGGCTGATGAGCCAACCGGCAATCTCGACTCCGCCAACGGCAAGCTGGTCCTCGACCTGTTGCTGGAGCGCAATCGCAACGCCGGCACCACGCTGGTTCTGGTCACGCACGATCCCGAAGTGGCCAGCCGCGCCGACCGCAAGATCGTACTGCGCGACGGGCTGATCGTGGAGGATAGCTTGCCCTGTGCTGCAACTGCGGAGGGTCGGGTGCAACATGGCTAAGCGCGCATTGAGTTGGCAGCGGGCCGCGGCCATCGGCTGGCGCGATCTGCGCTCCGCTCCGGGAAAATTCGGCTTTGTAGTGCTCTCGGTCGCTGTGGGCGTTGCGGCGCTGGTCGGCGTGCGCGGCTTCAGCGACAGCTTCCGGCGCACGCTGGGAACGGAGGCGCGTTCGCTGCTGGCGGGCGACCTGAGCGTGCGGCTCTTTCATCAGCCAACCAGTGAAGAGAGCAGCAAAATCGCTGCGATTGCTGGTCAGAACGGCATTCGCTCCACGTGGGTGACCGAAACCCTCTCCATGGCCTCTCTGCCGCCGGATCCAATGCCGATTCTGGTTTCGCTCAAGGCCGCGGACCCCAGCGCGTATCCGTTTTACGGCAAGGCTGAACTGGAGCCGGCGATGAGTCTCTCGCAGGCATTGGACGGCGACTCTGCTGTGGTGGCTGATGAGTTTCTCATTCGCATGAATGCGCGCGTTGGCGAATCGCTGCGGCTGGGCGGAAGGGAGTTTCGCATTGCCGCGGTGCTCAAACAGGAGCCGGACCGCATCAACGCGGCAGCGGGCATGGGACCGCGCGTGATGATCTCGCAAGCGGCGCTGGTGCGCACCGGCCTCATCGCTCCCGGCAGCCGGGCCACCTTCCGGCTGCTGCTCAAGCTGCCGGCGCAAGCCGATTCCGCGGCATTGCGCAAGCAACTGGAAGCGGCGCTGCCGGACGCACAGGTGATGGATTACCGCGAAGGAAATCCGGCGCTGAGCCGCGGACTCGACAATGCCACCGCGATTCTGAGCTTGATCTGCCTGGTGGCTATGGTGCTGGGAGCGATCGGCGTGGCCATGGCCATGCACGCTCATCTCGAACAGCGCATGGATATGCTCGCCATCCTCAAGGCCGTGGGCGCAACCTCCGGCGACCTTTTGCGCATTTTTCTTTTGCAAACATCGGGTCTCGGCCTGGCCGGCGGAGTCGTGGGCGTTGCCGCCGGCCTCGGCGTCATGGCCGCGCTACCCAGGGTCTTCGGCACACTGCTTCCCGTTCATGCCCAGCTTGAATTTCCCTGGCGCTCGGTTGCGGCGGGCGTGGGAACCGGCCTGCTGACTACGCTGCTCTTCTCTCTGCCGCCGCTGCTGGATGTGCGCACGATTCGCCCCGTTCTGGTTTTGCGCCGTCTGGTCGAACAAGGACAGAATGGCATCGGCGGCTGGTTTGCCCGCTGGTGGGCGCGCCGTTTGCAACTGGGAATTGCATTGATCGTCATGGCCGCGCTGGGCGGAATCGCCTGGGCGCTCTCCGACTCAGTTTTAGTTGGAAGCAGGTTTGCCGTGATGCTTTCACTGACGCTGCTGGTGCTGCTGGCGCTGGCGGCTGTAACGCTCTGGCTGTTGCGTATGATGCTCCATCGCGTCCGTCTGCATCTGCCTTCATCGCTGCGCCACGGGCTGGCAAATCTCTATCGCCCCGGCAACCAATCCGCCGCGGTGATGGCCGCGCTGGGCACGGGCGTCATGCTGATCCTCGCGGTTTACCTGATGCAGGCCTCGCTGCTGCGCGACCTGGGCGACTCCGCGTCCATCAAGCTCCCCAATCTCTTTCTGATCGACGTGACCAGTGACGAAGCAGCCGGCGTCAAGCTCTTCTTTCAGCGCCAACCGGGCGTGATGCAAGCTCTCGAACTGATGCCGGTGGTGCAAGGAAGGTTTATCTCGCTGAATGGCCAGCCCATCGATCAGATGAAAGAGCCGCATTTTCCGCGGCGGATGCTCGAGCACGCCGGTTTGAGCTGGGCCGATGCGCTGCCCAGCGGGGACAAGCTCGTTGCCGGGGCATGGTGGACAGATCCCGGAGCCGGTCAGTTGGCGATCGGCGAAGGCGTGGCCCAGAGGCTGCATCTGGCCGTGGGTGCGCCCGTTGAGCTGGAAGCCGGCAGCGTGGTGCACGCCCTCAAGATCGCCGCTATCTACCGCGCTGACGGAAGTCACCTGGGAAAATACGTCGACTTTGTCCTTCCTTCGGGCCAGCTCAAAGATGCTCCCGCCACTTGGTACGGAGGCGCGCATATAGATCCTGCGCAGGTAGCGGCCCTCGAGCGCGCTCTTTTTGCAGCCTATCCCGCCATTACCGTCATCAACCTTGCCGACGTGCTGGCGCGTATCGGAAGCGTGGTCGATCAGATCACATTTGTGGTGCGCTTTCTGGCCGGTTTCTCGATCTTCGCGGGGCTGATGATCCTGGCTTCCAGCATCGCCAGCACGCGCTTCCGGCGAATGCGCGAGGCCGTGGTTCTGAAGACGCTGGGCGCCACGCGGATGCGGATCGTTCGCATCTTCAGCGTGGAGTTCAGCGTGCTTGGTATGCTGGCAGGCTCCGTTGGCGTGATCTTTGCCAATATCCTTACAAAAATCCTGCTGCTCAAGCTCGGAGTGGCATTTCACTTTGGATGGAAGCCCGCCCTGATCGCCCTCGTTGGCACGGCGCTGCTGGCCACGGCCACCGGATGGATCGCCAGCTACCGGATACTAGGGCTTCGCCCCCTGGAGGTCTTGCGCGAAGAATAGAAACTTCAGCCCGGAGCCGAAGTTCCGAACTCCGATTGACCGGCGCGGGGAATCCACTTATGATAAATGGGTTGGTTCCGGTTGTCGGCCTTCCGCCGTCTCTCCGGCCAAACGGCCGCAATTGGGCCGATGCGTGCGTATTGCCCACTCGTTCAATGGTAGGACAGCTGCCTCTGGAGCAGCATATTGGGGTTCGAATCCCTGGTGGGCAGCCACTTCCATCCAGCGCTTGCGCGCGTGATTCCCGCAAAATCCCAGGATTTCTCACACGATTCCGGTTGAATCGCAAAGCTTCTTTCAAAGAATCTGATCGCATGAGAGTGCGGATTCAGGGCTTCCGTTCCCCGCCTGAGAGGTCACGGCCGTTCGCTGAAGGTCTTCCGCGTCTGCGCGATTTGAGTTTCTTTTGTTTTGCCCAGAACTGTTCGTCGTAGATCATGAAGGCGCGGCGCACATCGTCGGGTGTGACGATCCGGTCACTGCCCGCAGTGGTGAATTCCAGCCTGCCGTCCTCGCGCCTGAGATAGACCGATGGGCGCTGCCTGAGCGCCTCATTCACTTCCTCCGCCACGGCAATTGTCTTATCCTGTGAATCGATATAACCCAGCATCGCGATAAGCGTGGCCGGTTCGCTCTTCGCAAGGCACTGATCCAGATATTCCGTGGCGAGCTTGACGACGCGTTCGCTGATCATAGTCCTTCAGCCATGGCATTCAACGGTAAAAATCCACCATCCCCTGCGTATTCATCCCACTGCGGGCGGCTATGCGTTCAATTGCTCTTGCAGCTTGTTCAGAGTGCGGTGCAGATCCTTGTCGGTGCGGCGCTGCTCGTCGATCTTGGCGATCGAGTGCATCACGGTGGTGTGGTGCTTGTTGCCGAACTGGCGGCCAATCTCCGGCAAGCTGGCTTCGGTCATCTGCTTGGCCAGGTACATGGCGATCTGCCTCGGCACCACCACGTTGCGCGAGTTGTTCTTCTGCTTCAGGTCGGTAATTCTCATGCCGAAGTTTTCGGCAACGGCGCGCTGAATCGCCTCGATCGTGATCTTGCGCACTTGCATATCGATGAACTGCTTGAGGCACTGCTGCGTCGAAGCCAGCGTAATCTCCATGCGGTTCATCTGGCACCAGGCGATCAGCCGCGTCATTGCGCCTTCCAGTTCGCGCACGTTGGTCCGCACGTTGGAAGCCACAAACAGCGCCACATCGATCGGCAACTGCACCTGCTCGCTCTCCGCCTTCTTTTGCAGAATGGCGACTTTGGTCTCCAGATCGGGCGGCTGAATGTCGGCGATCAGGCCCCACTCGAAGCGCGAGCGCAGCCGGTCCTCGATCTCCGCCAGTTCCTTGGGCGGACGATCCGAGGCGATCACGATCTGCTTCATGCTTTCGTGCAGCGCGTTGAAGGTGTGAAAGAACTCCTCCTGGGTGCGCTCCTTCTGCGCGATGAACTGAATGTCGTCGATCAAGAGAACGTCCACGGTGCGGAAACGGTCGCGGAAGCTGGTCATGCGGTCGTTGCGCAGCGAGGTGATCATCTCATTGGTGAATTTTTCTGCCGAAACATAGCAGATGCTCGACGAAGGCTGGCGGCGCTTCACTTCGTGGCCAATGGCGTGCATCAGATGGGTCTTGCCCATCCCCACGCCGCCATACAGGAAGAGCGGATTGTAGGCCTTGGAAGGACGCTCGGCAACGGCCAGCGAGGCGGCTCGCGCAAACTGGTTGCCGTTGCCGATCACGAAGGCATCGAAGGTGTAGCGGGGGTTAAGCTGTGCCGCGGTCGACCAATCGAAGCGCGCCTGCTCCGGGGTACGTGCGGGCGCCTGCGGCGGCGCCGACGGCGCATGAGCGGGAACTGGCGCAAAGCCGCCATCCTTGCGCTGCGGCGGAACCGAGGGGTCTTCCTCGGCGGTGACAAAACAGACGTCGTCCAGATCCAGTCCCTGCTGCTCGATCGCTTCCTGGATAAGGTCGCTGTAGCGATCTCCCAGATGCTGAAACTCCGGCGAAGGCACGCGCACATAGAGCGTGCGACTTGCAACATGGCTATAGCGCGTGGGCTTGAACCACGTCTCGAAGGACTGGCGTATCACCTTCATCTCCAATGCCGCGAGAATCTGAAGCCATGGATTGAGAGCCGTTGCCGCCGAAATTGCATATGCCATCGTGCTGATCCTTGCTTGCGCCCGCCATAGAATTCCGCTTCGTTCATCCTTTTGCTTTTGGCAAAGATGCCCCGCTGACGTAAAGCGCATCGCTCTTCGCCGGGCGGTCACTTGCCAGATGCCTGATTGCTGCTTGTCGGCCCCTGATACAAACCTCGGAGCCTGGGATAAACCGATTCCGTGAGACGCTGGGAAACTTTCTGGAACGGTCCCAAGATTAGCACATTTGTGTGTCGATGTAATCACTCTTTCATATAACTTTTTTTCATTAAAGTGAGTTGCACCATTGCTGGTGAAACTTGCCGGTAAGGTTACCAGAGTGTGTTCCCCGATGCCGCCGATGCTGCGTTTCGCGCTGCTCTTGCCTGCTTCACAATCGCACTTCGACTCCGCGAATACAAGACTGTTTTCATCTTCAAGAATGCGCAACGCCGCTCCCATTCGGAGTTCCCGCTGGATTCCTGAGCCAACCTGCGATACACTAAATACTTGCCGCTACGGCAAAGAGATTCTTCAGAAAACAGGAGCGCAATTTTATGCCCAAGCGCACATTTCAACCCAATCGCCGCAAGCGCGTGAAAACCCACGGCTTTCGTGCGCGTATGAAGACCAAGGCCGGCGCTGCCGTGCTCAGCCGCCGCCGTGCCATTGGACGCAAGCGCGTTGCAGTCAGCGCGGGCTTCCGCGACTAAGGCCCGTCCGTTTCTTCGAGCCGGAAGAATCGCCCGCCATTCAATGCTTCCGGCCACCCCTTCACGGCGTTGTCATGAACACCCCAGTCAACTCTGACCAGCGTCCCGCTTCCCGGCAATCGCTGACTGGCGCGCGCCTGAGCAAGCACGCCGACTATCAGCGCGCCTATGCAGCCGCGCGAAAGCGCCAATCCGCTTCCTTGAGCTGGTTTCTTGCGCCGCAGTCGCCCGCTTTTCCAGGGGCAGGCTTACCGGTTGGCCCGCGCGTCGGCATCACAGCCGGCAAGGTTCTGGGCAAAGCCCACGAACGCAACCGCATCAAACGCCGCATCCGCGAGACTCTGCGCCGTCACATCGACTTGCTGCCCGCCGGATGCGACCTGATTCTTCATCCCCGCCGCGCCGTGTTGACCATCGAATTTGCGAAACTCGAAGCCGAAGTTGTGCGTATTCTTCAGCAGGCAAACTCCGACGCCGTGCGTGCGAAAGACTCAATGCGTTGAAGGCAGCGGTTGAAGAGGCCACAACCGTGCCGGAGAGACAACAGGAAGATGGCGGGCATTCGCCCAGAGGAAGATTTTTTGAGTCAACAGCATAGCAATGCAAGTCCGCGGGAATCCAAGCTGGCCCCATCGCAGGCGGTTCTGCTGGCCATGCTTGAAGGCTATCGCCGCTGGCTATCGCCGTTGATTCATGCCATTAAGCCCGGCGGCTGCCGCTATCTGCCCACCTGTTCCGAATATGCCTCCCTGGCCATCGCCACACACGGCTCCTTGCGCGGAGTTTTGCTCGCCTCCTGGAGGCTTCTCCGCTGCAATCCCTTCGCCCGCGGCGGTCTGGACCCGGTCCCGTCCAAACTCCACCGCGGATGAATTCACGCCATCTCCCCCGTGAACCGTTACCATAAGAAGTGCGGCGCCCTGACGGCGCTCGATGGATAGGAAGTTTCCCTTGGCAGAAATTCGCAATCCCAATCTTCAATCGCAAGGCGACGGCGGCGGTAGCGGCGGCGATTCCCGCGGTCTGATGTTCATGATGGTGGTAGTGCTGCTCGTCGTCTTCGGATTCGACTACTTCAAGCCCAAGCAGCCGGTTGCGCCGGCCGCCCAAAGCCAGCCCCAGTCGCAGACCTCCGCACAGCAGGCCGCCGCCGCTCCGGCCCAGTCCGTCCAGCCGCAAAGCGCCGCGGCCATGGCGCAGCCTGCTCTTCCCGCTACGCCGGTCATCGCCGCTTCCATCATGACGGCGACCACGGTCGAAAATTCAAAGATCAAGATCGTTTTTACCAATCAAGGCGCTCAGGCCGAGCACTGGATTCTGGAAGGCAAGCAGTACAAGGACCACCCCGATCCAGGCGGCCAGCAGCTTGATCTGGTCAACGCAAAGACCACCGCCTTCGGCCTGCCCCTCTCGCTCTATACCTATGAGCCGGAGTTGACCAGGCAATTGAATTCAGCCCTCTATCAGGTCTCCGTCTCCGGCGCGGCCTCGTCCACGGGTGTCGTTCAGGCTCCCTGCTCGGTCACCTTCCACTACGCGGCCAATGGCATCGACGTCGTCAAAACCTTCCGCTTCGATGAGAGCTATGTTGTCACGGCCGAGGTTGAGGTCCGGCGCAACGGCGCTCCCGTGCGCGCACTGCTGACCTGGCCTGCCGGGCTTGGCGACCAGAATGATGCCATGCAATTCGCCTATGGCAAGTTCATCTGGTCGCTCGATGGTAAAGATGATTCCATCGACGCCAAAAAGCTCATCGGCAACGCTACGCTCAACCAGCCTTACGATTTTGCCGGCGTGACGGACCTCTACTTTGCCGCCGCCTTTCTTCCAGTCGATCCCGCGCACACGACAGTGGTCACACTGCACAATCCTCTTGAATTGGCCGCAACCGGCGAGCAGACCAAGCAGAAGCCGGCGGATGTTATCGGATTGGCGGTGGGCGATAGCAGCGGCATCACGCGTCTGCGCATCTTTGTCGGTCCCAAAGAGACTAGTCTCCTCAAATCCATTCACTCCACCAGTGCCGATGGTAAGTTCGCAGGCCCCTCTCTCGAACCGCTCATCCAATTTGGCTGGCTCACCATCATCGCCAAGCCGCTCTATCTGGCACTACGCGGCCTGCACAGCCTCCTCGGTCCCGGAGAAAACAACTGGGGCTGGGCGATCATCATCTTTACCGCTGTCTTCAATCTGCTGGTGATGCCTACCCGCTTCTGGGCGCTGAAATCCTCGCTGAAGATGATGCGCGTTCAGCCCAAGGTGGATGCCATCAAGGCCCGCTACAAGAATCTCAAGGCTACCGACCCCAAACGGGCCGAGATGAACTCCGAGATGATGGAGCTTTACAAGGTCGAGGGCGTGAATATGTACGGCAGTTGTTTGCCGATGCTGCCGCAGATGCCGCTCTTCATCGCCTACTATCAAGTTCTGCGCAATGCCGTCGATCTGCGTCAAGCTCACTGGCTCTGGCTCTCCGACCTCTCCATCTTCGACCCGCACTATATTCTGCCGGGGATCATCATCATCACGATGTTTCTGACCCAGTACATCACTCCTACACCGGGCATGGAACCGGGTCAGCGCCGCATGATGGCCTTCATGATGCCGGTGATGATGGGCTTCTTCTTTGGGCATCTGGCATCCGGATTGGCGCTCTATATGAGCACCAGCGGCGTCATCAATCTGGCCCTGCAACTCGGCATCAATCAATCTCACTTAGGCAAGGAGATGCACGCCATCGCCGCCAAGCGCGCCTTCAAACGTGGAGGCGGAGGCTCCGGCCCCAACCAGAAAAAACGATAGATGCTTTCGTCGCCCTTTCCGTCCCGCTCAACTCCGGCTTGAGCGGGGCCTTCTTTTCTTCACGCCTCCGGCATTCCGCGCCGCTCCGTTAGACTGGTATGGCGATGAGTTTCATGTCCAGAATCGATTCGGCGGCGCCAGCGGCCTTGTTTGCCGCTCTCATGATGCTCTCTGGTTGCGGAACTCCTGGAGCGCCCCAGCCTCCCTCCCTCAACCTGCCCCTGCCGGTCGCTAACCTCATCGCAACGCGCAGCGGAAATCAGGTTCTCCTCACCTGGACGACACCCAAACGCAACACCGACAAGCTGCCGCTCAAAGCAATGATTCCTCTCCGCCTCTGTCGTCAGGAGACGGGCCTCTGCGTCGCGGTTGGAGGTGAACTCGCCTTTGCTCCCGGAGCCGAGGGCGCCTTCACCGATACGCTGCCAGCCGCGCTGGCTGCTGGGCCGCCGCGCCCGCTTCACTACTTCGTCGAACTCCGCAACCGCAATGGCCGCTCCGCCGGTCCCTCGAATGCCGCCGAGGTCTTGGCCGGCGAAGCGCCTGCCGCCGTTGATGGTCTCGCCGCCGAAGTTCGCAGAGACGGCATGGTGCTGCGCTGGCAAGCTGTGCCGGAGTCGTCTCCGGCCTCCATCCGCCTCTACCGCCGCCTGCTCTCTGTCTCCGCGCCCAAGCCCCATCAGGGCCTGCTCGCGCCTCAACCTGAAGCCGTCAACCAAAGTCTGCTGGTGGATTCCTGTGCGCCCGATGCGCGCAGCGGACTCTGTCGCGCGCTCGACAAGAAGATTCAATTCGGCCAGAGCTATGAATACAGCGCACAGCGCGTCGCCCGCGTCACGCTGGATGGCAGGACTCTGGAACTGGCCGGACCGATCTCCGCTCCCGTGCGCGTCGAGGCTCTTGACATCTTTCCCCCCAATCTTCCCACCGGCCTTGCCGCCGTTGCCACCGCCAGTGAAGACGGCGCCCACTTTGCCATCGACCTGAGTTGGCAGCCTGTCTCCGACGCCAATTTGGCCGGCTACATCGTCTATCGCTGCGAAGGCGATTCCCCCTGGCAGCGCATCTCACCTGCCGAGCCGCTTGTTCCCCCGGCCTTCCACGACACCCAGATCCAACCCGGCCATGCCTACCGCTATGTCGTCAGCGCCATCGGCCAGAACGGTCATGAAAGCGCTCGCTCTGCCGAGGCTGAGGAGACCGTCCCTAGCCCATGAGATACTGCCGCTTCTTCCTTCGGAATCAATCCCTGTACGGTCGAGTTGAAGAGCGCGACGGCGAACTCTGGATCGTCGATCTCGCCCCTGCTCCCGAAGAAGATCTCGCCTCCCGTTTGCACTTCGCAACCACCTCTGCTCCCGGCCTCGCCTTCGAGCCGATGCCTCTCCGCGCCGCTGAGTTGCTCTCGCCCGTCTCTCCCTCCAAGATCGTCTGCGTTGGCCGCAACTATCGCGACCACGTCAAAGAGATGGGCAGCGAACTTCCTGCCGAGCCATTGATCTTCTTCAAACCCGTTTCGGCGCTGCTTTCACCTGGCGGCATCGTCCGTATGCCTGCCGCCAGCGCTCGCGTGGACTTTGAAGGCGAGCTGGCGCTGGTCATCGGCCGCCGTTCGCGCCACCTCCGCGAAGAAGAATGGCGCTCCGCCCTGCGCGGCCTCACCCTCGCCAACGACGTTACCGCCCGCGACCTGCAAAACAAGGATGGCCAATGGACCCGCGCCAAGGGCTTCGACACCTTCTGCCCCGTTGGTCCCATCGTCAGCGATGAGCTTGACCCCGCTGCTGGCCTCACGATCGAAACCCGCGTCAACGGTGAGCTGCGCCAGCGCGGTTCAACCCTCGACTTCATCTTTCCGATTCCCAAGCTCCTCGCCTGGATCACCGCGATCTTCACCCTCGAAGCCGGCGACCTGATTCTCACCGGCACACCTTCAGGAGTGGGTCCGCTCAACGCTGGAGACCATGTGGAGATCACCATTCCCGGCCTCGGCACGCTCTCCAACACCTTCCAGCCGGAAGAAGTTTGAGCCTGAGCCGCATCATGAATCGACGGGGGTATTGGACGACACGCGGGGCATCGAATGCTCTCCCTGTGCAGGCGGCAATCCCGCTTCATCCGCCGATTTCTACCCCTCATCCGTTTCTCCAACCCGTCGTCCAAAAGCAGATGCAAACTCGGCGCCGCCTCGGCTAGGCTTCTAATCTGAGCAGGAATACTCTGAAGCAAGGGATGATTCATGGAAGAAATCGTCAATGTCGAAGCCGTCAGCAGGAGATTTCCGCTGGACGATCGTCCAGCCTCCCATCCGGCGCACAGCTTTGTCAGCGCCCTTTCGCATACCAGCCTGCGCATTGCCGCCGGTGAATTTCTCGCCATTGCCGGGCCGAGCGGAAGCGGCAAGACCACACTGCTCAATCTGATCGGCTGCATCGATCAGCCGACCAGCGGACGCATACTGGTAGATGGCGTGGACACATCGAAGTTGAAGCCAGCGGAGATGAGCAAACTGCGCCGCGAGAAGATCGGCTTCGTCTTCCAGACCTTCAATCTCATCCCCGTCTTCACCGCCGCCGAGAATGTCGAATATCCGCTGCTGGTGCAGGGCGTCGGAAGCCGCGAACGGCGGCAGCGCGTGGATGAAGCGCTGGGTAGCGTTGGCCTGTCAGCTCGCGCCAACCAGCGCCCCGACCTGCTCTCTGGCGGCGAACGCCAGCGCGTCGCGGTCGCCCGCGCGATTGTGCATCGTCCTGCGCTGGTGCTGGCCGACGAGCCGACCGCCAATCTGGACACGCACAACGCCACGCAGTTGATTGACCTGATGCACGGCCTCAATCATCGCCTCGGTCTCACCTTCATCTTCTCCACGCACGATGCGCGACTGCTCGAACACACCGAGCGCATTATCCGCCTCACCGACGGCGAAGTGATCTCCGATACCTCGGCCCAAGGAGGCAGTCGTGGCTAAATTTCTTCTGCTTGCATTCAGAAACATCTTCCGCAATCGCCGCCGCACGCTGATGACATTGATGATGGTGGGCGGAGGCGTTGCGGGATTGCTGCTCTCCGGCGGCTACTTTGCCTTCATGACGCACGGCCTGCGCGAAGACACCATCAATAGCGGCCTCGGGCATCTGCAAATCTTCACCGCCGATCACTTCCAGCGCGACGAAACCCGCGTTCTCGACACCGGCATCGACAACTGGCGTCAGGTAGCCGCTTCGGTCAATGCTGGCAGCCATGTACGCGGCATTGCTCCGCGCATCGATTTTTACGGCATGGTCTCCAACGGAACCAAGGCCGCCGGATTCATGGGCAGCGCCGTCGATCCGGAGGCGGAAAAATCCCTCGGCTTCATCACACGCATCGAATCGGGACGCGATCTGGATCCGAAGCCCAGCGGCGAGGTTGAGGCGCTGATCGGCAAAGGATTGGCCAAGTCGATGAACGTCGGCGTTGGCGATGGTTTGACGGTGCTGGCAATGACCTCCGACGGCGCGCTTAACGGCGTTGATGTCGAGATCGTCGGCATCATCAACTCCGGCGCGCCGGAGCGAGATGCGCGCTATCTGCGCATTACTCTGCCCGTCGCGCAGCGCCTGCTGCAAAGCGATCGCGTGACCAACCTTGTGGTGGGCCTCGACTCCACGGAAAACACCGATCAGGCCTACGCGGAAATGATTCCGCGCCTGAGCGGGCTTCCCCAGCGGATGGAATTGAAGAAATGGATCGACCTGGCCACTTATTACAAGCAGGTCAACTCCATGTTTAACGGCATCTTTCTCTTCATGGGAATCATTGTCTTCTTTATGGTCCTCATGTCTAGCGTCAATACGCTGTTGATGAGTATGTTCGAGCGCACCCGCGAGATCGGCACCATGCTCGCCATGGGCACCCCCCGCTCATGGATCATCGCGCTCTTCGTCGTCGAGGCCACACTGCTCGGCGTGATGGGCGCGGTCATCGGCTTGATTGCGGGCAATCTTCTGGGTGCGCTTCTGAACGTCTCCGGGTTGCATATGCCGCCACCGCCCGGCTACAGCGTTCCCATGCCCTTCAAAGTTCTACGCGTGCCATATCAGATGATCGTCTCGTCCTTGCTGGTCATCGTATCCATGGCGCTTGCATCCATCTTCCCGGCGGTCCGCGCATCCCGGCTCAGAATTGCGGAGGCTCTCTCTCATGTCTAAGATCAACTGCATTCTACGCACCTTTTTGCTGCTTTTTGCTGTCAGCTTTCTACTGGCTTGTGCGCTCGTCTGCCGCGCCGCCACGCCCGATGCCGAAGCGCTGCTCAAGCGCTCTGACGCCTACCGCAACGGATGGCCCTCCTACGTAATGCGGGTCAAGATCACGCACTACGAATCCGGCAAAGACGACGAAGACAAACTCTACGAAGTCTCGCAGAAGGGAACCGAGAAGAGCTATGTCGAGTTCCTCAGCCCCCGCGAAAAGGGCCAGCACCTGCTTATGCTGAGCGATGATATGTGGGTCTATATGCCCGACACCAGCCGCCCGGTGCGCATCACACCGCTCGAACGCCTCAGCGGCGACGCCTCCAACGGTGACGTGGCCCGCACCAACTATGCCGTCGATTACTCGCCTGTCTATCTTCGCACCGAGAAGGTCGGCAGCGAAAACTGTTTCGTTCTGGATCTTACTGCCAAGCGAAAGGCCGCAACCTATCAGCGCATCCTCTACTGGTTGCGCGTCGAGGATGCACGCCCGGTGAAGGCGGAGTTCTATCTCACCTCCGGCAAGCACATCAAATCCGCCACCTTCGATGAATATATCACCGTGGACGGCAGACCTCAGCTT
This sequence comes from Occallatibacter sp., assembly GCA_049587335.1. Lineage (GTDB taxonomy): Bacteria > Acidobacteriota > Terriglobia > Terriglobales > Acidobacteriaceae > Telmatobacter. The sequence goes on along the minus strand of JBAVDS010000101.1, from coordinate 12,445 downwards.
CATCGCTGGACCCTCTACGACGAAATCCGCCATAACTCGCACAGCATCCTGGAGTATTCCGACATTGCCCCGCGCGCTTTGCCCGACAAACTCTTCTATCAGGGACGCACGGATAGGTTCTGATCATCTATAGCACTGTAGTATAGGGAAATTTGAATGAACATTTCGAAAAACGTCAGTTACCTATATAGCTGCTTCTGGCTGCTGGTGCCTATTCTGGTTTTCAACTTGATCTATGCGCACCAACTTCCAGCAGCCTTCCAAATGGAGATTTTCTGGAAGGATATTCCGAAGCAAATCAGCCTTCCAGAAAATATCCTGCGCGGATTCGTCATGGTTTTGCCGGTCTTTATGCGGCTTCGCGTATCCACGCCGGGTCAGAAGCTCGGCCTTCGTCTCTACCTCGCGGGGCTTTTGCTTTACTTCGCATCATGGGCTGTATTGATTGTTCTGCCTCAGTGCGCCTGGAGCATGAGCGCAGTCGGCTTTCTGGCGCCCGCTTATACGCCAATCGTATGGCTAGCTGGAATCGGCATGATAGGCAATGAGCTTTTATTTGCGAAGATTCCGATCAAGCCCTGGATCTATTGGACTCTTTCCACAATGTTTTTGATCTTTCACAACTGGCATACCGCGACAGTGTACTTCCGCAATGACTGACTGCACAACGAAACCTCGAAAGGACCTATGAACCGCGCACAGACAATTCTGGTTCTTCTGTTTCTGGCGCTAGCGGCCCGCCTGGCCGCGCAGGATGACCCGGCGCCTGAGCGGCGCAGCGACTTCCGCTATTCCCTCTCGGTGATCGACGATGCAACATTCGACACAAGCCTTCGACCGCCGCTGCCGGCTTCGGCTACGATGCTCACAGATCACTCGGTCACCCTGCTTCAGAATCAATTACTCGTCGAGCCGTCTTTCACTCTCCGCTACCGCTCGCGCTGGAGCGTAGCATCGAGCGTGGTGGGGCTGGCCGATTCCTTTCACGGCCTCTCCGCCGCGGACTTCGAGCTGCCGCCGGATAACGCAGCTGCCTCTGCCGCTCTTAACGCTGCGATTGAGCCATCAACTGGCACACACACCCAATTTCGTGTGAAAGAGGCTTACGCCGGCCTCTCGGCAGGTGACTTTGACTTCATGGCTGGCCGGAGAATCGTGCGCTGGGGAACCGGCTATGCCTTTACTCCGGCTGGTGTGCTCGATCCGCCCCGCGATCCCACCAACCCCACTGACCGGCTGAACCTCAACCAGGGCCGCGATATGGTCAAGGCCGATTACGTGCATGGCCCGCACGCATTGTCGCTCGCCTGGTCCTCCGACGCGCTTGCGCCCGCGAATGCGAACCTGCACGATACCACAGCCTTCCGCTATAACGTTCTGGTGCATGGATTCGACACTTCGCTGATTGCCGCATATGAGCGCGGCGGTGACGCAGTGGGCGGACTTACCTTTACCCGTGTCTTTGGCGTGGCTTGGGAGGTGCATGGTGAAGCCGCGTGGCGCGAGCAGGGTGCCGTGCTGCTGGGCGCGAAATACACAACGACGAACGGCGTCTCATTCATCGGAGAGTTCTACACGCCGCCCAACACCGCGTACTATCGCGATATGAACGTTTCACCAACCGCCGGACGCCAGCACTATGTTTTTTTCACCGCCTATAAGAATCGCCTGCGCGAACTGCCCGGATGGAAGCAGTGGGATCTCTCCGCCTCAATGGTCGAGAATCTGAATGACCGTAGCAATGTCTTCATCCTCGATGCCAACCGCAGATTCGGCAATCATTTTTCTTCCTACCTGCATATGGAAGTTCCGGAAGGCGCTAAAGCAACGGATTATGGCGCTACTCCATACACCACGGCCACCTCATTGGGGGTTCGTTTCCAGCTATGAAATCCCGCAACAACTCGTGCGTCGGTCCGCCTTCTGAAATGCTGAAGTTGTCATTCGTCTCAACCGCGAAGTTATTCCAGGTGATCTTGATTGCCGCGGTTGTTGCGGTCATTTGCCTAGCGCTTTTTCTATCTTTGGGAAAGATCAGATTCTCGCAGGTTGGCGGCCACATCGCAATTGTCTTCATCTATTCGATTTCAATCGCGCTGCCTTCGATGGTTTTACTGAATTGGATCGGATTCCGATTTACAGAGAGATTTCCTCGCCTGGTCTATCTTCTTCATGCGCTTGCTCTGGTATTGGCAGCCAGTTTCGGCGTCATGGCAGGCGGATTATTTAAGCAATTGATTGGAATCGTACCGCAAAGACATTATTGGCAAGATGTCTGGTCAAATATTTCCTTCAGCATTGTGATTGCGGTCGTTGTGGGCCTGACGATGGTAACTCACGAGAAAATGCGCTATAGACTCCATGCCGCCACACTCGAACTGCGCACTCGCCAGGTCGAGCAGGAGCGCGCCTACAAGCTGCTGGCCGAGGCCCAGCTCTCCTCGCTCGAGTCGCGCATCCATCCCCATTTTCTCTTCAATACGCTCAACTCCATCGCCGCGCTGATTCCCTCCGATCCGCAACGCGCTGAAGATACGGTCGGCAAGCTGGCTTCGCTTCTGCGCTTCTCGCTCAGCGCCAATCAAAGCGGCCTGGTGATGCTAGGCCAGGAACTCAAGATTGTGCGCGATTATCTGGAGATTGAAAAGACGCGCTTCGGTCCGCGGCTGCGCTATGAAATCGCGGTCCCCGGCGCTCTTGCAGAGGTCAACGTACCTCCGCTCGCTCTGCAATCGCTGGTGGAAAACTCCGTCAAGCACGTCGTCTCTCAACGCAGCCAGGGCGCTTCGATTCGCATCGATGGAGCCAGAGAATCAGATCGCATCGTGCTTGAAGTCAGCGACGACGGCCCCGGATTCTCGCTCGATGCCATCACGCCCGAACACGGCCTGGGCAATCTCATCGCGCGCCTCGATCTTCTCTTTGGCGGCAACGGCCAACTGGATGTCGTTCGCAAAAACGAACGAATCGTAGTCCGGCTCTCCTTTCCCGCATAATGGAATCAGCGATGGAACCAGAAGCACTGCGCACCTATCTCGTCGATGATGAACCGCTGGCAATCGAGCGCCTGGAACGGCTGCTCATGAGCGCGACCAGTCTGCGCATCCTCGGCAGCGCCGTCGATCCGGCGCAGGCTCTCGACTTTCTCAATCGCGAATCGATTGACCTTCTCTTCCTCGACATACAAATGCCCGGCATGAACGGCTTCGAGCTGCTCTCCCGGCTGAACGTGCAGCCCTTCGTGATCTTCACAACAGCCTTCGACAAATATGCGCTCAAAGCCTTCGAGGTCAACTCCATTGATTACCTCGTAAAGCCCATCGAGCCGGAGCAACTGGCGCGCGCGCTGAAGAAGCTGGACCGGCTTCGCCTCTCCGCCAAGCCGGATTGGCAGCGGAACCCGGAGCTGCCCGCGCTGCTCAAGGAGCTGGCCGCATCGCTGCGCGGAGAGCGCCCAGAATATCTATGCCGCATCGCCACGCGCGTCGGTGAACGCATCTCCTTTTTGGATCTCGATGCGGTCACGCATTTCCTGGCGCAGGATAAGCTCACCTACGCGCTGGTCAACGGCCGCCCGCACTGTGTCGATCAGAGCATCGCGGAACTGGAACGGCGTCTGGATCCGGCACGGTTTCTGCGCGTTCACCGTTCCGCGCTGGTGAATGTCGATTGGATCCATGAGGTAAATTCCGGCTTCGCAGGAAAGGTTTTTCTCACGCTGAAAGATACGCAGCACACTCAGATTCCCGTTGCCCGCGATCGCGTCCGCATCCTGAAATCGCGCATGGGATTTTAGATAATTCAGGCGAAGTGTCTTCGATTGCGATCATGATACGATCGCTTCGGCAGTTGTTTTACCCAGATCGAAGGAGTTGCCCAATCACGTCATTCTATGGAATCAAGAGCTGCTCTTGAACGATTGATTCTTACCGCATTAAGAGATGTTTTTTGAGTTGCGGGTGATTCCGCTCGGCAGGATTGAATTTCACATAGCATCGTAGATTCCTCGATGTTTATTCACTTGACAATGCAGGTAATCGTCAGGTAACTTTTTTCAAGCTCGAAATATGGCAAAATTGTGTCATTTGTCGGCATGGAAAGCCGTTTTTAGCGCGCAAGCAGCTAAAAGGCTCCATCTCCGGCCAAGCGCGACTGAGCGTTGATTTGCAAGAAGTTAGTGGCGAGCCGCATAATGTTTTGCAAATAGACCGGCCTGTCGCTAGTCCTGCCGGTGGTTAGGTCCATGCAAGCGGTTGGTGCACGGTGTATGGTTTGTGGATGCAACAAAGGGAAATCAAAGACATGATTCGGCTCGCTGCGCGAAACGATGCGTAAGAGTTGATTCAGCGGAGGCTAAATGCACATCTCGAAGTGTTTTCAATCGGTATTTCACAGGCCGTACATTCTAGCGAGCCTGGCATTCTTAGCGGCAATGCTGACCTTCAGCATGACCGCATCCGCGCAGGCCGGCGGCGCCATCGAAGGAACGGTGACCGACTCTACCGGCGCGGTCGTTGCGAACGCCAAGGTCACGGCTTCGAACATTGCCACCGGCATCGCCACCAGCCGCACAACCACTTCATCCGGCTATTTCACTATTAATCTTCTGACTCCTGGCAACTACACGGTCTCCGTGTCGGCTCAAGGCTTCGAGACTCTCGATCAGCAAAACATCATGATCGACAACGAGCACGTCACTGGCTTCAATCCTGTGCTCCGGGTTGGCACATCGAACGAGACGATCACCGTCACCGATGAGCCGCCCGCTCTTGAGACCACGAACGCCACACTCGGCGGCACCATCCGGAACGAGGTATACACCGAGCTGCCCATCATGCTCCAGACCGCCGGTCCCTCCGGCCAGCAGCGCGACATTACCACCTTTTCAAATCTTCTTCCTGGCGCGCAGCAGCCCCCGGGCGGACGCGTCTCCCAGTTTGGCGGCCTGCCTCAGCGTCTTGCCGAGGTTTACGTCGACGGACTACCCATGACCACTGCCAACGCGCAGAGCGACAACCGCCCCGTCTACAACGTGATCCCGATCGAAAATATCGATCAGGTTCAGGTGATGTCCAGCGGCTTCTCAGCTCAGAGCCAGGGCGCAGGCTACGAGGAATTCTCCACCAAATCCGGCGGCAGCCAGTACCACGGCGCCGTCTTCGGCCTCCTCCGCAACACGCTCTTTGATGCTTGGACCTTTGCCAGCAAGTACAGCGGGCCTGGCAGTGGTAACGTGGTGACAAAGTACGTCAATGGTGTGGCGACGACAGTGCCCGGCCCCAAGAATGGCGGCGGAGAGCATATGGACGAGTACGGCGCCGCCATCGGCGGTCCTCTCAAGATTCCACACATCTCCTCCTTCGGCAACAAGTTCTTTATCTTCGGCTCTTATGACAGGTTCCGCGACACAATTGGCACGAACCCTACCGGAGCTACCCTCCCTACGACCCTGATGCGCACGGGAAACTTTCAGGAACTGCTTTCCGTTGCCAATGGCGGCCTCGGCAATCAGGCCAACATCAACTATAAGATCTACGATCCCACCACGCAGACCGCCTGCACCGCCAACAGCACCAACGGCCCCTGTCGCTATCAGTATGGTTACGGTCCCGGAATCGGCGCTGGAGCCGCAGGAAATCCTGTGCTCGTTAGTGCTGCAAACGTCAATGTCATTCCCGCCAACGAGCTTTCGCCCCAGATGCAGTACCTGCAAAAATTCCTGCCGGCGCCCACTGATGATGTTGTCGGCGCCATCACCAACAACTATCTCGGCGGTACGCCGACCGGATTCAATAACTCCCTCTATGCCATCCGTGCCGACTACGATGTCTCCGACAAAAACCGCATCTTCGGTCAGTACGCCACCGGCAGCCGTCTGGCCGTTCCCTACAATGGATCGTCTTTATTTCCCATTCCCTATGTGACCAGCTTCTACTCTCACATCGTTGGCCACTTTGCCGAGGTGCAGGACGGTTACACCATCAGCCCGCACATTGCCAACCAGCTCCGGTATGGTTACCTCTACTTCGGCGGTCCGCCGATCAAGAATCCGACTGAGGGCCTCTCGCAGTATGAACCCTCCGCCGCCGGCATCACCGGCCTGCCTCCCGGCCAGGCCTCGCTGGACTTCCCCAATGTCAGTTTCGCAGGATCGAATGCTCAGACGACTTGGAACAACGGTTCGCAATCCTACACCAGCGTCAGCGAAACCTATGAGGTCGTCGACAACCTGCTCTGGACCAAAGGCCGTCATGCCATGAACATTGGCTTTGAGTTCCAGTGGCTGGGGAACAATGTCGACTCCGCGGACAGCGCCTCCCAACAGGCGGGTTTTGCCATGAGCACCAATGAAACCGCCAGTCTGACGGCGCTCAATGCCGGCACTTATATCACCAACACCGGCTACTCCTATGCCAGCTTCCTGCTCGGAGCCATGGGTACCGAATCCATTACCCAGCAGCCCTTCACGGATTATGGCCAGCGCTTCAAACCCTATGCGCCTTACTTCCAGGATGACTGGAAGGTAAGCTCCAAGCTCACCCTGAATCTCGGCGTGCGCTGGGATTATATGCCCACCTATCGAGAGGTTCTGGATCGCTGGTCCTTCCTCAATCCAACAGCCGTCAATCCCATCACCAGTACCAATGGCGCGCTCGAGTTTGTCGGAAAATACGGAGGTGCTGGCGTCAGTTGCAACTGCCGTACCCCTGTAAACGACTGGCATAAGAACTTCGGTCCGCGTCTCGGCCTTGCCTATCAGTTGAACGACAAAACCATCCTGCGCGCCGCATACTCCATCGTCTACTCTCACGGCGGCGGCGTCGGCGGCGGCTCCGGCGCGGATGGAACGGGATCTCAGGGCCTTCAGGTCCAATCGGGTTTCTCCGACAGCACCTTGGGCGCCTCCTTCTACCTCAACACCAATCCGAACTTTCCCACAACGGGAGGTGCCAACGTTGCAGGTCCGAACGCCAACTTCGGCGGCGCCGGCTTCACCTTCCCGACAGTCACCGGCATCAACGTGACCGCTGCTTCGACGGGTATCCTCACCGGAAACTATGTTTGCAGCGGCCAGATCACTTCGCCCTGCTACGGCAGGAGCGGCATCTACGCGACTGCATCGGCCCAAAACTATGCAGATCCCTACTATGGAGGCCGCGCTCCGGAGATCGGCTTCTATAACTTCGGCATTCAGCGTGAGCTGACCAAGGCCATGACCATCACGGTCAATTACGTCGGCACACAGGGCCACTTCCTTCCCGGCAACAACAACCTGCGCGGTCTGCAGTCCAACCAGGTTAATCCCACCTACCTCACCACGGCTGGCTCAGCCAACCTGAGCAAGGCGGCGACTCCGGCGAATATCGCGGCGGTCAATACGGCCTGCGGCAATTGCATCCCCGCTGCTGCGCCTTATCCGGCCTACTCGGCAGCAGCGGCACTTAACTCAGCGGCCTCCATCGGCCATATGCTCACCTGGATGCCGCAATACTCCGGCGTCAACGATACCTTCGGCGTGATGGGAGCCAACTCCGAGTACAACGCGATGCAGCTCAGCCTGACCCAGCGTATGTCCCAGGGGCTGACCTTTACCGTGAACTATACCTACTCAAAGACCCTTGACGACGTAGGAACCATCCGCAGCGGCTATGCGATCCCAGCCGCTGCCTTCAACACCTACGTCAGCCACCAGGCCTGGAAGGCCGACCGCATCGACCGCTCCAGGAGCACAACCGACGTACCCCAACTGCTCACCGTCTTCGGCGTCTACAAACTGCCCTTTGGCAAGGGCGGCGTCGGCTCCGATCACTTCGCTGTCCGCACCCTGGCCGGCAACTGGGAGATCTCTGCGATCTTCCAGGATGCCTCCGGTCTTCCTCTGCCCATCGTCGGCTCCGCCGCTTCGCCAGCGCAGAACTTTGGGCAAGGACAGGTCATGATGGATCGTAACTGGAGCTTCTCCGGCTCCCCGCGCATCAATGGCAAGTGGGGCCAAGGGTTGACATCGGCGACGATCGCCACCAGGCCATACATCCAGGGCTACATCAGCAGCACCACACCCGGAGCGGGTACGAATGCACCGACTTGCGCCCCTAGTTCCGGCCCCTTCTGCAACACCCAGCTCAACACCATTGGCGACACGGCTCGCGTCGCTCCCTACGGCCTACGCGGACCGGATCTTTATCGTCTGACGATGTCGGTCAACCGCACCTTCAGCATCACCGACCGCACCAAGTTCGTCTTCCGCGTGGATTGCGCAAACGTGACCAACCACGTCTCGCTTGGCAATAACTTTGCCAACCAGAGCATCGGCGTCAATCCCACCAGCACTGCGTTCGGTACGGTGGGCATCGCCAGCAATGATTCACGGGCCTTCCAGTTCCAGGGACGGCTGAACTTCTAACCTGCTCTTCGGCACGACCTCACTCGGGCGCTGATTTCAGCGCCCGAGTTTTTTTTGCCGCGCATCGCATGATCTGCTTTTGTGATGAGGGATCGCCGGAGCGATCTTCAGAAGTCAATGCAGCCGAATGCCGATCACGCTCATCATCCGTCCCGCATAACCCTGAGAGCCGCGATGAGAGAAGAACAGCTCCCTGTGGCAGCTTGTGCAGCCGCCCACGAAATGAATCTGCCTCGGCTTGAGGCCCGCCGCAAGCAGTTGACGGCGATTCGCTTCCACCAGATTCAAGTGCAGGCTAGGCCCAATCTCCGAGTGCCCCGGCGCGCGCTGGGTCAGAAAGAGCATGGGATACTTCGTCCGCACCGGATCCGCATCGTAGACCTCGCGGAATAACTCGCGGGCATAGGCAAACTGCGACTCGAACTCGCTGAGCACCTCATCGCCAACCGCATAGCAGCACGCGCCGATGCCAGGTCCGATGGCGGCGATCAGATCTTCAGGCCGGCAGCCGAAGTCAAGCCGCATCCCTCCCACGCCATTCTCCACAATGCGCTTCACCGTCCCACGCCAGCCCGCGTGAAAGGCTGCCACTACACGCCGTTTGCGGTCGGCAACCAGCACAGGAATGCAATCGGCAGTCTGAATGGCGAGCAGGAAGCCCGGCTCATCGGTCACCATCCCGTCGCCCCGCAGCGGAGCTTCGCGGCCGGCCTCCGCAGCGCCCACTCGATGGATGAGACTGGAATGAATCTGCCGGAGGGCAGCCAGCGGCGTAGCAGCCTCTCCCGTCACCGCTTCGGCCAGCAGACGGCGATTCTGGAAGACCGTCTCCCGCTCGTCGCCGGAGGTAAAGCCAAGATTCAGTTCACCCGGCTCTCCCTCCGCGCAATACGCCGTACTGCGTCCGCCCCGGCGAGTACTGAAACCGTGGCAGAGCCAGTTCAGCTTTTCCCAGCCGGGAACAGCGAGCCATTCCACTCCGTTTGGAGCCACGTGCGGAAGCGGCGCAGCCGGTGTAAGTTCATGCTGAGCCGAGCGTTCCAGCCGCATCCGGTCGGTTACACCGGCAGCTTTTCCGCGCAGGTTGCGCTTCAAACCCGCCTGTTTGAAAAGCGCATCAATCTCTTCGATCTGCTGTGCTGGATACGACTCTGAATTGGAGGATGAACGCATCTGACTCCCATTTTATCTGCCGCTCTGCAAGCGTGTGGGCCTGCCTTCCGGCAGGCCCGCTTGAGAGGCCATTGAGGGAGGGGGTGCAGGAGGGGGGTGATGGGAAGAGGTCTGTACAAGACCCTCAAGAAGGATTGGCTACCTTTCTAAGGCAGGTGATAGTTCGGGGAAGCCTCTGCTTGTTACTTGAATAGATGCGTGAGCCGCGAAAAGGTTGCTTGGATTCGTAAACTTTTGCCAAAGAGGCCGTCTATTTCCCACACGAATCTAAATGCTTTAACTTTCAACAATTACCAGAGTTTTCACGATGTGTTTGTCTTGCCTCAACTTTCAGGCCGCCGAGCCGACAAACTGCCGAGGGGGAGTGCAACTCCCGGATTCGGGGTTTCGATGACGGTTGCCGCTCTTTCGACCGCGGGATTCTCGCAATACATCTCCGCGTCGAGCAATCTTTCCGCTTCGCAGCAGGCGTGGCAGTCTCTCCAGCAGAGCCTTGCCTCCGGCAATCTCACCGCCGCTGAAAGCGCATTCAAGGCCTACAGCCAGTTGAATCCATCGACTACTTCTTCTAGCAGCGGCACTTCGGGCGCCTCGCAGCTCTCCACCGATATGTCTGCTTTGGGAAGCGCACTCAGTTCAGGCAATCTCTCCACGGCCCAGTCCGCATATGCAACCGTGCAGAACGACCTGAAATCCACCCCCTCACAGTCGATGGCAAATGCCACCGCCGCTGTGGCCCAGACGGTGCAATGAATTGACGATCTGCTCAGTCTCTCCAATTCTGGCAGCTCCTCGGACGCAGCTCCGGCCGATCCCACAACCGCGATACTGAACAGCGCCTATGGCCTCAGTTCCTCCAGCAGCTCAACCAACCCGACGGTCGCACTACTGGAAAGCAAGTATGGCGACGGCGGCTCCAGCGCCGCTCCTTCCAGCACTGCCGGCTCCAGCAGCACTGGCACAAGCGCCATTGTCAGCAGCGGCAATGCCGGAAGCAGCGCCAGCGTGAATGTCTACGCATAATCTCTGCAAGGAAAGATAGACGAAGGGAAGGGGATTCCGCGAGAGAAGTGTTTTTATTGGAGCGGGAGACCGGGATCGAACCGGCGACATTCAGCTTGGGAAGCTGACGTTCTACCACTGAACTACTCCCGCAACCAGGGTGGACTCCGCTCCTATCATACCGTCACCGCGGAGCAGCGTAAAGCCAAACTTGCCATCCGGCGAGGCGGGTAAAGCTGTGTGATGAGCACAGGTTCAGCTCGAAACCCGAGGGAAGAACCGCGCTTCAATCGCTCCCACTATTTCTTCTCCAGCAACAGCAGCCGCTGCCGGGCCTGCCACTCTTGATTGGGAAACTTTCCCGCGGAGGCATCCAGGAAGTGATGATAGTACGCAATTGCCTGAGCGTTCTCGTGCAGCGTATCGTATGCCGTTGCCCAAAGAAAATAGGTAGAGGGCAGTTCGGGCAGGAGCTTCGACCGCATCGTCAGGGCGTGCAGCGTAATCGTAGGCTGATTGGTGCGCGAGGCGGCAAAGGCCAATCCGCTCCATCCGTCGGCATTGGCCGGGTCCAGCCGCGTTACCTTGTCGAAGACCGCAAAGGCCGCGCCGTAGTTGAGTTCGTGCGTCAGGTTCTCTCCATGAGCCACCAGTAACTCCGGATCGTCGGGGCGGGCCGCCAACAATGTCATGTACAGCTTGTCCGAAGCCACCGGGTCTCCGGCGACGGCCAGCACATCGGCCAGCATTCGCGTAATCTCCGCATCCTTGGGATGCGCTTCATGCAATTTCTGCAGCAGAGGCAGCGCCTCCGGCTTGTCCTCAGCCGCCAGCACCGTGGCCAGTTGCGCGGTCAGCGCCGGGTCGCCGGGCAATTGTGCCAGCGCCTTGCGCAGCAGCTCTTCGGCTTCGGAGTACTCCTTGCGCACAATCATCACGTGAGCCAGTCCGGCATTGGCCGGTGCGGAGTTTGCATCGCTCGCCAAAACTCTCCGATAGGCCTTCTCGGCAGCATCATTCTGGCCACTCTGCTCGGCAAGGCTCGCCGCCAACAGCGTATCGTCCGTAGTTTCAGGCGATAGCTTCAGCGCTTGCAGCAAATCCGCCGAGGCTGCGGCTGGGTCGCTCGCGCGATCGATCTGGGCCAGCGCGCGCCATGCCCGCGCTGTGGCGCCAGTTCCCGCCACGCCGGGATCAAGCTCGGTTGCCGCCGTCAGTTCTTTCCGCGCATCAGCCGTCTTGCCCTGACGGGCCAGCAGCATTCCCAGTTCCACGTGCGCCTCAAATGATTTTGGATTCGCCTCGACGGCGCGCTGGTAGAGCGTCGCCGCATCCTCCAGGCGATTTTGCGCGTCGGCCACGTAGCCCGCGTCGAAGAGCGCCCGCGCATCTGTGGGTGCGTGCGCAAGCCAGAGATCCAGCTTGTCTTCGGCCGTCTTCCAGTCGTTCTTGACGATCGCCGCCTCGGCCTCCGCCACCTCCGTTGAAATGGAATTGGTAGCAGCGCTTGCCTCCGTCGCCGTAGCTGGCGCGGAAGACTCCTGCCCAAAGAGAGCAGCCGTGGCGCAAATCAAGATAGAAGGCAGGAGAAATCGAGAATGTCGAAGCACAAAAAACCTCTCTCTTCAGTTTACCGGCAACTGCAGCGGGGAAACTTCAGAGGATTGGACGCGGCAGAGAAGACTTTGTGCCGCACGATGAGTCTGCGGCATGAGGCCGCGCAACTCTGCGCGGAAGTTCTAGGGCCTGTTAACACTACCTCAGGTGGCGGCGACGGCGGCCAATTTTTCTCAGTTCGAGGCGCGAGGAGCGAACTGTAGCCGGTTACTGGAGCGACGAGCAACGATGAAATGGGGAAAATTGGCC
>JBAVDS010000100.1:0-2250 GCA_049587335.1 Occallatibacter sp. | reverse complement strand
AATCGCCCTCGTCCCAAGCCTTTCTCACCTTGCGAATCTGCTCAATGGCCCGAGGCATGATCTCAAGTTGAAGGCTGTCTTCCGAAGCGTGCTCGACCAGCGTATAGCTCGATCCAAACTCCAATGCACGGGAGATTTCCTTGATCCCGAGCACCGCTGGCCCCGTATACAACCGGCCCGATGTACCCAACTGTGGAAGGAAGCGTAGGCCTCCTTTCAATGCCGGTTTCGTGGCGCTATCGGGCAGAATAAGATCGACCCCAAGCCTGTCGGCTACGCGGTCGCTCATTGCCTTGAGTGCGCCTTTTGCCTGCTTCGGTTCATGCGCATCGAACGCCAGCCGGAACTGGCAGAACCTGTTGGTGCCAATCTTGAGCTTGCGGTAGACGGACTCACGAACCCATCCACGGCAGTCATTGGTTCCAAGAGCGTGCTCCTGGACAACGGCGACGCGAAAGTTTGGTTCGTCTACCATGAGCCTGCAGTCGGAGACGAGAATGGCAAAGTACACCATCGCTGCCTCGGGCCAATGCTGAAAGCGCTCAGCAATCTGTTTGGAGTGCGCAAGATCAACAAAGTAGAACTTGCCGTCCTTTGCCGAATTGCTCGCGCCCACCAAACGATATTCGACCCCGCCGTAAACGAGCTTGGCCATGCGGTTTTCGACCACAGACTGCTCATACGGCGTCAACTCATGCGGCACGCTGATGCGCGCTACCTGGATGCCGGGATAAAGCTCAGCAAGCAATTTGCCTTCGAGCGTATCCTTGCGGCCCAGTTGGCTAGGCTTGCGGGTCGCTTCTCCGGACGCATCAATGCTCAGCTCAAGAATGAGCCGTTGATCGATGGCCGTCTTCTGTGTTCTGTTCGCTGTCATTTTCTCCTCACTTGTCTGGCGCTTCGAGACGAAGTGACTAGAGATCTGCCGATCCCGGTCTTGAATCTCTTCGCCTGGCCGCCCGCGTTAGGGGTGGTAATGATCCAACCAGGTTCGAGATTGCAAACCGGGTCAGCGGAATTCCTCATCGCGCATACGATAAGGCGTCAAAGGAGGATGACAATTGCCATATTTCAGGGTTGTATCCTCTTTGAATCCGTTGACCTATGGCCCTGCTATTTGCGCACGGGCCGCTTCACCAATGTTGGAGAACCGCCTTGGATCTCTGCCTCCGCCTTATAGACCACGACGGCGTAGAGCAGACCGCTCTTTGTTTGAAATGCTTTGATCAGAGCCTCACCTTCGTTTGCAGCCTCGGCACCAAGCTCAGGCTTTTCGAGCGACGATCCATCCTTGGCCAGGAAGTATCGGGCTTGCTGATCTTCCTCGTGGCCACGCCTACGTCTCTGTTTCGGCTCAGTAGCCGGCGTCGGCAATTGCTCGTTTCGGGGTACGCTCACTGTTGCTGTCGCCATCACTGGCCTCCTTGATTTGCCGCTGTTTCACTGCCGGTTACTGTGTCTGGCGCATTCAGAATTTGATTGCGCCGCTCGCCATCGATGGGCCGCTCGCTGTACTCGGCGATCCACAACCCATCGGGATTCGTATCCGATCTTTTGTCCGCAATTACCCGGATGCGGTATTCATTCACAAAGTGATCAGTGACTTCGGTTCCGTTTGAGAGATGATGAACGTCCTTGACTCCGTAGACCAGATAGGTGAGTGGATCTCCCGATACAGCGTCGAGTTCACGCAGATGAAAGACCGATTGAATCTGTCCGTCATCGATCTTGCCGCGTGTATTGTCGTCGGCCATCGCCTTCAACGTGTAGCCACGCAGGTTGCGAGTCATCATATTGAGGCTTGCCGACCAGTGGTCGTCCACATCGGACGGCGAGTAATTGAGATAGCTCGTCAGGAATCTTTTAACAAAGGCTTCATCGAGAAACTGGTCCGTGCCCGCTGTGGCGAGATCAGCCACACCACCTTTGGCGGGCTTGCCCACAACCGAGGCGTCGCCATTCGGACCGATGCGAATCACCGTTGGCGGTTGCATGCGCGCGAAGACGGCGATACCGATTGCAGCCAATGCGATGGGGATTGTCAGAAACGCCAGCAACCAGGCGCGATTCGCATTCGCTCGCAACGCACCGTCTACTTCGTAATACTTGGGCCTCACAATGGCGGCCTCGCCTGAAGCATCCGCATTCGTCTTCATGAAAAACCTCCTATTTCTTCTCTGATGATCGTTTCGTCACATTCGCCAATCCCTGTGCCGCAATGCGGGCCGCATGATAGGCGCCCCATGTTCC
>JBAVDS010000099.1:0-2047 GCA_049587335.1 Occallatibacter sp. | reverse complement strand
AATCGCCCTCGTCCCAAGCCTTTCTCACCTTGCGAATCTGCTCAATGGCCCGAGGCATGATCTCAAGTTGAAGGCTGTCTTCCGAAGCGTGCTCGACCAGCGTATAGCTCGATCCAAACTCCAATGCCCGGGAGATTTCCTTGATCCCGAGAACCGCTGGACCTGTATACAACCGGCCCGATGTGCCCAGCTGTGGAAGGAAGCGCAGACCTCCTTTCAATGCCGGTTTCGTGGCGCTATCGGGCAGAATGAAATCGACGCCCAGCCTGTCGGCTACGCGATCGCTCATCGCCTTGAGTGCGCCTTTTGCCTGCTTCGGTTCATGCGCATCGAACGCCAGTCGGAACTGGCAGAACCTGTTCGTGCCGATCTTGAGCTTGCGGTAGACGGACTCACGAACCCATCCGCGGCAGTCGTTGGTGCCAAGAGCGTGCTCCTGGACAACGGCCACGCGGAAGTTTGGTTCGTCCACCATCAGCCTGCAGTCGGAGACGAGAATGGCAAAGTACACCATTGCCGCCTCGGGCCAATGCTGAAAGCGCTCAGCAATCTGTTTGGAGTGCGCGAGATCGACAAAATAGAACTTGCCGTCCTTCGCCGAATTGCTCGCGCCCACCAAACGATACTCGACCCCGCCGTAAATGAGCTTGGCCATGCGGTTTTCCACCACTGACTGCTCATACGGCGTCAACTCATGCGGCACGCTGACGCGCGCTACCTGGATGCCGGGATAGAGCTCGGCGAGCAGTTTGCCCTCGAGCGTATCCTTGCGGCCCAGTTGGCTTGGCTTGCGGGTCACTTCACCGGACGCATCAATGCTCAGCTCAAGAATGAGCCGTTGATCGATGGCCGTCTTCTGTGTCCTCGTCGCTGTCATTTTCTCCTCACTTGTCTGGCGCTTCGAGACGAAGTGACTAGAGATCTGCCGATCCCGGTCGCCACTATCGAACATGGTTCTCTTCGTCTGGCCGCCCGCGTTAGGGGTGGGTGACAATCCAACCAGGTTCGAGAGTTCAAACCGGGTCAGCGGAATTCCTCATCGCGCGAGCGATAAGGCGTCAAAGGAGGATGACAAGGTCCGTATTTCAGGGATGTATCCTCTTTGAATCCGTTGACCCCAACTGCTGACTATGGCCCCCGCTACTTGCGCACAGGCCGCTTCACCAATGTCGGAGAACCGTTCTGAATCTCAGCCTCCGCCTTGTAGACCACGACGGAGTAGAGCAACCCGCTCTTCGTTTGAAATGCCCTGATCAGAGCCTCGCCTTCGTTTGCGGCTTCGGCGCCCAACTCTGGCTTTTCGGGAGACGATCCTTCTTTGGCCAGGAAGTATCGGGCTTGTTGATCCTCCTCGTGCCCGCGCCTGCGCCTACGGCTCGGCTCGGCGGTCAGTCCCGGCTGTTGCTCGTTTCGAGGTGCGCCCACTGCTGCTGTCGCCATCACTGGCCTCCCTGATTTGCCGCGGTTTCGCTACTGGTTACCGTGTCGGGCGCATTCAGAATCTGATTGCGCCGCTCGCCGTCGATAGGCCGCTCGCTGTACTCGGCGATCCACAACCCATCGGGGTTGGCATCAGATCTTTTGTCCGCAATTACCCGGATGCGGTATTCATTTACAAAGTGATCGGTGACCTCGGTTCCATTCGAGAGATGGTGAACGTCCTTGACCCCGTAGACCAGATAGGTCAGCGGCTCACCTGTCACCGGATCGAGTTCGCGCAGATGAAAGACCGATTGAATCTGTCCGTCGTCAATCTTCCCGCGGGTGTTGTCGTCGGCCATCGCCTTCAACGTGTAGCCACGCAGGTTGCGGGTCATCATGTTGAGGCTTGCGGCCCAGTGGTCGTCCACGTCGGATGGCGAGTAATTAAGGTAGCTGGTCAAAAAGCGCTTGACGAAGGCCTCGTCCAAAAACTGATCCGTGCCCGCCGTGGCAAGATCCGTCACCGTGCCTTTCGCTGGCTTGCCGACAACCGAGGCGTCGCCATTGGGGCCGATGCGGATCACCGTCGGCGGCTGCACGCGCACGAAGACGGCGAAGCCAATCG
>JBAVDS010000098.1:0-4800 GCA_049587335.1 Occallatibacter sp. | reverse complement strand
GGCCAATTTTCCCCATTTCATCGTTGCTCGTCGCTCCAGTAACCGGCTACAGTTCGCTCCTCGCGCCTCGAACTGAGAAAAATTGGCCGCCGTCGCCGCCACCTGAGGTAGTGTTAACAGGCCCTAGGAGCAGTTTTACTTTGCTTCGCCCGATTCACGGAGCCATTTTCTGCCTTTGGGGCTGCCAGGATCGGAAAAATGCGCTGTTTTGTGCTGTCTGTTGCTAAAACTAGGCATAACCCGCCCTGGGCTTTTACAATGCAACAGGGACCCGTCCCAACCCAGCTCTGCTGTGGAACTAGCAAAACTTGGCGGCGTACGCCGGACCAGGATGAAGGAATCGCATGAAGTTTACGAAATTCGGCAAGGCCCTTCTGATGAGCACTCTCTCAGCAGGCCTTGTTCTCTGCATCACGTCTTGCGTTCAGAGTTATTCGGTCGGCTACTTGTATGTGACGGGGACGGTGACGTCCGAGACCAGCGGCAGCGGCATCATCTCCGGATTCAAGATCGACCACAATACCGGCAAGCTGAATCCGATTGCCGGACTGCCCATCTCTTCCGGAGGCGCCAATCCGGTTCGCGCTCTCCTGCTTCCCGGCAGCCGCTTCTTCTATGTCCTCAATCGGGGCGCGAATAAAGAGGGGAATGGCAACTGCACCACGGCGGATCCCTGCCTGGGCTCCAACGTTACCCAGTTTGCCGTCGGCGCCAACGGCATTCTCACGGCGCAGGAGACCTTCTATACGCAGGGCCTCAACCCCTACCGCATGACCGCCGACTCCTCCGGAGCTTACCTGTACGTGCTGGACCATGACTCCGCGGCTCCCTCCTCTACGCCCGCAAACCCCATCGCTTCCAGCGTGGCCAATCCGAATCCCCTCTGCGCCACGGAGCTCGGCAAGGATGTCAACGGCAACCCCATTACCGTCTGCGGCGATGTGACCACATTCCATATCGATTCCTCCACCGGACGCCTCAGCCTGGTTCCCGACACGGTCGCCACCAGGGTGAACGGTTCCACCGTGCCCTACTTCCCGGTTCCCGCCAACTCCGTCGATATGAGTTTGATCTCCGGCGACCTGCTCACACTCAATGCCCCCGCCGTGCAAACCCAGTATCCTTACACTGGCGGCTCATCCTACTTCCCTTACATTTACAACTCAGCCAATGGCCAGTTGACCGTCGGACTCACCACCCCCCAGCCACTGAACATCACGCAGGGAAGAGCAATTGTTGGTGGAGCGGGTTATGTCTTTGTCCTCGACGACGAGCCGCTCGCCACCAATCCGACCGGCGCTGCCAGCCAGATTCTGCCATTCACCATTGGTACCAACGGCTCCTTGCAGTCCACCGTCAACGGTCCCTTTCCCGACGACCCCAATCAATCGAATCCCGTCTTTCTTCTCGTCGACGAGAACAAAGGCAAGGATTTCTACGTTGCCAACTACGGAAACAATACCTCAGGCACGGGAACAGCCCAGAGCGGCATTGCCGGATTCGTGATGAACTCACCGCTTCAGCCCGAAGAAATCCCCGGCGTTCCCATCGGCTTTGGCAGCGGTGGCGGACCGCAGTGCCTCGTTGAGGACCCTTCAAACCAGTTCATCTATACGGCCAACTTCAACGATTCAACTGTCACTGGCCAGGAGCTCTCCGCAGAAACTGGGTTGCTCATCCCACTCTCCCAGGCTTCCAAGGCGCCGTCCAGCTATTCGCTGACCGGTCCGCCGACCTGGTGCCTGGTCGATGGACGCACGAACTAGGCCGTCGTTTGATGCAAGTGCTGCCTGCGGTGGAGGATGGTTACCGCTTCAGGCGGCACATGGTCGGATGGAATCAAGAATGCAGCCGAATTCCGGGGCACGATCTCTTGCTCGCGCTCTGGATTCGATTCTCAACCGGAGTTTTGCGGGCCTCGGATTGCGGCCCACTGATGAAAGATGCGCATGAAGTTTAACAAATCGAGCCAGCTGCTGCTGGTGGCCGCAGCCAGCCTGCTGGTGGCCGCTCTGGTGACCGCTTGCGGCACACTTACTACGGACTTCGTTTATGTGACCAGTTCCAAGGCCGCTGGAGCGAACAACTACGGCGAAATCGATGTCTTCGAGATCAACGCTGTCTCCGGCTTTATGCGCCAGATCCCCACTTCGCCCTTTCCCTCGGCAGGCCGCAACCCGGTGGCGGAGGCTATCTCTCCCGACTACGAGAATCTCTATGTGGTCAATCACGACGACGACACCGTCGTACAATTCAAGATTGGCCCCGACGGCAAGCTCTATCCCCTCAACACCGTCGATACGCCCGGTATCTTCCCCCTCGCGGTTACCGTGAACAGTTCGTATCTGTTTGTCGCGGATACATACCAGCCTCTGCCTGGCTGCTCGACTCTGGACCCATGCACAGGTTCGATCTCTGTCTACACGCTGCTCACCTCAGACCAGGCCAAGGCCCAGAATAAGTATCCCTATCCCGACTCGCTGGGATCGCCCGTCAACAACCCCGCAATTGGCGCGAGCTACTGGCCGCTAACCCTGCCCTCCAGCCCCAATGACGTGATTCAACCGACCGGCGTTATGGTGCTGCCCACGAATGATTTCGTCTACGTCAGCGCCTACGATACGACCGCCAATGCCGGCTACGTCTTCGCATTTTCCATCGGATCGGGCGGAGTGCTGAAGCCTCTCAACGGCGGTGTTCCCATTGCCGCGGGCGTTCATCCCTCGGCCATTGCCAGCGATTCCACTGGTGCCTATCTCTACATCACGGATTCCACAAACAGCGATATCCTCGGCTACGCAATTTCGTCCGGAAGCTTGACTAAACTGGCTGGAAGCCCGTATCCAACCGGCAATCAGCCCTCCGGGATTGCAATCGATTCCGAGTATCCCTATGCCTACGTCGCCAATGCATTGGATGGCAACGTGACCGCGTACTCGATCAGCAATGGCGTCCTGACCCGCATCGGCAGCTATGCCGCCGGCATTCAACCCGTCGCCATCGGTATCGACCCATCGACCAACCACTTTGTCTTTACCGCCAATTTTCTCGGCAACGGCGCCAACGGCACCATCTCCGACTTCGAGATGAGCACCACCGGCATCACCGCCGGCACTCTCATCGATACGCAGCACACTCCTTACACCGCCAATGCCCAGCCCACTGCCGTGGCGGCCGTTCCGCACAAAGTCTCTTTGAAGTGAGCGCGCCTTCGGTCCGCCGCCGGAGACACTAGCAGCACCCCGTACCGGGCTTTTACAATACCTACGGGGCAACTTAACCAGTTATCTTTTCGGGCGTGCAGCTTGATCGCCCATGACGAAGGAAGCGCATGAAGTTCAGCAAATTGAGCCAGCTTTTTCTGGTCTCTTCCATCGGCCTGCTCGTGGCCGCTCTTTTCACTGCCTGCGCGATTACCACCATCGATTATGTTTACGTGGCCACCTCCGCCGGCATCGATACTTACGCGGCGGATGCGCAGTCCGGCGCCCTGCGCACGGCTGGCGCGGCGGTTACCTCCGGCGTCAGCTCGCCGGTGGCGCTGGCCGTCACGCCCGACTACTCGAATCTCTACGTCGCCAATGCGGGAAACAACACCATCGTTCACTATTCCATCTCGCTGACCGGTACTCTGGCATTGCAGTCCGACAAGGCCACGCTCGCCAGCGCCCCGGTCGCCATCACGGTGAACTCGGCGGGAACCTATCTCTATGCCGTCTCCGGAACCGCCTCCGCCACGCTTACGGCCTATCCTCTTACCTCTGGCGCGATCGGCGCCGCGGCCTCTTCCGTGGCCCTGACCGTTCCCGGTTACGCCAGCGACACGATCATCCCCACTGGCGTCACAGTGCTCGCGAATAATTCCGCCGTCTTTGCCACTGCATACGATCAGTCGGCCTACAATCCCGGCGGCGCCATTACCAGCAACGCGAACTCCGGTTGGATCTTTGGTTTCACTGTCGGCTCTTCCGGCGCTTTGACCGCTGTCACCTCCGGTAATCCCGCCGCGACCGTCAGCCCCTGGCAGGCCGGCAACAAGCCCTCCGCGCTGGCCGCCGATCCCACCAATCGCTTCGTCTATGTCACCGATTACGCCAACAACCAGCTCATTGGCTATACGATTCAGGACGGCAATGTACTGAAATTCATGCCGACCGGTCCCTTCAGAACCGGCAATGAACCCTCCGCCATCACCATCGATCCGCGCGGATTGTTCATCTATGTCACCGACGAGCTGGATTCCGTCGTTTTGGCCTACACCATCGTGCCGCTCACCGGAAATCCAACCATCTCGGTCAACATATCGGGAACCCAGACCAATCCCACCGACACCCAGCCGGTCGATGTGATTGTGGATCCGGCGTTGGGCCGCTTTGTCTATACCGCCAACTACCTCGGCGACTCCGTCTCCGGCTTCCGCCTGGACGCGACCTCCGGCGCTCTGTCGGCTGCGCAGGCCACGCCCTACCCCTCCGGTCAAAATCCCACGGCGCTGATTGCCGTGCCGCGCGGAAATCATGCCACGCAGCTCGTCAATCCCTAGGCTGTATCGACCTATACTGGCAGGACAGCGACGGGAGCCAATTTTTCTCAGTTCGAGGCGCGAGAAGTGAACTGTAGCCGGTTACTGGAGCGACGAGCAACGAAGAAATGAGGAAAATTGGCCCCGTCCCTTTGGGTTGCGGCGAGAATCCGCCCATACTTTGTAGTCGTCCTTGTGCTTGGAACAACCAAACCCTGCGGACTCCGCCTCGTCTGGACGGATTCTCGCTCGCAACGCTGCGCGTCAGTATAGGTCGA
>JBAVDS010000097.1:0-37190 GCA_049587335.1 Occallatibacter sp. | reverse complement strand
AAAAATCACTCATACTTCGTTGTCGTCCTTGTGCTTGGAACAACCAAACCCTGCGGACTCCGCCTCGTCTGAGCGGTTTTTCGCTCGCAACGCCATCCGCCTGAGGTAGCGTTAACAGGCCCTAACTCCGCAGGCGCGCCCCAACTTTGCCAACAGCTTCAACGACCCGCGTCTGGAAGCTCTGCAACTCCTCCTCGCGCAGGGTGCGGTCGGCGGCCTGAAAGGTAGCGCCCAGCAAAAGCGAGTACTCGCCAACTCCCAGCTTCGCATCGCGGAAGACCTCGCGCGCGCGCCACTCCACCAGTTCTGGAATTCGCAGTGCCGCCACCGCATCGTCGATCTTCTCCCAGGTAATGCTTTCTTCCAGCACCAGCGAAAAATCGCGGCGAACGGTCTGAAAACGCGAAATCTCCCGCGCAACCGGCTGGCGCAGCGGCAATTTATAGAGCCGGTCGAGATAGATCTCGCCCACCAGCACCGGCTCCTTCAGCTTGCGCGCCGCCTGCTCCCGCGGATGCAGTTGGCCGAACCAGCCAACGGTAGCGCCATCGACGGAAACCCGCGCCGAGCGATACGGATGCAGCCACTCCGGAGTCAATCCATCGCCGGCGCTGAAGCGATCGAAGTAAACACTCCGCGATTGGAAGCGCGCCAGAACCTGCTCCACCACGCCCTTCAGATCGTGAAATTCAATTGCACGTGCCGCGTGCAGCGCTCCTTGCTCCGGCAAGCATCCCACCACACCAAATGACAGCGCGGGCCGCTCCTCCACTTTTTCTGTGCTGCCGCTGAAGACCGTGCCTAGCTCGAAGAGCCGCACATCGCTCACATCGCGGTGAAGATTGCCGGCGATCATCGTGAGCAATCCCGGCACCAGCGACGGCCTCAGCACGCCTGCCTCCTCGCTGAGAGGATTGCCAAGCGGAACCGTGAGTCCCGGCTGCGGCGCCGTCAGCGCAGCCTCGGCTGCTGAGCAGAAGGTACTCGAAATTGCCTCATGAAAACCTGCGGAGAGAAGCGTGCTCCGCGCCGCTGATTCTTTCTCCGCCCAGGGTAGCGCGCGCACTCCTTCGCCAAATGCCGGCAGCGTATTGGCAAAGCGATTAAAGCCGTAAACCCGCGCCACCTCTTCGATGAGATCAATCTCACGCTCGATGTCCAGCCGCCAACTTGGCAGCGTCACCTGCCAGGCTGCCTCGCTAACTTGCTGGCTCGCCAACTTGCATCCCAGCGCCGTCAGTACCGACTCGACCGTCGCCGCGGTGATGCCATCGGCGTCAATGGTCGTGCCCAGTATCCGCCGCACCTCGCTGAGCGCAAGCGCTACCGGTTTGCGGTTGGCGGTGCGCGCTTCGAGCGCAGCCACGCGCACATCCACCAGATCGCCTTCAATCCATCCGCCGCTCGCCAGCAAAATGCTACTCACCAAAGCCGAGGCAACAGACGCAGCATTGAAGTCGGCCCCGCGCTCGAATCTGTGACTCGCGTCCGTATGCAGGCCGTGACGGCGCGCTGTGCGCCGCACCGCGACCGGATCAAACCACGCGGCTTCGACCAAGACATTCTTCGTCTCGGCGGTAATCATCGAATCCCAGCCGCCCATGACTCCGGCTAGGCCGAGCGGCTTCACATGGTCGGCGATGATCAGGTCTTCGGGATCGAGTGTGCGCTCCACGCCGTCCAGCGTCTTGAGCTTCTCGCCCTTCTTTGCGCGCCGCACCACGATGCCGCCTTCGAGTTTGTCCAGATCGAAGACGTGCGTCGGCTGGCCCATCGCCAGCCAAGCGAAGTTGGTAGCGTCCACGGCATTGGAGATCTGCTTCTGCTCAAGCAGCCCAAAGTAAGTAGAAACCTCAGCGCCGGTAAACCAATCCTTCGAACCACTAATCGTGACATCGCGCAGCACCCGTGCCGTGAAGCGGCCGCAAGCATCCTGGGCTTCAATTCTGACCGAGAATTCCTTGGCCGCCTTGCGCGCCTTCGGCAATGCGAAATCAAGTTCCGCCAGCGCCAGCCCGTAGATCGCCGCCGCTTCGCGCGCCACGCCGTAGTGATTCATCGCGTCGACGCGGTTGGTGGTAATGTCCATCTCGTAGTATGAGCCGTTGCCGTCACCGAACGGGTAGATGCCATCAACGGCAATGCCGCGCAAGGTAAGGTCTTCAGCGAGTTGGGCGTCGCTCACATTCAATCCCGGCAAATACGCCCGCAACCATTTGGTGAGAATTTTCATCGGCAAAACCCTTCGTCAGCGGTGCTAGCGGAGTTAGCGAGGTTAGCGGAGTTAGCGGGCAATGCTTGCTTATCAGTCTTCTTCGCTACTCTCGCATCGGTTAGTACCGAAATCAATCCGTTGATCAATCGCGCAACCTCCGATCCATGATCCATTATTTCCCGCACTAATTTTTCATCGAGATAACCTAGTTCCCCGGCCAATTCGAGCTGGGTTTGCATTTCATAAAGAGAGCCTCTCGCATTTCCCAGAAAATGCCGAAATTGTAAATCGCTCAACCGCCCATATCCTTCGGCGATATTGCTTGGAACTGACACGGCAGCGCGTCCAATTTGTGTAAGCAATCCATACGCCTCAGACTTGGGCAAGCCTTGACTAATCGTATACGCGCATCGAGCCAAGTCCATAGCCTTTTGCCAAACAATCAAATCTCTATAACTCTTTGGCCGTGCCATTTCTGCCTCCGCAATGATCCTTGCATAACCACGCTAGCTCCGCTAACTCCGCAACTCATGCAAATTGCCCCAAAAACCGCATATCTCCTGCGTAAAAACTCCCGATTTCGCTGATCCCATACTTCATCATCGCGATGCGCTCGACGCCCATGCCAAACGCGAAGCCGGAGATTTTTTTCGGATCGTAGGCGGGCTGCTTCTCGGCAGCGAAGGCGAAGACCGCCGGGTCCACCATGCCACAGCCCAGCAACTCAATCCAGCCAGAGTTCTTGCATTTGCGGCAGCCCTTGCCGCCACAGAAGATGCAGCTGATCTGCACATCGGCGCTCGGCTCGGTGAAGGGAAAGAAGGAGGGAAAGAAGCGTGTCTTCACGGCTGAGCCGAAGAGCGCTTTCATCGCGTGATCAAGCGTGCCTTTGAGGTCGCTGAAGGTAATGTTGGTGTCTACACAGAGGCCTTCAACTTGATGGAAGATCGGCGAGTGGGTGGCGTCGGCGGCGTCATTGCGATGCACCTTGCCGGGAATCACGATGCGCACCGGAGGTGGCTGCGACTCCATCGTGCGCATCTGAACCGGCGAAGTATGAGTGCGCATCAACAGGCGGTCGCGCTGCGGCCTGCGCTCCTGCCCAGCCACAACCAACGTATCCTGCGTATCCCGCGCCGGATGACCGGGAGGAAAGTTCATACTCTCGAAGTTATAGTAGTCGGTTTCTACCTCCGGCCCCACGCCGACCGAGTAGCCCAGCGCCGCGAAAACTGCGACAATTTCGTTGAGCGTTTTGGTGATCGGATGCTCTGCGCCAGTGAGCCGCTGCGTTCCCGGCAGCGTAATGTCGATGGCTTCGGCGGCAAGTGCGGCATCCGTCGGTCCCGCGCCTAGCGCTTGGTCCAGCAGGCCTTCTACAACTGCCTTGAACGCGTTGAAACGCTGGCCCAGCAGCTTCTTGGCCTCAACGGGCGCAGCCTTCAGCCAGCGGTCAGAGACTTCTTTGAGCAGGCCTTGCTTGCGGCCCAGCCATTCCAAGCGAAAGGCTTCAACACCTGCTTCGTCGCTGATTGCTGCTGCGGCTTTACGGGCCTGTGCTTCCAGTTGAGCAAAGGCCTGGACAAGCGCAGGCTCATCAAATGCTGTCAGATTCGGAATTTCGATGTTCATATGCGTATAGATAAGGATAAACTACTGTACATCGCGCCGCGATTGCTAAGCCACTAACAGAAACGGCCCCGCGTCGCGGGGCCGTTTCGCTAACTTGCTAATGCGCGCAAAGCGCACGCTGACTCGCTCTTACGCTGCCTTCTTCTCGGCAGCCAACGCGGCTTTAGCCTTTTCGACCAGCGCGGTAAAGCCAGCCGCGTCCTTGATGGCGATGTCGGAGAGGATCTTGCGGTCCAGCTCGACGCCGGCCTTCTTCAATCCATTGATGAGCTGCGAGTAGCTGAAGTGGTTCAGCTTGCAGGCGGCTGAGATGCGCACGATCCACAGCGAGCGGAACTGGCGCTTCTTCTGCTTGCGGCCTGTATAGGCGAACTTGAGGCCGCGCTCGACGGCCTCCTGGGCTGCCTGATAGAGCTTGGATTTGGTAAGGAAATATCCACTCGCCCTCTCAAGAATCTTTTTGCGGCGGTCACTCCGCTTGGTACTGCGTTTTACGCGGGGCATAACGATTTCTCCATTTTGCGTTCGGTGATGCGGCTGGAGGCAGGAGGCCAGAACCCTTTGCGGGCCGAGCTGTTTACCTCTTCACTCGCTTTGTTCAAGCCTGAATCTCTCGCCAGCGCGAACGCGTTTCGCTACCGGCGGGGGCCGAAAAATCAGCCCAAAAGCACTGTCGCAGCCCTCTTCCAAAAGGCTGCTCCATGCAATGGTCAGGCGTAAGGAATCATGCGCGCTACCTTCTTGTAGTCGCCATCGGAAACCATCAGGGTCTTGCCCAGCTTGCGTTTCGTCTTTGGCAGCTTCGAAGTAAGGATGTGCCGCGTCTTCGCCTGGCCCCGCTTGATCTTGCCGGTGCCAGTCTTGCTGAAGCGCTTGGCCGCGCCCGTATGGGTCTTCAACTTGGGCATTTTCTTCTCGTTTGGCCGGAGAGGTTTTCGCTCTCCAGATCGCCCGTGAGACAGGACTTCCCCTGCCCTCTTGAGGCTTTGACTAGTATAACGCAAAGGAGGTTTGCTTGCCAAAGAAGCGAATATTCCGAATCTCCACCAGATCTGCCACGCGCCTGCCGATGATACCGTGGTGGAGGTCATAGTTTTAGCTGAATGAAAAACCTGCTGTCGGGGAACCCTCCATGATTCTGGAAGTCGCAATTCTTGATGTACTTGCTGGGCAAGAAGATGCTTTTGAATCCGCCTTCAAAAGTGCTTCTCACCTCCTCTCATCCATGCGTGGTTACCACTCCCATCAGATTCGCCACTGCGCGGAACGCGCCAGCAGATACATTTTGTTAGTAGAGTGGGAAACCCTTGAAGACCATACAGTTGGATTTCGCAGCTCACCGGAATACCAGGTATGGAAGCGGGAATTGCATCACTTTTACGATCCTTTTCCAGTCGTTGAACACTACCACGAGCCACTGACCTGAGCCGTCCCGTTTCGGCTCATGGTTTCAATTGCGTTCAAGCCATTTCAAATTATTGCTCGGCCTGATTGTCCTGCGCGCGTTGCGGACGTAGTGTTAGGGCGTGGCAGTCCTATCGGTTGATCTTGCAACTCGCCGCTGGTCCGATCTGGGCATCGTGGTGCTCGAACGGGCGCGCCTTGCGCACTCTGCGAAGTCCCTGCCCGGCCGGCCGCTCAAATCGGCCTCTCCAGAGGCCAGCACACCTGAAGGTCTGATCACCTGCGAGACGATTCTGTGGAACGATCCCGGCCCCATCGAGGTGGAGACTTTGGCGGGAAGGCTGAACCACCTGTGCGCCACGCGTGGCATCCGCGTGCTGGTGCTGGATGGACCGCAGGCCTGGAAGTCGCCAACCAATGGTCTGGAACACGCCAGAATAAGCGAGCGGCAGTTGAATACCGCGGCCAAGACGGGGCTTCCCGGTATGGTGAAGCCGCTCAGTTACCGGCCCTTTGCCGAGTTCTGCCTGGATGTGTATGACGCTCTCTGCCGCAGGGGCTGGCGCCGGCTTGCGACGCGTGAGCAGCCCGTCTCCGTACAAGACCAGAACCAGGAGCGGCTGCTTGTCGAGAGCTGTCCCTTTGCAGCCTGGAAGTCGTTGGGATTGAAGCCCTTGCCTGCCAAGCGCCGGACCAGGGTGAGCGACCTGGCTGAGGCTTATGGCGCACTGCGTGCGCTGATACCCTTTACCGTGAATCGCCCGCCCAATCACGATCAGTTGCAGGCCATCGTCGGCGGTTTGCCGGGATTGGCTCTGGAAGAGCGCAATACCGCTGGAGCGCACATCGTCGGCAACCCGCCGCGCCGTGAGGAGGGCCACTGGCGCGAGGGTTTCATCGTGCTGCCGGTGCCGCCGAAGAGCAGGCTGGAGCTGCGCTGGCTTCACTGAAGAGCGAATGGTCAAGCCGCTCTTTCAGCCTGCCAGGTGCTCCGCAATCAGCCGGTCAACCAGCGCCGTGAGTTGCTCGCCGGTGCGGGGCAGGATGAAGGCCGAGGCGGTTTCATCCCAGTCGAGCTTGAAGCTGGTGGAGAGCGCCGAGATCCAAATCTGGCGCACCGGCGCATTGGGCGTGATGACGAACTTGCCCGGCGGCTCTTCAAAAAGCAGATTCAAAACGCCGTTCTGCTCGTCGGCCTCAAAGCCGGATCCGGCTTCTTCCTCGCGCACAATCAGGTGTTGCAGCAACGCGTTGAGAGCGGCTTCAGCCATGCGGCGAAAGTGCAATTCATCCAGCATGAGGTCAGTGTAACAACTTTTGCCGGGAGTATTCGAGGTTGTGATTGCCCCAGTTTAGGTCCTGTTTTGTTGGTTTTTTCACCGTAGGCTTGCCGGTTTTTTACCGGCATTCCCTCATACTGCGCATAGTTTCAGTTTTCTGGGAGAAAACAGGATGCGCGTTTATGGTGTGCGTATGCGCTGGAGTCTGATGGGAGTTCTATCCGCAGCTTTATGCGCCGGCTGGCTCTCTGCGCAGCCTTCTCAGCCTCCCATGCCGGCCGGACAACTGGTGCGCGAGGTGGTCTACAACGAATTGCACGACCACGAACGTCACGGCTACTGGCGCTATTGGATTGAGCGCCGAGGGCAAAAAGAGACGCGTCTGGAAGAGCAGGTGGAGACCGCAGAGGGCCCCATCACGCGCCTGGACGCGAGTAACGGCCGGCCGCTTGACCCAGCCAGCCGTCTTGCCGAAGAGGACCGGCTCAGGCGGCTGCTCAGCTCTCCTGAGGAGCAAGCTCACCATCGCCAGGCGTTTATCGAAGATGAGAGCCGGATCGGACGCATTGTCGCGCTCTTGCCGGAGGCATTTCTCTATGAGTATGACGGAGAAGAGAACGGATGTTACCGGCTGCGCTACCATCCCAATCCGGATTATCCGGCCCGCACCGTTGAGGCTCGCGTCTTCCATGCGATGAGCGGAGAACTGTGGGTGAGCATCCGTTACAAGCGGCTGTCGCGGCTCGATGGGCGCCTCGACGCAAATGTGGATTTCGGCTATGGCATTCTCGGCCGGCTTTACAAGGACGGATGGTTCCGGTTGCAACGGACGCGGGTGAGCGCAACGGATTGGAAGACCGAGCGCCTGGAAGTGCATATGAATGGCCGCGCGATGCTCTTCAAAACCATAGCGCATGAGACCAGCGAGGTGCGCGGCGGCTTTGTAGCGGTCCCCGCCGGTCTGAAATTGGCTCAGGCCGTTTCGCTGCTCGATCAGACCCAAATTGACAGCGCCATGGTTTTGCCGGCCAGCTTTGCGATAGGCCAATAGTCCCATGCTGATTGCGAATGCCGTCCTCCGATATGGAGCGAGTGTCTCAAAATCGGACACCTGAATGACAATTGTCATCGCTGCAACTGGAAAAGCCAGAAAAACTCCCGGCATCTAAAGGAGATGCACGGCGGGCGCGTAAACTGTCCGGATTTTGGACATATAAAAGTCTAGGATTCAAGTTTGTTCTTCCTCCGCCGATAGGCGCAAGCAGGGAGCCTTTCAGATCAGGGGGCAGACGAAGATGGAGATTGGTCCAGTCACAGCGGTTCGTATCGCACCCAGGATGAAGCCCATCGAAGCGGAGCTTGGGTTGACGGATGTGATCGAGATTGAGCATTCGTCCCGTACTGGCGACGAGACCTACTCGCCCAGCGGAGTAAAAGCCTCTACCGGCTTCGAGGATGACGAAGATACCTTCGAGGATTTGGAAGACGACCCCGACGCGCCCCCACCAGTGAAGGCTGTCGCAAGTGTGCAAATCAGTTATTTTGCCTGAGCGCAGACTACCGTTTTACTGAGCGCATTCAGCATCGATCATGATCGGCAGCCGGCGGGGAGATTCCGATCTCTCAGTGCCTCCCCGCCGCGAATCACGCTGCCTCTGGTTACTTAGAAGGAGCAGTTAGGAATACTGCCACTCAGGTTGAAGAGGTTGGTTGAGACGCCAGAGCCGCTGGGCGCAAAGCCATTCACATTGTCGAGATCGATAATAGCGTCCTGATCGTCCGATTGCGCGTTGGTGTCAAGATCGATATTGGCAATGTAGGCGTTGATCTTGTCGCTGGAACTATACCCGCGAATCCTGGAGTACGCCGAAGAGACCGAGTTGGTGGATTTGACGCCGTCGATCACGATGTCCGTGAAGACCGGCAGGCCGGAGGTGCCGCTGCAAGAGCCGTATATCGTGTCCAGCACGATCAGGTGCTTGGCTTCCGTGATGCAGGTGTTCTGATAGGTCACTCTGTTGACAGTGCCGCCGCAATCGTAGTCGGTCTTGATATTGATCGCGTTGGCGTCGGTCGAGGAGATTCCATTCTGGTCAACACCATAGACATAGTTGCCTGTAAACAGTATGTTGCTTACGCCATGCATGGTCTGGCTGCCGATCGAAATTCCATGCGTCCCATAGAACCGGGAGTTCTTGATGGTGATATTCGAAGCCGCGCCGGAGTTGGTCTTGATTGCGATGCCGTCATCTCCTGCATTGACAGTGGAGTTAACCACCGAGACATTGGTGATGCTGTCAATGTCGATGCCGTCGGCGTTATGGCGATTTGCGGGGGTTTTAATCGATACGCTGTAGACAGTAGCGCCATCGCCGCCCTCGATGTAGAGATTGGGATGCAAAGCCTGCGTGAGAGTGACGTTGTAGATGATGAAATTGTCGATGCTCTTGGCCTGCACCAGCCGGGCGCTGCCGCTGAGCAGATCGCCGCGACCGTCGATGGTGCCTGGACCGCCAATGAACGAGTTGCTCCCGTTGACGAGAACCAGCTGGGATGTTCCCTCGTAGCTCTTGCTGCCGTAGAGGGTAACGCCGGAGTTGACGACCAGGCCTTCACCGTCGACCGTAATTCCGCCGGAGAAGAAGGCGTTCTTCGAACCGGAGGCGGCGAGCACGACACTCTTGCCCGTCCCCTTGCACGAATCGAGCGCGGACTGAATGCGGCTGGTGTCATCTGAAGTTGGAGCCGAGGAGCGTTGCGAGGAGGTGAACTGAGCAGAGAGGGTGCTACAAACGCCGGGGTAGCCGGGTTGTGAAACGTTGCGGCTGTCTCCAGTGGCAAGAGTCTGCGCGCCTGAGAGTGAGGCCGTGAGCAGAATGACAGCGCCGATGGAGCTAAGTTTAGTAGTTTGGGGGAGGGACATTTGAATCTCCTGATTTTCTTGTAGATTTCAAGCGGCATACGTGGTCTAACCACTTGCGAAACGAAGTTTAGGACGCGAAACGATCATTGTCAATAGAAAAATTAGCATTGAAGAGGTTTAATGCTAACTGCTGCAATCAATCGTTTGACTATCCGATAAAGCACTGATAAATCGATATTTCATTCGACTACGGCAGGTCGGACCACGACGCCCCTACCCACCGAATTTCTAGTGAATATATTTCTCTTATGAAATACCTCTCCTGACATCGTAGCGTCATGCGAATCTTTGATGAATTGCGATGGAGAGGGTAGCGCATAGGGATTTGTTGTGATATTTTACTAACCAGTTAGTTAACTATGAGCGCATCGATCTCAACTCGCAATCAGGCTGACCGCGCCGACCAGACCCGCGCACGCATCCTCGATGCCGCCATCCGCACATTCAGTGAAAATGGCCTGGCCGGGGCGCGCACGGAACAGATTGCAGAGGCAGCCGGAGTCAACAAGGCTCTCATCTACTATTACTTTCGCAGCAAGGAAGACCTTTACGCCCTGGCGCTGGAACATGTGGTCGAGGGCGTTCGCGCGGAGAGCGTCAACGTGCTGGAGACGGATGCTTCGGTCGGGGAGCGCTTTTTGCAGATTGTGCTGGGAAACTTCGACCGCTCCCACTCTCACCCCGCCTTACACACCATGATTCAGCAGGAGATGGTCCGCCTGCACCGGGGCGAGGAGAACCGCATTGCATCGATGGCTGAGAATTTTTTCCGGCCATTGTGGCTCATGGTCGATCGCTTGCTCGAAGAGGGGATTCGCTCCGGCGAGTTGGTCCCCGTCGATCCAACGCAAATGCGCTACGCCGCGCTGGGCGCGAATCTCAACTACTATCTCTCTGCGCCGCTCACCAAGCTGGCCATGGGCACCGATCCGCTGGAGCCGCGGGAACTGAAGTTGCGCCGCCAGTCCGCTGTAGAGTACCTGGGACAGACCATCTTCATCGACCGTGAACACGGCGCGCGAGTGGCAGCGCGAGTGCTGGCCAGAACGCCCATGCCCAAACCCGCCATTCATTCATCCACGCAGCGCAAAACACGAATGTGCGAAGACCGCGCGGCCGGTCGGGAAGCAAATATCGAAGTCCAAGTGAGGCACAAGTGAACGCACGCAATCGAGTTTTTATGATCCTCGGCATTCTGACCATCGGTTCGTTGATCTGGTACTTCTGGACGGTGCGGCCCTCCACCGATCTGCAACTGATCGGCACGGTCGACGCCAACGAGGTGGTAGTGAGCAGCAAGATTCCCGGCCGCATCCAGACGCTGACCGTCGATGAAGGCTCGCAGGTGCAGGCCGGCCAACTGATCGCCGTGATCGAAAGCGACGATCTGCAAGCCGCGCGCAAAGCCGCCGAAGCCGCCGCCGCCAGCCAGCAGGGCAAGCTCGGCGGGAGCGTCGAGACCGAGCGGCAGGATCGCGGCGAAACGGCCAGCGCCACGGTCAGCGCCGAGGCCCAGGTCAAGGCTGCGCGGGCCACGCTTGCCCAGGCGCAGGCTAACTATGAACATCAGCAAGCCGACACCAGCCGCACCGTCGCACTTGCCCAGCAGGGCATCATGAGCGAACAGTCCAAGGACGATGCGGCCACCAGCTTGCAGGCAGCCAAAGCCGCCGTCGATGCCGCGCAAGAAAACACCGCCGCCGCCGAAGCAGCCCTCCGTCAGGCTCGTGCCCATGAGTTGCTGGCCTCCGTAGCGGCCCGCACGGTCGATTCGACCCGCAACGACGTGGCCAATGCCCGCGCTCTCGCCGATCAGGCGAAGGTGCAGTTGGGATACGCGCAGATCTACGCTCCGGTCAGCGGCCGGGTCAACGTTCGCGCCGCCCGCCAGGGTGAGGTCGTCACCGCCGGCGCGGCCATCGTTACCATCATGGATCTGACCCAGACCTGGGTCTACGCCCCGCTGCCGGAGACGCAGGCCGACTCCGTTCAGCTCGGCGACAGCCTCAAAGTCATCATGCCTTCCGGCGCAACCCTCCAGGGAAAAGTCATCAACAAAGCCGCGCAGGCCGACTTCGCTACACAGCGCGATGTGGGCGACCGCAAGCGCGACATCAAGACCGTTCAACTCAAGCTGCTCATCGAAAATCCCAACGAGCGCTACGTTCCCGGCATGATCGCTCAGGTTGACATACCAAAATCAAAGTTAAAGCCGGTGAAAGAATGAGCACACTCGTTCAAAATGCACCCCCGGCGATCGAAGTCTCGCATATCGTCAAGCGCTACGGAGACTTTGAAGCCGTTAAGGACGTGAACTTCGCAGTCGCCGATGGCGAGATCTTCGGCCTGCTCGGCCCCAACGGCGCGGGCAAGAGCACGCTCATCCGCATGATGACCACGCTGATTCCGCTCACCAGTGGACGCGCCATCGTCGCCGGCCATGATGTGGCCCGCGAGCCAGACGCGGTGCGCCGCATGATCGGCGTGATTCCCCAGGCGCTCACCAGCGACCCCGACCTCACCGTCGAAGAAAACCTCAGCATCTATGCCAAGCTCTATAACGTGCCCAGAGCCGAGCGCATCAAAAACATCACTGAGGTTCTGGAGGCCGTGGACCTGCTCAAGTGGCGGGGAGCGCAGGTCAAAACCCTCTCTGGTGGAATGCGCCGCCGAGTCGAGATCGCCCGCGGCCTGGTTCATAATCCGCGCATCTTCTTTCTCGACGAGCCTACCACCGGTCTCGATCCCGTCTCCCGCATCGCCGTTTGGGAGATGCTCAGCAACCTGCGCGCCAAGCGCAATCTCACCATTCTCATTACCACGCATTACATGGATGAGGCCGACAAGCTCTGCGACCGTCTGGCCATCGTCGATCACGGAACCCTGGTTGCTCTGGGCACGCCCCTCGAACTCAAGCACAGCGTACCCGGCGCCAACGTCGTCGAGGTTCACTTCGACCGCGAGACGGAAGAGTGGCAGGCTCGCCTGGAGGCTCTTGAAGGCGTCACCAGCGTGCAGGCCGAAAGCGCCGGCTACTATCGCGTGCTGACTTCATCCGGATCGAAGACCACCATGCAGTTAGTCGAGTTAGCCGCCTCATTGGGAGAAACGCTCACTTCCCTCAGTGTGCAGAACACCACCCTCGACGATGTATTTGTCCACTACACCGGCCGCCAGCTCCGTGATGAGCAGGTCAAGCCGCCGGTCTTCACACTGCCACCCCGGCCAGGAATGCAGCCATGAATAGAATGTTTGCCATCGTCGAACGCGAGATGCGCAAGTTCTTTCGCTCGCCGATGCTGATGATCATGTCCCTGATGATGCCGATCATGCAGTTGCTCATCATGGGCAATGCCTTCGGCGGAAAGATTACCGGAGAAAAGGTTGCCGTCGTCGATTCCGATCACGGCCCCGAGGCAGTCCGGCTGCGCGAGGCCTTCGACTCCATCGCCGTCAACATCAAGACCTTCACCACCGTCGAGTACACCGACGAGGTGCAGGCCCGCGAGGATGTGCGCACCGGCAAGATCAATGCCGCCGTCATCATTCCCGCACAGTACTCTCGCCGCGTCTACGCGCAGGACGCTCCTGTCATCGGTCTGGTCGTCGACGATACCGATCAGTTCAGCTCCGGCTCCATCGAGGCCGAGATGCAGTCGGTTGTCACCGCACTGACCACCCCGGCGATACAGCCCCGCATGGCCAATCAAATTGCGTTGAAGATCGTCGAGCTGTATCCCTATGTCAATTACTTGAAGTTTCTGCTCCCCGCCTGCTGCGCCATGGCCATGTACATCTCGGTGATGATCGGCGGCGGAATGCTCTATATCGATGACAAGGCCCGTGGCGTCCACGAAGGCTATCTGGTCACGCCCATCACCAAGATCGAGCTGGTCTTCGGCTTGAATATGGCTGCGGCCATCAAGGCGGTGCTCGCCGGCATCTGCCTTACGGTGATCGGCTCGCTGATTGCCGGCCTGGGCATCATCTTCCATCCCGTGGCCGATCTGGAACTGCTCGCCATGATTATCGCCACCGCCATCGCCTTCAACGGCATGATGTTTTTGTTCATGGTGCGCGTCGAAGACCCTCTCACCCCGCGCGCCATGTTCGGAGTTCTCAACCTGCTGCTCTTCTATCCGTCTGGCGCCATGTATCCCATCGCTGCCTTTCCCGCATGGCTGCGCGCTCTCTCGGTCATCGATCCCTTCACTTATTGCATCGACGGCTTCAAAGCCATTCTGCTCAAGGACGGTGGATTCGTGGCAATTCAATTCGATCTGCTCTTTCTTTTTGTCTTTGGCTTCGGCACGCTGCTCATCGCTACACCGCTCTTCAAACGCACGCTGTAACTCCATCCACGAACCCAAGCTACAACGCCGGATGCCCCATTCTTGCCACGTTGTTGTTTTTGTGGCAAGGGTGGAAATACCTCGAAGCCCAAACGATCATGTAGACTGGCCCTATGATTCGCCGCTTGCTTGGTTACTCGTTACTTGTTCTGATCGCGCTGACCGGTTGTCACTCCGGCCAAAAACAAAACTCCAGCCAGAACGACAAGGTCTATCATCTGCGCGGCAAGGTCGTCTCCACGGATGCTGCCCAAGGTGAAGTTACGCTCAATCACGAGGCGATTCCCGGCCTCATGGAAGCAATGACGATGCCCTACAAACTCAAGGATGCAAGCATTCTCGGCGAGCTGCATCCGGGGGATGTAATCACCGCCGATGTGCTGGTCTCACCGGATCCGAACGCCGATTATCTACTCGATCATATCGTCGTCATCGCGCAGGCCAAGCCCGATACCAAGCCGTCCGTCAGCTACCATATTCCCGCGCCGGGCGACACGGTGCCGGATTTCAAGTTGCACAACCAGGACGGCCGCTTCATTCATCTAGGCCAATTTCATGGCAAGTCGTTGATGATTACCTTTATCTATACGCGCTGCCCCTCGCCAGAGTTCTGTCCGCGGATGACACGCAACTTCGCCATGCTGGAAAAGCAGTTAGCCGGCTTACCCGCGCTGTATGCGAAGACGCATTTGATTTGCATTAGCTTCGATCCCGAACACGATACACCGGAGCGGCTGCGCGCTTATGGCACGAGCTATATCGGCAGCGGCACAAAGAATCTCTTTGCGCATTGGGAGTTTGCCGTACCGGAGAAATCGGAGCTTGCCGAGATGGCAAAATTCTTCGACCTGGGAATCACCAACGAGGCGGATTCCACGATCACCCACACGCTCTCAACAACGCTGATCGGCCCTGACGGCAAGGTCGCGCGCTTCTATCCGGGCAATGAATGGACGCCGGAGCAGGTGCTTGCTGATGTGAAGCAGTCGGCTGCTAGCGCGGGTTGAGTAACAATCGAATCGCGCGATTCAATTGTTGCATTGCTGTTTATCAGAAGTTTCCACAACTCGGGACTTTTTTCCGCAGCATAAGGTGAAGAGCTTGGCTCCGATAAATGCAACACCTTCATACAGAGCAGCAAGGCAGAGAGCGGTAAAAATACAAATGATTAGGTAGCCTATTCCAGTTCCGGGGCTTGCCATGTAACGGTCAAATCTGTGCGCTTGGAATGACAAGAATGCTTCGCGTCCGAGCCGGTGCCACTTCAGGTGATCCCCATGAATGAACAGACCGCACAATACACCATAGGCCACGAGTAATAGAAACTTGATAATGAGCTTGGATTTCATTTGAAGAGTATATACAAGAAAGGTTCTTAACAATTGTTAAACCGTGCTTTCGCTAGAAAATCTCACGCAGCTTCGCAAACGAATCCAATTCAATCAACAACTGGCCCTCCGGGGCCGGATCGAGTGTGGCGTGCTCCAGTACCCATGTGTCTTTGTGAAAGAGGAAAACAGTGTTAAGTCCGGCGGCGAGGGCGGGGTTGATGTCGCTCTTGGGGCTGTTGCCGATCATCCAGCTCGAGTGCGGAGATAACTGGTGGCGCTGGAGAACCTCACGATAGGCGGCGGGGTCCTTCTCCGTTGCAATCTCAACTGCCGAAAAGTAACTCGCCAGTCCGGAGCGGGCAACCTTGTCGGCCTGCTCGGCGTGGTTGCCCTTGGTCATCAGGATCAGCTTGTGGCGGGCGCTCAACTCGGCCAGCGTCTCGGCTACATTGGGCAGCAGTTCGATCTCCTGCTCGGCGATGGAGCGTGCAAAGCCCTCGATGCGCTGGCGCTTTTCCTCTGTCATTGGCGCGGGGCTGAGTCTTTCGAAACAGGTCACGAGTGAACGGGTAAAGCTGGGCAATCCGTAGCCGTGGGAGAGAATCGTCTCGCGCTCGACCTCATTCAACTCCGCGCGCACCGCGGCGGCTGAGTACTCCTGATGGTTGAGAAAGCTGATGAATGCGGCGATGGCGCGCTCAAAGTAGACGTTGTTCTCCCATAGCGTATCGTCGGCGTCGATCAGCAGCGTCTGGCCTGGAGGAAATTGCGGCATGACTTTATCCTAGCGAATGAAATTGCCGGACCAGTGCCGGCGCAGTGATCTTCAGGCAGGCAGGAGTTGCCATATTCACCGTAAATTTGATTGACAGAATCCTTTTGCGGCTGCTAAACAAGAGGCGAAGTTGCGGTCAATCTCAAAATGGCAGAAACGAAAGGAAGGAATATCCCCCATGTTGAAACGTCTAGGCTTGTTCGTTGCAGTTGCAGTAATCCTCGGAAGTTATTCCGCAAACGCAATCTCGCAAAGTACGGCAGATGTTTACGGTAACTTTCAGTTGCGCAGCACAGAGTTTGAGAATCAAGGTGTAATTCCTCTTTCAGCAGTTTTGAACAATCAGGTAAATGGCGTGAATTCCTGCTCGGCGAATGGAGCCGCGGGTGGAGATCGTTCACCGGAACTCTACTGGATCGGCGCGCCGGAGGGATCCAAGTCATTTGTGGTGGTGCTTTACGATGTGACCGCGGCCTTCACGCATTGGGGAATGTATAACATCAGCGGCAATGCGACAAGGCTTCCTGCCGATGCCGGAGTGGCAGGCAGCATCTACGGGCAGCAGATCATGAATGATTTCGCTCTCGGCGACGAGTACGACGGACCTTGTCCACCGGCAGGTGTTGCTCCGGACGCGCACGAGTACGTTTTTACGATCTATGCGTTGAGCGGCAAGCTGGATCTGCCGAGTTCGACGAATTTTCCCGCGAACTCCGAAACGCTGTATCAAGCGCTGATCCGCGCAGGCGAAAAGGGGGAGATTCTGGGGAGCGCAACGCTCACCGGATACTACTCCTCCACGCCGAAGTCATCCGCTGCGGCAAACTGACGGCTGGCTTTCCGCAATCCCGCGCAAAGAAATGCCGCCTCATCCTAAGCGGGCGGCATTTCTTCGGCGAAAAGGCAAGTTAAGGCTTGGGTTGCTTTTCCAGCCATTGCTTCAGATTATGTTTCTGGAGTTTGCGCAGTTCAATGCAGCCATCAACGCGTTCGATGGCGTGTTTGAGAGCTTTATCGGTTGAGGCGACTTTGTGAGTGGAGAAGAAACTCTCCACGCTCTCACGCGCCTCTCCAGAGCAGAAGCTGCTTGTGGAGCCAACCAGAATGGAGCCCATCTCCGGGGTAAGCAGCGTTTGCACCTTCTCCCAGTTCTTCTGAATGTATGCCCACGCCTGCTCGCGGGTTTTGTCGTTCTGCATCGAAATGGCAAGCTGGATGGCCGCGTCCTGGTTGCGCACCTTGCCGCTGACGGCGTAGTCCAGCGAGCGCTGAACCAGCACCGGATCTTCAAACTCGGCCAGCGTTTGCAGCGCGCTCTCCTGCAAATCGGGATTGGTTGAACTCTCGTAAATATGTTGCAGCCGGTCAAAGAGAGTTGCGTCACCATGGCGGGCGGCGATGGTCAGCGCTGCCTGCCCCAGCGTGTGATCGGCTTCAGCGGGATCGTCCAAATATAGTTGAGCATAGACGCGAGCCTGGGCCGTGATCTGGGGAAAGTCTCCGTGAAGGCCGAGTGTTGAGAGTAACTCGGCGCGCAGCTCTCGCGTGTTGTCTGAATCGGTTTGAGCGGGCGGGCCTAGCTTGGCGTATTCCGGCGCATAAGTCGAATCAATCCAGGCCGAGAGCGCCTCCCTTTCTTCGTTTGTCTCCGCAATGCGAATGTAGGCCGAATCGACGCCGCGCAAAGCCGCGGCCATCACATCGGTGTTTGGATCGGTCTTGACGGCAGCCGCCAGATCAAGGTAGTCGCCGATGGCAGCCTTGTTGTCGCGCATCTGCGCCCACTCGTCGTCGATCAGGCTGATGCGCTCACTGGGCGCGAGCGCGGTCTCCGCCTGTGCTGCCAGCGCCGCATAAACGCTGTGCGGATAGGCGCTGCGATAGTAGCCCTTGCCGCCGGCATCGGCAAAAAAGAGATTGCCGCCGGGCGCCTTCAATGCTGTCTTCTCCGGAGTCAGGATCTGACACTCCTGTCCGCTCGCAGTTTTGAAGCAAACTGGCAAGGTCCATTTCTGCGCAGGGTCCGGCACGATGCTGGGACTGAAGTAGAAGCGTGTCTGGGTAACCGCAACTGTACCATTGGCGGGTTCGCCAAAAGTAAGGATAGGCTCGCCGGGCTGTGCGACAAGGCTTTCCATGATCTTGTCCACCGGCTTGTGGCTGTTCGCTGTCTGTGCCTTCCAGAAATCCTCGGCGGTGGCGTTTGCGTATGCGTGGGCGGTCAGATAGTTATGCACGCCTTGACGAAATGTTTCTTCGCCCAGAAAATTCTCCACGGTTCCCAGCACCGCGCCGGCCTTTCCGTAGGAGATACCGTCAAACATCTGATCGATCTCTTCCCGGCTTTCGGCCCGGGCGCGGATGGCGCGCGTGGTGGGCTCCGCATCCAAGTCGAGCGAGTCTCCGACGTCGGAGGCAACCATCTGGTCAATATCCCACTCCGGATGCAGGTGGGCAACGGCTTTGGATTCCATCCACGTGGCAAAGCCCTCGTTGAGCCAGAGATTATCCCACCACTGCATCGTCACCAGGTCGCCGAACCACTGATGCGCCATCTCGTGAGCAACAACCAGCGATACTTCCTTTAACGCGTCGACGGAGGCCGTCTTGGGGTCGAGCAGCAGATCGGTCTCGCGGTATGTGATGGCGCCGAAGTTCTCCATCGCGCCAGCCTCGAAGTCGGGCAGCGCAATCAGATCGAGCTTCTTGAGCGGATAGGGAATGCCGAAGTAATTGTCATAGTAATGCAGCACGCGCTGGGCAACATCGAGAGCATAGGGCGTGAGTGCAACCTTGTCGGGCGTCGCGCAAACGCGAATGGCTACGCCGTCCGATTCACCCGAGGTGCATTGAAAATCGCCGACCAGAAAGGCGACCAGATAAGTGGACATCTTCGGCGTCGTGGCGAATTTGAGCGTGTGCTTGCCTGCTGCCGGGCCGGGTGTGTCGGCAATGATCGGGCCGTTGGAGATGGCTGTATCGCCGCTGTCGATCATCAGCGAAATGTCATAGATCGCTTTGAAGGCAGGCTCATCGAAGCAGGGAAAAGCGCGGCGCGCATCAGTGGCTTCAAATTGAGTAACGGCGTAATTGCGCTTGGCGGTCTTGGAGAGATAAAAGCCGCGCAGCTTGTCGTTGAGAATGCCGGAGTAAACGATGGAGAGCGTCGCCTTGCCCGCGTGGAGTTTTCGCGGGAAAGTAAATGTCGCCTGCTCCCTTTCCCGGTCAAGCGAGATAGCGGCCTTCTGCTCTCTGCCGCCGGCATTTACGGTCACGCTCACAAAGGAAATCTCGGCGGAGTTCAGCGTGATGCGATCCGTCGCTTCGGCAAGATTCACGTCGATCATTTCAAGACCCGCAAAGGTTGCGGTCTTCAGATCGGGAGCGAGGGTAAGCGTGTAGTGCTCGGGACGGACAGTCTGAGGAAGTCGCTGTGCGCGGGCAAGAGACGCTGAAACCAGCCCCATTGTCAGAATTGCAAGCGCGGTTGCGAGGTTTTTGCGAATGTCGGCGGGAAATACCTTCATGGAATCCTCCAGAAGCTAATTAGGCGGCTATTACCCCGCGGATCGTTTTGGCAGCAGCGCGTCAAGCAGCAACAGGCAGGCGCCGGTGACGACGGAAGAATCGGCTACATTGAAGTCGGGAAAGTGGTAGCTGAAGATGTGAACCTCGATGAAGTCCACCACCCAGCCGTAGGCGATGCGGTCATGCACGTTGCCGAGCGCGCCGGCAAAGATCAAGGCCAGCCCAACGGTTACAAGCGTAATGCGGTTGCCGAGTTGAACCATCCCGAAGAGAAGCCCCAGCGCCGCCAGCGAGGAAAAGCAGATCAATCCCCAGCGGATCGCGTTGGGCGAAGCGGAGTTGGCGAAGAGCGAAAAGGCCGCGCCATCATTGGTCCAATGCGAGATGCGCAGAACGTGCGGGATGACCGGAATCGCGCCGCCATAAGGAATGCGCAGCGAGACCCAGGTCTTGGTCAGCCGGTCAAGAAAGATGACGGCGGCGGAGATCAGCAGCAGCCAGTGCAAGCGGCGCGGAGCAGTAATTTTCATTGAATGTTCTCCGTAGGCGGAGCGATCTTCATTTCCTTCAGCGCATCACTGCAACGCGTGCAGACATTCTGCCAGATGCCGTAGTTGGCAACCTCGGGCATGAAGTTCCAGCAGCGGGCGCATTTGTGGCCGGTGGCGGGCATAACAAAGGCTCTCAACCCTGCGATAGGTGTTGGAAATTCTGTACCTTGTGGTGGATTGGCTAACTCTTCTAGATTGTTCAGAAGCGAGCCGTGAGCTTTGTGTACAGAAACTTTCGATACATTAAACGACTCCTTCGACTCCTTCAAATTTTTCAAAAACTCCGCTAGATTCAAATCATTCTCGCGGAAAAAATCATAAATTCCATCGTCAGCATAGAAATGCAGGTCAACATCCAGACTCTTTCCGACGCTCTTATTTTGCCGAGATTCTTCTATAGCGCGGAGTACAGCGTTACGCAATCCAAAAAGCATCTTCCATCCTCCCATGAGATAGACCGGATTTTCAGAGAAAATCTCCTCCGGCTTGGGAAACCGCGCCAGATGCACGCTCTTCTCGCGGCCTTCCACGGCGGGCAGATACTCCCAGACTTCGTCGGCGGTGAAGCTGAGGATCGGCGCAACCAATCGCACCAGCGCCTCGGTAATCTGCCACAGCACCGTCTGCGCGGAGCGGCGTTCCTTGCTCGTTGGCGCGAAGGTGTACATGCGGTCCTTGAGCACGTCGAGATAGAAGTTGCTCAGGTCGGCGACGGCGAAGTCATTCAAAGCGTGATAGACACGATGGAATTCAAAGCGTTCGTACCAGCCGAGAATGTTCTCCGTCAGCTCGCGGGTGCGGGCCAGCATATAGCGGTCGAGCGGCAGGAGATCGCGCTCTTCTATCTTGTTCGCGGGATCGAAGCCATGCAGATTGCCGAGCAGAAAGCGGAAGGTATTGCGCAGCTTGCGATAGATCTCCGCGCAGCGGGCCATCAGGTTTTCGCTGGCCGCCATGTCTTCGCGGAAGTCAATCGACGCCACCCACAACCGCACAATCTCGCCGCCCATACGATTTGCGATGTCCACCGGATCGACGCCATTGCCGAGCGACTTGCTCATTGCACGGCCCTGTTCATCCAGCGTCCATCCTGCCGTCGCCACGTGCGAGTAGGGCGCGCGTCCACGCAGCGCCACTGAGGTCAGAAGCGATGAGTGGAACCAGCCGCGATGCTGATCGCCGCCCTCCAAATAGAGAACCTGCGTGCCTTCATTTTTCTGAAAAGAAGTGTACGCGGACTTCAACTCAGAGTCGCTCTCGCAGACCGCAAACCAACTCGTCCCGGAGTCGAACCATACATCCAGAATGTCCGTCTCTTTGCGAAACTCCTTGCCGCCGCAGTGCGCACACTTTGCTCCAACGGGAAGCAACGCTTCGAGCGGGGAC
This sequence comes from Occallatibacter sp., assembly GCA_049587335.1. Classification (GTDB taxonomy): domain Bacteria; phylum Acidobacteriota; class Terriglobia; order Terriglobales; family Acidobacteriaceae; genus Telmatobacter. The sequence goes on along the minus strand of JBAVDS010000097.1, from coordinate 15,813 downwards.
GTATGCCATGCCTCGATCCCCTCGCTCTCCATCAGGGTGATTATCTTGCGATTCAGCTCCGCGGAGAGGATCGGCTGGTTACATTTTTCGCACATGAAAACCGCAATCGGCACACCCCAAATGCGCTGGCGGCTGATGCACCAGTCGGGGCGCGTGGCGATCATGTTGGTGATGCGCTCCTTGCCCCAGGCCGGATCCCAAACGACCTTGTCGATCTCTTCAATCGCCAGTTGGCGGAAGGTTTTTTCCTCGCCGTTCTCCGCCTTGACCGGTGTCTCCAGCGAGATGAACCATTGTTCGGTGGCGCGATAGATCACTGGCTTGTGGCAGCGCCAGCAGTGCGGGTAGGAGTGCTCCAGATCGCGGCTGGCCAAGAGAGCGCCTCGTTCTTCCAGCATCGCCAGAATCACCGGATTCGCAGCCCACACCTTCATTCCCTCGAAGGCCGGCGGAGCGGCATGATTCCATGCGCTGGGGTCAACGGTCACTCGGCCCACGGCATCCACGCGGCAAGTGAGGTCGATCCCGTAGCGCTGGCCTGTGTAAAAGTCATCGGCTCCATGCGCCGGAGCCGTATGCACTGCGCCAGTGCCGGTATCGGCGGTGACGTAGGTGGCGTTGACGCCAAGAATGCTGCGCTCCAGAAAGGGATGCTGGAAGGTGGCGCGCTCCAGAAGACAGCCTTTGAAGCGGGCCAGTTCCTTGGTCTCGCCCAAATTACAAGCGGCGATGACGGCTTCAGCCAGTTCGGCTGCGACAATGTAAACCTGATCGCCCGCCTCCAGAGCAACGTACTCGAAGTCGGGATGAAAGGCCACGGCCATCGACGCGGGCAGCGTCCACGGCGTCGTCGTCCAGATGATCGTTGAAAGCTGCTTGCCTTTGAGCGCCGGATCAATCGCCGCCGGATCGCTCGTCAGCCGATAGCGTACGTAGATCGACGGGCTGGTGTGCTGGTCGTACTCGACCTCGGCCTCGGCGAGGGCGGTGCGGTCGTGGATGCACCAGTAGACCGGCTTCAGGCCGCGATAGACGAAGCCTTTTTCCAGAAAGCCGTAGAAGGCCTCCAGAGTGCGCGCCTCATAGTCCCGGGCCATCGTCTTGTAAGGCTGCCGCCAGCGGCCAAAACAGCCAATGCGCTCAAATTGAGAGGTTTGCAGGTCCACATACTTCTGCGCGTAGGCGCGGCAGGCTTCGAGTACATCGGGAACGGGCATCTCCAGCTTCTTGCGGCCCAGTTGCTCGTCCACCTTGATCTCGATGGGCAATCCGTGGCAGTCGTAGCCAGGAACGTAAGGTGCGTCGAAGCCTGCCATGGTCTTCGATTTGACGACAAAATCCTTCAGCCCCTTGTTCAGCGCGTGGCCCAGGTGAATCGGTCCATTGGCGTAGGGGGGGCCGTCGTGCAAGAGATACTCGGGGCGGCCCTGGCCGGCCTTGCGCAGCTCTTCATAGAGCCCAAGCTCAGCCCAGCGAGCCAGGCGAAGCGGTTCATTCTGCGGCAGATTGGCCTTCATCGGGAAGGCGGTCTGTGGCAAGGTAAGGGTCGCCTTCAACTCGGTTGCTGGGGACATCGTAACTCCCTGGGGTTATGCGATCAGATTCATTCTTTAGTGTAAATGGCGAGGCAAAAAATCTTTGTGTGGGCTGAAGATAACCCCCGCTCCGCTCTTCCGTCTATTGTTTATGGGAAACGTGACGATGCCAGAATATGAGAGTCTGGATTGCAAAGCGCTTCCAGACAAGACACAAGCGGCCACTGTCGAGCATAATAGAGGGATGGGGCTGGGGACGGACGACCTCCCGTTCGGATGGCAATCCAAGCGCCCAGAAGCAACGGACACTGCTGCAACTATGCCGAACGATCTGCTCATCCACTCCGACTCGGAATCCCCGGCTGCCGCTGCCCCCTCAGGCGGTGTCGAACTCGACCTCGCATTTGGCATTCCGGTCGTCGATAAGCCTCTCTGGGCAGATTTGTACGAGAGCATCCGCGACGTCTTCTTCCCGCCCAAGCTGCCTCCTCTGCAACTCACCTCGACACCGATTCCGGTGCAGGATCCGATGGCGGTCAAGCGGAGTCCTTGGGCCGTTGCCGCTTCCACCACCATCAATGGCGGGATTCTGGCCCTGCTGCTCTTCACCGTCGTCAAGCCCATGATTGAGCAGAAGAAGCCGCTGGTTGTGTTGACGCCGATCGACTTGACCGATCCCAATCTCCCCAAAGCTCCCAACGCTCCCGGCGGCGGCGGCGGAAGCCCGGACAAGACACCGGCAATCCAGGGCAAGATTCCTCCGCGCATGGAGACCCCGCAAATCGCTCCCAAGATCGCGCAGCCTCTTCCCACCATTGAAGTGCAACCGGACATCACCATCCCCGACGACACCAAGCTGCCCAACTTCGGCATGGCCAACTCTCCCAATGTGAAGCTGGCTTCAAATGGAAACGGAACGGGCATGGGCTTAGGGCCGGGCAACGGCAACGGGTACGGGAATGGCACAGGCGGTAACTTCGGCGGTGGACTGGAGCGCGTCGGCGGCGCCGTCTCGCAGCCGGTTCCCCTCAACAGCGTCGAGGCCGAGTTCTCCGACGAAGCCCGCCGCGCCAAATACCAGGGAGTATGCCTGGTTTCAGTGATCGTCGATGCACAGGGCAACCCGCAGAATCCGCACGTGGTCCGCGCGCTGGGCATGGGACTGGATGAAAAGGCTCTGGAAGCGGTGATGAAGTACAAATTCAAGCCCGCAATGAAGTACGGAAAGCCGGTTGCCGTAATGATCAACGTCGAGATCAACTTCCGGCTCTACTGACGCCTCCTTCAAAAGACGACACCATCTCGCGCAAATGATGCCGCCGAGGATCAAGCCATGGGGAGTGCGCGTGGCGTAGAATCCCTGCAGAAATCCGAGGGCGTGTCTTCTCCGGATGCAATGGAAAGCCAGCGATGGAAAGATCACGAAATAGGATCGTATTGACAAGCCCTCAATGGCTTTCGCTCTGTGTGCTCTTCCTCAGCGCCGCGCTTTCCGCGCAAACGCCCCCGGCAAAATGTGCCAGTAAAATTTACGTTGGAATTCTCGATGATGCTCGCGAGGAGATGGTCAACTGGAAGCCTGGGGGAGCCAGTCAGCGCATCATCAGGCCGGCATTCGAAAAGAGCTGTTCGGGATGGCATGATGTAACTTCCACTTCGACTCCTCCGGATGTGACGTGGACGATTGCCTTCGACGGCAAGAATCTCGGCGCGGTAAAAGGTCAAGCGCAATCCGCCGGCAGCAATTCAAAAGAACAGAGTGCCGGATACTTCACCTTTGTTCAAAGAATTGCCGCCCATGCCGATGCAATTCCATCCGTTGGATCGCCCTCCGAAAAGTATGCGCCGATGGGAATTGGACCAACCAAAGGCAGGCGTCCTCTGGTTGTGGTTTCAGCGGCCAATTTCAGCGATCCTGACGGCTGGAAGCGCATTCCGAAACTGCCGGATCATATCGCCGCTCTCGTCCGCGCCGCGTTTCGCAGGGACTTTCCTCATGTAGATCGCTGCAATCAAGAAGAGATAGTACAGCGCGATTGGCGCTTCCCCGATTCATCGCTCAGCCTTCCGGTTGCCTACGCTTCCAACAAGAATTCATTCCTTGTTGAGGCCACTTTGAACGCTGGAGATTGCGGATATGTCGATGACCCCAGCGATCCGCTTTCCAAGCCCTGGTATTTTGTTTCAGCGGACGGAAGTCTCCGGCGAATCGGCTCGTTTATCTCACTCCTCGATGCCGGAGATTACGACAACGATGGAAGATCCGAACTGGTTTTCATGGTGAATCAGCCGGAAGATACAGATGGCTTCCTGCTCTTCGATGCTGACTTGCTCAAGCAGGGAAGTTTGCTCTGGAGCTATCACTGACCTGTGTGCCCCACCTACAGGATTGCCGGACACCGGAAACCATGAACCTGATGTGAGAGAAAAGCGAACCTCTGGCCGCACCGCAGGTGTCCTGTTCTTATGCCTTCCGTCCCAGATCATTTCGCCACGCGTGGCCGCCGTTAGCGATCAGATGATCTCCGCACTCCGGACCCCAAGAGCCGGCGGCGTAGTTGGGAAACTTCTCTGGCTTCTTGGCCGCCCAGGCCTCCAGAACCGGCGTAAAGAGCGCCCATGTCGTCTCCACACCGTCGCGGTGAGAGAACAAAGTCTGATCGCCCAGCATCGCATCCAGCAGCAGCCGCTCATAGCCATTTGCGCTCGATTTGCCAAAGGCCTCAGCGTAATCGAAATCCATATTCACCGGGCAAACGTCCATCTCCATCGTCGTCGGAACCTTCGCACCGAAGCGTAGCGCAATGCCCTCATCCGGCTGAATGCGTATCGTCAGCAAATTCGGTTTGATAACCTGGCAGACCGCGCGCTCGGCCAGCCGGTCGAAGATCAACAGAGGCGGCTGCTTGAATTGAATGCTGATCTCCGTCGCACGCTTCCGCATTCGCTTGCCCGCGCGCAGGTAAAAGGGAACTCCCGCCCAGCGCCAGTTTTCTATCTCCACTCGCGCCGCCGCATAAGTCTCCGTGCCGGACTCCGGACTGACGCGCTGCTCCTCCCGGTAGCCCACTACCGGCTGTCCATCCACCTCGCCCGCGCCATATTGGCCGCGCACCACATTCAGTATCGGAATCGACGGAATCGCCCGCCAGACCTTCAGCTTCTCACGCCGTACGCTCTCCGCTTCAAAGCTCGACGGCGGCTCCAGAGCCACCAGGCTGAGTAACTCCATCACGTGATTTTGCACCACGTCGCGCAGCGCGCCGGCCTTCTCGTAGAACGGTCCGCGGCCCTCCACGCCCAGCGTTTCGGCGACAGTAATCTGCACATGATCGATATAATTCCGATTCCAGATCGGCTCGAAGATGCCATTGGCAAAGCGAAAAACCAATATATTCTGTACGGTTTCCTTACCCAGGTAATGGTCGATGCGGAAGACCTGCTCTTCGCGGAAGACGGCATTGACCTGGCGGTTCAACTCGCGCGCCGAGGCCAGATCGTGGCCAAAGGGCTTTTCAATCACCACTGCCGCGCGCCCCTGCTCCGGCTGAGCCATTCCCTCTGCGCCCAGATTTTCAACGATAGGAGCAAAGTACTCCGGCGCGGTGGCCAGATAGAAGAGTCGCACACTGCCAATGCCTTTTTCCGTGGCGATTCGCTCTAACTCAACCTTCAATCCCGCATAGTCTTCTCTAACATCGAAGCGCAAGGGAAAGTAACTGATCTTACTGGCAAATTGATCCAGCTTGGTTTCTCCCGCGTCCACGCCGCCAAACTCGATAATTCCCGCACGCATATCCGCCGCGAACTCATCACCCAAAGGCCTACGCGCAACGCCGACGATGGCAAACCGTTCCGGCAGCAGGCCCGACTGCTCCAGATGAAAGAGCGCCGGCAGCAGCTTGCGCTTGGTCAAATCCCCTGAAGCGCCGAAGATCACCAGGATCCCCGCCTCCGGAATCCTCTCGCTGCCATGCGGAATCTGGGAAAGATCTTCGGGACTGATACTCATCTGTGCTGTGGCCATGATCGAATCGCCTCCGGAGCTAAAGCCCATGCTTTTTGTATTGCTAATGTGGCTCGATTCAAGTCGCGCCCTTTCAAAAGATCGACTCAATCAGAGAATACCTAACTCAGCCTATAAGACTCCAAGCCTCTCGAACTCCCGCCGCAGCGCCTCCGCGCCCTCAAATCGAATCGCTTTCATACCCACGGCAGCGGCCGCATCCGCATTCTCGGCACGGTCGTCGATAAACAGGATACGCTCCGCCGGCCTGCCCAGAATATCCAGCGCCCGCCGGTAGATCGCCGCATCCGGCTTGCGCAGCCCCAGATAGCACGAACTTAGCGCTACCTTGAAAAGCTCTCGCAAACCAAAATGCTGAAAGCGAAATTCGTTCGTCTCCCGCGCCTCGTTGTTCAACGCGCCAAGCAGGAATTTATCCGATGTCGCAACATCCTGAAGGATTCCCAGAGCGCCATCCGGAAGTATCTTCGAGCCGGCACAAACCGCCGCAAAGAATTCCTCGCGGGAAAAACTGCGCGGCTCATAAAAAACAGTCGCATCCAGATAAGTTTGCAGTGAAATCGCGCCAAGTTCCCAGGAGCGATAAGGCTCCGCGTGCCGGGCCTCGAACTCCGCGCGATCAAGACTGAAGCGCTCCAGCACCACCGCGCGCTCGCCGGTGTCCCAGCCATTGGTCAGCAGCACGCCGCCCACATCAAAGAGGATCACGTCGAAGGGGAAGATTGCCGCCTCCTGGTTTGCTCGCGCGAATTCAATCGAACTTCCGAAGTTATAAAAGTCAGGCGGGGTTCTTGCTTCCATCGCCGCACTGATACTTGGCCTCGATCGCCAGCACTTTCTTGAAGCGCCGTGCAAACCGCTCTTCAGTAGCGATGAACTTCGCGCCAATAAATTTATCCACCACCTCGAAGGCCAGTGCTGAACCAATAATCCGCGCCCCTAGCACGCAGACATTCATATCGTCGTGCTCCACGCCCTGATGCGCTGAGTAAGTATCGTGGCACATTCCGGCGCGTATCCCCGGAATCTTGTTTGCCGCTACGCAAACGCCCACGCCCGATCCGCAGATCAGAACTCCGCGCTTGGCCACGCCCTGCTTCAGCGCCTCACCAACCTTCTCGGCAAAATCGGGATAGTCGTCGGGCAAGTCGCCGCGAAATGCCCCTAAGTCCACCACTTCATGGCCGGCCTTGCCAAGATAGGCGCGCACCTCCTCTTTCAGAGAAAAGCCCGCGTGGTCGGATGCAATAACGAGTTTCACTTATGATCCTTTCGAGCGTTGTTAGCGGAGTTAGCTTTGCTAGCGGGGTGAACCGTGCTTCGCGTAAGTTGAGGGAACCCGGAATCGTTAACTCCGCTTCCACTTACTTAATTAGCTTCTTGGCCCGCGCCACAATGTTCTCCGCGGTAAAGCCCAGCTCGGCCATCACCTTCGGTCCCGGCGCCGAAGCTCCAAAGCGATCCAGACCGATGACATCGCCCTCCGAGCCGACATACTTCCACCAGCCGACGCTGACTCCAGCTTCCACCGCCAGCTTGGGCACGCTTGCAGGCAGCACGCTGGCCTTGTACTCAGCGCTCTGCTCCTCGAAGAGTTTCCAGCTTGGGAAGCTTACTACCCGCGCGCGAATTCCCTCGGCCGCCAGCAGCTTGGCCGCCTCCAGGACCAGCCAAACCTCGCTGCCCGCGCCGATCAGCACCACCTGCGGCTTCTCCGCCTCCTGCAAGATATATGCGCCCTTGCTCACACCGGCGTAGATGTCATGCTTGGCCGCGTCCAGCACGGGAAGATTCTGCCGCGTCAGTGCGAAGATGCAAGGCACCTTGCGTTCCAACGCCAGCCGCCAGGCCGCCGCCGTCTCATTTGCATCCGCGGGACGATAGTCTGTCAAACCAGGAACCGCGCGAAAGCCCAGCAACTGTTCAACCGGCTGATGCGTCGGTCCATCCTCGCCCAGCGCAATCGTGTCATGCGTAAAGACAAAAAGCGAATGCACCTGCATCAGCGCCGCCAGCCGGATCGCAGGCTTGGCATAATCGGAAAAGACGAAGAAGGTTGAGCCAAAGGGAATCAGCCCGCCATGCGCCGCCATTCCGTTCACCGCCGCGCACATTCCGAACTCGCGCACGCCAAAGAAGACATTGCGTCCGGCTGCATCCTGATGGAAGTTCGCCCCTGGTGAAAAGATCGTCCGCGTTGAAGAGGTCAGGTCCGCAGCGCCGCCAAAAAGCTCCGGCACCTGCTCGGCAATCGCGTTCAGTATCACGCCACCGGCGTTGCGCGTGGCAATAGGCTTGTCCACCGGGAAGCTGGGAATCGCCTTCTCCCATCCCGCCTTCAACTCGCCCTTCTGGGTGCGCTCAAACTCCGCCGCCAGCTCTGGAAATGCCGCCGCGTAGCTCGCAAATAATTTCTTCCAAGCGGCTTCCTGACCCGTGCCCGCATCCACGGCCTTGCGCCAATTCGCCAGCGCAGCATCGGGAACCACAAAACTCTGGTCCTCTGGAAAATTGAAAAACTTCTTGGTTGCGGCCACGGCCTCCGCGCCCAGCGGCTCGCCATGCGACTTGTTCGAGCCGGCCTTGGGGCTGCCGTAGCCGATAATCGTCCGCACCGCAATCAGCGAGGGCTTGCCGGTCTCGGCTTTGGCCGCCGCAATCGCAGCTTCGATCGCCGCCAGATCGTTGCCGTCGGCAACCCGCTGCACGTGCCAGTTGTAAGCCTCGAAGCGCTTCAGCACATCTTCGGTGTAGCTCAGATTCGTCGGCCCATCCAGCGAGATCAAATTATCGTCATAAAGAAAGATCAGCTTGCCCAGGCCCAGCGTTCCCGCCAGCGAGGCCGCCTCGTGCGAGACGCCTTCCATGAGATCGCCATCGCCGAGGAGGGCATAGGTGTGGTGATCTACCACATCGAAGCCGGGACGGTTGTAGACTGCGGCCAGATGCTTCTCGGCCATCGCCATGCCCACAGCCATCGCAATACCCTGGCCCAGCGGCCCGGTGGTCACCTCCACTCCGTCCGTATCCTGGCGCTCCGGGTGGCCCGGCGTCCGCGACTCCCATTGACGGAAGCTCTTCAGATCCTCCAGCGTCACGTCATAGCCGGAGAGAAACAGCGTCCCGTAGAGCAGCGCCGAGGCGTGTCCGTTCGAGAGCACAAAGCGGTCCCGATCCGCCCATTTGGCGTGCTTCGGGTTGTGCTTCATCAGCTTGTGAAAGAGCAGATAGGCGATCGGCGCGCAGCCCAGTGGTGCGCCGGGATGGCCGCTATTGGCCTTTTGCACCGTGTCCACGGCCAGCAGCCGCAGTGTATCGATCGACAGTTGATCCAGGGAAGATTCCGCGAGTGTAGAGGTCATACCATGATTGTACCCAAAGCCCTGGCTTCCGCCGCTCCCAATTGTGGAATCCAGCCTCCCCGTCGCCGCATTCGCAAGCCGGAAATCCGTGTGCTCTGGAGCGAGCCGCGGCCAACTTTCCCGCACCCAACCGTCATCCTGCTGCATCCATTCACTGTACGGCGATGCTGAGGATTGATAAGCGCAGCATCGCCCACTGTTCCAGCCTCGCCGCTACGGCGAAGTCTTAACCCCCAACGAACACAGCACGAACCAGGCACGACAAGGAGATTCATCCGATGGCTTACGAACTCGCCCCGCTTCCCTACGACTACGCCGCTCTGGAACCCTTTATCGATACTGAGACCATGCACCTCCACCACGACAAGCATCATCAGGCCTACGTCAACAACACCAACGCCCTGCTCGCCAATCACCCTGATCTCGCCGCCAAGCCCATCGACGATCTGATCCGCGACCTGGCGCAGGTGCCGGAAGAGATTCGCACCGGCGTCAAGAACAATGCCGGCGGCCACGCCAACCACACCGCCTTCTGGCGTCTGATGGGTCCGGTCGGCTCGGACGGCATCGGCGGCGCGCCATCCGGCCCCATCGCCGCGCAGATCACCGCCGACTTTGGCGACTTCGAAGCCTTCAAAAAGACCTTCAACGAAACCACTGCCAAACAATTCGGCTCCGGCTGGGGATGGCTCGTCCTGCAATCCGGAAAGCTCAAGGTTGTTACCACGGCCAATCAGGATTCGCCGCTCACTCAGGGCCTCTATCCCATCCTTTTCAATGACATCTGGGAACACGCCTACTATCTGAAATACCAGAATCGCCGCCCCGACTATCTCGCCGCCTGGTGGAATGTCATCAACTGGCATGAAGTCAACAAGCGCTTCGCCGTAGCCAAAGGCTGAAGGAACTCGAAACATAAATAGGTGCCCCAGGTCTGGGTATTCCAGGCCTGGGATTGCCTCAAAATAGAGAATTCATAGCATAAATAAATTTCCATTCACGTATTTGTATGTATATAATCTTGTTGGCTATTGAATCATTGAAGTTTTTCCTGTCTTGGGCTCAGGAGATTCCATGAATCGTGTGACCGCCCAAGTCCTTTGTCTGCTCGCCTCAACTGCGTCGCTCGCCGCTCTGACCGGTTGCTCAAGCATCAACTCCGGAAATCCCAATGAGCCCGCGATCACCAGCTTCACGGCGAGTCCTACCGCATTAACTGCCGGCGCGACTGTCGCTCTCACGGGAGTCTTCGCCAGAGGCACGGGCGTGATTACGCCAGGAAACATTCTTGCGACCAGCGGGACCGCGGTCAGTGTGACTCCGACGCAGACGACGACCTATATTCTTACCGTTACAAGCGCCTTTGGGGATACGGCCGTGCGGACAGCTACAGTCACTGTGAATTCCGCCGCGCCCGCGATTACCAGCTTCACGGCTTCTCCCGCGACGATCACAGCAGGCGGAGCGGCCAGTTTGACCGGAGTCTTCACAGGCGGCACCGGCATGATTACGCCGGGAAACATTACTGCGACGAGTGGACAGCAAGTAAGCGTCACTCCCACCGACACGACGACTTATACCCTCACCGTAACCAACACCGCCGGAACAACAGTTACAAAAACCGCCGTGGTTACGGTAAATTCAGTAACTCCACCTACGCCCGCGATTACCAGCTTTACGGCTTCTCCCGCGACGATCGCCGCGGGCGTCTCGGTGAATCTTACCGGAGTTTTCACCGGCGGCACCGGAATGATTACGCCGGGTGAAATTACCGCGACCACCGGACAGCAAGTAAGCGTCACTCCCACAGACACGACGACTTATACCCTCACCGTAACCAATACTGCTGGAATTACAGCCTATAAGACGGCCACGGTTACGGTGAATCCACCAAGCCCTCCGGCTGCGCCCACTAACTTATCCGCAGCGGCGGGCAACGCTACCGTGGGGTTAAGTTGGACCGGCTCCGCCGGCGCAACCACTTATAACGTTTATCGCAGCACAACCTCCGGCGGTGAGGGCGCAACCCCGATAGCCACCGGCATCACCACAGTATCTTACAACGACACTGGGCTGACTAATGACACGACTTATTACTACGAAGTCGCCGCAGTCAACAGCATAGGCACCAGCCCCATGTCCAACGAAGCATCGGCCAAGCCCTCGGCCGCCGCGTGTTCTGTTTTGACGGCCACTGATACCGGCGTCGCCGAGATCGACCTGACCTGGGATATCTGCCCGGGAGCCACAAGTTACTACATTCTGCGCTCCACCACCAGCGGCGGACCGTATACCACGTTGACGGTGAGCACGGGGACCAGTTATCAGGACTTCGGCCTGGTAAGTATGCAGAAGTATTACTATGTCGTCCAGTCAATCAATTCATCTGGCATGAATGTCGAGTCGACCGAAGTGAATGCGACATTTACCTCCAAGTATGTCTCCCAGGACGCCAACGGGTGGACCACTGTCATACCATCTCCCAACGGAAAACAATACTACGTCAGTTCCAGCACCGGAAATGACAGCACTGGAGACGGCTCCCAGGCCAAACCCTATGCCAGCATCAAAAAGGCTGCAAAGCTCGTTCGACCGGGCTATCCCGACTGGATTCTGCTGAAGGCCGGCGATATCTGGTATGACGATTTTGGCGATTTCGAGCCAATCGGCGGCCTTTCTGCCGACGAACCCATGGTCTTCACCAGTTACGGCACAGGCCCTCGGCCACAGATGAGATTCACCGACGGCGGTGATAATGTCTGCTTCGGCCATTTTAGCGGCCATACTTTCTCTCATTTTTATTTCATTGGCCTGGAGTGCTATGACTCCCGCAAAGATCCGAGTTCGCCGGACTACGAGTCATCGAACGGCAAAGCCACAGCATCGGACACTACAGCCTGGGGCGAGGTAGACAACGGCGATGACATTCTGGTTGAAGATAACTACTTCCACTTCACTGCCGGAGGTATTGATGCTCAATTGGACACCGGACCGGCGCCGAAGAACATTCGCATTCGCCGCAATATCATTACCGATATCTACTCGGCGTATTCTACGAATCCTCAAGGTTTTTTTCTGGCTAGCATCACGAATCTGCTTGTCGAGGACAACCTCTTCGATCACAATGCATGGAATGACCAGGCTGGCGATCCCGCGAGTGTCTTCGATCACCATATGTATATTGTCGACTCCTATATGACGACGGTTCGCAATAACCTGATGCTTCGCGATGAGAGCCTTAGTTTGAAGTTATGCAGCTATGCCGGCCAGAACGATGCCTTCGCCGGTGCGCTGGTCTATAACAACTTGATTTTTGAAGGCGAGGTGGGAATCAGTATGGGATACGGTGCGTCAACCGTGCTGACCGGCTCGGCCTTCACAGCCTTCAAGATCGACAACAATGTTCTCCTTCAGGTGGACCGCGACAATCCGACCAAGCGTGGGCTGGGTTGGGGAATCGATATTCAGAACGTCTCCGAATCTTATTTTACAAACAACATTTTTTCTCAATTCGATACCCTGCCGGGCGGCAATACCTATGCGTTCGACATAGACCGGGCCAATCCCAATATAGTGGCCTCCGGCAACACGATTCAGGATAATCTGATTTACCAGGATGCTGGAGAGGCTTTTGTCCTGGATGCGGGGCCGACATTCTCGAACATCAAGATTCAGAACAATACCATCCAGAACACTGGGCTTCCCACACAATCCCAGGTGAATTACGATCCGCTGATGTATCTGGAATCGGATAATTCGCTCGCCCCCTATTCATTCTCCGGCAACACTTACTACAACGCCGGCCCTTACAATAGCAATAACTCCAACAATGGCTTCGCATTTATAGACACTGGGAACATTTTGGACACATACAACCAATGGCTTACGCAGAGCGGCGAAACCGGATCGCAGATCAAGCAGATCACTTATCCCGATCCAAATCGCACTCTGGAGAGCTACGATGCATCGCTGGGCGGCGCGACCTCTTTCAATCCGATCCTTGCTGCAATCCGCTCGCAGTCCAGGGCAACCTGGAATCCTGCTTACACGGCAGAGGCAATCAACGATTACATCCGCAACGGCTTCAATATCGGTCCGCTGAACGGCGGCATTGGTAACACGGTAACTCCGCCAGCGCCTGTTACTACGCTTTCGGCCACGCCGGGCAATAACTCAGTCACACTCAACTGGACCGCGCCCGCCGGCAACCCAACTTTTTACATCGTCTATCGCGGCACAACCGTCGGCGGCGAGAACATGGTATCGCCAGTCGCTACTTATGTCACCGGATCGACGTGGACCGACACCACCGCTGCCAACGGGAGCGCTTACTACTATCAAGTGGCCTCCATGAATGCCGGCGGTTTCGGCGGCCTGTCCAATGAAGCTTCGGCCGAAGTCACAGGCAACGCTTCGCTGATTGCGCAGACGATCACCTTCACCAATCCGGGAGCGCAAACGGTGGGCACGCCGCTGACGCTTGTCGCGACAGCCTCCTCCACCCTGACCGTCTCCTTCACCTCAACCACCACCAGCGTCTGCACGGTGAGCGGTGGGATAGCCACCTTCCTCACGGTGGGCACCTGCACCATCGATGCGAACCAGGCGGGCAACGGCACGTATGCGGCAGCGACAATGGTCCCCCAGAGCTTTATGGTCAATAGCGGATCACAGAGCTTCTACACGCTGCCTTCCGAGCGGACGACCCTTTGGCAGCCTGGCGTGACGTATAACGGGGGCATCCCCACAAACCGGACACAGTGCGGGACGACGGTTACAGCGAGCGGAGACAAAACGGGTGCGACGGACCCCGTGAACATACAGAAGGCGATCGACGCCTGCACGGCGGGACATTTCGTTTTGCTGGGACCCGGCACGTTCTACATCGCCCCACCAACCAATGCCGGCATCTACATCCAGAAGAGCAACATCACTTTGCGCGGCTCCAACGCCGGCGTCACAGTGCTGAACCAGGTCGGGAAAAATCGCAATTTGTCGGTGATTGTAGCCGGCTTCCAGTGGTATCACTGGCCCACAGTTTCGAGTTGTGATAGCGATACGGATTGTACAGATGTTGCAGTCGGCAGCGTGACGGCCACTTCCGATGGCCTGCTTCCCCTCACGGCGGACACTGTGAAAGAGACAGATACGACAACGGTAGCAACATCGAATATCACTAATCTATCCTCGCCGCTGGTGATAGGCGAGCTTTTCCACCTGACCGAGCAGTTCGACCCAAATTTTATCTGGTACAACCCAGAGCAAGATCTGCCGTCAGGCGAATGCGGCGTTGCTCCAACCGCGACTGCGGCAAATGTCAATGGTTATTGCGGGTGGGGTGAGGATGGGAACGATTTCATGCTGGGCACGAACGAGTATCTGGTGTCCCGTCCTATCGGACAGGCGAATGTCTTAACGAAGATCACCACCAACGGTGCGACGACGACGCTCACATTTGCCGCGCCGTGGCACCATGCCTTCCGTGTTTCCCATGCGGCGGACCTTGCCCGAATCAGCAATACAGGACAATTTTACACTGGCATCGGGATTGAGAACCTTACCGTAGCCAATGGCGGCGACGGGGATGGCAACGGCAACATTGTCTTTGGTGAGTTGACCAACAGTTGGATCAAAAATGTCGAAAGCTACAACGCGGTCGGCGGAGCGATCGAATTCGAAGGATGTTTCCGCTGCGAGGTTCGCGACTCTTATTTGCATACCGCGGGCAATCCCAATCCCGGTGGAGGCGGTTACGGGATGGAGATCGATACCTACACCTCCGATAGCCTCTTTGAGAACAACATCTCCTGGAGCTTTAACAAGGTCATGGTGATGCGCGGCGCGGGGGGAGGAAACGTCATCGGCTACAACTACTTCGAGGATGGCTACGGCGCCGGCTACGGCGGATGTGAATACGGCGGTGATATTGGTAGCGTTGACCCCCAAGGCGGTCAACCTTATACCAGCACCTGCGACGGCATCCCGGAGGCGGGCATGAATGCCACCCATATGACGGGAACCCAGTACGCCCTCTTCGAGGGCAATCAATCATTCAATATTGCTGCGGACAGGACGTGGGGTAACGCAACCTACATCACATTCTTCCGCAACCATGCGCCATCGATTCGCCGCAATGTCAATAACGGAGCCGGCACAATTACGGGCGATCCGGCCGAAACATTATGTTCGACTTTCTCTTGTTTCGGTCCGGTCGTTCAGCTTGCCGATACCATGGGACGCGACGCAATCGGCCTTACCAATCACCAGTGGTGGTATAGCTATGTCGGAAATGTTCTTGGCTATCCAAACAATTATCTTCAGAATCCGGCAATTGGATACGCGTATCCGGCGACCTTTAGTCCCGCGCCGGAATCGGCAACGTGGTTTTATGAATGGAATGGCGTACACAATGATGGCGCTCCACCCGGACAAAATGCGGGGACCTACTGGATTTCGACTCTGTGGATTCTCGGAAATGGCGACGGGACTTCACCAGATGCTCCGTCTACCATCCCAGGTGCCGGGCAGCAAACCGTGCTCAACACACTTTTGCGGGACGGCAACTTCGACTACGTGACCAATAAAACCCTTTGGATGGGCAGCAACAATATCTGCAATGCGCCCGGCGACGCCGCCTGCGCCGCAACGAACACCGGAAATATCTGCACCGACCAGAACCTTTGCGCCGGTCAGTACACAACGGCGCCAGCCGTCTCCGCCCTGCCCAACTCGCTCTATATTCCCGCCAGTATGCAGCCACCAGCCTTTTTCAACGGAGGTGCCTGGCCCTGGGTCGATGGTACGAACGCCGCCAACCCGCTTCCCGGCACCTTACCGGCTCGCACACGTTTTGATGCTGGAACGCCGAACACCGTGCCCACGCTCAACG
>JBAVDS010000096.1:0-8401 GCA_049587335.1 Occallatibacter sp. | reverse complement strand
ATCCAGAGTTGGCGCTGCGCGCCGCTCTGGCCGACGATTTGAAGCCCGTCGACACACGGGGCCGCTGGAAACCAAGCTCGTTGGTGGTTCTGCTTGGCGCGATTGGTTGTGCATTGTTGGGTGTATTTCTTTACTTCTCGCTGGGCCGGAGCTTATGAGTCCGTACTATGATCAACCCGGATACAGACGCACAGGTCCCGAAGATCTCGCCGGCGTCATTGTGCTGCTGGGCTGCGCCGTCTTCGGATTCTTCTGGTATATCGCCGTCTCCCGCCTGCATCTGCGCAACGATCAATGCCTGGAGATCTTTCTTGACTGCGCCATTCTGATCTTTGGCGGAGGCTTGATCGTCGCTCATTTCGCTGGGAGAAGACAGAAGCAAGAGGAAAGCTGGCCGCATCCCGCCGTCACAATCCCGGCATTGAAAGACACAGGAAATGTATACGAAGCGCACCAGGATGCCGCTGCATTACTCGGCTACAACGTGCACAAAGAGCCATGGACGTGGCCGGATGCCGTGCGGATCAAGCACGGAGTGATCGTCGGCGGCACCGGCGCCGGCAAGTCCACCTTCCTTGAAAACATAATCTCTCAGGACCTCGTGCGCCGCTTTGGCGAGCGCAAGATGCCGATGATCATCTTCGACGGCAAGGGGGAACGCGAATTCCTGGACCGGCTTCTGCCGCATATTGCGGCGGCCGGGCGGTTGCAAGATCTGCGCATTCTCGATCCGACTCATCCCACGGAATCCTGCCGCTATAACCCCTTCTATGCGCTCGACGACGCCTATCAGGAGCACGTGAACTTCATCTTCCGATCCTTTGGCCTGCGCGAAGACTTCTTCAAGGGCCACCAGGAGGCGTATCTCTCCGATCTCGTCCGTGTTTTGCAGTACACCGGCAAGCTTTTCAATGTCTACGATGTGCTGGTCATGGCGCTCGATGAGGATGTTCTCCAGGAGCAGATCAAGGCAGCGAAAGCGCGCATCGCGACGCTCACTGGCCTCTCCATGCAGAAGCGGCTGAACTTCGAGATGTCGGTCAAAATGCTGTTGCGATCGCTTCAGGACCGCGAACGCGTGGAGAAGATTCAGGGACTTCTGAATGAACTATTGAGCTTTCTCGAAGACGAATTGTCGGTCGTTACTGGCGCCTACCAGGATCTGTTGACACTCGACGACGTACTCGAAAATGACCTGATCCTGTTCGTGTCGCTGAACTCGAATCGCAATCAGCGCGCTGTAGAAGCCTTGGGAAAGATCCTTCTCCAGAACATTCAACTGATGGTTGGCAAGCGTTACTCGCAGGCAACGGCCACGAAATCCAAGGATGAGCCGATGCTGTCGGTGATCCTGGACGAGTTTGCGCCCTTTGCTTATCCGGGGTTCACGCAGGTTTTGCAGACTGCGCGCGGCGCGCGTGTGTCGTTCTTGTTCTCTTTCCAGAGCCTGCCGCAGTTGCAACGTGTAAGCCAGGCCTTCGCTGATGAGGTCTCCTCGGCGCCCGGAACCAAGATGATCATGAACGTCTCCGAGGAAAATACTGCGCAATGGTTTCTGAAAGCGTCGGCGAAGATTGCGACAAAACGGCGCAGTTTGTCTGTGCGCCGGACCGGCATCTTCACGCCGAAGTACACCGAAACCGGCATGGGAAGCGAGAGCGAGGCGAAGGAAACCAGAGCTCGCGAGGACCACATCAAGAACCTTCCCGTGGGCCAGATGGAGATTCTGATGACCGATCCGCGCGAGGGAACGCTTCACTCCCATCTCCATG
This sequence comes from Occallatibacter sp., assembly GCA_049587335.1. Lineage (GTDB taxonomy): Bacteria > Acidobacteriota > Terriglobia > Terriglobales > Acidobacteriaceae > Telmatobacter. Next base: position 6,629 of record JBAVDS010000096.1, on the reverse strand, counting down.
TCCGCCGCGCGCCCAGCTACCACCTGGACGGAATTTACCAGTATCTCTATCCCAAGATGCACAGCCTGTTGGACCCTGGCGTCGGCGTCAATCTCCGCTTCAAGGATGCTCAGAATCGGCGCCAACGGCGCAGACGGATCGCCGGAATCTCGCTCGACACGCCCTACGGAGGTTGATGATGCGACGCCTTTCTGCCATTCAATTGTCTGCCGTCTTCCTGCTTATTAGTGCAATCGCGCCGGTCATGGCCGCCCAGGCGCAGACCGTTCAGTCGCCGACGACTGGACAAACCCTGCGCCAGCGCCAGGGCTTCTTCGACTATGCCCTGGGCAAGATCAACCCATCGAACACAGATTATGGCGCGGAAATGGCAGACGGACGCAGCGCACTCGTCGGCCACACCATCGACGATCTCTACTTCTGGTCGAACGCCGTGACGCTTTGCCTGCTCGTTTGTGCGGCCGGGATCATCTACTTCGAGTGGCGTTCCGCGGCAAAGAAAGAGATCGTCGCCGCCACCATCATCGCGGAACTCTGGAACGGCCGCGTCAGCGACCGAATCGAGATTGTGCGCCGCACCGAGCAATTCAACCAGCTTGTTGAAGTGCACAACCAGGAAACCGAGCGTCTATTGTCGGCTCCGCCGAAGGCGTCAGAGCAGGAACAGGAGATTGTCGTAAGCATCACGAAGAACGCAAGCCCAAACGGATATTCTGGCTCGCCGGCTACGGTTTCCGCGGCAAAGAGTACGTCCCAGACTCCGCGCGCAACCGAATCGGCGGCAGTGGGGAACGCGAATGATGGTGCAGCGCGCTTGCAACAGAGCAACCTTTTATTGCAACGCAGGGTCGAGGCGCTTGAAAACAGCGAGAACAACCTCAAACAAAGATTGAACCAGACGACGCTCCTGCTGGACGAGGAACGCCGCCGTAACGCAACGCTCAAGGGCGCATAAAGAGGGTATGATGCAACCAGAATCCAGAGCCAGCTTTGCCGATCACAATGAATGGCTCGCCTATGTGCGCCGTGAATTGCCGCGTGATGAGCAACCGTCTGCGCTCGCTTACGGACGCACCGAACTCTTCCTGCGCTTCTTGGAATTGCGCGGACAGTCGCTTCCGGCAGAGGTTGCGGCGGAATTGGAGCGCATCCTTGGACTGTCTGATCCGGATCGTGCAAGCCAACTCGACGCGCTCAACGAGCAAATCATGGCGCACCTGATCGAAGTACTGTTTGCCGAAGCCGGGCCAACTCTGGACAAGGAAAAACATACAAGTGGACTTACCCCACGACAGCAGACACAGGAATTGCGCGACCATCTCGGGAGTAGAAATCCGTACTTCCGCCTCTGGATCGACTACAAGAGACACGCCGGCGGCGCTTTCAATGTGCGCGCGTGGGGCGAATATCTCCGCCGTCAGTTGAGCGAGGATGACGCGGACAGTCTTGATTTCGCCAAAGCAATGGCGGAGTTGGATCGGCTTCTTGTCTGGTTCCACGACCACAACATTCCGCTGCCGCAATATTTCTTCGAGCGCGCCTGGTTCCTTCATTTCCTTCGTGAGCCGGAAAGAATAGCTCAGACGCGCGCCCTTATGAGCGCCCTCGTAGCGGAGATTCCGCCATGCATGTCCGCGTAATCAACTTCGGATCGAACTGGTGGGGGATGCACTCGAGCGTCCTGGACGATCCGTTGTGCTTCAGACGGAATGCGGCCTGGTTCAACTCCGCAGCCCTTCGTTGTGGCCGTCGCCTCCGGTATTTCGCGGCTTACCCCGGTCAGATTCGTTTCAATGTGACCAGCGGTTTCAATCCGGAGTTCCCATCGCGCGTACTGGGCAGAACGTTTCTTTGCTCCGGACCGAACCAACATGGCGGAAAAGCACACCTTCTATTCGTTCGATTGGTTGCGGAAGCGACGCCGGATGCCTGGCTAGTGACGTTGTGTTCAGACGCTCACGGCGCGATCGAGTTCACAAAACCTGGTTGGCGATCTGCCGGGGTGCAGCCGATCTCGATCAGTTTGCGCGGCGCAAGGTACGAAGCAATGCTGCTCTTTGGCACCACAGACTGGGTCCAGAGCGGCCTGGGACGCTGGACAATCGGCAGCGATGGGCGGCGTCTTGTGCTCTCTGAAGGCGCGAATGGAGGACGGGAATGAGATATGCGCGGGGCTACATTGCACTTTCAGATGCAAACGACGTGCCGGTTCTCCTGCACATTCGCAACGCACGCGCCATACAATTCGATCAACTCCGGGACCTGATTCTCTTCGATGGCAGTGGCGTTGCCGTCAATTCTCTGCGCTGGCGCGTCGCCCGATTGGAGAAGAACGGCGTTATTCAGCGGTTCCAGGACGTTCGATATCTTGGCAAACCCGTCTACGGAATTACGTCGGCAGGATTGTCTTTTCTCGAATCCCGCGGTCACATATTGTTCTCTCTGCCCAGCACAACGGAAAGGAAGATCATCCACTCACTGCAGATCCCTCATGCGCTGGAACTCGTCAATATCCGGCTTGCCATGCTGCGCACCGGCATCCTTGTCGCTTGGAAGTGCGACCTGGAAATCGCATCCCGCAACCTGGTTCTCGATGGCCCTCCGGCGAAGGATTACGACGCAATCGCTGAAATTGAGGTCGATGGCGTGGCCCATTCGATCGCCATCGAGTACGAGCGAAGCTTGAAGAAGATCGCTCGCTATCGCGAAATCCGTGAGATTCTCAATCAGGATCAAACCGCGGAAACGATTTTATACCTTGCGGTCAACGAACAACTACTTTACACGTTGGCCTGCGAGCTGAGAGCCGTGGGTAAGCACATTGGATTCGTGCTCAGCAGTTCCTTTCGCCAATCGCCTCTCAACACGCTCATGGTAATAAACAACGCGAAAAACGATACTGTTTCCTTGCGAGAGTTCCTTGCAGCGGAATCGCGCCAGTCTGCTGGCGTGTTTTGACATTACATTGAAATCGTTACGGCTGCCGATTGCCACTCCATTGACCTTCTTTGCCTATGAGTTGACTTCACTCCACCCCGCCTAATCATCCAGCCATCTGCAAGATATAACTGACTACCCCCTTGTGTTTGTGGTTTTTGGATGGTGGTTGAAATGAGTTGTTGGAAGGAGGATGAAGAAGGTCAACCAAAGCGCATCTGAGCAAATCAATGGCCAGGATTCCTTCCTTCTTTTTCGGCAACGCTGAAAGCCGCGTCTGAACTGCACCGAAAGCCATGGGAGACCGGTCCGTAGGTCCGTAATCACAACCCAAGCGCCGATTCATCTCGCCGTGGTTCCCAGTAGCCCACCCACAATTCATCCCACCCGCTGAAGGCCAGCCCTTCGGAAAGGATCACTATGCCAGAAAGCCTGTCGATTGCTTCAACGCCCTCTGTCGCCGAATCCCTGCTGGTCCCACGCAACACGGCGCGCGTAGCAATCAGCGTCCTGCTCACCGTGCTCGATTCCTGGGCCGTTGTCGCATTTGGCGGAACGCTCTATCGCGTCTCCGCACACCACACAATCTGGCTTGCCCTGATCGCTCTGCTCTTCGTGTCCTTGTTCGCTTCATTGGCAAGAACCTGGTATCTGGCGCTGGCTGCCCGGCCGCGCTAACCACCACCCACCCAACCCAATTTTCAGAGAGAGGAGAGTTACCATGCCCCACAGTCTGGGAAAGATGTCCGCCTACAAGCTGTTCAACTGGCGCGACCGCGCCGCCAACACCATCCAACAGACCGTCCAAGCCTTCCTCGAACTCGGCGAGGCGGTCGCCACCCGCTGGATTCAGACCCGCAAAGGCGTCATGCTCCTGCAGATGGTCCCCGGCGACAACGCATCCGGCGCAATCTATGTCTTCGATAGACTGCGCGACGATTGGTACATGCTCTCCTTCGAGGGCTGCGAGGATCGGTTCACCTCTGACCTGTTCGACCGGGTCTTCTCCGAGTACAAGCTGTTCAGCTACGTCGATCAGCCCGGCCTGCTGCTCTCCCAGATGCAGTTGGCTCAGGCCTGATCGCTTCACCCTGCTCCACTGGCCCCACCTGTCCCAAACCCAACTTTCAACCAGGAGGAATCCCATGCGCCTATCCGCTGGCCGCATCCGCTCGCTCGCAACACGCTATGCCCTGGCCGAGGCCGCCGCCTTTCCCGGCCTCCACACCGAACCGAACGGTTTCGCCACCAACCGCAAACCCGCGCCTGACTTCAAGCACGGCCGACTGCGCTTCGCCCACCAATTCTGAAGAACCCCGCCCTCGTCGCTGCTTTGAAGGCCCGGTGTACGCTCCGGGCCTTCATTTCCTTAGCCCAGTGTAGCCATCCTGCCAGCTCTCAGCAGATTTGACCGAGTTTTGGAACCGGGGTACAAACACAGGACTTCAGGAAGGAGCGCGATCCATGTATACGACCTTCTGTGTAAGCCGCGAAACGGCCGACCGGTTCATCAAACTCTTCGTCAACCGGCGCGCCTACGGAATGCAGGCTGCCCGTCCCTCGCCCAACGGCTCGGTTCCGTACTACCTGGCGCGGGACTGGCAGACCAAGAAGCCCAAGCCTCTGGACGCTGACGTGGTGCGCATGCACCTGAACGGCGACATCACCATCAATCTCTATGCCATCAACCCGGAGACGCAACGCTCGAAGTGGGTCGCCATCGATGCCGACTTCGACGGCGCCGTCGAGGCTCTCTTCCAGTTGCAGTGGGAACTGAAGCAGGATGGCGTCGATGCCGCGCTCGAACAATCGCGCCGTGGCGGTCATCTGTGGATCTTCTCCGATACGCCGCTGCTTGCCGCCGAGTGCCGCATCTATATTTACAACCTTGCCCTGCGGTTCGGTGTGCCGGTAAAAGGCGGCGGCCTCAAGGACGGTATCGAGGTCTTCCCCCGTCAGGACCAGATCAAGGACGGCGAATACGGCAACGCGATCCGCGCGCCGCTCGGCGTGCATCGCAAGACGAACCAGCGGTACTGGTTCTACGAGGCCCCCCTCACACCTGAGGAGCAACTCGACTATCTCTACGGCCTGAAGAAGCTCACCGAGGCAGAACTGAGAACCAACATCGGCGGTATGACACTGCCCGAAGCCTACCGGCCGGTCGTCGCCCCTCCATATATACCGCAGGCTTCATCGGCGCTTGGCACTGAGTTCCGGATTCTCGACTACGTGCGCGCGACGCGCAAGGACAGCCGAAATTGGTGGGCGCGTTGCCCATCGTGCGCCCAGGTAGGGCACGACCGCACCGGCGACAACCTCGCCATTCAGATCAGCAATCCCCGCCTTTACAAGTGCTGGGCAGGCTGCACGAAGGAAGAGATTCGTGCGGCGCTGGGCCAGCCGATCCGCCGCAAGGTCGCGGTCTGAGGAGGCGATGCCGATGACGCACCCAGCAAAGATCGTCGCGAACAACGCCAACCGCTATGCGCGATACGGCCTGCCGCTTCCGCAACAGACGCTCCGCGCTCTGGAGAAGCGCGGCATCTACTGTCAGCCGAGCGTCTCCATAGAGCACCAGCATCTGGCGCGGCGGTACATGCTGCGCGGCGTCGAATCCGGTGGCGCGGTCGCCGACATGGGCCGGTACTGCGCCTTCCTCAATGCTGATGGGAACCAGGCGCCGTGGCTGCAACAGATCGATTCGATCTCCGGCAACGGCCGCCACGCCATCGTGATCTCGCCGGAACTGGTGCGGATCGAGATGTTGCGCATCGGCCATACCTACGAACTGGCCATCACGCGGCTTTGGCTGAAGTCCGTTGAAGGCCACACGCGCCCTGCCATCGCCACGGCACCGCTCTTCCGCGGCCATCAGGGAACGCTCGGCGTCGAACTCTGGAATGCGGAGAACAAGTCCCTGCGCGATACAGTTGCGCCGGTCTTCTTTACTGCCGCAGGCGAGGTGCTCAGCCAGCCAAATCGCTTTGAAGAAGCCATTCGCAAGATCACCGACGCGGTCGCCTGCCTTGGATGCAAGCACACGCACATCGCCGTGGCCCCGGCCTCGAACAAAGTCGGTGAGAGATGAAGTGCGCTATTGAAGTTGGCAAGCCAGACTGGCGGCCTCTTGAGCGGGCCTTGCCGTCTGAATTCTGCGAAGACTTTATGTTCATGGGCAAGGCCGGCGACATCGTGCTCTACAAGCACCGCTTGACGCGGCGCTATCTGAACATCGACGCGGTAACCGGGAAGTTCTACCGCTATACCGATGGCAAGTACATTGAGATCGACCGGCGGAAGGCGTTCGACTCGGTCTACGCCGTCGATCAATGAGAAGGGAGATCAGCACATGGGGAAGAGCGTCAACAAGGTCATTCTTCTGGGTCGGGCCGGCAAAGACCCGACGGTCCACATCCTGCGCACGGGCACAGTCGTCAACCTATCGCTCGCCACCAGTGAGCGTTACCGGGACATTCACGGTGACTGGCAGGAGCGCACGGAGTGGCACAACTTGGTCGGCTTCCAGCGAACGGCCGAGATCCTGCGCGACTACGTCCGCAAAGGCTCGCTGTTATGGAAAGCTCATCATAATCGCGATTATGGTGAGGACGGAATTATGCGCAGTTGAACCATGCTTGACTTGAGTGCCGATAAATATTTTAAATTTCCTCCGCATAATTTCGCGCTAT
>JBAVDS010000095.1:0-10615 GCA_049587335.1 Occallatibacter sp. | reverse complement strand
TTGCAATACATTGTGAAAATCAGTGGGCTGTAGATCGGCCAATCAAAAATCCTGTTTTCATGGCTCAGCACTCAACAGTCCACGATTCTCTGCGGATTACTTCTTGTGACTGCGAAGATACTCCGATAGTGAACTGCTGTCAGTTCGCTCCAGAAGAGTATTGAGATGTGCATCTCCACGAATGCCTGGAGCGAATCCATCGCCGTACGTTTCGCGCAACGTGTCTATGCGGGTGTTGCCGTTCTTTGCACGGGTTTGCCCGTTCTCGTCGCGAGACCGATCATCGAGACCTGGTTGCTTTGCCATTATCATTCCTTTCTGAGTTTGCCTTTTCGTTTTGAAAAATTCGAGGAGTAGCTATGCTGCTCCTCGAAGTAGTTAAGCCAAGCGGCTGGCCAGCACGTTGTGAACTCGGGTCTGCCAATCGCCCGTGTGCGTGATGCGGATGAAATCCTTGCCTTGTTCGGCATGAGAGAGCAAATCCGTTTTGGTGCGCTTGCTCTGTTCAGACCAGTCAGCAAAGAGTAAGTAGATGCCATTGCCGGGTGTCAAATGTTCGAAGACAACAATGTCATCTTTGATTAACGCTCCCATGTACCCATCCATGCCGCCCGTCCCCCTGATGATGTGCTTGGGGCCAAGTGTCTCGAAGAAATCGTACCGTTCATTGGCACGCCTCTCCAGTTCCTCTTTTTCCTCCTGTGTATGTGGACGGAAGGAAGAGAGGATCAGGCAAATGTTGTTTTCACGTTCACCAGCGGGAAGAATCTCCCACTGCACATGGATGGTGCTCAAATAGTCTTGGGCACTCGCTGTACTGGCGAATACGTTGAAGCTCCCGACAGCTTCATGCAGAAGATTCAACGAGAACAACAGTTCACGGACAATGTTCGGCTCCGAAGATGAAAAGACTCTGTGAATATTGAACCGAAGAATACACGAGTCATCTCCGACCAGCAAAACCCCAGCTTCAAGCTGGAAGCGGCTAGCGGGAAGATGCTCGCGCTGGAACACTCTGCGTGTTTGTGTGATTGTGCAACTGTTGCCTGGAATTCCGAAGAGCCTCGGATTGATGAACGTAATGTTCTTATCGACCTTTGGAAGGTCTTTACGAACGATCACACGCCCCTCGACATTCAACCGAGCAAAATGCCCATACTCAGGAGGCAGCACGGGGACATTTTGGATTTCAAGCTGCTTATTTTTCCACAGCACTCCGACATGAGCATAAAGACCAGCCTGAATGTCGGCTATTGGAATCCGTTTCGCTACAGCAACATGAAATTCGTTGCCAATGGAAGAGAGCCTTGCCTCGATAAACAGAGGCACTTTGCGCAATCTGCGCCTTTTGTTTGCCATATTGATCCCTCATCACGCACACGAAGAGTGCGACCGAAAAGGACCATTGACATCAGAAAGATCGTGTGATAATCTTGAAAAATCAAGCCCGTTTTTTCCACAGGCGCAATATCACCAGTTTTGAGGTCAAAGGTCACGGTTGGATGTTGAGGAAGAGTAGGTTCCACGGCGACCAAACCTAGTTGCCTACCCTCCCTTGCCGGTATTTTTCAAATCCTCCTTTCGTGATTGACTGAAGAAGTCAGCACTCGCCAAAGTGCTGGCTTTTTTATTTTTTCGACAATACTATCATTTAGCCTACCACGCTCAACTTTGCTTCGTCAAACGCACTCCTCCTGATTGTGCGTTTTTAGCTGGGACCACAAGATATTGGGTTTGGTGTACGTTTAGGGTGTCATTGTAATCTTTATCTTATACATACAAAATAAGTTATGAACGTATTTTGGGCATAGCCGCTCTTCTGGACAGACAAGCGAATATCAGGCGAAAACCTGTATTTGCCCGAACTACTCGAATTTTTCGAGCAGTTCGGGCAAGCGAACCATACGATATTTTCGTAAAGTTGCCGTTCGGTCCGGTTTTTCTGCTACCCCACGTTGACCGGAACCAGCGTCATGGTGTCGTTGCCGAAGATGTCGATCACCTTGACGGCAACGGTGTAGCGGCCTGGGCGGTCGTAGGTGTGGACGGGCGTAATAAGCTCCAGTTCGCGGTTCTGGCGGGTACGGAAGCTCTGCCATTCGTTCTCAAAGATGTAGCCGCCCGTCCAATGCTCCTCAAACTGCTGCATGGCAAGCTCCGCCTGTGGCGGCTCCAGACCTGGCAGAGATGCGGTGCCGACAAAGCCGCTCCCTTTGGCGACGCGGATGATCTCGCGGCGGCTCATGTAATCGAAGTCCACGGCCCAGTAGTCCACCCAATCAGTCCAGTGTTTGGTCAGCCGCTCTTTCTTCACGATGCCGTCCTTGCCCTTGCTTACCTTGTAGAGATGGCCCTGATCGCAGAGCACTTCGCTCTTGCCCTCTTTCATGGAGGCAATGGCGGCCTCGGCCGCGCCCTGGGTGTAGTAGACGGAAAAATCGGTCAGCTCGATCTGGACGGCGGATTTGTTGCGCTTCTCATAGCGCGGCATGGCGCCCACAAAACTGATGTCGAAGAAGACCACCTGACCGCGCTCCACGGCGCGCTTGTCGAAGACTTCCGGGGGAATCTGCTTGGGCGCAAGATCGATACCCTTGCCGCGCGCCTCTTCGAGCACGGCGGGAAAGAGACCCATCTCGAACTCGAAGGCCAGAATGTCTACGCGGGAGACGCCGCGCTTGCGACTCTCCAGGATGACTTCTTCCACAAACAAGCGGCCCACGGGGAGATTGATGGGGCCGATGACGACCAGCCGCCCGTTGCGCGCACCGTGGAAGAAACCATCCTGCGCCTGACCGCCCTCGTTGCCGCCAAAGGGCGTGGCCTTGTAGGCACGCAGAATCAGATCGCGGAACTCGCGCTCCTTCTGCGCCAGCGCCTCAGCCTTTTGCGCGCCGGTCAAACGACCGCCGATATTCAAATAGGCTTGCCGCTCATAGCGGCCCAGATTCAACACCTCAAAGGCACGAAAGTCCTTGCCTGCTGCTTTAAGTTCGCGCTGTACGCCAATCATACGTTTGCGCGTGGCGTGAATACCAAACTTGCCCAGATCAGCACAAATCCACTTACGGCCTAGTCTTTCCGAAACTACAGCAGTTGTTCCAGAACCGCAAAAGCAATCACTTACTAAATCACCTTCTTTGCTGCTGGCTCTGATAATTCGGTCCAGAAGAGCTTCTGGTTTCTGTGTCGGGTAGCCTACTTGCTCGTGTTGGCCTTTCGATAGATTCACTATGTCAGTCCAGATCGATCCCACAGCAAAAGTGGCCTCATCGAGGTAGTACTTCTTATATTCCCTCCCAGATGATGTTTTATAGATTAGATTCTGTCTTCGAAATGCTTCGATTGAGACCTCTGAGTAATCGCCTAAAGTCACTTTTTTAAACTTGCGCCCATTCGGTTCCTCGTACATATATTCCCTGAGTTGCGTGTCGGTCAATTCATCTTTATACACGCTCTGATAATGGGCACTATCTGTCCGTTTGTACGCAATGATAGTATCTCCTTCTCTCGACCACTGACGGGCTGTCTTCTTTGCTCCTTTCGCGGCTGAATCTCTTTGCCACACAATTGTGTTCATAAAATTGTCACGCCCAAAGACTTCTTCCATAACTAAGCGTATATATCCCTCCATACGCCAATCGCAATGGACATAGATGCTCGCATCATTGGCCATCAAATCACGCATCAAAATTAATCGCTCGTAGAGCATGGAAACAAAGCTGTCAGCGCCTTGCCCCCATGTATCCCGGTATGCAATTTGTTCGAGGATATTCGGCTCTTTGTGGAAGGTTTCGCCACCAATCTCAATGTCCATGCTGAAGTCCGCGCCCACGTCAAAGGGCGGGTCGATGTAGATGAGCTTGAGACCGCCCGCGTCCTCGATCTGCTGACGCAGCGCCCCGGCCTTGAGCGAAGAGAGAATCAGCTTGTTGTCGCCCCAGATGAGCTTGTTGGTCCAGCCGTGCATCTGGCGGCCACGGCTGTCGAAGAGGTCGCCTTGGGCGCGGGTTTCGGCGCGTGGCTCGTCCACGTGCTCCAGCGTTTGAAAGGGCAGCACAGTGGTACAAACGTCGCGGTTCTTGCCGTTCCAAACCAACTCGACTTCGCGCTTGTCTTCAAAGAGAATGAAGCGGTACTTTTCCGGCAGCGGCTTGCCCTGCTGAATCAGGGTCATAAGGTCGCGCTGCTCGGCCTCGCTCAGTTCGTACGATTTCTTTCCGGTTTGCGCCACTTCAATTCTCCTGATACTCGCGGAATGTACTAACCAGTCCGGCAAATGATTTTGGCCTGTGCCGCTCAAAGCTCTCCTGGTCCACATAGACAAAGCCATACTTGGGACCATTGAGAGGCGCGCTGGCCTCGGTGGCGTCGATGCACCATTGACGCAGGCGGGCCATCTTCTGCGGAAGATCCAACTCCTCGCGGCCTTTGGTTTCGACAATCCACACCTTGCCGTCCGTGGTGCGCACGATGAAATCCGGCGTGTAGGTGGATAGCTCGCCATTGGCTTTGACGTAATCGAGCTTGAAGCCCACGGCAAAATAGTTTTTGGCGAAGGATTGCACGTCGGGCGCGGCGCTCTCAAGGAACGCGGCAAAGGCCAGCTCCAAGCTGTCGGCGTTGGCCTCGCCCACAACGCGGTTGAAGACGGAGCGTTTGGTCGGCAGATACTGGCGCGGATCGGTGCGGAAGGGGCGCGTATCCCGCAGCCTGATGTGGCCCTCGATACGCGACGAGCCGCTTTCACGGATGGTGAGCGCATTCATGGCGGCACGGAAGGTTTCGAAGACGACCTTGCTGACCTCCGGCTCCGAGAGATTGCGGAGAATCACCGGGTCTTCAAGGTCAACGGGGCGCTGGAAGAGATGATCGCAGAGAAAGTCGCGCACCTTGGGGTAAAGCTGGTCATAGCCGCCAACCAGGCGCAAGTCTTTGAGAAGCTGGCGAGCAAAGAAGGCAACGACCGAGCGGTAATCCGCTGGGCCGGTTCCGTCCAACAGTATTGTGTGATCGACCTCGCCGTCGAGCATGGTCTTGAAGACAATCTCGCGGGTTTCCTCGGGCGTAAACGACTTGATGGGGAGCTTGGCATTACCAAAAGATGCCGGGTCAAGCTCCGAAAGGTCTTTGAATTCGCGGCTGAAACGCCGGGAGAGTTTGGGCAAGGCAATGTCCAGCGCGTCAATATCTTTGTCTGGGGAGTCGTTCTCCACTTCCACGACAAGCGCATCCTTGCGCTCGCTGCCCGCCGCGCCGCCCATCGGAACGTGCTGAAACTCGACGCCCTCGCGCTGGATGGATTCAACAAATTCCATAAAGGCGGGCGTGCCCATGACGGAAACAGACTCCTGCTGGTCCGTGCCGAAGTACATCCGGCGCAATCCGCGGCCAAGTGTCTGCTCTGGCAAAATGTTGCTCTTGGCGGAGTAGGCGCGCAAGCCGACGATGGTGGTGACGTTGCGCACGTCCCATCCTTCTTTCAGCATCAGCACAGAGACGATTGCCTTGTACGGGGAGTTCCACGTGTCGATTTCATTCGATTGCCTGCGCAGCAGCCGAAGTTCCTCTTCGCTCTTGCCGCTGGCCGCCTCGGAGATTTCGCCGTTCTGCTTGGTATGGATCACCAACACCGCGCCCTGGAGTTCGGGGCAGATTTTTTCAAGGTAGGTGCCGACTTCATCGCAGTTGCGCGTGTCGTCCACCATGACAAAGAGAACGGCCTTTTTGCCCAGCTTTTCGTGCTCGGCATAGCTCTTGCGCCATTCCTCGATGCCCAGCCGCAGATAATCGTCGTACTTCTCCGTGATGAGCGGGCTGGCGTGCTCAGTGAGTTTCGAGCGGCTGGCCTCATCGGGCAGGATCGGGTGCTTGACCACGTTCTGTGCAATGGCTTCGACCAGCGGGTAATCGCTGACGGTCTGCACGAAGATCGCGCCTTTATCGTGGCGCGGTGTGGCGGTCACATCTATCTGAATGGTGAGAGCAAGGTCTTTTTGCAGCAGCCGGTGATGAATGTCCTGGATGCACTTGAACCATGCCAGCTTGTCATCGTGGATGTGATGCGCTTCGTCGTTGAAGACGGCGAGTTCATCGATCTCGCGCACGATCTCGCCCAGATCGGTATTGCTGTCGGTCGTCTTGCCGACGGGCTTGTCGCCGAACGGAGACAGAAAGTAGTCGCGCAGATCGTCGTCCTCAAGGGACGGCTCGCGCACATCGCCCAGATAGACGCGGTGAATGTTGGTGAGGAAAATGTTGCCGGTGGGCCGGACGATGCGCACATCATCCTGGATGTGAAGAGCAACCTGAAAATCATCGCGCCAGTTCTGGCCGCCGTAGCCGTTATCCGGCAGAATAGGGTCGTTGAAAAAGATGCGCAGGCCGTCGAAGTCGGTACGAAGGCGGTCCAAAACGATGATATTGGGCGCGATGAGCAGAAAATTGCGAGACAGCGTGGAATCGGGTTCGTAGAGCTTATGGAAGAAACTCCACGCCATGAGAAGCGATAGCACCTTCGTCTTGCCCGCGCCCGTGGCCATCTTGACCACAAAACGCGGCCAGTTCTCATCGAACATATTGAGTGAGATGGCACCGGAGGAATCAAAGCGCAGCAGGTCATATTTGTCGCGAGCGCGGCGCACCTCGTAGAGCCAGATAACGGACTCGACCGCTTCGCGCTGGGCAAAGTAGTAGCGGAAAAGGCTCTGTGTGCCGTCGGCCTGCTCCAAAAGGTGCTCCGTCTCAAACCACCATGTCAGGAGCGCCCGCGATGTGTCGGACGCACCGGCATACCCGGAAGCGCGCCAGGCCGTGACACCCTCCCGGACTTTTGCCACGAGGGGCGGCAACAGCTTGTCATAAGCGATTTCGCGGAGGTTCTCCGCTGCCGGAAACCAGCGAAGCTCCGGGGGCAGCGATTCATACGGGGAGCGGGGAAAATCTGGATGCAGTGCCATCGATCAGCCTATCTTGCCTTCCAGTGAATTTTACAGGGCGCGCCTGCGCTAACGCTTGTAGAATCTGCGCCTCAGAGGGAGGTGACGCGCTCAGTGTTCGGCATGATTTCACCGATCATCTCGTTTATTATGTGCTATATGTATAGCACTCGACGTGCAATATATATAGCGCGACAGCGGGCACGTAAATCTGCGACTAGCGGCAAATCTCTGTGACCAGCGCGGCATTTTGTCTGGCGGAATAATGCGACACGGGCGGGGTGCCGGGGGCGTAGCGGGCGGCATTGAGCCTGTTTGCCGTCAGTCGCGCTCGAAGTCGCCACGTTCATACTGTGGAACTTTTTGGCGCGGGCTGGGCTGCACCTGGCGTTCGCGCCCAGGTGTGCGGCCTTCGACGCGCGCCCACGCGTCGGCGCGCTGCGCGCTTCTGGCGCACTCCCGGTCGCCGCGTGGGCCGTAGACCGCCTCGGCGGTGCGCTCGGCATAGTTGGCCCAGTTGCGGTTCTCCGCCTCGCGCCCCTTGCTGGCGTTTTGCTGCAACGCCTGTACGATGGCCTGCTGGTCGTGGCCGGTTACGCGCATTCTTACGGCAATCATCCAATCTAGCTGTGACGGATTCCGCACTTCGATGCGGTTGAGGATGTCTGCCTTGTGGAACCGGTAGGCCGCGCTCGGCGTCTGGGCCGCCGCTGGCATGACCGGCAATGGTAGGCGCTCGCCGGGACCGTGGATGGCCACCGGGTGCAATTCTGGATTGCTGATCCTGATTCCATGCTGGGCGGCGAGCTGCGCGCTGAGTTGCTTAAACTCGGCGGGGCCGGTGATGGTCACTGTTCCCCACTTCTGCGCGCCCAACTGAAGCGCCGCCAGGACTGCGGCTTTATCCTGCTGCTGCCAAACGTCTATGCGCTGGCCGCGATCTGTGAAACTGACGCGGCTTGGATCGGTGCGCGATGAATAGTGAATCTCATTTGCCTGCGTTTGCGATGACGGGCGCACCTGCGCGGTGAAATCGCGGATGTCGCGCTTGCGCGGCACCGCGTCGCCGTCTCCAAAGATCGCGGCGTTGGAGGTTTCCGTACTTCGATACCGCCATTGTTCCGCAAGCTGCGGCGTACCCTGCGCAACAAGAAACTGCTCAAAGGTCATGCGCTGGCCGAATCGTGTGCGCAAATTGTCGCGCTCGCGCTTTTGCGTGTCCATCAACTCGGCGCGGCGCTTGGCGTGTTCGGCGGCCAACAGGCTTCGGGCAACATTCAGAGCATTACCAGACCATTTACCGCCCTGAAAGAGCGCTACCCGTTCCTTTCGGAACTCGGCAACCTGCGCGCCACGGGCGGCGCGGTGTTCTACGCGCTGCTGAACTTGGGCGCTGTTCTTTTCGTTACGAAATGTTTCAAGTACCTTGCGATACTCCGCCGAACCTGCGGGCATATCAGAGCGCAGCGGTTCTGCCTGCCGATGCCGCTGCGGATTTGCATCTCTGCGGCCATCAGGCTGAAATTCACCCAGCCGCTCTTCCATACGTGATCTACTGAATTCGCGCCCGATGCAAGAGGCTTTGAGCGGCTGATCTCCAACCCAAAGCAGTGCGCCGCTGCCCTTGCGCTCGTAGTGCATATCAACCTGAGCCAACGCCTCATGCACCTGAGCCCATGACTGCGCATTACGCAGAATCGGCGCTGCCGATTCCATCGCAATCCGTTCGCTGGATTTCTTGCCGGTCGCATTCTCGTAGTCCTGCGCTTTCGAGCGCGGCTGTGGCACACGTTCTCTGTCGGCCTTCGTTACCGCGCCGTTATGGTCGGCGAGATAACGGGCGTTTTGCTCGGCCTCCCATCCCTGCGCATGGACAATTTCGGCAATAGCTTTGTGCGCTTTGTCGATGCACCATCCCTTGTCTGTTACGCGCATCGTTCCGGGATCGACGCGATTGAGCACGACATGAAGATGGTAGTTCTCCGTGTTGCGGTGAAGCGCATAGACGGCGAGATGGCTCCCGTTCATGCCGAGATTCTGTTTCAGGATTTCCACGGCTTCATCGCATTGCGCGCGCGTAGGCTGCTCTCCCTCCTTCCAGCTCAGCAACCAATGATCCACCGGGTCTTTGCTACGCTTGGCCTCTATTGCCAGGGCAACCATTTCGGCGCGCTGCCCTTGCTGTGAATCCGAATAGAAGTTGCCGCTCGCGCCGACGTATTCCGATTTCTGCCCGTCCGCGTGGCCGTCGGCCTCGATGTAGTCAAGCAAGCTGCTGATGCGCACAGCCTTGCTTGATTGCACCTTCGGATTGGAGATGTGCTTAACGATCATGATTGGCCACTCGCTCAATTGCCGCACGCAACGCACGGATTGCTGCAATGCACTCGTCCGCAACTTCACCGTGTTGGATCAGCTTGTTCATCGCATATTTCTGAAGTCCGCCCAATCTGCGCAGTTCACGAATCATCATCAGGTCGGTGGCGGCATGAATCGTCTTGCCCAGCGCGCGCCTGCGAACCAACTCGCTGACGCTCATCCCGGCAAGGTCAGAGTCCTCGTGGAGCTGCCTACGCTCTGCCGCTGTCAGCCGCATTTCAAATCGAGATGCGGCGCGGTCTTTGGTGCGTGGCGCAAACGGCATTTGATTTTCTCCTACGCGAAGCGTGCGCGGCTGGTTTCAGGATGAGCCTCAATGCGACAAGCGAAGCGCGGAGCATGGAGGCGGCGGGTTGGACGAAACAGGGCGAAGCCATGTGTACGGACAACCCGCATCCTGTACTGCTCTTCCGACACATAGTGCGTAACAACTCACAACTTATCCGAGAAACATATTGAACGCAAGCCCTCTTTGAGCACGGAATTCTCTGAAATAAATATTTTCATACGCTCAACTACGCTTAACTATGCTCACATACTTTTAACTGCGCATCACCCTATGGATACAGGAGTATTTGCATTTTTAATGATGTACCATATCGTGCTACTGTGCATATATTCCTCGTTGCAGGAAACGCCCGGAGGAACTTGATGGCACAAAGAGAAGTAATCACTGAAGCAATGATCCAAGCTGCCCTCGAAGCATTGGATGGACGCATTGCAATCCCACCGCCGCCAGCAGAAAGAAAGTATTCGCGTCGAGAGGCATTCGCAAAACTGCGCGCAAAGGCAAGAGAAGCACTCGCTGCCGGACATACTCTCGAAACGGTTCTCGACGATCTCAAGGGTGTTGGCCTTGGCATGACAATATCGACCGCGCGGCAATACCTGAAACCAGGCAGGAAAACAAACAAGGTGCGAAGCGCCGCTCGACCGGAGCCGCAAGAGAAACCAGTTGCAAAACCTGCCGCAACTGCGCCGGCACACGTCAACGCTGCGACTGGAAACACAGTCGTAGCAAAGAAGGGAACATTCGCCGTAATCGAAGACGACAACGACATCTATAGATTCGGCAAATAAATACTGATACTTTATGTGATGACGCGCATCGAATGAAGTATGGAACGAGAAGATGCCCGCAAGTTATCTCCGCAAGCACAGCATGAACGCCGCCGACAGGTGGTTCGTGCTTACAAGCGCGGAGTCAACCGCCGCCAGATTGCTCGCGATCTTGGCTTGAGTTATTCATCGGTGCGCATGATCGTCAACCGCTTCAAGAAAGACGGTATGCGCGGCAT
>JBAVDS010000094.1:0-33789 GCA_049587335.1 Occallatibacter sp. | reverse complement strand
CATCAACTTCCCAACCCCAAACTAACCCCAAATACCAATACGTCAACGCTCTTTACAGCTCTTTAGCACTCTTTGAAACAACCAACCGCGTTCTCTAACTCGTTGAAAATACACTAGTTGCATCACTTCCAGCCCAAAGAGCGCAACGTTCCTCTGGGCATTGCCCGCGGCGTCTATCCAGGGCGCGTGGTCTGGGCGCATGATCCGAAGGCTGCTCACTGGACTGGCCACATTGAATCCACGACCGATCAGTGGTGGATGGAAGGCAGCACCGATCAGCCGCGCGTCGATGCCATGTTGTCGAGCACGCTACGCAAACTGACTGGATCGGCGACGGATGACGCAGCCTGGAAGACGATCTTCACCTACTACAACAGCAACTCCCGCGGTCTGAAGAAGACCAGTTACCAGCCCGGCGAAATCGTTGCCGTCAAGGTCAACCTGAACAACAGCAGCGCTAAAGGTCCGGACAATATCGTCAATGTTTCCCCGCAGGTGGCGTTGGCGGTGATCCGGCAACTGGTAAACCATGCCCATGTGCCGGCCGCAAATATCGTCGTTTACGACGCGCGCCGCAATATCTATCCCGGCTTGTTGACGAAGATATGGAGCGAGTTCAAGGATGTGCGTTTCGTGCAGGCCGACCCGCCCGATCCCGCGCAGCCGAAGAATCCCGGCTATGGCGATTATCAAGGCCTGGAGGCGGCGCAGTGGGTTGAAGGCGTGAGTTACTCCGCCAACAACAACGTCTACAAGGACGCCAAGATGATTCCCAAGCAGATCATGGACGCGACCTACATCGTGAATCTGGCTCTGCTCAAGGCGCATTCGTATCCATACTCAGCCAACGAGGGCGGCGACGAGGGGCAGACCGGCGTCACCATGACCGGCAAGAATCACTTCGGCTCGATCAAGGGAACCTGGGAGCTGCACGACGCCATCAACACCAACCAGCATGGAACGCCGCACGCTTACTCGCCGATTGTGGATCTCTCCGCCTCGCCCAACCTGGGCGCCAAGACGATCCTCTATCTGCTGGACGGCCTCTACTGCGCCCGCCGCCATCAATCGTATCCGCTGCACTTCCCCAATGCGCCCTTCAACAACCAGGTTGAACCTTATGCCAACCCGCAGTGGCCTTCCAGCATTCTGGCTTCGCTGGACGGCGTCGCGCTGGATTCGGTTGGCCTGGATATTCTGCTCTCGCAG
This sequence comes from Occallatibacter sp., assembly GCA_049587335.1. GTDB lineage: Bacteria > Acidobacteriota > Terriglobia > Terriglobales > Acidobacteriaceae > Telmatobacter. The sequence goes on along the minus strand of JBAVDS010000094.1, from coordinate 32,580 downwards.
ACCAAGAACAATCTCGATGCCAACAATCATCCGCGCATTGCGATCCGCGAGAATGCCGACGATTATTTACAGGAAGAGGCGCTGGCAGATCATCCTCCATCGGGAACTGCTTACATCCAGAACGGCAAGCCGGTAACCAGCCTGGGCGTCACCGAGCACTGGGACAACGACGCGAGCCGCCAGTACACGCGCAACAAAGACCCCAAGAATGGCAAGGGGATCGATCTGGTTTATCTGCCGATGTAACAGAAGGGATCTCCCAGGCGGCGCAGCAGCGCAGTCTGGGAGAGCGCACGAAAGCTACACGGCGGCGGCACAGGCTTCAACCTCTGAAGCGGGGGACACACGTACAACCGGCGTGGTATCGTCCAAGACGACTTCGATTTCATACCAGATCACGGTGGGATCGGAGTCGGAGCCGAGCTTGTCTTGAGATGTCTTTTCAAGAGCCTCGTAGGACGAGGAGCAATCCGGCGGCGATGCGTTCGTCAATCCTGTTGCTTGTTTGATGCTCTTCCAGCAATTCGCCTCGTCTGCGCGCAAGGAACATGGCGCCATGTACGATCGTTTGTACTTGAGCTTGATGCCATTCTTGTAAGTAATACGATGATCCTTCGCCGCGACGGGAGTCAACAATTCGATGGAGCGAAACCCTTCCGTGGTATTTGTTCCGGCGATATCTTCAAAGAGCTTTGTGCCGCCGGATGAGTAAACTCCAAAATCCATGCCGCCATTCGTATCGGCATCGCCGCCTTCGAAGAAGACAAAGCCGCCTTTCACGCCGATGAAATCCCCTTCCCAGTCGATTACTTTCTCATCTGCCGAGTTATCTTTTCGGCAAGCAGGCTCTTGATGATCCTTTGTCTCCGAGAGGATGGAAAGTTGATCCGCGCCGAGTCCTCCAGAATCGATCTCTTTGATCATGAAATGGGGAAAATAGTAACAGGAAAGCATCGGCTTAGATTGCGGATTCGAAGGATCGCGCGGCAATGGAAGCTTCGTCACATGAACTGGCCGATCAAAGGGAAGAGCGGAGGCGGTTGCCTGAGGCAAGGTTCTTGAGACGATTGCCACGACAAGCACGATGGCGACAGCAAGCAGAGCACCGGCGAGCAGAATCTTACCTGGTTTTCGAAGGCTGCGAAATTTTTCCCAGGAATGCATAAAAAAAGTCCTATTCATCATGAAGGAAAATATACCATTCAACAGGAATGCATCATCAATCGCATTACGGCAGCAGCCGCAGCGTATGGCGCGTCTGCGCGGCGACGGCGGGCGACGTAAACGGCAGAGCGAAGGTTGTGCCGTTGTACCAGTCCTGCCACTGATCGCGGAAGTAGGGTGAATCGGGATTGCCGCTCTCGCCGAGCACAATGTTCTCCGTCGAGCCGTCGATATTGCTCCAATCCATCGTGAAGCGCTGCGAGGGACCGAAGGCGCGGCCCACTGCCTTCACGGTCGTCGTGTCGCCGCTGATCGGCTGCTCGCCGGTTCCGGCCACGTGGAAGAGATCGGGCAGAATTCTGGCGAGTGGATGCTCGATATCGACGACGTGCCAGCTTCCATAACTCCAGCGCGCCGCATCCTGCGGAGCATTGTTGTTCTTCATGCCCTGGCGCACGGCGTCGGTCAGCAACTCATCCCAGTTCTTGTAGCCCGGCGCGAGCCAGTCGGGGCTGGCGTGCATGATGATCTCTTCTTCGGCGAAGTTCGACTCGGACCACTGGTAATACTTGTAATCCTCGCCCAGCTTGGGCTTGAGAATCATCGGCCAGAGGGTATAGCGGGCCTGGGTTACCAGCGAGGCGGCGGCGGAATCCGTGGTCAGTTTGCCGTCCCAGGAGCGCATCAGGTCGGCGGCCTTCTTGAGCTGTTCGTCTGCCGAGGGCGTGTGGTCGATGGCGTAGGCAAAGCGATGGCCCAGCTCCTGATCGACCTCGCTGTAGATGTCGGTCTGCGTGGTGAGCATATCGGCGGGGGTGAGATGGTCGCGGCCATCCAGCAGCTTGTAGATGCGCTCGGCGCGATAGGGTTCGGCCCATTCGTGGGTGAGCGGGATAGGGAAGTTTTCGCTGTTAACGCGGGAGTTTGCCGTGGCCAGGAATCCGGAGGGCGGATCGAAGGCGTTGGGCATAAGGTTGAAGGGAAGATAGCTTCCCGGAACAAGACTGAGATCGGCCCATTCGTTCGTACCAACCCGCGTATCCAGATTTCCGTGATGAAAGGGAATGTCGTTGCCGAGAAAGGGTATCGGCACGCGTCCAATCGCGTGATAAGCGATATGCCCCTGATCGTCGGAGTAGACCACATTCTGCGTCGGCCAGCACCAATCGCCGAGCGCCGCAGAGAACTCCGTCCAGTTCGATGCGACGTTGAGCTGATAGAGCGGCAGCCCATTCAGTATCGGATCGTAGATCGTCCACATCAGTGCGATGGGCCGCTTCTCGTGCACAAACATGGGATTCAACAGCGGGCCGTGTCCGGTGAATTGCACATCTACGGCCACATCCTTGCCGCCGCGGACCTTGATGATTTCGTGATCGACGGTGAGCGGCTTCCAACTGTCATCGTCGGCCTGGTAGTTGCCCTTGCCGTCCAGCACTTCAATGTACAAGTCCTGCACATCGGCGTAGAGCGCAGTGAAGCCCCAGGCCACGTGCTCATTGTGTCCGGCGATCACAAACGGCACTCCGGGCAGCGTGACTCCGGCGGCGTGAAAGCCGGGAGCCTTCAGATCGGCGATGTACCAGATATTTGGCTCAGTGAGTCCCAAGTGCATATCGTTCGCCAGCAGAGGTTTGCCGCTGGCCGTGTGCTTTCCGGCGACAACCCAGTTGTTCGATCCCGGCGCGCAGCCCACGCAGGCGGGCAGGTTGAGCAATGCCTGAAGAACGGTGGGGTCTTCCTGTGAGGCGCCAGCCTGACTGCGGTCATCGTCGCTATCATCGTCATCATCTGTGGCCGGAGGCGGCGCGGGCTGCGGCTGCGTCAGGTCCACCTGCACGCCGGTGGGCGGGTGATCGCGCCAGGAGCCGACCGGATAGAGATCGGCCTCCAGCTTGGGATTATTCAGAGCATTCAACCTGGTTGTGACATACTCCCGGAAGAGCTTTGTCTCCCAATGCGTGTCGAGCGTCTGCGCCATCATCAGGGCGATGCTCACCGAATCCACGCCGCTCCAGGGCTGCGGACGATAGTGCAGGAGACGGAACTCCGGAGGCAGCGAATCCGAATGCTGCGCGATGTAGAGGTTCACGCCACGCGCGTAAGCCTCGAAGCGGGCGCGTTCTTCTGCGGATTGATTGGCATAGACGCGCTGCGCCGTATTGCGAATTTGCAGCACCCGCTGCGCACGGTCGTGCGCCACCATCGACGAGCCTATCACCTCGGCCAATTCGCCGTTGGCGTTACGGCGGAAGAGGTCCATCTGCCAGAGCCGGTCCTGCGCAGTCACGTAGCCCTGCGCAAGAAAGAGATCATCCTGATTGACCGCTTCGATGTGGGGAACACCGTGCGTGTCGCGGCGAACGGTCACCGGCGCCGCTAGCCCGGTCAGTTGCAGATCGCCGTCCAGAGCCGGAAGCGCGGCACGCGCCGCCGAGTGCAGCCAAAGCAGACCCGCACTCGCAGCCAGGAAAATGAGAGCCAGAAGCGCGCCTGAGCAGTTCAGAAGAACCCTCGGCCAGCCGCGCTTGCGTCTACGAACGGAGGCCGCAACTGGGGCGGTGGTCTTGGGACCGGTTGAAAGGGAATCAGCCATCGGTTCCTTCAGGATAACGCTCCGGCAACCTTCACCGGATAAAATGGATATGTCCCGGCAACGTCCTATCGAGGTTATGATGCAATTTCTAATTTTAGGCAAGGGAAAAACCGGATCTCTGGTCGCGGAGATCGCTCTCGATCGCGGCCACGCTATCTGCGCTCTCGACATCCATGAGAACCAGAACGCCTCCGCCCTGACCCCCGCCAATCTTGCCGGGGTCGACGCGGTGATCGATTTTACGGCTCCAGAGGCTGCTGTTGAAAACATGAGCGCCGTGCTCAGCGCGGGTGGACGCATCGTCGTCGGCACTACCGGATGGTACGAGCACTTGACGGCAATGAAATCTCTCGCGCAGCAGCACAAAGGCGCCTTGCTTTTTGGCACCAATTTTTCCATCGGAGTGCAAAAACTCTTCCGCCTCACGGCTCAACTTGCCCAGTTGCACGGATACACCTATTCGATCGCCGAAACTCACCATGTTTCCAAGCTCGACGCTCCCTCCGGCACTGCCATCACTCTGCGCGAGATCATCCAATCGGAGCAGCCTGGCATTGAAGTCCCCATCGCCTCGCGCCGCGTGGGCGATGCCAAAGGAGAGCATATAGTCACCGCGATGAGCGATGTCGATACCATCGAACTACACCACGACGCTCACAGCCGGCGCGGTTTCGCATTGGGCGCGGTGCGCGCAGCCGAATGGATTGCGGGAAAGTCCGGCAGTTGGGAGTTTCGCGAAATCTACGATCAGCTATAGAGGCAGTCGCTTCGGCCCCTCGAGCTGCCGCTGGTTCCGGAGGTTTCAGCGCAAGCCTGGTTCGGTATACACTTTTCCTATGGAGACTACGGGTTGCGGCACAGCGATCGTTACGCCTTTCCGGGGGGATGGATCGGTTGATGAATCGGCGCTACGGGCGCTGGTGAACTGGCAGATCGAATCGGGAATTGACTTTCTGGTGGCCTGCGGGTCGACCGGCGAGGCGGCCACGCTGGACGATGAAGAGTGGCTGATGACGGTTTGCACTGTGGCCGAGGCGGCGGCCGGACGTGTGCCGGTTTGGGCTGGCTGTACACATAACTCAACCCGCGTACTGGTGCGCAATGCGAGCCGGTTGAAGCAGATTCGCGGCGTGGATGCGGTACTCTCCGCGAATCCTTACTACAACAAGCCCTCGCAGGAGGGACAGTTTCAGCACTTTCTGGCTTTGGCGCAGGCCGTAGCTCCGCTGCCCGTGGTTATCTATAATATTCCCGGCCGCACCGGTGTCAATCTGGAACCTGATACGCTTGCGCGTCTGGCTGAAGCCGCTCCGAATATCGAAGCCGTGAAGGAATCGAGTGGCAAGCTGCCGCAGATTGCCGAAGTGGTTCGCCTGCTGCCTCGCGGTTTCAAGGTCTACAGTGGCGACGACAATCTGGCTTTGGCCTCGATCGGCGTGGGCGCACAAGGACTGATCAGTGTGGCCGCCAACGAAATTCCCGCCGAGATGGGGCGCATGATCCGCGCAGCGTTGCGCGGCGATGGAGCCGAGGCCCGCGAGATCGAGCGCCGCTACGCGCGTCTGATCGATGCCAACTTCTGGGACTCGAATCCCTGTCCGGTGAAGACGGTTCTCGCTCTGATGGGCCGGTGCGCCGATTCCGTGCGCCTGCCACTGGTTCCTCCTTCGACTGCGACCCGGCTGAAGTTGGAACGTCTGGCGGGCGAACTGGGCCTGCTCAAGCACTTGTCTCCGCCGAATGGCCTCTCCGAAGTCTATTGAATGCGGCAACCATGAAAAAGAATACTGACTGCTTGAGGCAAGTTGGATGGCAGTTTTCTACAGGGTAAAGACGGCTGAAGAGGAGATCCGCTTGTCTGAAATCCGCCGCCCGTCTTATTGCGATCTACTGTTCGTGTTGATGCTGATGGCGTCCTCCGCGATCGCCCAATCGGCTGGTTCGCAAGATCAACTCGCAGGACGCGAAGTTCCCACCGTAGTCATGACAACGCGTCTGGTTGTTCTGGATGTGGTCGTGACGGATCAATCCGGCAAGATCGTCTCTGATCTCAAGCAACAGGATTTTACCGTCGTTGAGGACAACGAGCCGCAACAGATTCGCTCCTTCGAGGCTCCCGCGCAGCATCTGATCGCGGACAGTGTTCGCATCGAGTCGACGGCGGAGTTGGCGAAGGCTCCAGAGGCGCCGCTCACGATTCTGGTGCTTGACGAACTGAACACCGGATTTGAGGACATGGCCTTTGCGCGCCATTCACTGGAAAAATACTTGAAGTCGCAGCCGCCTGTGCTTCCTCAACCTACTGCGCTGTTGGTCGCCGGCAATGCAAAACTTGGCGTATTGCAGGACTACACGCGCGATCGGCAGGCGATTCTTGCGGCATTGGTAAAACATATACCGGATCTGCCCAACCGCCTTATCCAAAGTGGAAAATCCGGTCCGGGAGCGGCGGAACGTCTGGCAATGTCGCTTGGCTCGCTGGAAGAGATCGCGCAGGCCACGGTGGGACATCCCGGACGCAAGAATGTGATTTGGATCGGGCGCGGCTTTCCCGCCGTCAATACCAGAGAATCGACGGACAAAGAAGCTGCTGTCATTCAGAATGCGGTTGAACACGCGATCAACGCGTTGCGCGATGCGCGCATCACGCTTTCGATGATCGATCCCACAATCAACGCGATCGATACGGTCGAGATTGCCACGCCGGACGATCTGGATGCTGCCGAAGACAATAACGGCAGCGATCCATTCGAGGGCAACGTCAACTTCAAGTTGCTGGCGCCGGCCACCGGAGGCAAGGTCTATTTCTCTCGCAACGATGTAGATGCGGAGATTGCGAGTTGCGCCCGCGATGGCAATCAATACTACACTCTGAGTTATTCGCCAACCAATCGCAGCGATCTGGCCCAACCCTATCGGCGTATCCACGTCAAGATCGACCGTCCGGGAGTCACGGCAGCCACGCGCAACGGATATTACATTCAAGCAGCGCAAACCGCTGCGCCTGTAGTGGGTGGGAATGCGGAGCAATTGCGGAACAAGATCGCATTCGATTTAGGCAGCGCGGTCAATAGCAACATTTCCTATACCGGTCTTGCCGCTACCGTTGCTCAGTCGCATGACGGGAAAGGCAACTTTGTTATTTCAGTCGATTCGCACGATCTTACTTGGCGCGCCATTGCCGGCGGCAACTTTCAGAGTGAGGTCACAGTCGCGGTGGCGAGCTTCGACGGACGAAAGATGCTTGCGCACACTGTGCGGGAGTTGACTGCCTATTCGGGTCTTTTGCAACCCAAGGACGCTTCACCTTCAACCACCGGCTTCACCATTCCAGCATCGATTCCAGCCGCCGCCACGCGTGTGCGCTTCGTTGTGCGTGATGCGGCCAGTGGAAAGATGGGATCCGTCGATTTCGATCCCGCCAGCAGGTGAGAGTTTTCGGTTGAAACGATCGAAGCAATCTGCCTGCAAGCCTAACTCTTTGCCGCTGCCAATTCCGGCGCAAATAAAAAAGGCCGCTGATTCCGCAGCGGCCTTTCATCGATGAAGGATGCAGGCTATGAGTCGGCAACGACGGTGAGTGTGATGGGAATGGAGTGAGTGACTCCACCGGGACCTGTCAAGACGACCTGCACGGTGCTTGTTCCCGTTGGGGTCACTCCAGACTTCTCCTGGGTGGCATTGGATGCGCAGCCGGAGAGCATGAGGATGCTGCTGAGCAAGGCCGCTGCCGCAAAGATCATCATCGAGTTCAGCCGGTTGCGGCGACGGAAGCCTGTCCATCCACCGAAGGCGAATAGCATCGACGGGATCAGCGCCGAACCCAGCAAAATCGCAGTCTCGTTGCTTGTCCCGTGCTTGTCGAGCCGCGACTGGAGCACCAGTGGCGTGACGTTGGTATAAATCGTCAATGAGGTGGACTGCACAGGAGCAGTCCCGCCGAGCGTCAGAGTGGTTGGGAAGAAGGTGCAGATTGAATTCTGCGGCAGTCCAGTGCAGCTCAGCGTTACCGAACCGGAGATGTTGCCTTGTGTCGTTACGCTGATCGTGGGAATCTGAACTGCGCCTCCCTGCGGCACGCTGATTGCGTTATCGGAAGAAGGAACAATCGCCGGCAAGAAGTCGCCAGGAACGGTGATTGCCGTAGCTGCCGATGACGAAGCGCCAAAGTCCTGGTTCCCAGCATAGGTCGCGGTAACCGAGTAGCCCGTGCCGCTGGTCGCGCTGTAAGTGAATGATGCCAAGCCTTGCGCATTGACGGTGGCGCTTCCGATCAGCGTCGGAGAGGAGCTGAGACATGAGGTCACCGCGCCGGTGCAGAAGTTCACGGTGCCAGTTGGCTCGGCTCCTGTATTTGAGGTTACCGTCGCCTTGAATATGATGTTGGGCTGCGCAGAGGTTTGCGTGCCTGCGCTTGCGCTCAGCGTAGTCGTGGTGGTGTCCGCCATGACATTCACGTTCAGGCTGTTACTGCTGTTTGCGTAGATTCCATCTGTGCTGTTATAGGTTGCGCCGATGGTGAGGCCCCCGACGGGAGGAAGAGTCAGGGTCAGTTGAGCTTGTCCGCCGGTCAGCGCAACAGCCGGCTGCTGCGTGCCGCCAACAGTGAAGGTGACGGTTCCGGCTGGTGTTCCCGATCCGGTTTGCGGCGTAACTGTTGCCGTTACCGTACCGGACTGTCCATATGAAATCTGTCCGCTGGCCGGTGCTGTCAGCGCGAGTTTCAGATTGGTTTGCAACAGAATCTTTCCGGTTCCCGATAGCGCAACAGCGGCAGTAGATTGATTCACAGCGTTACTGGGGAATGTCACTGAGGCGTTATAGGCGATATTCGTTTGCGGAGCGAATTCGATTTGCAGAGCGCAGTTTTCGCCGGTAGTGAGTGTTCCACCTCCCGCACAGGTGTTGGCGGAGATCGGGAAATCCGTCGCATCCGATGTCAAATACGCCGGAGTATTCGCAAAGATCAGCGATTGATCGCCAAGATTGGTAATCGTTACAGCTTGCGGCGCCGAAGTCAGGCCTACGTCGTTGTTATCGCCGTAATTGATCTCCGAAGAGTTGCGGTTGTCTTCAATCACGCGATCATTGACGGTATCGCTGACATAGAGATTGCCATGCACATCGAGTACGATGCCGCTTGGTGAAGATAGTTCGACGGCGCTGATCAGCCCGTTTCCACCGCTCGATCCTGGTACTCCTCCCTGGCCGAGCAGGGTGGTGATTGTACCGCTGGCAAAGTTCACGATGCGAATGGCGTCGTTGCCCGTGTCGGCGATATAGATATTTCCTGCGGCATCTACAGCGACTGCCTGAGGCGCGCTCAGAGAGGCCTGAGTGGCTGTACCGTTGTCGCCGGAAAAGACCGATTGCCCGTTACCTGCGACGTTGGCGATCAAGCCCGTCCCCAGGTTGATCTTGCGTATCAGGTTGTTTCCTGTGTCGGCGACGTAAAGGTTTCCCTGCGAATCAGTCGCAACTCCGCGTGGGGCATTCAGCATGGCCTGCGTTGGCGCACAGCCGTCGCCGTATGAGTCGGTCTTAGCCGCGCATAACGTGTTTTCCGTGCCTGTGCTCAGAGGGGTTGCCAAGCCCGCATCGAGATTGATGATGCCAGTGCCGGAGTCGACGCGTCGGACGAGATTATTGCCGGTATCTGCAATGTAGAGATTGCCATATGCGTCTGTTGCCAGACCGCTCGGAGAGTGAAGCGTTGCCTGGGCGGCAGGACAAAAATCTCCTTGCGCATCGTAGGCTGCTGCGCAAACCGTCGTTGCGCCTCCCGCATAGGTCGAGATATTGCCTGTGACCGGATCGATCACACGAACAAGATTGTTGCCGGTATCCGCAATATAGATGAATCCGTTGGGCGCGACTGCTACAGCGCTGGGAGAGTTGAGAGTAGCTTGCGCCGCAATCGCAGAGCCTGTTCCGGCAATGACAGTTTGTGTTGAGCCGCTGATCTTCACGATGCGGTTGTTGCCAGTATCCGCAATGTACAGATTGCCCGCAGCGTCGATTGCTTCACCGGCAGCGTTGCTTAACCCAGCGGTGTTCAACGTCGATGCCGTTCCTGGATCAAGTCCAAGAAGCGAGAGTTCTCCAATGCCGCTCAGCGGAAGAGAAGAGTGAGAGTTCGCGCTGGCTGCCACCAGCGGCTCAGAAAGCAATCCTGGAAATGCGGGATCGAAGGAGACCAACGCGGTGCAGTTGGTTGTGTTGTCGCTGTTGGTTGTGCAGTTGGGCGCGGATGCCACTGTAAATCCCGCATTGTTTGTGACCACTGAGATTCCGCCCGCGGTGAGCGCGTCAGCGACGGAGGAATGCAACACGATGGTCTGGGTAACAGTCGTGCCAGTTGCGGTAGCTGGGAAGGTGAGATTGGTTGAGATCTTGCGAACTCGGAAGTCGCTGGGATCGGTCACATAGATGTTATTCAATCCGTCGATCGCAATGCCGAGAGCACTTCCTCCCTGATAGAAAAGCGCCTGCGTCGCGGGGCAGCCGTCGCCGAGCGAATTGATTGCGTTACTGCAAACTGGAAAGCTGGCCGAGGGAGTTCCCGCATAGAAGTACTCGCCGCCGATTGGGGTGATGGTTTGCGCTGCGGCGTCATAGAAGAAGACAAGACTCAACCCCGTATCGGTAAAGTACAAATTGCCATAGCTATCGATGGCGATCTTAGAAAGATTTCCAACGGTTGTGGTGGCGGCTGGAGCCGGCCAGGAGGGCGCTGTGGCGGGCGGAGCGGCAGCGATGCCGGTCGCGGTCGCAATCGTGGCATTGCCGATGATGGTTTGTATCACATTCGTGCTGGCGTTGACTTCACGAATGCGGCTGTTGTCAAAGTCCACGATGTAGGCATTGTTCTGACTATCGAAGACGATATCCGTCGGAACATGCAGGATGACTGAAGAGGAATTTGCCTGACTGCCGTCGCCGCCAAAACAGGTTGTAGCGGTGGTACAGGCAACAGGCACGTTGGCAGCATTTCCCACCACGGTTGAAATGATCCCGGTTTTGGCGTTGATCTCGCGGATCACATTATTGCCGGAGTCGGCAATCCAGATATTGCCGAAGTTATCCACACGGACCCCGCGCGGCTGGTTGACCGCGGCACCGACGGCGGCTGTGCCATCTCCGCTATAGCCTTTGGCGCCCGATGCGCAGGTGCTCGGTGTCTTGCAGGTGCCGGTCACTCCGCTCAGCGCTCCGGCTACCTGCGTCATGATGCCTGTGACAGCATCAACTCTGTGAATCAGACTGTCGCTATAACCGGCGATGTAAAGATTGCCCGCCTTGTCCACCGCCAGGCCGCGCGGACTCTTCAGTACAGTTCCGGTCGCCGCAGGGCATCCATCGCCGGATTTGTCTATACCTGCCGTGCAGGCTGCTGTTGCGCCTCCAGCCACGATGGTGATCACTCCGGTCTGCGCATTGACCTTGCGAATGACATTATTTCCGGTGTCGGCAATGTAGAGATTGCCCTGGCCGTCCACAGCGACGGCGCGTATATCTGCCGAGAGCTCCGCCGAGGTCGCCGCTCCGCCATTGCCCGTCGCTCCCGACGATCCATTTCCGGCAACTGTCGAAATGCTATATGGAATGGCAATCGGCGGCGTCGCAGCCGAGAGAGAGTGGACAGCGAAACCCATCAGGGCGAAAGTCCCGGCACAAATCAGCTTCTTGGAGTCAAAAAAAGGATGGAACCAATCTTTCATTTCAAACCTCAGCCCGAAAAGGGTGCACTGTCCGGAAATGCCGGTACAGGCTTCGCGCCCGGATTTCTCCAGGCTGCTTGGATTATTGTGGTCATACCGCAATGCGCTTTTAAGCTATCTACGGTCTGACCTCCGATGTACTCATACTTGCTCAGAATGATGGTTGTCAAGAGAATTCTCGGAGCGCCAAGCCCTGTTCACGGCCTGAATTGCCGTCCATAAAAGCCCATGTCCGATTGCAGTATAGGAATTTACAGTATGCAATTATGTTTCATATGCAGGGATGCAATTTTTCATAAGAAATATAAATTACCTAATAAAATAAGGCGTTTTGCGGTGAGGCGAGGTAGAAATGCGGCTTCGTCCGGCCGGTCATTTTGGAAACAATGGAGAGAGTGGCTGGCGGAGGAGGCGCGTCTCCGTACAGCTTATCCAACTTGATTCCGTAGAATAAACTTGACAGTCATGTGATGGGATTCGGATAATCTTCCCGGTTACAGATGGTCAGACCACACATGCCATTTTATTTGACCACTCGCAAGCATTTCCATTGAGGTTACTCATGCGGCGCAATTTGATTCTGCCGGCTGGCTGCAGCGCGGACAATGCTTCTGATGAAGCACGGTACCTCCACAAAATCCACGGAGTTATTCAGCCGATGGACGCGTCTGGTTCTCATCTATTCAGGTTCGGCACTCTGATTTGCATGATTCTTGTCCTGTTGTGCGGAGAGAATCTGCTTGGGCAGGGCCAAAATACCGGTTCGATTACCGGTAATATCACCGATTCATCCGGGGCTGTGATTCCGAATGCCGAACTGACGCTGACTTCGGATGCTCAGGGCGTGACACGAACGATTCATTCCAACGGACGCGGCGAGTATGTCTTCAACGAGGTTCCAGTCGGCATCTATTCGCTCAAGGTTTCGGCGAAGGGTTTCGATACGAATGAAAGCCGTAACATTATTGTCGATGCGGATCGGAATGTCCGTGTGGACAGCATTCTCGCGCCCGGCACGGTAACGAACTCGGTCACTGTAACCGATAATTCAGGATCCGTAATCGATACGCAATCGGCGACGGTCGGCGAACTGGTCGATGAGAAACTGGTGCAGGATTTGCCGCTGGACGGCGGCAACACGGTGGCGCTTGCGGGTTTGCTCCCAGGAGTCGTGAATGTGAACGCGCCTACTACTTTCACCGGTGAGCGGCAGGGGCCGACGTACAACGTCTCCGGTTCGCGCAATACGCAGAACCTGATGCTGCTGGACGGCTCGATGTGGAACAACCTTTTCTACAACACCGGTCTGAACTATCCGCCCCGCGAAGGCTTGCAGGAAGTCAGTGTGCTGTTGAATCAGTACAAAGCGGAATATGGCCGCAACGTCGGCAGCGTCTTCAATGTCGTGACTAAATCCGGCTCCAATCAATATCACGGCACTCTCTGGGAGTATCTTGAAAATACCGCTTTCAACGCGGCCGATTACATTACGAAGCAGAATCCCAAGCTGGTGCAAAACCAGTTTGGCGCCACTGTCGGCGGTCCCATCATCAAAGACAAGCTCTTCTTCTTTGCCACCTTCCAGAACATCCGCGTAGCCCAGACAGCGACCGGTCTGGCCAACGTGCCATCGTATGCCGAGCGAGGCATCAGCGCAAATGGAACGCCGTTGGCGTGCAGCCTGACGGGAGCATTTGCAGGCCAGAATTGCGCGAACTTCTCTGCGGAGACGGCCAAGATGAAGAACCCGCTGTATGCCGGCTCCGCGTATTCCGGAACAGCCGTAACCGTCTTCAACACTGCTTATACGGTAGCCGGAGCCAACTTGCCGGGTGGCAGCAATTCGCCATGCGTGATGGAACTATCGCAGGCGTTGGTTGCCAACCCCGAGTATCTTCCCAACTCCGAACTGCCTTATGTCTGCATCAATCCAGTCATTCTGAGCATGATGAACAAGTACGTGCCGCTGCCCTCGCCGACGGCGAGCAAGGCTGGCGGTGTGCCCATCATTTCCAATGCTCCTTACCCGCGCACCGAATACGATGGTCTGTTTCGCGCGGATTACGACACGAACAGAAATCGTGTGGACGCTCGTTACTACATCTCCGACAATGCGGATCTGGCGGGGGACGGTATCAGCGGCAGCACCGGCCAGGGACTTGCCAATTATGAGATTCTCGCCAACAGCGGATTGAACAACTTTGCCAGCATCGAGGACACATGGACGCTGAAAAGCAATCTGCTGAACACCGTGAATCTCGCCTACAAGCGCTATGTGAATCAGATCGTGCCGACCGATCCCACAACGCTCAATCAGCTTGGCGGCGTCATGCAGAGCTTCGGCGTGCCGACGCTGCCGGAGTTTAACTTCAGCAACGCATTCATCGCCGGCAGCACCAGTGAGGCGTTTCAGAACAAAGTCAATGAGGACATCGAAGCGGACGATTCGGTTTCCTGGTCGCATGGCAATCACAATGTCAAGGCCGGGGCCAGTATGCTGCGGTTGCAGTATCTGAACCGTGCGCAGTATGCCGGATATATGCAGTTCAGCACCACCTATACAGGTGTGGCACTGGCCGATGGCCTTGCGGGACTTCAAAACACATTCGAGGGTGCGAACGAAGACAATCAGGCTGGTATCGAGCATGAACTGTTCTTCTATGCGGAAGATGACTGGCGTATCTTGCCACGCCTGACCCTCAATCTCGGCCTGCGGTATGAGTTGCCTTTCGCGTGGACTCAGCCGAAGGGATGGAGCACGACATTCATACCGGGGTATCAGTCGGCTATCTTTCCCACCGCACCCGCCGGCATGGCTTTTGTAGGCGACAAGGGAATTCCGCGGGGACTTATCGGCACCGATTTCGCCAATGGAATTGCGCCGCGCATCGGATTCGCTTATGACGTCTTCGGCAAAGGCAAGACATCGCTGCGCGGCGGATTCGGCATCTTTGACGATGCCATCAATGCCAACGTCATCGGCGTCGGCGAACCTTTCTACGACCGGTTTACCTTTGCAACTCCTGCCGGCGGAGCCTCCTATCCGCTCGATCCGCAACTGGGCTATCCCGCGGTGCCCACTCATTACGATCCCAAGAATCCCCAGTTCGTTTCGCCCTTCTCGCTCTATTTTCCCGACGCGAACTTCAAGACTCCGTATGTGGTCGCAGTGAACTTCGGCGTTCAGCAGCATTTGACGAAAGACGCCACCATCGAAGTGAATTATGTCGGTAAATTCGGTCATCATCAGACCGTGCCCTACGATTGGAATCCCGCTATCTATGATTGCAGTGGAGCGTACTTCCAGGCGAATCCCGCCGTGTATTGTTCGGGCGCGGCCGATACTTCAGGATCCTACACACAGCGCGTCAAGTATCCCAACTATAACTACGGCGGACAGGGGCTTGTCGATTTCGCCAGCATCGGTACATCGAATTACCACGGCCTGCAAGTACTCGTGAACCAGCGTGCCAGCCGGTCGTTAACTTTGGTTTCGACCTATACCTATGCGCGCTCGCTCGATGAAGACACCAACGGCCAGAACAATAATAATGAGATTCCCAACGTTTACAACATCCATTCTGAATATGGACCGTCCGACTACAACGTAAAACACAACCTGACTGCTGGCTGGGTTTACTACTTTCCCAAGTTGCGGCGCGGGCCACGGTGGGGACGCGCCACGGTTAACAACTGGCAGTTCAACGGTACCCTTCAGGCACGTTCGGGGCTTCCGTTCAATCTGACCATCAACAACGATACGGCGCTCACCGACGAGCCTAATCAGCGTCCGGCGCTGGTGCCGGGAGTGAATCCGCTGCTGCCAACCAATCGCTCCAAAGCCGCACTGACCGCGGAGTGGTTCAATACGGCGGCCTTTACCTATCCCACGGTAGGCACCTACAGCTCACTCAGCCGCAACAAGTTCGTAGGGCCGAGGCTGATCCAGACGAACTTCACACTGGGCAGGTCGTTTGCGGTTCCATATCGATCAGGAACCACTCTTGCCTTCCGCGCCGACGCCTTCAATGTCTTCAACAATGTGAATTTGGCCAATCCCAATGCGGAGTTCAGTTGTTCGAGCACAAGCCTCGCTGGAGCAGCCTGTCCAGCGGCTGAGGCGGACGGCCATTTTGGCGAGATTCAGACCACCTATGGAGCGAATACCTCGCTCACCTCGAACGGACGCAAGCTACAGCTTTCGCTCCGCTTGAATTACTAACACTCCTGAAAGCTAGAGCCATGCGCTGCTTGACGGTAGTTTTCAGAACGAAGGCGTTCTTGAAGTTGATGTTGTGGTGAAAAGCACGGCGATTTGTATTGCGAAAGAAGTGCCTCATGAAGAATTTGTGGAACATGAATCTTGGATTCCTGGGCCGGATCGCCTCCGGAACCGCTGCCTTGATCTTCTGCTGCTTGACTGCTATTGGCCAAAGCACGCCACCGATGATGGTGCAGGTGCCATTTATCAGTGTTGGCGCAGGCGACGTCGTTGCTGGAGTGTCGTCCACCTCCAAGGCCGCTGCCTGTACGGGTTATGCCAACGCCGGCGGCAACAATTATGGCGATGGCTGCGCTGCCAATCAGGTGGGTGTCTCTACTCCTTGGGGTGTAACTGTCGATGCGTGGGGGAATGTCTACTTCTCGGATGAGGGGCACCTCGAAGTGCGCGTGATCTATGCGGGCGCAACCACGGTGAACGGGGTGGCGAACCCGGCAACGGCGATGATCCCAGCCGCGAACGCTCCACTCGGTATTCCAGGGACCCTGCTCGCCGGCGACGTGTATGCGCTGGCTGGCGGACTTACCGCCGTCATGTCGGGAACGTGCAATGGCGGCGGCTCATCCATCAATACCAATGGCAGCGGCTGTCCGGCAACGGATTCCTATATCAAGGGGCCCTACAGTCCAGCGGTCGACAGTGCGGGCAATGTTTTTATCCCCGATAAGAGCAACTCACTGATTTACGTGGTGCTCGCCAACGCCACTGGCCTTGCGGCGCAACTGGTTGCGACCGAGAACCCCACCACGTTTTCCACCTGCACCACCTTCAGTTCTGCCTTGAGTTGCACCGGCGCGGCTCCGCAGGTTGGTTACATCTACCAGATCGTTGGCTCCAGCGGTGGGTGGACGGATAACGCACTGGCAAATGGTATAGGCAAGATTCACGCTCCTTATAGTGTCGCGGTCGATGCCAGCGAGAACCTGTACATCGCGGACGAAACCAATGACGCTGTCCGCATGGTCAACGGACCCAATACGAGCGAAACGACTGCTATTTGCGGCTCTACTACCTGCGGGCCAGGCTACATCCGCACCATTGCTGGCGCTGGAAGTTGCAGTACGGCCAGTTGCACCGGGATAGCGACACCGCTGGCCGCATCAACTGCGCCAACTAGCAATGCAGCAGCCCTGGGAGCCGCATTCTCCTTGCCGGGCGCGGTTGCAGTGGACGCCAGCGGCAACGTCTATATTGCCGATAACAGCGGTGGGACGGCGTCCGTATACACGACCGTGCGCGTGATCTACGCCGGGGGCACGAATAATCCGCTGGCGAACCTGATCAAGCTGGAAACTGGCGTTACATCGCCAACGGCCAACTATGTTTACACTCTTGCCGGCGACGCGGTTGGGGGCTCTTCAGCAAAAGGCGCAGGCTTAATCGCCAACGCAGCTGGAGTCGCCTTTGACAGAATCCAAGGACTTGGACTCGATGGCCACGGCAACATCTATGTCATGGACTACGGCTCTCACAGCGAGCTTGCCGAAGTCAACGCGAACACCGGGATTCTGACCTTCCTCTCCGCGGATGGATTGCCGACCGCAGGCGTGGCATTTTCAGGAGCCAATGTCTATTGCTCGTCGGGAACGGTCACCGGCTCAGGACCATTGACGCTGGATAAATATGGCGACGGCTGCCCGGCACCGCAGAGCTTTACCAGTAACGCGGTAGGCAACATCGGCATCGATCCCTCCGGCAATATCTACTATGCGGACAACGGCGACGGCCTGATCCGCAAGCTGAGCTTCAACAACAGCTTCCCGGCCGCGACGGTGGGCAGCCCGGCGCCCACGCAGAATCTTGCTTTTGTGCTGTTCACAGGCAATACCGGCGATACGGTCACCAGCGGCACTATGGCGGATTCCGTCACCACGCAGGGAATTACCGCCGGCTCCGAGTTCACCAATGCGGTTATTGGCGATTCGTGCGGCGGCACAACAACCCTGGCTGTCTTCCTCAGCGGCAGCACCAATGTCGCCAACGATGTTTGCATCATCCCGGTCACCTTCACGCCGATGTATGCAGGCATGCGCAGCGGCGCGGTGCAGATCTCCGGCACCATCAATTCGGTTCCCACTCTTCTAGGCACCGTCTACTTGAATGGCGCGGGCAATGGCGCGGAGCTGGCGATCGATCCGGGAACAACTTCCACGTTAGGCAGTAAAAACCAGACATCTGGCGTTGCCACCGACTCAGCCGGCAATGTCTATGTCGACTATTTTGCATCTAAATCCATCTACCGCATACCGAGCGGTGGCGGCACACCCGTCAAGATTGCCAGCCTCTCTGATTTTCCATGCCAGATAGCTGTTGACGGAGCGGGAAATCTGTATGTTGCTGTTATCTCAGGCAATATCTATGAATTTGCCGGGGCCAGCACCAGCGCTGGCCTGATCACGGAAACGCCGATCGTCAGCGGTCTTAGCAGTGACACCCAGGGCGTAGCAGTGGATGCATCCGGCAACCTGTACATTGCCGATACTTACAACAACAGAGTACTGATGCAACCGGTCGGCAACGGAGAGCAGATGGTCTTGGGCAGCGGCTTTAGTCTTCCGGTGTCCGTAGCTGTCGATGCCTCCGGCAACGTTTACGTGGCCGACAGCAGTCTGAGAGAAGTGGAAAAGCTGACGATGGTCAATGGCGCGGTCGTGCAGCAGGCGGCGGTAACGCTTCTATCCGGCGCTCATCCGGCGAGTGTGGCTGTGGATGCGGCTGGCGACATTTACTATGGCGATTATAATACGGGTCAGATTGTCGAAGTCCCGGTCAGCGGCACAACCGAAGTGGTGGCGAGCGGATTCACCTATCCTGCAAACATAGCGCTCGACCCCAGCGGTAACCTCTATGTGGCTGATAGCCAGAGCAACTCCGGCATAAGCGAGTTTGCTCGCACGGCGGCGTCCCAAACGCTTGCCAGCGGCACGCCTCAGATTGCCACTGTTACAGAGATCGGCAATGTGAATTACACCGGCAGCACATCGCAGACCGATAGCGTGGACTTCAGCGTCGTCGGCACCAGCGGAAGCTGCAGCACGACTGCACAGTTCACCCTGGACTTGGGAGCGACTTGCGAATTGACCTCCAGCCTGCTGGGAGGCGGCAGCGTAAGTGATACGGTTTCATTCACGGGCAGCACGTCGACGTTGAATCTGTCGCCGGCGGTGGGAACCACGACCACCCTCGGCACTGTGACTTCAACCTCCTCCTCGCCGACCTATGGCGACACGATCACGGTAACGGTCAACGTAGCTGCGAACAGCGGCAGCACGACGCCTTCCGGTACAGTTTCATTTGTTGTGGATAGCGGTCTGTCCTCTGCGCCATTCACGCTGACCAGTGGCTCGTACGTCTATACATTGTCCACACCCGCGTCGCCGCTCTCTGCCGGCGCACACACGATTGCGGCAACTTACAATCCGGGGACCGGCAGTCTATTTGCGGGCAGCAGCGGAACGTTGAGTCCATCGCTGACGGTTCTGCCGATGGCCGTTACCGTCGCGCCAAGCCCTGTGACGATCACGTATGGGCAATCTTCACCGATCACGATTTCATCGATTGCTGGTACGAGCGGAAATATCGTCGGCCTGCTTCCGTTGGACTCCAGCGACACGGCGAAGTTCTCAACGCTTGCCACGACAACCTCGCCGGTGAGCGGATCGCCTTATGCGATCACGGGTTCACTGTACACATCCGGCGGTGGGGTGGACAGCAATTACACGGTGTCCGTGAGCAGCAGTTCGACGGTAACGATTCAGCCGGCTGCACTCACCCTGGTCATCAACAACGCTAGTATGAGCACCGGACAATCGTCCCTTCCAACATTTACCGGAACCCTCAGCGGATATCTTCCCGCGGATGCGAACTACGTTGCGCCGGTCTACTCAACAACGGCTACCGTCAGTTCGCCGGTCGGGCAATACACCATCACCGCTACGGGATTGCAGGCCGGATCGTCGGGAGATCGATCGAGCGACTATACGCTTCCACTCGCCAACATAACGACCGGCACGCTGACGATCTCCTCTTCGGTGGTTAGCGAAGTGGTGACCGTGACTTCGACGACGACGGTTTCCTATGGTCAGGCGGTTCCGGCGATCACCGGCACCTTCAACCCCGCGCTTCCCGCAGGCATTACCGCAACCTTCAGCAGTTCGGCATCCGCCGGATCGCCAGTGGGCGGCAGCTATCCGATCACCGTGCAATTTTTCGGCACCGGCTCCGGTAATTACCAGTCCACCTTTGCGGGCGGAAGCGCAACGGCGATTACGATTCAACCGGCCGCTGTCAATGTGGTGGTCAACAGCACCTCGAAGAGCTACGGCGCGATCAATCCGAACTTTACGGGCACGTTGAGCGGCACGTATGGAGCGGATGCAACCAATGGCAATATCGCCGTAATTTACTCGACCACGGCGACGCAGTCCTCTCCTGTCAATGGCTCAACCGGGTATCCCATTACGGCGACGGGCTTGACGCTTTCCGGCTCGGCAACGGGCAACTATACGCTGGGCACGGTGACACAGGGAACGCTGACGATCAATCCTGCTATTGTTACCGGCTCGGTGAACAGCACCAGTAAGACATACGGCGCAGTCAATCCGACCTTCACAGGATCGTTCATTGGAATTCTTCCCGCGGATTCCGCGAATGTCACGGTGAACTATTCGACGACGGCGACGCAGTTTTCGCCGGTCAACGGCGTCACCGGCTATCCCATCACAGCGATTAGCTTGACGCTTACCGGCTCGGCAACCGGCAACTATTCTCTGGGCACGGTGACGGCGGGAACGCTGACGATCAATCCGATTACTGTTTCAGGCGCCGTGAACAGCACCAGCAGAAGTTATGGAGCGAACAATCCGGCATTCACGAGCACGTTGAATGGAATTTTTCCCGCAGATTCCACGAATGTGATTCCTCTTTACTCGACGACCGCGACGCAGACCTCTCCCGTCAATGGCGCCACCGGTTATCCGATTACCATGACCGGTCTTTCGGGTTCAGCAGCAATTAATTACACGCTGGGCACGGTCACATCCGGTACTCTGACCATCCTTCCGGCGATCGTCAATGTAACGGCAACCAGCACCAGCAGAGGGTATGGTGCAGCCAATCCAGCATTCACGGGCACCTTCAGCAACGTGATCGCTCAGGATCTGGCGAATGTGACGGCAAACTTTTCGACCACCGCGACGGCAAACTCGCCGGTGAGCGGATCGCCCTATCCCATCACGGCCAGCGCTCTGATCTTGACCGGTTCGGCCACAGGCAACTACACGCTGGGCACGGTGACAGCCGGGAATCTGACGATCGCACCAGCCGCCGTCTCCGTTTCGGTGAACAGCACCAGCAGGGCATACGGCGCGGCCAATCCTTCCTTCACAAGCACGCTCGGTGGAGTTCTTGTCGCGGATACCGCGAATGTCACTCCCATTTACTCGACGGCAGCGACGCAAACCTCTCCAGTGAGCGGATCGCCTTATGCCATCACTGTCACAGGATTGACACTGACCGGCTCGGCCACAGGCAACTATACGCTGGGCACGGTGACAGCCGGGAACCTGACGATCAATCCGATCGCAGCCGGCGTAAGTGTCAACAGCGCAACCCGTCAATACGGATTGGCCAATCCAACCTTAAGCGGAACCCTGAGCAATGTGCTCTCGCAGGATGCGGGCAACGTCTCTGCCGTCTATTCGACCACGGCCACATTGACATCTCCGGTATCAACCTATCCGATCACCGCAAACTCACTGACAGGTCCGGCAGCCAGCAATTACACGCTGGGCACGGTTTCCAATGGCGTGCTCACCATCACTCCGGCGACGACCATAACCGGTCTGACCGCTTCGGCACCCAGCGTAGGCATTGACAGTCAGGTGACCTTTACCGCGACTGTAACCTCCGCCTCCGCTGGCACACCCTCCGGCTCGGTGATCTTCTCTTCCGGAACAACGACACTTTGCACGGAGGCTCTGGCCGGTGGCCAGGTCCAATGCTCGACCAGTTCGCTGCCCGCTGGCTCTCCGGTCATTACTGCCACCTATGGCGGTAGCACGAACTTTGCCGGTTCCACCTCTGCAGGGCTAACCGAGATCGTTGCGACGCCGGGTGTGACAGGCACACCCTCCACGTCGAGTATCACCATCAAGTCAGGATCATCGGGCACCGTGACGTTGAACTTGACGGCGGTCAACTATATTGGAACAGCAACCTATAGCTGCGCACTCCTGCCGCCCGGGATGACGTGCAGCTTCAACCCGGCCTCTGCCACATTCACCTCCACCAACGCCACAGCGACCACAGTACTCACGATTTCGACCAACGGCGCTTCCGGCGCGTCAGGGCAATTCGTATCGCAGCAAGGCCCCGGCAGAGCTTCGCCAGCGTCGATTATCTCTGTGGCCGGGCTTTGGCTGCCATGCGCCTTCGCTGGGTTCTTTGGTCTGGCGAAGTGGAGGAGACCCATGGTGCGGCGCATGATGCTGCTGGTTGTCCTGGCGGCTGGCTTGGCGGGGCTGGCGGCGGTGAGCGGCTGCGGCGGTTCGTCAGGCACAAGGCAGACCACGCCAGGCACTTACAACATCCAAGTGGTGATCACCGCCGGAACCGTGCAGGTGATTCCTCTGACCGTTATCGTTCAGTAACTGGCAAAAAGATCGTTCTCCAGAGCGCGGGCCGCAGACGGTGCGGTCCGCGTTCTTTTTCTGCACCTGAAACAATCCTTGTCACCGGGGCATAACTTGAAGAGGGAATAGGCGGAAATTAAAGAATAAGCAAGAGTTTGCCGATGAAGGCATTGGAAAACTGTGTGGTGCAAGGGCGGCGCCACGGGTTGGAGATGCCTCATTGGAGAATCCCTTCGAAGCTGGAATCCGATCCTCATTCAGTGCCTATTCGCCACGGGCGGAGGGCTACGTGGAAGCGCGCTATCAGGTTGCATACAACCAGACTCGCGGCTGCATTCTGGGTGTGGAGATTGCCTGCGGGGATTTGTCGGCTGCCAGCCTTGCCGAGCGGCTGCCGAAACTGACGCCAAAATCGGGGACCGGTCTCTGGCTGCTTCCCTTCCGTGGAATTCCCGTGGCCGATGTGCGTGTTCCGCTCGATCTGATTTATCTGGATGAAGACTGCCGGGTGATCGAGGCGGTGGAGCTGTTTCCGACCTATCGTGTCTCGCCTTCCAGTCCGCCCGCGGCAAGCGTACTGGCTCTGCCGACGCATACGATCTTTTCCTCGCATACGCAAGCCGGCGATCAGGTGGTCTTTGGGTTAGCCGAGGAGATTGAGAGTGATCTGGCGCGAATTTTCGCGTCCAGCGGAGGCGGTAGCGGGGCGCAGGAGATGGCGGCGCACAGCCTTCAGGAATTTCACCATGATGAGGATCGTCCGGCCGTTCAGAACACCGCGCCGCAGCCGGAAGAGGTCCCGGTTGAGACTCCGCCATGGAAGCCGAAAGCCAGCAAGCCGAAAAGCTGGCTGCAACGTTGGCTCTCTCCGGAGCCAGAGGATCCGCGCAAGGCGACACGTGAGGCGTTGCCCGGTTTGGCTGCATACTTTTTTACTGGCGGCACTCCCAAGCCGCACGCGATCCTCAATATCAGCTCGACGGGATTGTATGTCCTGACCGAGGAGCGCTGGTATCCGGGCACGATCATTCAGATGACGCTGAAGAAAGCCTCCAACGAGGGAACGAGGATCGAGTCTTCGATCTCCT
Source organism: Occallatibacter sp. (assembly GCA_049587335.1). Lineage (GTDB taxonomy): Bacteria > Acidobacteriota > Terriglobia > Terriglobales > Acidobacteriaceae > Telmatobacter. Next base: position 9,097 of record JBAVDS010000094.1, on the reverse strand, counting down.
TACTTGCGAAGGCCAACCGCTGGGGCAATGACGGCGTGGGCCTGAGCTTTGTGGTCCGCGGACCGCAAACTGAAGGCGTGGAGCGGGAGGTTCTGGATCAATTTCTCGATCAAATCGGCTGGGGAAAGAGGTAATCGCCCTAACCTGCCAGCGCTTTCTTGACCAACTCACTGACGGCACGGCCCTCGGCGCGGAGGCTCTTGGCTTGGAGCCGGGCTTGGACGGCCTTCATTACCAGGCCCATCTCCTTGGGCGTAGGCTTTTGGCCGGCGGCGGCTGCAACTTCGGCCACGGCTTCGGCGACCAGCGCGGCGAGCGCGGCATCGTCCAGAGCTTTGGGCAGAAACTCCTCAATCACCACGATTTCGGCGGCTTCGGCAGCAGCCAGCTCCGGGCGGTTGCCTTTGGTGAACTGGTCGATCGAGTCGCGGCGCTGTTTAATCATGGTGGCCAGAGCCTGTTGCTCCTCGGCTGGGGTCAGTGCCTCGCGCTTTTCAATGAATTTGTTCTTCAGTGCGTTCTTGATCAGACGCAGCGTCGTAGTGCGTGTGGCGTCGTGAGCCTTCATCGCGACGGTAATCTGCTGGTTGACCTGGGCTTCGAGAGAAAGTGTATCGCTCATATCCTTCATTTTAATCCGATGGATTCCCTGAGACAGTAAAGCCCCTTCTTTCGTCGCAGCGCCAGCTACTCCGGCTCACTGCTCTCCTCGGCTCCGGCGGCCAGAGAGAGGCCGGGCTGGGACCACTCCGGCGACCGCATCTCGCGTATCTCGACTTGCAGTTTCGCGGTCTCCGCCAACTCCTCTTTGGAACTGGTCAGTTCGCCGATCTGCCTTCCGTGCGAGAAGACCCCACCCTTGCCTTCGATGGAACCGAGAAACTTGTTGTAGCTATCGACACCGCCGCGGAGGGAATTTCCGAGCCTTTCAATATGTCCCTGGGCAACCACCAGTTTTTCGTAGATTCGCTGGCCTGTTTCCTGGATCGTCTTTGCATTTTCGGTCACCTTGGATTGCTGCCAGCCGAATTCGACGGCGCGCAGCAGGGCGATCAACGTAGTTGGCGTGGCCATGACGACGTGGTTCTGCGCGCTGAATTCGATCAGGGAGGGATCGGCTTCAAGGGCCGCGCTGAAGAGTGCTTCGCTGGGCAGGAAGCAGACGACAAAATCGGGAGCCTTTTCGAATTGCTTCCAGTAGGCCTTGCCCGATAGCTCCTTCAGATGTGCCCTGACGCGCGCCGCATGGGCCGCAAAGCGCGCGATTGCGTCCCCGGCGCCGTTGGCATCGAGAAAGGCGTCGAGGGGAGTCTTGGCATCGACGACGATCTCGCGGCCATTGGGCAGTTGAATGGTCATATCCGGGCGTAGCATCTTGTCGTCCTGATCGCGTGCGGTGACCTGCTCGGAGAAGGAGCAATATGGGACCATGCCGGCATACTCGACGCAGCGCTTCAATTGCAGCTCGCCCCAGTTGCCGCGCGTCTTGGGGGCGCGGAATGCGGTAATCAATTGCGCTGTCTCATTCTTGAGCGCATCGAGCGAGGCGGGGATGGACTTCTGCATACTCTCGACGAGGGTCTTCACCTCGGAATATGCGCCTGCGCGTTTGGTCTCCATCTCGCGGGCCTGCGCTTCGAGGGCTTTAAGAGCGGCGTCAAGCGGGTCGATGAGTTTTTTGATCGCCAGTTCCTTGGCTTCCAGGGTCAGCTTGGCCTCGCTGGTTTGTCCGCCTAATTCCAGCTTCGCCAGGTCAAGAAAGGATTTGTTGTTGGCGCTCAGCGCCCTTGCCGATAGATCGCCGAAGGCCGTTTCAATCTCGCCTTTCATCAAGTTGTACTTATTCTGCTCCGCAATTACATTTGCCTTCTCCGTGGCAACCTCAGCTGTCAAGCGAGTTTTATCCTCTTGTAGCTGTTTTGTTTCGATGGTCAGTGCAGCCTTTTCCTTCTCGATTTCCGAGATGCGAGTTTGCAATAAACCGCGCTCAGCTTGCGAAGAGTTCTTACCGAGCCAATAGCCAAGCAGCACGCCGGTAAGAACTGCCACTGCATCGATCAACAAATCCTGCATCTCGATCCCCTTTTTCTTCTTTCGCCTAATATACGCCTTTTGGCTGTGTATTTGAGTCAAATTTTGCCGGTTTTCTCATTCCTGTTTGCGATTCCCTGTTGTCTGCCTTTACACACTCCGGCGCGCCCGATAGACTTGAAGATTCGGGGAGCAGTGTGCAATTTATTTGCGTGCGGCGGTTGTGTTGCTATGCCTTGAGCCGGTATGGTAAACAAGCGGCACCTGAAAGGGTGAGCCCCGGAGAGATTTCCAAGTTCCAAAAATCATGAGGAGAACTACGCATGGCCGTTGAAGAGAAAGTCAAACAGATTATCGTCGAGCAGTTGCAGGTGGACGAGGCGGAAGTGACCCCTGGCGCGAGCTTCCAGGAAGACCTGGGCGCGGATTCGCTGGATGTCGTGGAACTGGTGATGCAGTTCGAAGAGGCCTTTGACATTGAGATTCCCGACGAGTCCGCGGAGAAGATCAAGACCGTAAAGGATGCGATCGACTACATTGAAAAGAATGCGAAAGGCGGCAAGTAGATCGTGACCCGGCGAGTTGTAATCACCGGCCTGGGGCTGGTCTGCGGCGTGGGGAACACCGCGCCCGAGGTATGGCGGCAACTGATGGCGGGAGCTAGCGGGATGGGGCCGATTCAGGCCTTTGACACCACTGGCTTTTCGACGACCTTTGCCGCCGAGGTCAAGAACTTTGACCCGCTCGAGTTCGTGGACAAGAAGGAATCGCGCAAGATGGCGCGCTTCATCCACTTCGCCTTTGCCGCGACGCAGGAAGCGATGACCCAATCGGGTCTCCAGGTGACTCCGGAGATCGCCGAGCGGGTGGGAGTCTTCATCGGTTCCGGCATCGGCGGCTTTGAGATCATCGAGCGCGAGCATACCGCCCTGATGCAAGGCGGTCCGCGCAAGATTTCGCCATTCTTCATCCCCGCTGCAATCGTCAACATGGCGGCAGGACAGGTGAGTATCCGCTATGGAGCCTCGGGGCCGATCTCGGCAACCGCGACGGCCTGCGCCACCAGCGCCAACGCCATCGGCGATGCGGCGCGGATGATCCTGCACGGCGATGCGGATGTGATGATCGCGGGCGGAGCGGAGGCGGCGGTGACACCGCTTTCGGTGGGTGGCTTCGCTTCGATGCGTGCGCTTTCCACACGCAACGACGACCCCACGCGGGCGAGCCGGCCCTTCGACAAGGACCGCGACGGCTTTGTGATCGGGGAGGGCGCCGGCATCCTGATTCTTGAGGAGCTGGAGTTCGCCAAAGCGCGCGGGGCAAAGATTCTGGCCGAGATCATCGGCTATGGCATGAGCGCCGATGCGCACCACATCACCTCGATTGCGCCGGAGGGCCAGGGAGCGCAGCGGAGTATGCGCGCAGCTCTGAAGGATGCGGGCATCAAGCCGGAAGAGGTGGGCTACGTGAACGCTCATGCTACCTCGACTCCGGCCGGAGACGGAAATGAATCGCAGGCGATCGAGAAGGTCTTCGGCGAGCATGCTCTGAGCCATGCGCTGAAGATCTCCGGCACCAAGTCGATGCATGGGCACCTGCTGGGCGGCGCGGGAGGACTGGAAGCGGGCATCACCGTGATGGCGCTACAGCACCAGATGCTTCCGCCGACGATCAACCTGGAGAATGTCGATCCGGAATGCCGTCTGGACTATGTGCCCAACAAAGCCATTGCGCACAGCTTCGATGTTGCGCTGTCGAATTCCTTTGGCTTTGGCGGCATCAATGCTTCGCTGATCCTGCGGCGCTGGGCGGATTGAAGCAATGTTAAGCCGTTAACTTCTGGTAGTGTTCAAGCAACGGGCGCTCATCCATAGGATGAGCGCCCGTTGCATGTCAGCGCATAGAGGCATCAGCCAAAGATTGCCGCAAAAGCCAAGCCGATCAACACAATGAGCGCCCACCATCCGAAGACCGCGATATAGCCGGAACCGCTCTTGACTTTAGCCACGGCCGCAACGCCGATCCCTTGCAGAGCCAGGCACCAGATGGTCGTAACATCCAATGCGCTGGCCAATTTGTAGAGAACCGCATTGGTCTCCAGCGGATTCAGAAATGCTCCAATGCTGGTCGGCGCAAAGTTATTCAGGTTGAAGGACTCCGGCGCAGTTCCCGCAAAGATCGCAACGGCTCCCAAAAGCATTTTGATGATTCCCGGAAGATTCGCATACATCCAGACTGCGAAGATGCTTCCAAAGGTGGCCTTGCCGCCAAAGATGAAGTTGATGGTTCCCCATAGCACCAACGAGATCAGCGCGCCGATGGCCAGAATCAGGATCGGAGCGGCTGCGAAGCTGCCCTCCATGCCGTACTGGGTGAACTTCATTTGTATCTCTCGTTGATCCGCGGGAACCTGAGCCATCTTTTCATCGGCTTTGGGATTGAGATGAATGGCATTTTCGGCTACTTGCGCCCATCCGATCTTGAGGGTAACGGCCGCAAAGAAAACGTAGCCGGCCAGGATCGAGATCAGAAATGGCATCCACCAGCTTTTGTTGCCGAGGTGGATGTCTTGGAAGGTCTTTGACGGCGCGGTAAAGGTGCAAACAACGCGCTGCCACTGGGAAAGGGCTGGGGCAGCCTGTGACGCGGCGGGAACGGGTGGAAGGTCAAAATCACTCATATTTTCTTACCTCTCGAAAATCTGCGGGATTGGGTCAAAGGCATCTCTCCACGGGGACAGCCTTTTCGGGCGTCCGGATGCATTATCTGAAGAAACTCCCATCCGCGCGGAGATCATCTTCCGCGTCTGAGTCGAGATGCGCTTGCCCGCGATTGTAACCTTGAAGGGCATATCCCGCACAATCAAAATCTGTCAATGATCGCAATCTGTCAATGATCGCGGAGATGCGCTATTGGCCTTCGACAGGAACTTCGGTCTGAACTGCGGAGGGATCGGAGAGCGGCTTGGGCGGGAGATAGCTTTTGTAGACGGTGATGTGGAAGCAAGCCTGCCGAAACTCCTCCTCCACATCGATCTTGCCGGCCTGCTGGAGAGTGAGCAAGCGGCTTCGCATCCATGCGATCTGCTGGCGGCTCATGCCCTGTTTGGCGATGTCGATGGTGGCACCGGTCAGATGGGGGCTGGCGACCTCGCCTTCGGCACCGGCGGCGTTGCCGTTGATTTCCATCAGCTTTCTCTGGTACTCAACGGTGCGGACGGCGGAGCTGACTTCGATTGGGGAGTGGAAGCGGGCGGCATGAGCGCGGGCGAGATCGGAGAGAAAGATGGCGGTCCAGGGACGGCAGTATCGGCGGTTTTCAGGCAGATTGCCATTGATCGTGAGCGCGGCGGAGACGGGAACCGGAACCAGCAATCCGCGACTGATGCGATCATTGAGATCGTCGTCGTCCTGAATGCGCTCCAAGCCATCCTCCTCGGTTCGATCGTTCTGGCGGACGAGCGACTCCAGCGATCCGCGCAAGGGCGACGGCATCGGGAGCAACTGCGTCTTACGGAAGGAGGCATCTTCCGCCGCGACTGCCGGCAGAGCAAAGCCGTCTGCGCGAGGGCGCTTTACCGCACGGGAGTGCCTGGAGGAACGGGGCCTTGCATCCAATGGCGAGGGACGGGAGTGCGCGGTGGTCCGGTTTTTGCGCGGCGCACGTGCGAGAGACGAGGCTCTCCGGGAGAGATCTCTGCTTTCTGCTTTGGCTGCATTTCTCGACTTGGAGGAGCCAGAGCGGTGCGCGCCGGCGGCAGGCGCAACAGCTCTGTGCGACTTCGCCGGAGGCTTCGGCGTGCCATTGGCCAAGCTCACACCGAGAGCGGCCAGCAACAAGAGGATGAGGAAGGTTCGCCGCATAAGGAGCGTGCGGAGAATCCAGAGCAACTCCAGTGTAGCCCTGCTGGCAGATACTTTCGAGTATCGAGGCTGGTACGGCTTCGTCCGATAATTGGAGGCCGGGAAAGCGCGGCGCATGACTATGCCGGTCAAGGTGATGCAAATCACTGCCTGGGAGCTTTGCGAAGCCGAAAATTAAGGGTTTCAATGAGTGTGCTGATCCGGAGTGAGGCAAAGCGGCAATTTGAGGGCTGAGCGCTCGCCCTTGAGGGGTAGAAATGGCAAATGCAGAGAAGCAGGACCGCGGGCAACTGCGGGTGGACGGTGAGGAGTGCAAGGGCTGCGGACTCTGCGTGGAGGCCTGCCCGCCCAAGCTGATCGCGGTGGGCGAGAAGCTGAATCGCTATGGCTATCGCACGGCAATCTATGCGGGCGCGGGCTGCACGGGCTGTGGAATCTGCTTTGTGGTTTGCCCGGAGCCGGGCGCGATCACGGTTTTGCGGCTGGTGAAGAAAGATACTGCCGTTGTGGGGGGAAGCGTATGCGCAAGCAACTGATGAAGGGGAATGAAGCGATTGTGCGCAGCGCGATTTTGGCCGGTTGCCGCGCGTTTTATGGCTATCCGATCACGCCGGCCAGCGAAATTGCCGAGGATGCGGCGCTCTATATGCCGCAGGCAGGTGGCGTGTTTTTGCAGGCGGAGAGCGAGGTGGCGGCGATGAACATGATCTACGGCGCGGCCTCGGCGGGGGTGCGATCGATGAGCGCCTCGAGCGGTCCGGGGATCAGCCTGATGCAGGAAGGCATCAGCTACATGGCGGGTGCGGAGCTGCCCTGCGTGATCGCCGACATTACACGCGGCGGGCCGGGGTTGGGCAACATCGCTGCCGAGCAAGGCGACTACCATCAGGTGGTGAAGGGCGGCGGACACGGCAACTACCGGACGATTGTGCTGGCGCCGCATTCGGTGCAGGAGATGGCGGATTTGACTGCGCTGGCCTTCGAACTGGCCGACCGCTATCGCAATCCGGTAGTGGTTCTGGCGGATGGATTCATCGGGCAGATGATGGAGCCGGTGGAGTTTCCGCAGACGGCGGTTGCGCCACATACGCCGGCCTATGCGGTGACGGGCACCGAGGAGACGCGCGGCAATCTGATTACCTCGCTGCATCTGGACATCGACGATATGGAGGCACATCAGGGCAAGATGGAGGCCAAGTATCGCCAGGCCGAGGAGCATGAGGTGCGCGCCGAGGAATTACACACCGAGGACGCGGAGATTGTGCTGGTGGGCTATGGAATCATCGGCCGGATATTGAAGGCCGTGGCGGCCGAGGCGCGGGCGGACGGGCTGAAGGTGGGCGTGCTCAGGCCGATTACGCTTTATCCCTTTCCCAAGCTGCATCTGAAGCGGCTGGCCAAAGGCGCAAAGGTTTTTATCGTTGTGGAGATGAGCAACGGCCAGATGGTGGAAGATGTCCGGCTGGCGCTCAACGGCGCGCGTCCGGTGGAGTTTTATAGCCGCGTGGGCGGCAATGTGCCCTCGCACGACGAAGTGCTGAAGTTTGTGCGCGGGCAGGCGCGGCGCCATCTGCCGGAGATGCTGCGGGAGAGGGAGTGTGCGGCGAATGTCTAGCGAGATGATTGCTGAATACGAGGTATCGCACGGTAAGGCGAAGGCCTTCTACGAGCGCTACGAGCGCAAGGGCGAGTTGCAGCATCAGACGCACTTCTGCCCCGGTTGCGGTCACGGCCAGGTGCACAAGATGCTGGCCAAGGCGATCGACGATCTGGCGATTCAGAACCGTACGATACTGGTTGGGCCGGTGGGCTGCGGGGTTTTTACCTATAACTACTTCGACGTGGGCAATGTATCGGCAGCGCATGGGCGCGCGCCGGCGGTGGCGACGGGCGTAAAGCGGAGCAGGCCGGAGAGCATCGTAATCGAATATCAAGGCGATGGCGATCTGGCGGCGATCGGCTCGGCGGAGATTCTTCACGCGGCCAATCGCGGCGAGCAGATCGCGGTGATCTTCATCAACAACGCGATCTACTCGATGACCGGCGGACAATCCGCGCCGACGACCCTCTTGGGGCAGAAGAGCGTGACGACGCCAACGGGACGAAGCGCGGCGAATGAAGGCTATCCGCTGCACGTCTGCGAGTTGCTGGCGACGCTGGAGGCTCCGGTCTACATTGAGCGGGTGGGGCTGGGAGATACCAAGCAGATCATGCAGGCGCAGCGGGCGATCAAGCGCGCCGTGGAGAATCAGGTGCGCGGACTGGGCTTCTCGCTTATCGAAGTGCTCTCGCCCTGTCCGACGCTCTTCAAGAAATCTCCCACCGAGGCGCAGCAATGGGTGCGCGAGGTGATGGAGAAGACCTTTCCGCTGGGGGTTTTTTGCGATCGCACCAAAGAGGCAGAGCCGCGTCCGGCGGCAGAGGCTGCGCCGGCGCTCGACCGGCTTCCGCAGATTCTCGGCGTCGCCGACGCGGATCTGCCCGAGGGAAATCCTTTAGGGAAGATGCAGTCAGCGGAGTTGAATCTGGGCGTGCGCGTGGCGGGCTTTGGCGGGCAGGGCGTGCTGCTGCTCGGCGAGGTGCTGGCCGAGGCCGGACTCGATGCAGGGCTGGAGGTTTCATGGCTGCCGTCCTACGGTCCGGAGATGCGCTCCGGCACCTCGAATTGCCATGTGCGCCTGGCGGGAAGCGTCATCGATTCGCCGATGGTGACGAAGCCGAATGTGCTGGTGGCGATGAATGAACCGTCGCTGCGCAAATTTGTGAAGAGCGTTCCCGCGGGCGGATGGGTGATTTATAACGGCGATGCGTATCCACGCGATTGCGCGCAGGAGGGCGTCCATGTGCTGGCGCAGCCCTTCACCGAGATCGCCAACGAGCTGGGCAGCGCGCGCGCGGGCAACATGGTGATGCTGGGAGCTTTGCTGGAGATCACTGGGGTTTTGCGCGACGTGAATGTCGATGCAGCGCTCAAGCGGCTGGTGAAGAATCCACGCTTCACGGAGTTGAACAAGCGCGCGCTGGCGCGAGGCCGTGAACTGGCGATTGAATCGCGTGAAGCGGCAATCTGTAATCGCTAGGCTGTATCGACCTATACTGGCACGACAGCGACGGGAGCCAATTTTTCTCAGTTCGAGGCGCGAGGAGCGAACTGTAGCCGGTTACTGGAGCGACGAGCAACGAAGAAATGAGGAAAATTGGCC
>JBAVDS010000093.1:0-12859 GCA_049587335.1 Occallatibacter sp. | reverse complement strand
TATCTGAGCAACTGCCGACGAGGAGCCTCCGGGTGATCACATATGGAGATTACCACCAAGTGAATGGTGCGGCGATGGTCCCCTTCGAGTACAGAGAAACACTGAATGGACAACTGATATGGAACCTAACGGCAACTGAGGCATCCATCGGCAATCGGCACGAGCAATCCTACTTTCGGTTCTAAGGACAAAAACGATGAAGACCAGGCGTGTTCTTTACATTGCACTGTTTCTCCTGTCAATTGTGCTGCCAACCAAGTATCTGTTGGGGCAATCGACGCCAACGTCGATTGGCAAGCCAACCGGGGCAGCAGTGTTTCCTATTGAGCACGGTTTTGTTGACCTGAGCAACGGTAATGTTCATCTGGAGATCCCGATTGAGGGTTATAAGCAGCGGGGCAATGTTCAAACTCCCGCAGCCTTCGTCTACGACAGCTCCATTTGGGCGGCCAATGTCAATTCAACGTCTGGTACCGGAAGTTGGTCTCCAACTAATGTCCCGGATAATATTAGTTATTATGATGAATATATTAATACCAGTTATTCTGGATGGCGATTTAATTATGTTCCTGACAATGCATACTCATATCAGAGTGGGCCGAGTTTCGCGTGCACGGAATCAAACGGGTCAACGGTATATATATTTCCATATGAAGGGTTTACCTGGTATGACCGCTCAAGCACAGCTCATACATTTGTCATTCAAACGGTGGACATAAGTTACTACGGATGCACAAACTCGATACCGTATAAGGATACCCCTTCAGGGTCTGCGTATGCTACGGATGGAAGCGGATATTATGCCACGGTGACGAACTACTCAGACGTGGCTATCTGGGCTCCCGATGGTACGCAAGTAGTGAATCAGTTGTCTTCGCAATACATTCAGGTGGATCGGAACGGCAATTATCTTTCATGCGTTAACCCGGAGCCGTCAACGTGTGTCATGGCAGCAGATACACTTGGTCGCAATCCCATCAGTGTGACTTCCGGCGGGGTGAACTCCAACGGAGAAACTGTCGAATATCTGAATGTGATAACTACTGCCGGCGCAAAAGCACAGTACACGATTACTTATGAGCCGATCACCCTCAAGACTGATTTTGGAATCAATGGGATAAGTGAGTTCTCTGGAAGCGTTACTACAATTGCAAGCATCGGGCTGCCGGATGGAACATCATACTCGTTCAGCTATGAGAATGGCACTTACGGAGAATTGACAGGAATAACCCTGCCACATGGTGGAGTGGTCGATCTATCCTATACAAGCAATTCGAGTTCTGGAACAACCCTCCCGGCGCGCTGGCTCAGTTCTCACACGGGGTCGAATGGGGCTACTTCGTTTGCAATGGCGTATTCCGGGACTACAACCAACTCGGTAACAGGTAATTCATGCGAACTTACATCGGACACTGTGATAAACGCCCCGTCTCAAACAAAATACAATTTTCAGAGCTGCGGAGAAGGGACATATGATTACGAAGACGACTACTATCAAAGCAATACAAGTTCAACACTGATTTCTAAAACTCTAAGAAGCTATGACTATACGCATAAGTGTGCGAATATAGGTTGCTTCAGTTATGGCGGCACTCAGCTCTATCAATGGGTTAATGTGACCGGCATGACGCAAGTTCTCCTGGATTCTAGCCTCACGGCGGATATACAGTATTCGTACGCCACGCCGGGTACAGGAGTCCCAACAACGGTTAAGCAGTGGGATTTCTACTCGGCGAAGCCATCAAGTCTACCTGACTCGCCGTCAGGATTGCCTACAAGAGAAGTCGATCAGGTGTTGGGCTATAACGTCAATGGGGCGCTTTTCCCGACATCGACAACCTATAAAAACTCAGCGGGAACAGCAATCTCGCAGGTCGCCTATGCCTATGATGGGAATAGCCTGACGGCTGCTCCAAGCACAACTCCAAACCTTCAAAGCGTCAGTGGAAATCGAGGGAATCTTACTACACTGACAGCGACCGATCCTATTCTGGGTGTTTCTCACGTCTCTTCGTTTTACTACGATACTGCCGGACAGATTCAGTCAGTCAAAGACCCAAATCTGAACGTGACGAGCTTTACATACGATAGCACCGACACCTTTCCTACCAAAACCTGCGCCCCTTCGACCGGGTCTGTCGCTCATTGCACGAGCAAGGCCTTCGACACGAATACCGGTCAGGTCACATCGTATACAGACCAGAATAGTCAAACAAGCACGTACAACTATGACAGCATCGGAAGGCTCCAGTCAGTAACCTTCTCCAATGCCGGTTCGCCGGTCACGCTTTCCACCATTCAGCATCCGTCCGCCAATGAGACCGACATCACTGTTCAACAGTCTCCCACGTCTACCATATCGATTTCGAAGTTTACTGATGAGTGGGGTAGGCAAAGTCGGGCGGTTCAAAGTGGAGTATCAACAGAGTGGACGTACGACTCCCACGGCCGTCTGTACAGCAAAACGAATCCACATATCGTGGGAACGACCTCATCCACCGATGGAACGTCGTACTTCACTTACGATGAGCTTGGCAGGATTCTGACCGCGACCAACCCGTTAGGGCAATCGATCAGCAATTCGTATACAGGAAATACGCGCACGGTGACAGACCCCATCGGGCATCAGCGGGAATTGGTGGTCGATTCGTTTGGCGATCTTACGTCCGTTATTGAGCCAAATAACAGTAACACGCTGAGCTGGATAACCACATATCAGTACAACGGGCTTGGCCAATTATCCAGCGTCAATCAGAAAGGGGGAACAACAAACTCAGCGCAGTGGAGAACCAGAACCTTCAATCACAATGGTTTTGGATATCTTACTTCGCAGACAACGCCTGAAGCAGGTACAACCAGCTTTATCTACGACAACGACGGAAATCTCAAAAGCTCAACGGATGCGCGCGGGCTCGCGACATCTTACACCTATGATGCTCTGAATCGCGTTATCAGCAAGACCATTCAGAATGGAGCCACGCATACCTATTCCTATGACGCGCAGGATTCATCGGGCGATCAGTATGGGATGGGGATGCTCACGCACATTACCAACGGATCGAGCACAGATCCCGTGCAAGCGAACTTCACTCATAATCCGTTTGGCTATCTCACATCGGAAACCTTTTGTTTGCCATCGAACTGCGCCAATGCTTATGTCGCGACGGATGGAAGGGACTATCTAGGAAATGTCACGTCTCTGACGTATCCCGATGGACGTGCATTGTCAATGACATATAACAACCTGAATCAACTGACGAGCGAATCGTGGTCGTCCTGGAATGGGACTCCGGAGAGCGTTGCCTACCTGTACGGCGTGACATACTATCCGCCGGGAGAGGTTGCCACTGCTACCTACGGAAATGGCGTTTCGCTCAAGGCGACGTATGATGCCAACCAAAACCTCAAGACTCTCGGATACGCCAAATCGGAGGCTGTCGTTTCCTGCAAAGCATATAGCTGGCAATCGAATGCAGCCAATCTGCAAAGCATTACAGATGAGGTTCCTGGCGTCACCCGCACATTTACCTACGATCAGCTTGACCGTCTCCAGTCGGTCAGCGATTCGGGAGGAAGCAATCCGCTGAGCGAGTCGTATTCTTTCGACGCATGGGGGAACCTGCAACAGAGTGGAAACTTCTCCTTCGTGCAGGCGTTTGGAGCAAACAATCAGATCAGCACGGGCGGATATAGTTACGACGCAGCAGGAAACCTGCTCTCTGAACCCAGCCCTATCAGCAACAGCTACTCGTATGGAGCGGATGGGCTGCTGACCGGGAGCAATGGAGCAGCCTACACCTACGACAGCTTTGGGCAGCGGGTACGGAAGGACAATGGGAACACTTCGCAGGAGTATTTCTACTTTGGCGGAGGGTTGCTTGGGATGCGTAATCCCTCCACTGGGGCCTGGACAGATCATATTTATGGAGCCGGACGATTCATTGCATCCGTTGTGGGAACTTCCTCTGCAACGCCAACTTGGCGCGTTGGAGACCATCTCGATTCGCTTTCCTATCAGACTGACAATAACGGCAACGTCACGAGTTCGACCAATGTATCTCCATATGGACAACTGGTTGCCGACAACAGCGGTGACGAGTTCCCCTTTACCGGCCATGAGCGGGATGCAGAGAACGGCACTGATCATACTCTCTTCCGGCATTACTCCCCAGGGCAGGGGCGTTGGATTGCGCCCGATCCATCGAATGGAAGCTATTCTCTGGCCGATCCGCAGTCGCTCAATCGCTACTCGTACTTGACGAACCGCCCGATGAATAGGGTGGACAGGCTGGGTCTTGACGACGATGACGCCGGTGACGACGATGACGATGACGATGATGGAGGCGGAGGCGGAGGAGGAGGTGGTGGTGATGGCGGCGGAGGTTCAGATGGAAGTCAAGCTGCGGGCAACCCGTTTCCAACGGATACGTCCAATGTGCCGATTCTTCCTAATACTGGAACGCCGGACTGCGGCGGCGATGGTTGTGGTGGCGCACTCGTATTTAACACAGGCGGGAATTCAGCAATATCGACAGGTGATTCAAGTGCGGACGCTGCGCCCTCGGATGGTGGATCAACTTCCGTCGCATCTGGCACAGGAAGCGATTCGGTTGCAGGGGATATATTGCTAGGCGTGATGCTTCTCGGCAATGTTCCCGAAGTTGGAACCTTTGCAAATGCGGCTTTGGCAGGTTACTACTTAGCCAAGGGACAGTATGGACAAGCGGCACTGTTCGGAGGGGCGGCGATATATTCAACCTTTGGAGGAGTTGGCGGAAGCGAAATTGCCGAAGGCGTTGAAGCTCTAAGAGCCGCCGAAACGATCGGAGAGACGGCGCTAGAAGCAAGCGCAGAGACAACCGCAGAAGCAAGTGGGTTTGGTACAACTGCTTTTGGAAATGAGATCCACCAAGGGTTTGGGGATGTGCTAGCGGAGCAAACTGGCACAAACTTGGAAGACTGGCAAATGGCTACTCGACCCGGCCAGACCGGTGTAGATGCCACATACGTTGGCCCAGCAAGCACTAACCCGGGCTTCAATTACGCTGAACTCAAGCCTGTTGGGTATTCCCAGGAGGCCGTGGGTTCACAAATTGGTAGGTGGGGTCTTCCCGAAGGTCAGACCTCTGTTTGGTGGTATAACAGTAATGGAATAATTGGTATGCAGGGGATGTTCTGGTAGATGAAATCTGCTGAGCACCGTGAAGGTTCAAGAATGAGTGAAAAGATCAGCAACGGCATTGAAAACCAGTGGGATTTGGTGCGACGGGGCGATGTTGAGCAAGGTGTCGCGCTGATGCGGGAGAACTACGGTCGCGATCCTAGTCCTTCCTACATCATGGAATTGGGAGTCGGGTATTTGTGGACAGAGAAATACAAGGCCGCATGGGAGCATTTTCAATATGCGATGCAAAGACATCCTCTCACAACTGATGTTTTCTATGGAATGTCAGGTGCAGCCAGATGGTGTATTGGAGAACCCGATGCAGCAGTTAGTTCATGGAAAACAGGTTTGGATGCCCAGTTTGCAGATGCGGCTGGCGGCGTCCATCTTCCCCTCCTCCTATGGGTAGCATCTGTTCTAAGGCCGAATGTGTTATCGAGCCGTGAAGCTATAGTGCTTTTGGAGAAACGGGTTAAAGACCCAAGAGTAAAGAACTGGCCAGGAGCGTTAGCGCAGTTCGTGCTGAACATAATCGATGAAAAAACGCTTGAGGAGCGGTCGATCGAACGTATAAATCGAATTATATCACCGCGTCGGAAATGGATGATCGCATTCTATAAATGCGTAGTCGAACTTGAGCGCAGCGATCTGAGCCGCGAAGAGTTCAATGTGCTGATGGGAGAGATGTCTGACACGTCGATTTCTGAATGGTCTCAGGAAAGGAATTTCCTGAGTCTACTATGGAACGAGGAATTCTTTATCGCCCGACACGAGGCATCTCTACCCGCAGTAAAACTCAACGAATTGCTCAAAAGCCAACGTTAAGAACTCGAGGATGAAGTGGTCATACCAAATGCCAGTAATCAAGTTCAAATCACAAATGTCTCCGGAGTTAACCCAGAGTTCTGATATGGAGGACTTCTTCATCAAATCTATCGAGCATAGAACCTACCACGTAAAGCATGAATGCGTGGTCCGCGAAGTTGTCGATGGGAACAAACTTTTGGTCGATCTCGTCCAAGCTATTCCAATGTGGGTATACGATTCGGATAAGGACTTAGATGTTGTAGTCCTTGCACCTCGCTACGAGGGATCTACCCTGACCCCTACAATTTCCGAGTGGCCGTGCATTGTCAATATCTGTCTGCCGAAAGATAGCAGTGGTGGATGGACCTCTGGACCGTGGAGACTGTTGGATATTGCAGAGGCATCTAAGATATAGAATCAAGGTTGCTTCGGTGGACTGAGAGGGCGAAGAGAATCATGCACAGATTGTTGCTCCAATCGATAGATTGTTTTAGGGTGCTCGATATGAGCAAACTTCTGACTGTTTGCGTGTTAGCTTCCCTGCTGGTTGGATTGCAGGCAGAAGCTCAGGCCACAACAACTGAGCCTCCGCAGTTAATTTCTCCAGCGGGCAAGACCGAGGCTGTGAAGTCCTCAATATCTGCTGGCGGGGTAGAAATCCTTTCCGATACGATGGGAGTGGACTTCAAGCCGTATTTGCAGAGACTCCACCTTAGAACGGAGAAAAGTTGGCAGCCCCTCTTACCCGAAGAGGTGAATCCTCCCAAACAGGCATCCGGGGCAGTTATGATTCGATTCAAAATTCTTCCCAATGGAAGAGTGATGAATGGAAGCATGGTTTTGGAGGGACGATCCGGCCATGCTGCGTTGGATCGAGCGGCGTGGGGAGCAATTGTAAATACGAATTACCCTCCGCTACCAGAAGAATTCAAAGGTCCATTTCTTGAAGTTCGTCTCGTCTTCCTGTACAACAAGAAACCTATAGCTCAGGATAAGTGATGTTTGAGGACCAGCGAAACGGAAGATAGGGTTAAGGACTAAGTAGCTGTTCATAGCGCAACCAGGCGCAGAGAGAGTGTTGGACAAAATCAATACGGATGTCGGCGGTTCCAGGCCCTGTTGGAATAGCGGCTCCCGGCATACCGCCCGCGTAGAGGCCATCGCGGATCTGAGCATGGAGCAGGAACGCAATGCCGTGATCCACGGTGTCTTTGACTTTAGTACGCAGGTTCTCGTTGGGCAGGAATTCGAGGGCTGCCAACAGGCCCTCCATGCGGGTAGCAGTGGGCGCGGTTCGTCCCGTGGGATCGAAGGAGCCGTCGAGTGCTTGATTGACGGGGTCCCTCAACTGACCCTTCATCAGCGATTGGCAAATCTGACTGGCGTGCTGAATGAGTTCTTCCCGTGAGGCCGGAGACGCGCTTTGCGCATAGTAGGGCAGTAATTTCACCGTTGCAATAAGCGCCCAATGGTCCGGCGGGACATCAGCGAGCTTGGCGCGGCTCCTTGCTAGGTACGAGAGAGCCTTCGCAGCGGCGTTTAGCCACACGAGAGAGCGATCCACCTCATAGAGATCAATAAGCCCCAAAGCCGCTTCGCCGGGATAATAGAGACTCTCGAAGTCTTCGTCAGGGCCGCTCTCTGTGCGATATTTGCTTACGAAACTTCCATCACTTTTCTGCAAAAAGAGAAGAAAGCGTCCCATAGCCTGCAATTGTTCATGCGGCACTGAGTTCGGTTTAGCCAGTTCCACGGAAGTGAGTGCGACCAACCCCAGACCGGTTGCGCCCAAGTCGGCGGCGGAAGGTTGGGGCAGCGGTTTTGACCATACAACCAGTTGATCGGGACGCACACCCGGCCCTATGTAGTTTTGGCGCATGAAGAACGCCGCTCGCGACATGGCATCGACAGCCTTCTGATCCGGCTTGGTGTGTTGCTGCATGGAGAGCGCGTAAATAGCTCCAGAGTGACGCACGATGTTGTAAGAGCGGCTTTGTTCGCCAGAGTTGATATTTATGCGGTACACAAACCGGCCATCTGGACCGCAAGCGCGCTCCAGATAGCTCGCCGCCAGAGTGATGGCGTGGCTAATCTCGGTGGGGGATGGGGCCTCAAATCCAGAAGTAGTGGCATTGCTCATCTGTTTCTGGGAGTCGGAGACTTGGGCGACAGCCCGTTGCGCGAACAGCGATGCCGATAGCAGCAATTGTCCGAGCAGCCAGACGGTCAGGCGATTGCGGTTCCGCATACACTGTGGTTTCATCCGTGCTAAATTCTCCCGGTTCGCGACTGATACCAGTCTATGCGCTTTCTCTCTCCTCCACTCAACTTCATTCGTGCAGGGTTGGGCCACAAAGGGTAAGTTTTGATCTGCCGCTGTTGCCCTGTGTTTTCAAGGGCTTGCATGGGGCGAATGTCGAGGCCGTAATTAATCGTGTAGAGTGTGAGATTGCGAGATGACGAACGCCATGGACTCGTTCAGCAAGGTCAGTCACACATGTCGATTCCGCGCTCTATCCGCGCTCCGTTTGTCGGTTTTAGGCTGCTTTGCATGGTCTAAGGTGTCATCCGCTGACCTGCATGTCGTTGAAAATACGTTTGGTTGATAATTCGATTCCTACCGCGTCCACCATAACATCAATAAAATAAGTACTTTACAAACCGCCCCAAAAGGCGGTTTTCTTCTTTGTGCGCGAATGGCTGTTCTGAAAAATATTTTTGATTTTGCGCAGAATCGCACTGGCCCAGCCTCCAACCGGCACCCGACTCTCTCGAAGTCTTCGCGAACGCCATTGTGGGTATCCAGCCGGCAAAGTCTGCACGCGGGCCAGGTTCTCTACGATTTCGGCAGGGCTTGGCGCTGAGCTGGGGTCGAGGTATTTCGGGCCACAGCGAGCATTCTGGTGCGCTCAAAAGCGCAATGACGATTGAGAACCTCATCTATGCGGCGAGCGTAGTCGGCTGGCTCGACCGTCGCTGACAAGGCGCTGAACCAGGCGGGCAACACTTTCTCCCAATCAAAACCCATCTGACACGAGCCGCCTTCGTCGGCGAACGCGACTACATCATCGTGGCCTGCGTCGATATGATCGAGCAAGCCGAAAACGATCTCAAAAGCTTGGCAAACTTCCGTGGCGTTACGTTTGGCCTGCTGTTTTGCGCAGCGATCATGGAGGCGACGGCAATCGGCAATCCAAGAAAGCGTTTCGATGGGGTCTTCGTCGCGATTCTTTCCCCGACCAGCGCTGCCGTTGTAGTAGCTGCCAGAAAGGCTCGCCTTCTGAAACGCTTTCGCGTCGGCAAGCAGATTCTGTTTCCGCGTCCTGTCCGCACAAAACGCTGTTGCGTCCAAGTAGTTTTCGACCAGATTACGGAGTTTCGCTTCGGGCAGGAGGGTGATGGCATCGTCCAGCATGCAAAAAACATATTGGTCGCCCATCTCCCGGATGGCGGTTCTTAGAGCATTTCTACAGTTCCTGTAAGGCAGGTGTGGCGTGTCTGAACCACGCCTTGGCGTTGTCAGGAGTGATCAGTTTGAGAGCTTCGGTAGCCTCGGTACTTCTAAACGGCAATCCAGACCCAAAATAGTGTGTTCTGGTCCTATGGTTGCCAAGTGGGAGACGATCCCGTTTCTTGGCATCATCTCCGTTTGACCTGTCACTCGATGGGAATGTCAAAGACTGATGCTTCTACCATGTATTCGCACACTGCATTTTTCAGCATTTCATAGGCAGTTCCTTATTGATCAGTAACCGCAGGCTTTGCTCGGCTGTGCCATCGTTCGGCATCATGATGTTTTCGATCGGCACGAATATGGCGGTGCAGTTCGGATCGCCGAGCTGTAGAGCTAACTTCGCCAGTGAAGAATAAGCATCTGCATCAGGGATTCTCCTGGAGTCGTTCGAAAGATCATTAAAAAAATCAAGGAAAGCGCAAGCACGATGTTCAGTCCACGCCTTCTTTTGTTCTGGCTGTGGCAATTGAGAAAGAGCATATTCATCATCGTCGGCATATCGTGCGGGGACGGAAGTCACTCGGATTATATGTGGGCCAGCCTTTACGACCGTCAGAGCAGGGTGATCGGCCGAGACAAAAAACATCGGATCTGCTTGTCCATCAAATGTCTTGCCCCACCCTCGTTCTCCGGCGCCTTGCAGCTCCTCCTCGCTAAATCGGTGCGCGTTCCGCTGCATGATAACAATGGATCGCATCTCGGTGGTCTCGGAATCTGGCGCCTTTCCGAGTAAGCCCTTGAGCATTTTCACAAGCTTCATTCGCTTATCTTCCTCTAGAACGACTCGACTACCCAAGAACAAACATGAGGGCGAACACAAACACCCCAGCCGTGGACCCAATGGCGGTCCATTTCACCAGTTCGCGGCGGCCCTTGTCACTTCCGCCGCCAAGTTTCAAATGCGTACGCCCCGGATAGAAGAAATCAATCCGAGGCGCACTATGGCAAATCGCATTTTTCAGTTTGCTTAGAAGCGGAAGACGGCGCCGCCGGTGTAGCGGAAGCCATCCCCGCTGATTTTTGGAGTACCGCTGCCTGGAGTTGCGTTTGCGTGAATGCCCGAAGGAGGACGCGCTGCGAGCTCGCCACCGACGAGATCGGCCAGCGAAATCTGCTGGCTGAAATACTCCATCTGTGCTGGGCGAATAGAGAAGTGCTTGTTCAGCCGGATATCGACGCCACCGCCGGAGACCATGGTAAAGGGATTCGTGGTACAGCTTGCCGAAGTTTTGGCGCAATCAGCCCCATCAACCGACAACGAAAAATGAGTGACGCCGAAGAGTTGATGGGCATAGAGGCTAATTCGCGGCGTTACGTACAGTCTTCCGGTGGGGCCAAAGAGGTAGCCTTGCGTGTGGATGGTCATCGGCGTCACTTCATCGGTATAGGCTGCGAATTCGGCGGTCGCGCCGAGATACTTGTTGAAGAAGTAGCTTCCCGATGCTTGTCCGCCATTCAGGCTGAATGGCGAAAACGGAATGCCGCCAATGTAAGCTCGCGAATAGGAGTAGCCGCCGAAGACCTCCCACTTATTCGACGCTACTGACTTTTTCTGTTGTGCCGGTGAAGCTACCAAGCAACAAGTGAAAACAAAAAACAATGCAATGAACTTACGCAAGTGTTGCCTCCTCTGCTTATGGAAAGCAGTTGTTATGGACCTCCGGTGAAAACTGCAAGGAACGCGTTGTTACTTTTAGTCAGGGAATATATGAAGTCTATTTTCAAAGGTATAACTCTGTCAACAAGTGAGTTACCCATAGGCTTCGATTTTCGCGATATACCCATTATCCGGTGGCGATCAGAGATCCGGATCGCTATTTCGAGGCGTCCATGTTCTATAATGAAGAATGGCCGTCCGCGCCCTGAACCTCACAGAGCAGACACAGATGCGGTTGGCCGACTTCTCCGCCCGGTGCTTCCCTTTGAATGATGCCATTGTTATCCGCGGCGCGCGGACACACAACCTGAAAAATGTCTCCTGCGAGATTCCCCATGGGAAGCTGACGGTGATCAGCGGGGTATCGGGTTCGGGCAAAAGTTCTCTGGCCTTCGACGCTATCTATGCCGAGGGGCAGCGGCGCTATGTCGAGTCGCTCTCGGCCTACGCGCGGCAGTTTCTTGAGCGCATTGAAAATGCTCGATGTGGATCTGATCGACGGGCTTGCTCCGGCCATCGCGATCAAGCAGAAGAACTCGACGCGCAATCCGCGTTCGACGGTCGCGACGGCAACGGAAGTCTATAATTACCTGCGCCTGCTCTATGCGCGCTGCGGCATGGTTCACTGCGTTCATTGCGACGGGCTGGTGAAACGCGACTCAATCGACGAAGTTGCCGAGGCGATACTGGCGCTCGGCGAGGGCACACGGCATCTCCATCTCCGGATCGGAGCAATCCGTCGAGGTTCCATCCTGCCTGCAATATGAAAGCCCCGCATACTGTCTGGTCTATGACACTGGCAGCGTGACCGTCGATATCAATGGCCAATCTTTTTCAGCCTCCTACGGCCAAAACGACAGCAGCAGCACCATCGCTTCAAAGCTCGCCGCCGATCTCAACCGCAGTTCCTCCTTTGTTACGGCAACGGCATCGGGAAGCACGGTGAATTTCACCAGCAGGCAGGCCGGGGCCGCGGTCGATTATTCGACATCCGCATCCTCCGAACAGGGCAGCAATGCCTCACTCTTCTCCGGGCCGTCATTCACTGCCTCGTCCAATGGCTCGTCGATGAGCGGCGGCGCAATCAGCGCCGGCAACGGGACGAAACTTTACAGCTACACCATTCCGGCGGGCGGCTACGACAAGAACAGCAATCTGCTCAAGGTAAGCGATTCGGTATTAGGCGGGTGGAGCTACAATTACGACAACCTCAATCGCCTCTCTTCGGCGACGGTGACCAGCGGCAGTTATGCGGGGACGAATATCGGCGGGGCCACGATGAGCTGGAGCTACGACAACTTCGGCAACCGCAGCGCGCAGTCTGCTGCGAATACAGCGGCGCTGACCAGCTCTTGGGCGCATTACAGTACGGGGAATAACCGGATGACGGCAACCAACAGCGCCACCGGCGGATTGAGCTACGATCTGTCGGGCGATGTGCTCTTCGACGGCACGCATGATTACCTCTACGACGCCGAAGGCCGCATCTGCGCCTCGGCTCCGGCCAGCGCTCCTGGCATTCCGCAACTGCCCGGCACCGGCTACCTCTACGGCCCCGATGGCGAGCGCGTGGCCAAGGGAACGATCACGAGTTGGAGCTGCAGCCGAACCACGAATGGCTTTTCTACGACCGAGAATTACATTCTCGGCCCATCGAATGAGCAACTGAGCGTGACCGACGGCAGTGGCAACTGGAAGCATAGCAATGTTTATGCGG
>JBAVDS010000092.1:0-56564 GCA_049587335.1 Occallatibacter sp. | reverse complement strand
CCGCATAAACATTGCTATGCTTCCAGTTGCCACTGCCGTCGGTCACGCTCAGTTGCTCATTCGATGGGCCGAGAATGTAATTCTCGGTCGTAGAAAAGCCATTCGTGGTTCGGCTGCAGCTCCAACTTGTGATCGTTCCCTTGGCCACGCGCTCGCCATCCGGGCCGTAGATATAGCCGGTGCCGGGCAGTTGCGGATTGCCGGGAGCGCTGGCCGGAGCCGATGCGCAGAGCCGGGGTCCCCGCGGACAGGTCTTCGTCCGTGGGGTGGAGAAGCGGCCTTCGGCGTCGTAGAGGTAATCATGCGTGCCGTCGAAGAGCACATCGCCCGACAGATCGTAGCTCAATCCGCCGGTGGCGCTGTTGGTTGCCGTCATCCGGTTATTCCCCGTACTATAGTGCGCCCAAGAGCTGGTCAGCGCCGCAGTATTCGCGGCAGACTGCGCGCTGCGGTTGCCGAAGTTGTCGTAGCTCCAGCTCATCGTGGCCCCGCCGATATTCGCCCCCGCATAACTGCCGCTGGTCACCGTCGCCGGGGAGAGCGCGTTCAGATTACCATAGAGGGAGCGGCTCGATAGTTGGACACCGCCCTCGGGATGCGCGAGCTAGCGCACGCCAGCAAGGATATTTCTCATCTAAGTCTTTTATTTTCATGGGGCGGCTAGTGGGGATCGAACCCACGACATCCTGAGCCACAGTCAGGCGTTCTGCCGCTGAACTATAGCCGCCGTATACTCCGATTGTAGCATCGAATCAGATGCCGCCGCCTCGCGGCCGCTGGGCCTTTCGTTGTCCGCGCCGCCGCGTCCAACCGAATGAGGAGTGATTCATGCGTAGGTTCCCACTCTTGGCGCTCACCGCGATCCTGCTGACCGCGCCGCTTCCCATGCAACCGCAGAGCGCCTCCGGCCTTGACGCCGGCCAAAGCAACGCCCGTCAGGCGCGCGCAGTTCTGGACGCGATGATCCAGGCCCTCGGCGGTCCCGCATGGCTCGCTATGAAGAATCAGTTGCGCGAGGGACACATCGCGGCCTTCTTTCACGGCCAGCCGGACGCCGGCACCACCGAGTATTGGGAGTATCACGCGTGGCCCGATCACGACCGCATCGAGTTCACCAAGCACCGCGATGTCGTCCAGTTTTACCTCGGTCGCGCCGGCTCCGAGGTCACCTATAAGGGCAAGGCTCCACTGCCCCAGGAGCAGGTGGACGACTTTCTGCGTCGCCGCGATCACTCCATCGAAACCGTGGCCAAACTCTGGCTCAACGATCCCAAGACCATCCTGATCTACGATGGCCAGCGGCTTGCCGAACGCCATCTGGCCGACCAGGTGACGGTGATCTCCGCCGAAAACGAGGCTGTCACCATCCTCACCGACGTGCAGACCCATCTGCCGCTGCGCCGCACCTTCGAGTGGCGCGATCCGGTGTACAAGGACAAGAACGTGGATGCCGAAGAATACGACGACTACCACACCATCGACGGCTTCCCCACGCCCTTCACCATTACCCGCTTCAAAAACGAGGACATGATGCGACAGTACTTTCTCGTGCACGCCAGCTACAACCTGGATCTGCCGGCGGATTTCTGGAGCGTGGATGCGGCGGAGCGGCGGATTAAAAAGTAGTGGCAGTGCGGCTAGGGATGCGCGGACTCCAGCTTGACACGCAGTGCAAAGCCGTACTTGCAGGCCGCGTCCTGAGGCAGCTTCAGGTTTAGCGCTCCGGTGGTTTGCAGCCACTCGACCTTCTGGTTCGATCCCAGCAACTCCACCTGCGCGATTTGTTGGCCCTTGACCTCTCCGGCCAGGCCGAGCGTATGCACAGAGGCTGTTCCATCCTGCGGGCAGGCAAGGCTGATCACGTACAGGTTGCCGCCCTTCTGTGTGAAGCGGAAATCGGCTGTGGAGTAGGGCTTCATCTCCTGGTCGGTGGCAAAGCCGGTCTTGACTTCGGTCGGGCCCTCGCCATAGATCGTCCAGGGTTCAGTGCCATAGATGGCCTCGCCGTTGCGGTCAAGCCATGCGCCCACATCCAGCAGGATTGCGCGCACTTGATTGGGAATCGTTCCATCCGCGCGCGGTCCGATGCTGAGCAGCAGATTGCCATTCTTGCTGACAATGTCGACAAGCTGATGGACGATGAACTCCGGCGTCTTGAATTCATCGTGCTCCATGTAGCCCCACGAGAGATTACTGATCGAGGTGTCGGTCTGCCAGTGCCGGGGATCGATCTCCGCGCGCAGGCTGCGTTCGAAGTCCCGCGCCCCCGCGCTCCCCTCCATCGCATAATCCTTGAAGGTAATCACTCCATCCACGTGATTGCGCGCGGCGAAGTTATCATAAAAAGCGGTAAACTCCGTCATGCTGGCGCGATAGGCGGGCTGTCCGTTGCCGCCATCAAAGTAAACCATCTCCGGCTTGTATTTCTTCACAAGTTCAACCGAGCGCGCCAGCCAGTCGTGCAGCCATGCATCGCTGACATAGGTCCATTCGTTGGTTGGCAGAAAGTGCGGATCGACGAGCCACTCGTGAGCCGGACCATAAAACGACGCATACTTCGGATCGTTGACATCGGAGCGGATCTTGCGGCCTTCATCGTAGTAGTAGTTGTGCTCGGCGCGATGCGAGGAGAGGCCGAAGTGCAGGCCGGCGGCGCGTGTGGTCTCGGCTAACTCGGCCAGAACATCACGGTGCGGCCCCATCTTGACGACGGTCCAATCGGAGAGATCGGAGTCGTACATGGCGAAGCCATCGTGGTGTTCGGCGATGGGGATGACATACTTTGCGCCCGCTTTTTTGAAGAGCGTCACCCAATCCTGAGGATCGAATTTCTCGGCGCGAAACTCTGGAATGTAGTCCTTGTAGCCGAATTGATCGAAGCTGCCCTTCCGCTTGAGGAAATCCTCGTGCGCCGGATCGACGGGCTTGTACATATTGTGCGGATACCACTCATTGACCGCGCCCGGAACTGCATAGACGCCCCAGCCAATGAAGATGCCGAACTTGGCGTCTTTGAACCATTGGGGAATCTCGTGGTTGCGCAGCGTCTCCCAATCGGGCCGGTAAGGACCGTCGTGCGCCTGACGATCTGCCTCCTTCAGCAGCGCATTGCGGCGCGCATCGAATTTGGAGACCGACTCCTGCCACTCCCTGTCGATCTGCTCGGCAGACTTGATGCCGTGCGTCGGTGCCCAGGGATCGGCGACAGCGGTTGAGGGCTTGGAAGCCGGCGTGGGATCGCTGGCTTGCGAGAAAGCAACGGAGGGCGCCGCTGAGAACACCGCCAGCAGCAGATACATGAGAGTGCTTTTCATTTCGGCCACCAGCCTCCGGCACCGCGAGATCAAAGGAACCAGAATGATTGTAAACATTTTCAACGCGGTTGCATCGCCGCCAGCGGAGAAGGAGGCGTGCGCTTGGCCATTCAGCGTCCCACCCTTGCGCCTGAAAAGACGCAAGGATGGGAGATCGTGAAAACTTGCACGATCGTTTAGGGCAGGAAGTAGCGGAAGCTGGTGAAGACCATATTTTCGATGCCTTTGGCGCCGATACCCGAGGCGCCGGACCAGGCTTCGCGGACGGCATAGCTGTACTGGAAGCCCTGCCGCAGCCGGCCGCGGTCGCCTTTGTAGATGTCGTACCAGTAGCCGGCCGTTCCCTCCTGAACGTCGCGGGTCTGCGCGCTGCAAGAGGCGCCGGTGTAGTAGCCGGTGGAGCTGCCGTTGTATCCGGGGTTGGTGATGGTGTTGCAGGCGGAGTTGCTCAGCAGGCGAGAGCCATAGCCCACGGCAGCCGCCGAGGGAGCCTTCCAGGTGCCGCCCCAGAGGCCGGCCGCATTCTGCGCGGCGGTGGGCGTGCTCAGCGTGGTTGCCGTCGCGGTGGCTTCATCCTCACGTCCGGCGTAGTCGCCGCCGTAATACATATAGATTTGCAGGCGGGGAATTGGCGTTGCCTCGACGCTCAGCAGGCCGGAGAAGTTGTGGATCGGCACCAGCGCGCCGTTGGAGTTGGAAGTAGCGTCGGAGAGTGTGGAATCGCCGTAGTGGCCGACGCCAGGACCAAAGAGAGCCTTGGCTCCGAAGCTGAGTTTGTTGGCCAGCAGGGGAATGCGCATACTGCCGCCTACGCCGCCGAAGGTGACGCCGTTGGAGATGGCTCCGGCCGTGGAGAGCGCGGGCGCAACCGCCAGGCCGGTTTTGATGTCTACGATCGCATTGCCGTTCGGATCCTTTCCCCCATAGAGATTGCTGTTGGTGGTTTCACCGGGATAGATGGTCTCATGAAAGAAGCGCGAGACGCCAAAGATCTCATAGTGCCCGAAGCCGGGATCGAATGCGGCTTTGACCAGCATATCCGGAGCTTCATTGAAGGAGATGTTGGCCAGGTTGGCGCAGGAGTTGACGGTCTTGTAGACCGGTATCGCAATGTTGCCTGTGCCACCTGTGGTAGTGACGGCCTGATTGCTGTAATTGACGACCGAAGTAGAGGGCGAGCAAGAACTGATGGTCTGGTTCAACAGGCCGCCGCTGAGGCCGGCGCTGCCAACCACCGCATACGGCGTGTTGCCGGCCAGAGAAGCGGTATAGAGGAGCTGCGGATTCTCCGCCGCAACGGCGAATGAGGCTTTCTTGAAGCTCTTGGTCAAGCGAAAGTTGCCCATGCGCGCCCAGACCAGTCCGGCGACGTAATTGGGATCGATCATCATCGGCAGAGCGATATTTGCCGGCGCCGTGGAGATGCCTGCTTTGTTCTCGGCGGCCAGGGTCCATCCCTGACCGGCGGAGAAGGTCCAGTGATCGTTGGTCTCCGCCTCGGCCAGAGCGAGACGCTGGCGGTAGAGGTAGCTGGTCGATTGATTGTCGTTGGAGGTGGTGCCGACACCGAGGAAATCCCCCTCCAGGAAGGCGCGCAGAGTGCCCCAGCCGGTTTTGCCCTCGATAATCAGGCCGATGCGGGATTGACGGCCGGTAATAAACGTCTCGCTCATCGAATAAGCATCTGCGCCTTCAAAGGGGATCGAGCTGAAGGCCGTGGGCAATTCGCCTCCGGTGGCGTGCGCGCGGTAGACGGACTCGCCGTTGAAGAAGCCGTAGGGCGTAAGCGTGATTCCCTTGTAGCGCAATACGGCAGGGCTGTCGAGAGCTTTCTTGATCTTTGCGGTCTCATCGGAGACCGTAGTGGCCAGTGAGGCCTGATTGCTCTTCAGACCCGTCACGGCAGACTCCAGTGTGGAGACGGCAGCGGCATTCTGATCTTCGGCCTGTTGCCGGAGAGCGGCTGCGGCCTGCGCCTTTTCTTGCGCCACTTGAGACTCCGCCGCGGCCTGTTCGGCCATCTTCAACCGCGCATCCTTCTCAATTATCGCGGCCTTCATCGCATCGATCTGTCCAGCCAGACTCTGCACTTGCTGGCGCAGCGCTTCGATCTGTTCTTGAACCGTGGGCGTTTTGGCCTTCGCGGCTGACAGTTGCTTCCTGGCTGACTGCGACGGCTTGCTGTCCTGACCGGAGGCGCAGACGAAGCTGACGGCCAGCATCGCAAGAACGGCGGCCTTGAGTATGTATTTCATGCGGTCGAATCCTCATCAATCGACAGAGCTACCGATTGCTTTCTCTTCGCTAATTCGGCTTCAAGAAGCTGAATCGCCGGAAGTTTGGGAAAAAAGAGACGGCGGCCCTCCAGTTCAGTGCCGGAAGCGGATTTTATGACCCAAAAGAGGAAACTATCCGCCAGATGTGGCGATTTGAACTGTGCCCATTCCATCGGTCTTCACTTTTTTCTGCTTGAGCTGGATTGAATGTCATGGCGGGCTTTCCCATGTCGATCATTCAAATAGAGGAAAGTGCAGATGAGATTGACCATTCGGCGAAAGCTGTTTCTGGCCTTCGGCTTGGCGGCATTCATGATGATTGGCGGCACAGGAGTGGCCTATTGGGCGCAAGTGCGCGCACAGGCAACACGGGATGAGATCGTTAAAACCTACGGGATATTGAATGATCTGGAATACCTCATCTCCTATGTGCGCGGGGTAACCGTGGTCAGCAGGGCCTACATAATCTCCGGGGATGAAACCGCAATCGCGGGAATTCCCGCGATGCGCAAGGATGCCGATGTGGTTGCCGCGCGGGTGCAGTCGCAGATAGCAGGCGATACCGAGCAGATGGATCACATGGCTCGCTACCTGGAGGCGGTGCGACAGCGGCGGGTATTTGTGAACGCCGAGAACAAGGCGCGCAAGGAGCAGGGCTTTGACGCCGCCAAGGCGCTGTTCAGTACCGGCGAGGACGACCGCCTGTTGAGTGTGATGATTGCCGAATTCAACGAAATGAAGGTTGCGGAGAAATCCCAGTTGCGCGCCGAGATGGACAAGAACGCCAGATTGCAGCAATTGATTGCGCGGACCGAGCTGATTGGGATCGTGCTGGCAGTGGTTCTGTTGTCCTCCGTGACCTTTCTGGTGATGCGCTCCATCCATAAAAACCTGCAAATCTCGGTGGAGATGCTGGGCGCGATGGCGCAGAAGGATCTCTCCGGAGCCGATGGGAGACCGGACTCTCAAGATGAACTGGCCGATGCAATCGAGGCCATCAACCGGATGAAGGGATCGATGAGCGATGCGCTGGTGGAGGTGGCGCGCTCCTCTGCGCAAGTGGCCGCGGCGGGAACGGAGATTGAGGCCACCTCCAGGCAGATCTCCGAGACCGCGCACGATGAGCAGAGAAACGTCGAGTTCTTCGCCTCGTCGGTGGCGCAGATGAACGCGACGGTCAAGGACGTTGCAGGCCACGCAGAGCGCGCATCGATGGCCGCCGACGATGCGGTGTTGACGGCAAATTCGGGCCGGGAGGTGGTGCGGCAGAGCGAGGCGGCGATGAACCGGATCAGCGAATCGGTACAGATGGCCAGCGGAGACATTGCCACACTGGGCCAGGTGACCGGCAGCATCGGCGAAGTGGTGCGCATCGTGCAGGACATCGCCGAGCAGACCAATCTGCTGGCGTTGAATGCGGCCATCGAGGCGGCTCGCGCCGGCGACCAGGGCAAGGGCTTTGCCGTGGTGGCGCAGGAGGTGCGCGTGCTGGCCGAGCGGACCGCGAAGTTTACCAAAGAGATCGCCGAAAAGATCGAGTCAATGCAGCAGGGCACGGGCCGCGCCATTCAATCGATGCGCCAAGGCGAGACGGTGGTCAGAGAGGGCGTCAGCCAATTCAGCCAGGTCAGCACGGCTCTCGATGCCATCACGCAGCGCATCGAGGCTGCGCAGCAGGGCATCGCCATGATCGCGACGGCAACCACGCAGCAATCCGCCGCCACGGAGGGGTTGACCGAGAGTATCCACAGTATCTCGATGGAAGTTACAAAAACAACGAACCAAGTGGACCAGACGGCGCTGGCTTGCACGGAACTGGCCAAACTGGCCGCTGTTTTGCAGAATGTGGTGAATGGCTTTCAACTGCCTGCCGCGAATTGAGCAGAGGAAAGAAGGGGCGGCGTGAGTAGCGCTGGCCGGGACATTTTGCGCGCGAGGGCAGACGGGCCGAAGGCTTCGATATAATTCTTAGGAGCGCCGGGCGGGTACGTCCATCGCGCACTGGAGCCATGAATGACCTTCGACATCCAGGAGATCCTGGGTTTACTCCCCCATCGCTACCCTTTTCTGTTGATTGACAGAGTCGTCGAATTCGAGCGCGGCAAGCGCTTGGTCGCCATCAAGAATGTAACCATGAACGAACCCTTTTTTCAGGGCCACTTTCCCGGCTACCCGCTCATGCCCGGAGTGCTGATCGTCGAAGCGATGGCCCAGGCTGGCGCCGTCATTATGCTCCACGAAATCACTGACCGAGAGAAGAAGCTGGCCGTCTTTACCGGCATTGAGAAGGCCAAGTTCCGCCGCCCGGTGACGCCTGGAGATCAGTTGCGCATCGAGGTCGACGTGCTGTCGATGAAGACCCGCCTGGGACGCATGGAGGCCAAGGCCATTGTGGACGGCAAGGTTGCCTGTCAGGCGACGCTGACCTGCTCGATTGTCAACCGCACGCCCGATGTCGCGCCAGTAGCCGCCGAGGCCGCCGAGTGAGCATCCATGCCAGCGCGGTTGTCGCCGCTGGAGCGTTTGTGCCCGACTCCTGCACGGTCGGCCCGTTCTGCACCATCGGTCCGGAGGTGGTGCTGGGCGAGGAGTGCAACCTCATCTCCCATGTGGTGCTCGACGGGCGCACGCGCATCGGCGCGCGCAATACCTTTTATTCCTTCTGTGCCGTTGGCGTTGCGCCGCAGGATTTGAAGTACAAGGGCGAGCCGACGGAGACTATTCTCGGTGACGGCAACACCATCCGCGAGAACGTCACCATCAGCCGCGGCACCACCGGCGGCGGCGGCGTCACGCGCATCGGCAGCGATTGTTTGCTGATGGCCGGTGTCCATATCGGCCACGACAGCCAAGTCGGCAGCCATTGCATCCTGGCCAACTGCGCGACGCTTGCCGGCCACGTGCATATTGAGGACTACGCGACCGTCGGCGCCTTCTGCCCTGTGCATCAGTTCTGTACGGTCGGCAACTACGCATTCATCGGTGGTGGGACCATCGTCACTCAAGATGTTCTTCCCTATTCCAAGACCTCCTCGCGCCGCGAAAACAAGGCCTTCGGTGTGAACAGCATGGGTCTGGAACGGCGGGGATTCTCTCCAGAACGGATTCGCGCGCTGCAGAAAGCATTTCGCCTGCTGCTGGTCTCCAAACTGAACACCACGCAGGCCCTCGAAAGAATGCGAGAACTGGAGGGCGACGATGTGGCCCTGCTGGTGAGTTTCATCGAACGCAGCGAGCGCGGAGTGATCAAGTAGGGTGCTGTAAGGAGGCTTCATGCACTGTCGAAGATTCCTGATTTTTGTTTTTGCGCTTCTTTTTGTCTTCCGCTTTGCCGCTGCTCAGGATGTGCTAGCTGTGGACAAACCCACACTCGATCAGCACGTCGACCATCGCGTTCCGCCGAACTATCCGCCAATTGCCAAAGCGGCACGAATTCAGGGTTCCGTCGTTTTCCAGATTCAAGTAGGCACAACTGGAAAGATTGAGTCTTTGAAAGTGGTGAGCGGTCCGGCGATGTTGCAGCAGGCCGCAATTGATTCCCTAAAGCAATGGAGCTTTCACCCGTTTGAAAAAGACGGTAAGCTGGTTCCGGCTAGCGGCACAGTCTCCATTGAATTCAGCTTGGGAAAAGATGGGCCAACTCCTAAAGAGGAGGAGATCGCTAACAGGTATTTCCCGCTTTCGGACCAGTGCCGGAAAGCCGTATCAGCAAAAACGGATTACTCAGCGGCAGCGGCTGTCTGCAAACAGGCAGCTGAGACCGCTAATGAGTTTGCGCCGGATGTTCGTTTTATTGAAAAACGATCTGCTTTTGTATGGGCAGCATGGGCCTTAATGGATAGCAGTGATCTAAAGACAGCTCTAAACTATGCTGAAAAAGCCGTTGATGTTGTGAAGTTGGGACATGACGATAATTCGGGCAGCAACTCGGCATATGCTGTTAGAGGTATGGTCGAGGGCAACATAGGTGACCTTGCGTCCGCAGATCAAGATTTGACAATCGCAGAAGATTTTGAACGAAAGGGAATTGTCTGGGCGGATCAAGTCAAATTTGAACATGGTGATAGTTACAAAAATTCTCTCATCATGGACTTGCGCTTCCACGCACAGGTTCTCCAAGGTCTGAACCGTCCTGATGATGCGCAGAAAAAGCTCGATGAAGCTGCGAAGCTAAATTGAAGACGAAAGGAAGTCGAAGATGCCAACAATCAGCCAGTTTTTTGGCATTTTGATTCGGATGTATTTCGACGATCATCCGCCTCCGCACTTCCATGCAAAATATAATGAACATCAGGCTGTGATCGGTATTGAGCGGCTTGAGGTTATCGAAGGTCACCTGCCGAGACGGGCATTGAGTTTGGTGTTGGACTGGGCGGAGTTGCATCAGGCCGAATTGCTGGCTGATTGGGAGCTTTGCCGGAGCAAACAGCCGCCCCTCAATATCGCGCCATTGGAGTAACGCTATGAACTGGGATGTGGTCTCGGTAAAGCCTGTTTCGCCGCTGGTGCTCTCCGTCTTGTTCAGGGACGGCACGGAGGGCCAGGTGCGCTTTGAATCCAGCCATCTCAGCGGAGTCTTCGCGGCGTTGAAGGCGCCGGAAGTCTTTCAGCAAGTGCGCGTGGAAGAGGGCGCGGTGACTTGGCCTGGCGAAATTGACCTCGCGCCGGACGCAATGTATCGAGAGATCAAACGCGCGGGCGAATGGGTGTTGCGGTGAAACTCGGCCTTATCGCCGGTAACGGACGCTTTCCCTTTCTTCTGCTGGAGGCGGCGCGGGCGCAGGGGCTGGCCGTCGTTGTCGCTGCGATCCGCGAAGAGACCGATCCGGAGATCGATCATCGCGCAGCGGGGGACGATCATATCACCGTCCATTGGCTCTCGCTGGGCGAGCTTTCCCGGCTGATCGATCTCTTCCATAAAGAAGGCGTCTCGTCCGCCGTGATGGCCGGGCAAGTGAAGCACAAGCAGATCTTTTCCTCGATCCGCCCTGACTGGCGGCTGGCCAAGCTGCTCTTGAATCTGCGCACGCGCAATACCGATATGCTGCTGGGCGCGCTCGCCAAAGTCCTCGAAGACGAGGGCATCAATCTGATCAGTTCGACATCGTTTCTGGAGCCGCTGCTGGCTGTGGAGGGCGTGTTGAGTGATCGTGCTCCAGACGAGGACGAGCGCAAGAATATCGAATACGGGTTGAGCGTAGCCCGCGCTGTGGCCAGCTTCGACATCGGGCAGACAGTCGTCGTTGCCGCGCAGGCCTGCGTCGCCGTCGAGGCGATGGAAGGTACGGACGCGGCGATCGAACGCGCCGGGCTGCTAATGCGTTCTCTGGACGACGACGCTTCCACGCTAGAACGCCGTCTGACCGTCGTCAAAGTCGCCAAGCCGAATCAGGATATGCGCTTCGACGTGCCGGTGATCGGCGTGACGACGATCGATGCAATGGTGCGCGCCGGGGCCAGTTGCCTCTCCGTCGAGGCCGGCCGCACCCTCCTCTTCGACCGCGAGGCGCTGATTGCAAGCGCCAACAGGGCTGGCATTGCCGTTGTGGCTTCGCCGCGCTGATGCGGCTTGCATAAAACTCTCTGCGTCCCGCCCGGCTTATTCTCCATCCAACCAAGCGGAGGTTTCCCCGTGAGAGTTTCCTTTCTCTTCCTTTTTGCCGCGGCAGTTGTGGTCGCGGTTGCTTTTGTTTCAGTCCACGCCAGCGAGCAGGTAATGCCCGCCGTGGGCCAGCTTGCGCCCGGCTTCACACTTCCCTCGCAGGATGGCTCCGAGATTTCGCTCGCCAGCTTTCGCGGCAAGTGGGTTGTGCTGTACTTCTATCCCAAGGACATGACCTCGGGCTGCACGATTGAGGCGCACAACTTCCAGCGCGATCTTTCCCTCTTTGAAAAACAGAACGCAGTCATTCTCGGTGTCAGCGTGGATACGCCCGACAGCCACAAGAAATTCTGCACCAAAGAGGGGCTGACCTTCCGGCTGCTTGCCGATCCAGAGCACAAGGTCGTTGATGCCTACGGCTCGCTCGGCCACTTCGGTCCCATCACCATCGCCAACCGCAACACTTTTCTCATCGATCCGCAAGGCAAGATCGTGAAGGAATGGACGAAGGTCCAGGTGCAGCATCACTCCGAAGAAGTGCTGGCGGCGATTGCCGGACTCAACCAGTAGATCGCCTGAGTCCAGACGCAAAAAAGCCCGGCATGAGCCGGGCCTTTTTGCTTGCCTTGTACTTCAGTTTACCGCTGCTACTTGGTTGCCTTTTTCGCAGTGGCTTTCTTAGCTGCCTTCTTCTTCGCAGGAGCCTTCTTGGCAACTGCCTTCTTCGCCGGGGCCTTCTTGGCAACTACTTTCTTCGCTGCCTTCTTGGCGGGCGCCTTCTTTGCTGCTTTCTTAACGGCCAACTTTTTACCTCGTTTGGTGATTTTGCTGGCGCTTTTGCCTACCGCGGCCTTCTTGACCGTGGTCTTTCCGCCCTTCGCGCCAGTACTGCTCTTCTTGCGGGCGGATTTCTTTGCGGCCTTCTTCTTGGCCACAATCTTTTTCGCTGCTGTCTTCTTCGTCACGGCCTTCTTGACCGTGGCTTTCTTGACGACAGCTTTCTTTGCGGGAGACTTTTTCTTGGCGGCCTTCTTGCGGGCCGGTTTCGATGCGGGGTTACTCACGACCACGATCACGGTCTCTTCAGCCACTTCCTCATCGTCGTCCGAGGAGGTAAGCACGCTGGAAGTTTCGATCTCTTCATCCTCATCAAAGCCGTTGTGATCGGAATCAAGCGATGCCGAGGCGTCATTCGCTTCGCCGTCGCTCATTGCGTACATCCTGAACACTTCTTCCATCCCATTGCCTCCAGCGGCTTGCCGCTGCACTTATCTGCGTTTCATCTTTCATGCGGCGGAACCATTACGCTCCGCCCACGCAAGTCATTGTAGCAATAGCTTGCACGGAAAAGCCAGTAAAAGACAAGCAAGAAATGAGATTCCTCGCAATTTATTTTTGCGGCGAGGACGATCGGATCGGATGCGCTGTTTCATTTGTGAGATGGTTTCGCACTTTTTTTCTTGCTGCCGGAGCCTGTTGCATGATGCGCGGGCGCTTTCTTTCGAATTGCTGTAGCGCTTTTTTCGTGCGTGCCGCGCGCCGTGCGTTCGGTCGTGGAGTCCTTTGTTGGCGCGGTCTTCAGCGTATGCGCGGATTCAGCAGCGCCGCGTCCGCGGTGGTGCGCGGTGTGCCGCGCACTCTCTGGATCGGCCAGATGCAGCCGCATTCCAGGCTGCACCTTGATGCCGGGAATGCGATTCCAGCGCCGCAACTCATTCAGCGAAACGCCAAAGCGATCGGCGATGGTCACCAGCGTATCGCCCCGGCGCACGGTATAGAGAGCCGCGTGCGCAGGCTCGGCCAGCGGCGCCGCAGGCACCAGCAGCGCCTCCATGTTCTCGATGCCATCGCTCGCGCGCAGTTGATTGGCCGACGCCAGTTCCGCTTCCGTCACGTGATACTCGCGCGCCACCGATGTCAGGGAATCGCCGCTGGCCACGCGATGATAGCGCCATGCATTCCGCTTGCCTTCGGGAATCGCCGCGATGCGCTGCTGAAAGACCGATGCCATTCCTCCCGGAAGATGCAGATCGAAGGCGGCGTCGGGCGGCGTCACCATGCGCAGCAGGCTGGGATTCAGCGCGGTCAGCTCATCGACCGGTGCACCCACAATATCTGAAACCAATCGCAGGTTCACGGAATAGTTGATGGTCACCGTATCGGTCAGCACCGGCGGATCGAGCGTCAGATCGTCGAATCCGTACTGCGAGGGATGATTGGCGATGATGATCGCCGCCAGAATCTCCGGCACATAGTTCTTGGTTTCTCCGGGAAGATTGTTGCGTTTGTACAGCTCCCAGAAGTCTGCGTAGCCGGTCTTCTCGACGGCGCGCTGCACATTGCCCGCGCCCCAGTCGTAGGCGGCCATCGAAAGATACCAGTCGCCCAGCTGGTCGTAGATGAACTTCATGTAGCGGGCGTATGCGCGCGTGGATTTCTCCGGATCGAAGCGCTCATCCACATAGGAATTGCGGGCCAACCCATAGTCGCCGTGCGGCATGAACTGCCACATTCCGCCGGCATGAGAGCGGCGATTGAGAGCGCGCGGATTGAAGCCCGACTCGGCCACCGCCAGATAGATCAGATCCTGCGGCACGCCTTCTTCGGCCATCACGCGCTCGATCATCGCCTTGTAGCGGCCGGCACGCTCAAAGGAATGCAACAGCGTATTGTGGCCCTTCTTCGTATTGGCGAAAAAGTTGATCACTCCGGCCACGTAGTCGTTGACCACCAGAGGAAGATCGGAGTTGGTGGTGGCCAGATCGGCCTTCGCTTTGGCCACAATGTTAGGATCCACTTCGAAGGTCACGTCCTCGGCCACATCGGCCGGCGCCTCTTCTTCCTTGGGAACAAATCCATTGCCCAGCTTGAGCGCTTCCATCTCCAGCGCATTCACGCCATCGACGATGCGGTCGAACTCGTCCTGTAGCTCCTGATCGCTCTTGATATCGATGCCGCTGGCCAGCATCAGGTCCACGGCGCGATCGAACTCCTGCTTGGCCTGCGGCAGATCACCTTTGTGATAGCTGGCCTCTCCGCGGGCATAGGCCTCATCTACCTGCTGGATGAGGATGCGCACTCTCTGCTGCTCCACGGTCAGCAGCGGTGCGGGCGCCAGTGCGGGCGCGGGCGATTTTGCAGCGGCTTCCTGCGCCGATGCAACGCCAGATGAAAGAATGCACAGTGCGCCGCAGGCCAGTGGTGCCGCCAGCGCGATAAAGCCGAAGGATCGAGAGCGAATTTTGCCCATGCGCATGAGAGAAGAAAACACCCTGACGCCGAAAGAAGCTATGTAGATGATAAGCTATGCCATAAGGCACGCGCGTTTTTCCAGCGCAAAAAGGCCTCTTTCATCAAGCACGCATGGACGCACGCTACCTGAGAAATTTTGCGATTATCGCCCACATCGACCATGGAAAGTCGACGCTGAGCGACCGTTTGCTCGAATTCACCGGCTCCGTGACCGGCCGCGAGATGCAGGCGCAGATCCTCGACGACATGGATCTGGAGCGCGAGCGCGGCATCACCATCAAGGCCCACGCCGTGCGCATGATGTACAAGGCGCACGATGGCAACACCTATCAGCTCAACTTGATCGACACGCCAGGTCACGTGGATTTCAGCTATGAGGTCTCGCGCTCGCTGGCATCCTGCGAGGGAGCGCTGCTGGTGGTGGATGCTTCGCAGGGCGTCGAGGCGCAGACGCTGGCCAATGCCTATCTGGCCATCAATCACGGCTTGGAGATCATTCCCGTCATCAACAAGATCGATCTGCCGTCGGCCGATATTTTGCGCACACAGGAGGCGATTGAAAAGGCCGTGGGCCTGGACGCCACCGACGCGATCCCGGTCAGCGCCAAGACCGGAGTGGGCGTTGCCGAGGTGCTGGAGGCCATCGTTCACCGCCTGCCGCCGCCCACCGGCGATCCCGATGCACCCCTTAAAGCCTTGATCTTCGACTCCTGGTTCGACGCCTATCGCGGCGTGATCGTGCTGGTGCGCGTGATGCAGGGAGTGATGCGCAAGGGCCAGCGCATCCGGCTGATGTCCAACTCGAAATCCTTTGAAGTCGAATCGATGGGCGTGCTGATGCCCAAGCCGGTCGAGATCGGCGAACTGCGCGCCGGTGAGGTGGGCTTCTTCGCCGCAACCATCAAGACCGTCAGCGACACCAAGATCGGCGACACCGTCACCGAAGACGCGCGGCCCGCCGCAGAGCAGCTTCCCGGCTTTGAAGACATCAAGCCGATGGTCTTTGCCGGACTCTATACCGTCGATTCGCACGAGCACACACTCTTGCGCGACGCCCTGGAAAAGCTGCGCCTCAACGATTCCTCCTTCTTCTTCGAGCCGGAGAGTTCGGTCGCGCTGGGCTTCGGCTTCCGCTGCGGCTTTCTCGGCCTGCTGCACATGGAGATCATCCAGGAGCGGCTGGAGCGCGAGTACGAACTGGATCTGATTACGACCGCGCCCGGCGTGCGCTACCACATCACGCTCACCGATGGCAGCGAAATCGAAGTGGACAATCCCTCGCGCTGGCCCGATCCGACGAATATCGATTCGATCCGCGAGCCTGTGATTACCGCAAAGATTCTTACCAACGAAGAGTACGTCGGCGGCATCTTCAAGCTGGTCGAAGAAAAGCGCGGCAAACAATTGAACTTCGAGTACGTCACTGCCAGTCGCGTTCTGCTCACTTATGAGCTGCCACTCAACGAGATCGTGCTCGATTTCTACGACCGGCTCAAATCGGTCTCACGCGGCTATGCGTCACTGGACTATCAACTGGCCGGCGAGTGGGAGTCGCCAATGGTCAAGCTCGACATTCTGGTCTCCGGCGAGCCGGTGGATGCGCTCTCGATTATCGTCCACCGCGACGTGGCATATGAACGCGGACGGGCGCTGGTCTCGAAGATGCGCGAACTGATTCCGCGTCAGCAGTTCGAGGTGGCGATCCAGGCCGCCATTGGAGCCAAGGTAATCTCCCGCGAAACCGTCAGTCCCCTGCGCAAAAACGTAATCGCCAAATGTTACGGCGGAGACATCAGCCGCAAGCGCAAATTGTTGGAGAAACAGAAGGAAGGTAAGAAGCGCATGAAGCGCATTGGCAAAGTGGACATCCCTCAGGAGGCCTTTCTTGCGGTACTCCGGGTCGGCGAAGATACACAAAAATAACCTCTGGTTTGTGATCTGATTCACAAAGAATTGACCGGCAATTGTGGATAACAGCGGTTCGTCTTCTGGAGCCACATAATCTTCAATGCACCGTAGGCGGCCAAAACAATTCCAGAATGTCTGTTGATAAATAAGGAGTTGCTCCGCATATCAGAAAGGAATCCCTCTTGACAAGAGGAGAATTCTGAAATTCCGCCGGGAATTCACGGAAGTAATCCACATTTTTTTCCACACAAATTCCGCTGTTTTGCCCCAAAAAATCGGTCACTGGGTGAAACGTTCGCCGCGCCACGCCTTTTCGCCACCGCAAAAGCAAAGGCCCCGCATTGCGGGGCCTTTGCAAGCGAGTGATTCAGCCGTTCTTAGTGAGTGGCCGGGTGGGTGGTGGCGGGCCGAGCCGGCGCGGGCGCCGTTGCCGACGGAGGAGGCGCGGGAACACCCGACTTCACGTTATAGGCGTCGATGACCGCCTTGGTGATGTTGGTCGAGTCGCTGGCATAGAGCACGGGGTTCTGCTGCTGGGCTACGTCCAGCACCAGCGTGTATCCATGCTGCTGCGCATAGGCGGCCAGCACGTCATAAACCTTGGAGGCCAGGCCGTTGTACATCTCCTGCATCTCCGAGTTCATGTCGTTCTGGGCGTCTTCCAGTTGCCGCTGTGCCAGCTTCTTCTTGTCGTCAACGGTCTTGGCGCGGCTGGCGCGCTCGGCATCGCTCAGTTTGTCGCCCTGCGCCTGCAACTGCTTGGTCAGGTTGTCGATCTCTTCGCCGAGAGACTTCAGCTCGGCTTCCTTGGGCGCGTACTTCTTCTGCAGATCGGCGAAGTTGCGCTGTCCTTCGTTGGTTTGGGCCACGGCCACCTGGAAGGCGATGACGGCGATTTTAGCGGGACCGGCAGGCGCCTCGGCGGCGGGTGCGGGCGTTGTTTGGGCGGCGGCGCTCAGGGCAATACCAGAGGCCAGCGTAGCGATCAGAACAAGCAAGCGCTTCATGCGAGTGTAAAACTCCTTCGAAATTCCTGTAGATCTCGCCGCGCCTCGGCGCGGAAACGAGCCTGTGCCTCCTGAGAAACCTACGGTCTTGTTGAAAATCTCAACTCTGAATGCAGCCGAGACGAAAAGACGCGGACGGAGACATCAGCAGGAACTAGATGGATTATAGGAGCACCGGATGGGAGCGTCAAACCATTCCAGCGTGAATTTTCCCGGATTTCGCGCCCTTCCACGCCGTCAGCGCACACCGTGCACCGGCAGAATCCCCAGCCGTATCAGCAAGAATCCGGCAAGACTCAGCAGATTCGCCAAAAGCCAGAGAGCGCCGGCCACGTAAAAGGGAATCTGCGCACGCGGCCAAATCTTCGGCGGCCAGACATCCACCAGTTTGTCCCGCAGTGTCTCGCAGAAGCGCATGGGCCGGTCCTCACCCTCGGCTGCCGGCTTCCACTCCGAGGCGATAAAGGTTGCGCGCAGATTGGTCAATAGCAGCCCCAGAAAAGCGATGCGCAGCAATCCCACGGGTGTCACCAACAGTCCCGCCATGAAGGCGATCAGCGTCTCGATCAGATAGCAGGCAAAGATCAGCGCCGCCGCCGGCCAGGCCTTCTCGCGCACGCCCATGCCGCCCGTCCAATAGACGAGGCAGCCCAGCAGACCCAGCGCAACCAGCAACGGGTTGGCGGTAAACAGCGAGGTAATCAACTGGAAAACAGCAATCACAAAGCAGATCCAGAAGCCCTGCTGGCCAAGATAATCCACATCCCAGGCGGTCTGCACCGTAGGCCAGAAGATACTCTTCAGAGCGCCGTCGCTGCGCTCGTTCTTTCCTGATAATCCCAGAGTTTGCATGGCCAACAGATTGACTGAGCGCGATGCCTCTGTCAAGCGCCGCGCTGAATAAAGGCAAAAACAGAAGGGCCGCTCATTGCGAGCGGCCCCGGTGGAAATGAAGTTATTCCGCGCTAGAAGGTAGTCGATACCGTCAGCCGGAAGGTCTTGCGCGGCTCCCGGAAGATATCCTGCGCCCCGTAGCCGGCCATGACTTCGCAATACGTGTACGTGCCCGCGTTGGCGGGGTTGGAGCAGTCCGTGCTGGCATTCGGGAACATCGCCGGAGTAATCAGCGCGGCATTACAACTGCTCTTGTTAAGTCCGATGCCGAGATTGCAATACGGCCGCTCGCTCAGGCGAAGAGGATTGTACGCGTAGTAAAAGCGGATGGGAGCGTTGATGATCGGCATGATCACCGAAAGCTCGGCGCCGGTGGACATACGGGGGACAAAGTTGGTGCCGGCGACGGGATGGATCACCTGCTGGAATCCCACCTGCGAGCCTTGAATGCTGCTCAGGCAGGTTCCGTTGTTGATGGCCTGACAGCCGTAAAGCGGGGCCGTGAGCGCGGCAAATCCTTCGGGACTCTGCCGCAACTGCCCCTTGTTCAGCGCCGCGTTGATGCCAAAATCGTCGAAGAGCGAGAAGGTTACCGGGCCGGCGATGGGAATCCGGTACTCGGCATTGGTGATGAGATTCGTGTCGCCGCCGATCGAGGCGATGCCATAGATCGGCAACGGCACCTGAACGCACTGATTCAACTGCGGCTGGGAGGGATCGCGCGGAACGCAAGTGCCATCCGGATTGGTCAACTGCACGTTGACGCGGCTGGGTACATAGCCGTAGGGGGTCGCGGCGCGGATATCGAAGCCGCGCAGCTCGTTTTCGCCGCCGGAGTAGAAGCGGTTGTTGGGAGGCGCCACCGCGCCGCTGAAGCCCTGCACATAACTCAACTGCGCGCGCAGGCCCAGTACGTTGCGTCCATTCGCGGAGGGCGTCAGATAGTGCATCCCACGGAATTGCTTGTATGCCACCGACGGCGCGATATAACGCACATTGCCCCAAATGCCGGAGGTTTGCAGCACCGCCGTGTACTCCTTGCCGGAGCGCGGACGCTGGGGATTGTTGATGGTGTTGTAAACGTAGCTGAGCGAGATCATGCTGTTGACGATCCCGTCCAGCGCATTGGAGCCCTGAATACCCGACCGGAAGCTGATGCTCTGGAAGAAGGTCTGCGAGGCCGTCGAAAAGGCTGTGATCGACGACTTGCTCCAGGAATAGGTGAAGCCCACGCGCTGGAAGGCATGCCGCTTGAGCGGATAGCTGAGCGAGAAGGTTGCGCCGTTGGAGGCCTGATTGTAATTCTGGGTCAGCGATTGCTGCGCCGCACTCAGGTTGACCGACTGGCCGGTGGTGGTCTGGTAGTTCTTGGACGCGTTGAAGTCCTGCTTCTGGTTGAATATCTGGAAGCCGACATTCAGAGGACGGTTTTTGATGTACGGCTGCGAAAAGCCGAAGGTGAACTGGCGGCTGATGCTGCCCAGGTTGCCTTGCAGGCTGAGTGTCTCGCCCAGGCCGAGAAAGTTGTTGGTCTGGTAGTTTACGCCCAAAAACGCGCCCGACATTCCGCTCATACCGCCGTTCATGCCGATCGAGTTCTTGCCTTTTTCCTTCACCTTCAGCAGCAGGTCCACCGTGCCCGCCTCGGGGTCCTGATGAGCCTCGGAGTCCTGATCCACCTTGAGCGCTTCAAAGTATTCGAGCTGGTTCAGGCGCAGCAGGCTGTACTCCCAGAGCTGGGAGTTGTAGACCTGGCCCTCCTCCAGCATCAGCTCGCGGCGGATCACCTTGTCGCGGGTGATGGTGTTGCCCTGGAACTCGATGCGCGAAACGTAGAAGGGCTTGCCCTCATCGATGTCGATCTCCAGCGATACGGTCTTCTTGTCTTCATCGAAGACCGGCTTGGGAATGGCGCCGAAGTTGATGTAGCCCAACTGGCCGTAGGCCTTCTTCAGGTTCTCCAGGCCCTTGCTGATCAGGGTCGCATCGAACCAGTCCCCATCCTTGACCGCAAAGGTGCCGCGCAGCGCCTTCATGTTGTTCACCGCCTTGTTGCCGGTGAAGGTGATGGTGCCCAGACGGTAGCGCGCCCCTTCTTCCACCGGCATTACGATGTCGATGCGCTTGCCCTTGTTGGGCCGGAAGGTGAACCAGTTCAGCCCGCCCTGATCGCGAATCTTCGTCTGCGGATCTTCGATCGCCGCGGTGTAATAGCCCCGGTCACGATATGCCTGACGAACCCGCTCCGTATCCTCCTCCAGCTTCGAGGCGTCGAAGGTCTGCGAAAAAATATTCTCGAAGATGATCGAATAGGGAATGCCGATGGGCTTCAAATTCTTCATCGAGCGGCGCAGCGTCAGGCTGTTGATGTGCTGGTTGCCGGTGAACTTGATCTCGCCCACCTTCACTACCGGGCCTTCCTTGATGTTGAAGTTCACCTGCACGGAGGCCGGGGGGATCGTCTTCACCTCGGTCTTGATGGTGGCGAACTGGTGGCCGTGCTCGGAGAGCAGGTCCTTGATCACCGTTTCGGCCCGCTTGATCTTGGTCGGG
The DNA here is from genome assembly GCA_049587335.1 of Occallatibacter sp. GTDB lineage: Bacteria > Acidobacteriota > Terriglobia > Terriglobales > Acidobacteriaceae > Telmatobacter. Next base: position 35,758 of record JBAVDS010000092.1, on the reverse strand, counting down.
TCGTACTGGCCCTCCACCGACAGGCCAACCTTCTCTTTCTTGAAGCGGTCCAGAATATCCGAGGTCGAAACGGCGTTGTTGCCCTTGTAGTTGATCTCGCGGATGGTGGGCCGCTCGCGGACAAAGATATTCAGGATGATCCCCTTCTCCGAGTCCTCGCGCTCGATGCGCACGTCGTCGAAGTAGGAGGTATTCCACAGCGAATTGAAATCGCGCTCGATCGAAACCGGATCATAGGTGTCGCCGGGATGCGAAAACAGACGCGCCAGGATCGTCTCTTTGGGAATGCGCCGGTTGCCGATCACTCGTATCGATTCGATCGTCTGCGGCTGCTGCGCCAGAACGGCTGCGGCACTGAGTGCAAGCAGCAGTATGACGCACGCCATGCGGCACTTGATCCACAAGGTGCGGTAAAGGGATTTGCGCTGGATCTTCACCGGGCCGGAGCCCTGTGCCAAGCACACGTACTGGTGCGGTCCATAGTTCGCCATCAGGTTAGGCTTCACGGGAAGAATATCGACACCCTCATTGCTGAAAATCTGGTCCTGCATGGAGGAAAGATCGATTATATGGGAACGCAGCCACTCCCCCCAACACGCGGAGCACGGCGCGGCACGATAAAACCGATTCTCTCCTCAATCTCCCTGCCGTGCGTACCGCCTGCGGACCTGGGCCGGGCGCCTCGAAAAATAGGAACCCAACCCACAGTCTAACGGACGCGGGCGGGTTAAGGCCCGATTCCTCCATGCTGGATGCGCAACTTTTCTTTAGACGCAGGCGGGAGCAATTAGCCATCTTGCCATTTTTGCGGAGTTTTCACGTAAATCGATGAAACGTGCGGCTTTTTTCCCTGATCGGACGACCACTCTGTCTTTTCTCCCCAACCCTTTGGCCTCTGCTGTATGCTCTTCCTAATCAGGCCTGTTCTCCGGCATCCGCATTCGTTGTGGCGCCAGAGACCGGAGCAATGGAGGCAGCGGTGAGCCGGAATCTTCCCATGATCCTGATCCGAATGATTGTGGGTCTGGTCTTCTTGCTGGAAGGCATCCTGAAGTTTCTCCGCCCCGATCAGTTGGGATCGGGACTCTTCGCCTCCATCGGCCTGCCCTTTCCTCATCAGACTGCGGCTCTGGTGGGCGTCGTCGAAATTGGAGGCGGGGCGGCCATTCTGCTGAACTTCTACGCTGGAGACGCCGCGCTGGCGCTATTGATCGTCATCGCTTCCGCCCTGGTCACCACCAAGCTCCCCATCCTGCTGGGAAGGCCGCTGGGGCCTTTCGCTCTGGAAAAGCTCCCCAGCTACGGATGGCTCAGCTTTCTTCACCAGGCGCGCATCGACTTCTGCATGGTCTTTGGACTGCTGGCCGTCCTGATCGAATCCGGCCTCAGGGTGGGCCGCAGAAGGCGCTGGTATCAGAGCGGCGAATAGTTAGCCTCCTGCGGTTTTGTTTTCCAATGGTTATGATGCCGCAGCGGCTCAAGCCATGCCCTGATACAAAACAGGCCTTATTTGCCGCCTCTCCACTCCAAATCCTGAAAAATGGCAGGGTTTCTGGCCGCACCGCTGGCGTCTACTCCACCGGCGAGGCCATGAGGTAGACGTACACCAGCATGGCAGCGCCGATAAAAGCAGGAATTAGACCGGCCAGGTAGGGTACGCTGGGGTCTGTTGCTCGCAATGCAAGCATGAAGCCTACCATTCCCAGGCCGATCGCAACGAGGATCAACCCGCTGACCTTTGTATTTTCACGCTTTTTGAGCCGATCCAATCGACTCTCTTCCCGCAACAGGTCAATGGCTTGCTTGGCGCCGTCGCCTGAAGATTCGGCAATCCGCCGCAGCGACTCCGCCTTGTAAAAGGCCTCGCGCTCCTTGCGCTGGCTATTGACCCAACTCGAGATGGCGAGAAACACAAAAAAGAACGGTCCTACCACGACTGGAACGACGAATGGTCCAAGATTATCGAGACTCATACTTTCCTCCTTGACGGGGTCTTTCCCCATGCGCTTGGTACGACAGCAGCGGCTGGAATCCGGTTGCATTTTTTCAGCGGGCCACCACTCCGCAAAAAATGCAACCCTATCTCTGGCTAGGATGTCTTACCATGCGGAGTGAGCCTGCTTTGATCACAAACCTCAAAAGCGAAGAAGATCTGGCCGATGTAGCCCGCATTCTGGCCGGAGACGTTGCCGCCTTCGAGGGGATTGTCCGCCGCTGGCAGGGGCCTCTGATCAATATGGCGTGGCGCTACTGCCGGGATCGCTCCCGCGCTGAAGAGATGGCGCAGGAGGCTTTTTTGCGGGCCTGGCGCGGGCTGGCCAACTGGCGGCGCGAGGGCAGTTTTTCGACGTGGCTCTTTGCGCTGGCAGCCAACGTCTACCGCTCCGAGTTGAAGAGATTTCCCACTGAGACACTGCCGCTGGAATCGGCGCCGGAGCCGGCCGGCGCAGCGTTGCAACACGGCGAGCTGGCGGCTAAGTTGAGCCATGAGGCGGTCCGGCGCGCTGTCCTGGCCCTGCCGCCCCGCTACCGGGAACCGGTCGTTTTGTATTACTTTCATGAGATGGATGTGGCCGTTGCGGCCACGGCGCTGGGTCTGCCGGAGGGAACGCTCAAGGCCCGCCTCAGCCGCGCGCGGGCGCTCTTGCGAAAACGCTTTCCGCAGCTCGATGAGGGATATGCCACGGCGAAGCTTCCGGCATTGGAAACGAGAAAGGAGGCCATCAATTGAAACCGTCGATACGAATTCGCACAGTCGAAGAGCAGGCCCGGATCGACGCTGAGGTGGAAGCCATTCTCTCCAGCGAAGAGGAACTGATCCCTTCTTCGGGCTTTCTGGCCTCGGTGATGGAGCGTGTCGAGGAAGAATCCGCCGTGCCGCCGCCGATCCCGTTCCCATGGAAGCGGGCAATTCCCGGCATGGTGCTGTCTGCGGGAGTCTTCGGCTGGTCATTGCTGGAGTTGACCCGCGAGGGCCTGCCCGCTTTGAACTCGCTCCTGCTCACACCTCCGCATCTGCCCGCCGCCCTTGTTGCTCCCGTCGAGTCCGCAGGCTGGGTTACGTTGGCTCTGGGTGTTTCTCTGTTCTCCTGGCTGCTCTCGCGCCACCTCGTTGGCCGCGGCGGGCTGCTGTAAGCCGCGCTTGCCGTCCCTGACTCCGGCGCGCAACACTGAAAGCTGAATGCTGACTCCTCTAACGACGGAAATCTCTGCCGGGTTGGGCGCGGCGGCCGGAGTGGGCCTTGCCGCTGGCGGCTGCGCCTATGCGGCGCTATGGCCCGGCTCGCGGCTCTTCGGGCGCGCCCTGATTGCGCCCGCGCGCTCCGGCGAACTGGCTCTGACCTTTGACGACGGCCCCAATCCCGCGTGGACGCCGCGCCTGCTGGAGATTCTGGCCCGGCGGCAGGTGCGGGCCACATTTTTCATCGTCGGCAGCCGCGCGGAAAATGAACCGGAACTGGTGCGCCAGATCGTCGCCGCCGGTCATCTGATCGGAAACCACTCCTGGAGCCATCGGAATCTGGCGCTGGCCCCGGCCCGCCGGATCGAGGAGGAACTGGTCCGCACAAGCCGCACGCTGGAGCAGATCGCCGGATCGCCGGTCCGCTGCTTCCGTCCACCCTTTGGCGCGCGGCGGCCCGCAGTCTTGCGCATCGCCAGAGATCTGGGGCTGCATCCGGTGCTCTGGAATGCGATGACATCCGACTGGAAGAATCCCTCGGCGGAGGCGATTGCCCGGCAGTTGGCCGCCAAGATCGACCGCCTGGAGGGCCGTGGACTGGCCGCGAACATTGTTCTGCACGACGGCAGCCATCTGGACCCCGCCGCCAATCGCGGCCCTTCAGTGGCCGCAGCGGCACAACTGATTGCGCGTTATCAAGAGAGCCGCCGCTTTGTCACGGTAGACGCGTGGATCGGCGATGCGGGAATCCTTCCTCCGCAAATCGAATCCAACGAAGCAAGTTCGAAGTGATCCGGCGAGGCATGACCATGACGCTATCCGCCCATGAAGTGAATCAGTTGAAGCAAGCTCCCACCGTCGAAGGCGTCCTGCCGGCCGTGCTGAGCCGCTGGAGTCCCCGCTCCTTTGCCAGCCGCGATGTCAGCCCGGGCGATCTCAAGAAGCTCTTCGAGGCCGCTCGCTGGGCCGCCTCGTCGATGAACGAGCAGCCCTGGCATTTTCTTGTCGGCAGGCGCGACTCATCGACCCATCAGAAGATTTTCGCCACGCTGGTAGATGCCAACCTCAGTTGGGCGGGCGCTGCGCCGGTGCTGATTTTGGGTGTTGCGAGCGGCAAATTCACCCACAACGGCGCTCCCAACGCATATGCATTCTATGACTTGGGAGCAGCCTCCGCGATTCTCTGCCTGCAAGCCGCAGCGCTGGGTCTGAAGACACACTCGATGGCCGGGTATGACCACGACGCAGCCCGCAAGGCCTTCGCAATTCCCGATGATTTTGTGCTCGGCGCGGTGATCGCGCTCGGCTATCAGGGCGAACCCACTGCCCTGAGCAGCCAGCAACTGATCGAACGTGAAATCGCTCCCAGAACTCGTAAGACATTGGAAGAATTCGTCTTATCGGAGCTTGGAAGCCCAGCGAACTTAGACTGATCTCGCCGTCCGGCCTGGATTTTCCGATGAAGTCTCCCGCTTTCGCGTTACATTGGAGGCGGGAGTGTTGCTTTGATCGAGACCCGCTCTGCTGCCCAAACACCTGGCCCGCGGCTTGTCCGCCGGCCTCCCACGACCTCTCGCCACCGTACAAACTGGCGGCGGCGTCTGACGATTGGCTCTGCCCTTTTGATCTTTGCATTGCTCGGCCTCGGCGAGCTGGCGCGCCTGCTGGCTCCGCGGGCAAATACCTCGCTTACCCGCTTTGACGCCATCATCGTGCTCGGCTATCCGGCTGACAGCGACGGCAATCCCACGCCGGTGCAGTTGGCCCGCGTGACTGAAGGCGTGCATGAGTATGAGCGGGGCGTAGCCCCCAGGCTGATTCTCACCGGCGGAGCCGCCCACAATCAATTCACCGAGGCGCGGGTGATGGCGCGCACGGCTGAGGCTCAGGGCATTCCGGCCGAGGCGATCGTTGTGGAGCCGGAGTCGAAGGACACAATGCAAAATGGCTGCAATGCGGCACGGATCATGAGAGCGCATGGCTGGCGATCGGCGGAGGTTGTCTCCAGCTCCTATCATCTGCCCCGCGCCGGCCTGATCTTCAACCAGTTGCCGCTGCTCTGGCGCAGCCATGTTGCGCCACCGCTGGAACCGGAACCCTCCGGCTACCTATGGGCCGCTCCCACGGTGGAAGCGGCCAAGACCGCGCGCTACCTGATTTGGGCGCGCTGGCGCGAGGGTTGCGCGTTGCCGCCGGAATAATTTTGTTGCCTGGCCTGCATTGTCCGCTATGGGCGCGGTCCTGTAAGCTGATAGCGATGCGTAACTCTGTAAGTTTATCCGCCACTCTTCTTGTTGCCGTTCTGACCCTCTCTTCCGGACTGGTTGCCGGAGCGCAAAGCACCGCTGCGCCGACGGCCGGCAATGGCACCTACGTCGCCAGCGATCCCTTGGCCAATGTGCATTATGACAACCGCTACGATGTTTCGCTGGGCTTGGCCTATGACCGTATCAAAGCGGGAGCGAGTGTACTGTCAGGAGCCAACCTGGGCGGGCTGGATCTCTCCGGCTCCTATTGGTTCCGCAAGCATTGGGCCGTTGAGGCTTCCGGACGCAGCTACCTGGGCACCAGCGGCGACGGCGCAGCGAACGCGGGCAGTGTGCACAGCCCGTTCGTCAGCCAGTATCTGTTTGTGGGCGGCGGCGAATGGCTGGGACCGCACAACAAGCACGGCGCCATCAGCGCCCATCTGCTGGGGGGCGGCGCGTACTTTGATGCCCACCTGGGCAACGTCTTGCCTGCCGTGGAGAACTTCTATCCCAACCAGCTTGCGCCCGCGGCGATCATCGGCGGGCACATCGATCTGAACCGCTCTCCGCGCTGGGTCTTGCGCCTGACGCCCGATGCGGTGATGACGCACTACACCACTGCCGGTCCGCAAAAATACTCGCAGTTCGATGTGAACTTCGCATTCTCGGTGGGTGTCGAGTACAAATTCAAAAAGAAGCGGTAAGTTGCCGCGCGCCAGGGGCTTTCACGATGGACCCTTCTGGCATCTCTTCCCAAAACCGGAGTTCTCCTCGATCCTCTGCGATCGACCGAGACTCCGGTTTTGTCTTTGCGGCGAACTTCCTCTATAAAGTGAGATGGGCGACTGACTTCCGTCCTTTATGGTATTCTCCCCCTTCGGCAACATCGTAAGGGGTGAGTTGCCGGAGAAGAGACCGCGCATCCGGCGCTTGATTGCGCTGCTGGCGGGAACTCCGAGGTCGCAAACAGTGACGAAGGCGGGGGATTACAGGCTATGAGAGACACACTGGGAGTCTTGCTTGCGGGCGGTGCGGGAGAACGCCTCTTTCCCCTGACGCGGGATCGCGCCAAGCCGGCGGTGCCCTTTGGCGGGCACTATCGCATCATCGATATCACCCTCTCCAACTGCATCAACTCCGGCCTGCGCAAGGTTTTCATCCTCACGCAGTACAAGGCGCTCTCGCTCAACCGGCATATCCGCGAAGGCTGGACGGGCATTGTGGCCCAGGAGTTGGGCGAGTTCTTCGAACTGCTGCCTCCCATGCAGCGCACCGGCTCCAACTGGTACATGGGCACCGCCGATGCGGTCTACCAGAATATCTACTCAATCGGCAGCGAACAGCCCAAGCACATGATCATCCTTCAGGGCGACGCCATCTACAAGATGAACTACAGCCGGATGCTGGAGTATCACAAGGAGACCCATGCCGAGGTGACACTGGCCACGCTGCCGATTGCGCCGGTGGAATCGAAGCGGTTCGGCGTGGTCGAAGTGGCGCAGAGCGGCGAGATTCGCGGCTTCCAGGAAAAGCCCGCAACCACCAGCTTCCGTTCCCCCTTCAATCCCGGCTCGGTCGATGCCTCGATGGGTATTTATATCTTCAATACGGAGATTCTGCTGAAGGCGCTGATCGCCGACGCCGAGGACAGCAACTCGAAGCACGACTTTGGCCATGACATTCTGCCCAGTCTTCTCGGCAAGAAGAAGATGATGGCATACAACTTCGTGGACGAAAACAAGCAGCAGGCTCTCTACTGGCGCGATGTGGGCACGCTGGACTCCTACTACGACGCCAACATGGACCTCTGCTCGGTCTCGCCGGTCTTCAACCTTTATGACAAGAACTGGCCGATCCGCACCCGCGTACGCCAATATCCGCCGGCCAAATTCGTCTTTGCCGAGCCGGGACGCTCCGGCATGGCCGTCGATTCGGTGATTACCGCCGGCGTCATCATCTCCGGCGCGTCGGTATCGAAGTCCGTGGTCTCGCAGGATGTGCGCGTCAACTCCTACTCGACGGTGGAAGCCAGCATCATCTTCTCGCACGTCAATATCGGGCGCCACTGCCGTATCCGGCGGGCGATCATCGACCGCCATGTGCACATTCCCGAAGGCACCATCATCGGCTTCGATCCGGTCGAGGACAAGCGCCGCTACTTCGTCACGCCCTCCGGGCTGACCATCGTCACGCGCGATGCCTCGCTCTTTGAGAACCCCGTCGAACCGGAGTTTCAGTTGCGCTATTAGGGAGGTTTACTTCGACCCTTCGCCGGGCGCGTAGTAACCCTCCCGCGTCACCACCGTCAGATCGTCCTTGCTGGCCTTCAGCGCGATCTTGTGGAAACCACCCTCCTTGTCCACCATATCCGGCGTATAGGTCAGCAGATATTGTCCGCGCAACTCTTCGGCGATCTGCCCATAGATCTCCTCCAGCTTCTCCTTGCTCTTGGCCTCGAAGTACCGCCCTCCGGTGCGCGTGGCGATCTTCTCCATGATCTTTTTGCCGTCTATCGCCGGTTGGCTGGAACCGCCTCCGCCATGATGTCCTCCTCCGCCGGGATAGCCTCCACCGGGGTAACCGCCGCCACCGCCCGGCCAGCCGCCGCCATGGTGTCCGCCTCCGGGTGCGCCGCTCTGGCTCCGTTCCTGCTCGCCTTTGAAGTAGATCGTGTAGACGGCCAGGCCGGCCCGGTCGGCCGCATCCACGGCATCATTCAAATCCATCTTGCTGCCCCGGTCGACGCCGTCGGAGAAGACCACCAGCGCCTTGCGGCCCGTCTGCTGCTTCATCAACTCGTCGCAGGCCAAGAAGATCGCATCGTAGAGCTGCGTTCCGCCACGCCGGCCATGCGCCTGCCCGCCCTGTTCGTCTCCGCCGCTCTCTGGAAGCTGCGAGTCGTTCTGTGCGGCGCGCGTCGGCCCCATCCCATCCAGTTCGCGGTGCAGCTTCTGGCGTGAAGTGGTGAAGTCCTCCAGCAGCTCGACCTCGTGGTCGAAGTGAATCAGAAAGGCCTGATCGGGAGTGGCGTTGGGCTTTTCGGGAAGCATCGTGTCCACAAACGCTCCCGCCGCTTTGCGCTCCTCATCCATCGCCGCGGAGACGCTGCGGCTGGTATCCACGAGCAAGCCCAGCCGAAAGGGCAGATTGCTCTCGCGCGTGAAGCTCTTGATCGTCTGTGGCCGCCCATCCTCGGTCAGCGTGAAGTCGCCGATCTTCAGGGTGGTCACCAATGCGCCCTTCTTGTCGCGCACGGTAACCGGCAGCACCACCTCGCGGGCCTGAATCTTCAGTGTGGCGGCTGGCTGGCCGGAATCGGCCGGTTGCGCGGATATGGATGCAAACAGGCAGACCACAACCATCAGAAATGCGAAAAGGCATGAAAGGGATCGGTTTTGCATGGCGTTATGAAGCTGCACAGCTCTCCACACCGTTAGACGCAACCCCGCGCGCAGCGTTGACCAGGGCCGCCCTAAAGGCTCAACTGCGATAGGAACTTCCAGTTGCGCCGCAGGCTCTCTTCCACCGGCACGTCGTAGCCGTCCTGATCGACAAAGTACTGCTGCACGCCCAACTGATGCGCCTCGCCCAGCATCGTCTTCCAGTCGATCGAGCCGGAGCCGGCCTCGGTAAAGCGGGCCGCCTTAGGGTCGAAGGGCGAATAGGTGAAGCCCGCCCCCGGTTTGCGGTCTTTGATGTGAATCAGCGCCAGCCGCTCACGGTACTTGCGCATCAATTCCAGTGGGTTCTCGCCCGCCTCGACGGCCCAGTAGATGTCCAGCTCCAGCTTCACCATTGGGTCCAGCTCGCGCATCAGCACTTCAAAGCCGCGCCCACCCTCCAGCTTCTTGAACTCGTAGTTGTGCGGATGGTAGCCGAATTTGACTCCCGCCGCCCGCGCCCTGGCCGCCGCCTTGTTCAGGTGCGCGGCGGCCTGCTTGAATCCCTCCAGCGAATCCCAAAGCGGCTGCGGAATCATCGGGCAGATCATGTATTCGACGCCCAGCTCGGCGGCATACTCCACGTCTTTTTCGAGGGTGGCGTAATCGAAGTGGCCGCTGGGCGCCTTGAGGCCAACACTTTCGATCAGGGCCTTCAGCTCCTTTGCGGGGCGGCTGTAGACCAAGGGATAGGTCTCGATCGTCGCATAGCCGATCTCGTGGATCAGGCGCAGCGTGGCGGGCAACTGCGCGTTGTCGAGCCGGTCGCGGACCATGTAAATCTGCACGCCGAACTCCAGACCGGAGCGTGTGGCGGCAGCCAGCGCTTTGAACGGCGTGGTCAGCGCGGCTCCAGCGGCAGCAGCGGAAAGTGCGGAAAATCGGCGGCGTGTCAACACGAAACCTCCTCGGCAAACGCACTCAGCATAGCGGAGCGGTGCGGGAGATGGGAAGCGGCGCATCGCGGCAAGCCCAGATGGACGTGGATTTGCGGTTTACAGGACGGTCTCCAGCCAGAGTTGCCAGAATGCCGCCGCGGCCTCTTCCAGCCGGGGGCCGTGCCGGAGCGCCGCAGCCCGCAGTTCACCAACGTCGATGCCTGCGTGGTGCAATTCGGAGGCGTGCCCCACATACCAGCTCTCCAGACCTGCGGCAGAGACCTCGGGATGGAACTGCAATCCCAGCGCATAATCGCCAACGGCGAAGGCCTGATTGACGTAGCGCTCCGTCTTTGCCAGATGAAGCGCGCCAGGGGGAAGATCGAAGGTATCCCCATGCCAATGAAAGAGCGATAGCCCCGATGCGAGCAGCGGAGCGAACCACTCCGGCGCACCGGCCTGCGATGCCGCCTGGATGGGAAACCAGCCGATCTCCGCGCCGTTTTTGCCCGGATATACGCGCGCGCCCAGCGCCGCGGCCATCAGTTGCGCTCCCAGGCAGATGCCGAGGATCGGCTTCCGCGCCGCCAATCGCCGCTCGATGCAGGCAATCTCATCCTTCAGAAACGGATAATCCTCCTGGTCGTAGACTCCGATCGGCCCGCCGAGAACGATCAGCAGATCGCAACTCTCGGCCTGCTCCAGAGGGAAGCGCGCCGTGGCCGCAAGAAGATTCTCGATCTCGAAGCCGCGGCGGCGGAGCGGCGCTTCCAGCGAGCCTAAATCCTCAAAGGCTACATGGCTGAGCGCCAGGGCGTGGCGTGGACGCATCTGCATGGAAGAAGTATAAAAGAGAATCGGCTTTCCGGCACGGCTTCAGCCAGAGGCCATGCTTCCGTGTTACATTGAGTTTAATCCTGGTGTTCGTTCCGATCGCTCCAAGATCAATCGAGTCTGCTGGCCGGTACGCGTAACGCTGGCGGAGGCCGGAGCAAGCGGAAGAGCGGACAGCCTGGTCGGGAACGGACTGCCCCCACGGAATGATCCCGGCCCGTTACGGCTATCCTGCAACCGTGCGCCCCGGAAGGCTTGTCTCAGGTAAATTGCGCTGCTTTGCGCTTCAGATGCAAGCGCTGCTTCAGCCTTGGATGCGAGGTATGGCTATGAGCGATCTGCAAGTTATCGGGCAGCCTGTCGTTCTCTTCGCCGAGGAGTGCGAATCCGGCGACCCCAACAAAGACAAACTGGATTCTGTCCTTCATTGCCACATCGACCTGGGCGATCTGATGATCGTTGCCGACGGGGTTGACGAGCATGGCGGCGGCTCGGTCGCATCGCGGCTGGTGGTCGAGCAATTCTGCACTTATCTGGCCACTCTCTCCCGCGATTATCCGGTCGAGAAAGCATTGCGCGAAGCCACGTCAAGAGCCAATGCCAAGCTCATCTCCGAGGCCAGGGCTTCCGGCTCGAAGTACCTGCGCCTGGGCTCCACGGTGGTGGTGGCTTTACTGCAACAGGATGCCGCCGGAACCAGCGCTTGGATCGGCCATATTGGCAACAGCCGCGCCTACCTGGTGCGCGGCCGCCGCATCTACCGCTTGACCGTCGACCACTCCGCCGCGCAATCGATGCTCGACCGCAGTCTGATTACTCCCGAAGAGGCTTTGAATCACCCGGACGCCGCCGTGCTCACTCGCTGCCTCGGCTACCAACCCGGAGTTGAGATCGACATTGAGACGCATCCCGTCGGGATCGACGACTCACTGCTGCTCTGTTCCTACGGATTGTGGGGCAGCCTCACCGACAAGATGATTGAGAAGGCGACCATTGATATCAGTGTCCCGGTGGAGGACGCGGCCCGCACTCTCTTCGAACTGGCTTTTGCAGCCGGCGCACGGGAGAATATCGCCGTTGAGATGGCGCGCTTCACTCCCCCTCCCGAAGCTCCCCGTCCGCCCAAAGCGCGCTTCACGCTCTTGCAGGTTTTGACCGTGATCCTGCTGCTCCTTGCCGGATTGTGCATCCTGGCCTGGTTCACACTTTAGCAGCCTTCGTGCCAGCATCTTTCGGTCTCTCTGACGAAGAAACCGGATCAGGAACCGCATTCCAGCATCTCGGCCGGAAACTCCGCCGAGTCGTTCTCCTCCAGCGCCGCATCGGGATCCTCGACGCCGGCAAGCTGAGCTGAGAAAAATTCATCCACCTGGGCCAGCACTTCGCTCCCGGTCTTGGCCTGATAGATCGCTCGCCGCAGCTTGGCTCCGCCCGCTACGCCGTGGGTAAACCAAGTGGCAAACTGCTTCATCTTGCCCGCCGTCTCGCCCAGCCGCGCGGCGCGAGGCAACTCCTTCGTCGCCTCAGCCTCATCCAGCAGCATCTGAAAATAAGCGCGAATCATGCGGTAGCGATCTTCCACCGTGGGCCGCTCGTAGCTGCCAATTGCCGTGTATTGCGCAATTTGACGAAAGATCCATGGATTCGAGGGAGCGGCCCGCCCAATCATCACCGCATCGCAGCCGGTCTCGGCCACCATCGCTGCCGCGTCCTCCGGCGTTCGGATGTCGCCGTTGCCAACGACCGGAATTTTCACCGCCTGCTTTACCCGCGCAATCCACTCCCAGCGCGCCTGACCGCTATAGCCCTGCTCACGCGTCCGGGCGTGCAGCGCCAAGCCATTCAGTCCCTCGCCTTCGGCCATCCGCGCCAGCTCCAGGCAGACAATGTCGGCATCGCTCCAGCCGAGACGGAACTTCACCGTAAAGGGAATCGTCACCGCCTTGCGCACGGCCTTGAAAATCTCCAGTATCCGCGGCAGATCGCGCAGCAGCCCCGATCCGCCATTCGATCCCACCACGCGCTTGGCCGGGCAGCCCAGATTGAGGTCTACCAGATCGAAGCCAGTCTCCTCCACAATCCGCGCCGCTTCGGCCAGCGTCTCCGGATTGGCCCCGAAGATCTGTGCGCCGATGGGATGCTCGTCGTCGTAGAAGGTCAGATAGCGCAGTCGCTTGCTCTCGCGCATCCGCGCCAGACCGTCGGCCGAGGTGAACTCGGTCATCAAGAGGCCGCAGCCGGATTGCGTGTTGGTCACGGCGGCATCGATGGTGCCAATCTCCGCACCCTGATCCCTGATCCCTGTTCCCTGTTCCCTGGAAAACAAACTCGCGTGGCGAATGAAGCGCCGGAAGACGGTATCCGTAACCCCGGCCATCGGCGCCAGCACCGTGGCCGGAGCCACTGCTACCGGCCCCACGCGCATCTCGGCTGGCACCCGCGCCGTGGCGGGCATCGCGTGCTCGGTGGGATTGTCCCATTCCTTCTTCACGGTAAAGCCCTTGCCCGCCATAAAAACCTCAACCACTGTTGCTCATCCCGCTCAACCCGGCAGCTCGTCCACTTCATAGACAAACGGCTTGCCCCGCGAGCCTGGATCATATCCCGCTTCCATTGCCCGCCGGATGTGAGCCGCCACCCTGGCGGGAGAGATATTCTGCTGCACGAAGTCGGTCCTCGTATGGCTGACCTTTTGCGTTTCCACCGCCGGATACTCCAGATAAAGCTCCCTGCGCACTCCCTCTGCAACCTTCACATGAATGGCTACGCCCTTCCACCCATCGGCGGTGGTCAGTTGCTGCTCACGGTGCAGACGCCAGATCAGCGGGAAATCGCCGATGGTGATTGCGGCCTGAATCGAGCGTTTTGCGCGCGGCATCGGAGATCCTGTCTCACATTCAAAAAATGAGTTGCAAAAAATCAAAGCTGCGCATCCACCGACACAGCGAGGCCTCCGCCAGAGCGGAGGCCCTTTCGCTGCGAACCTGTTGCCGGACGCGGTTACTTGCTGGCTGCTGCGGCCACGGCGCTGTCGCTTTTGGCGTATTTGCGGCGGAAGCGCTCCACGCGGCCCGCTGTATCCACCAAACGCTGCTTGCCGGTGAAGAACGGATGGCAAACCGAGCAGATTTCCACGTGAATGTCGCCCTTGTGGGTCGAACGGGTCTCAAAGTTGTTTCCGCAGGCGCACTTGACCTGCACCGCGGCGTAGTTGGGATGAATCTTTTCCTTCGGCATCGCTCTAAACAGACCTTTCCAGCAATTGTTCTCTTCCATTGTAGGGGGATTTGGCCGGTTTAGCAATTTCCCGGAGAATGTGCGGAGAAGACTGCTGGAAATTCCCGCCCTCCTGCGCGGCTGGGCGCTCTCAGCCCGACCGCTGCCAAAAGACTCCATTGCCATCGATACTGCGGAGCTTGTCGGCAATGCCGCGATCGCGGCGAAAGTCGTCAACGGCCTGCCGGCAGCGATCGAGGTTGTAGTCGTCGATGATGATGTATCCGCCGGGAGAGAGCTTGGGATAAAGGTTTTCCAGCGCCTGAATCGTCGATTCATACATATCTCCGTCGAGCCGGGCCAGGCACAGGCGGTCGATGGGAGCGACGGGCAGCGTGTCCTTGAACCAGCCCTTCAGGAAGCGAACGCGCTCATCCAGCAGACCGTACTTCAAGAAGTTCTCTTGGACCGTCTCCAAAGATACGGCCATGATGTCGCTCATCTTCCAGTACGTGTCGCCTTCATCCACGGGATAATGATCCGTATCCGGCTTGGGCAGCCCCGCAAAGGAGTCGGCCAGCCAAACGGTGCGTTCCGTATCGCCGTAGGCCGCCAACACGCCTTTCATCAGGATTGCGCAGCCGCCCCGCCATACGCCCGTTTCGATCAGGTCTCCGGGAATCTTGTTTCTCAGAAGATCGGTCACGCACTCCTGCAGGTTGTTGAGCCTCTTCATGCCGACCATTGTTTCCGCTTCAGGCGGGTAGTCGGTTCCCGCTTCGCGCCGCGCCGGATCCGCCTTGTACCGCCGGACGATCTCCAGACCCTTGGCCCGAAAGACACGCCGCAACGCAGGCAGCATGAGCCGGTAAATCGGCTTGGTAGGCGCAAAACGCGCTGCATCCATCGCAAGATATCTTTCGTTGGCGATGGTGCGCGTCAATACGCGCTTGAGCAGCTCCAGATAAAGCAGCTCGGGGGCCGTACTCACGGAATTTGCCGGCAAGTCAGTCATCCTACCTTCACAAGATGGCTCATTATATCCCGGCCCTATTGCGCCTCTGCGGCGGCGGCTTCTCGTCCTTTTCCACATTCAGGGACCCGCGATGCACCGCCGCGCCCGCCAGCCCGCTACGCTACCCTTGAAGAGATGAGCGTATGCGCAATCTGCGACGGAGTGGGGCTGGTGCGGGTGGTCAACACGCAGGGCCAATGGGTCTCCCGCCCCTGTGAATGCCAGCAGATCGAGCGCGAAGAGCGCCGTCTGGCCGCCGCCCACATCCCGGAGCGCTACCGCCATTACACACTCGACGGCTACGAGACCGCCTTTCGCGGCGCCGACGCCTCGCTGGGCCGCGCTCACATGACCGCCCGCAAATTCGTCGAGGCCTATCCGGTCGATACCGCCGGCAAGGGACTGCTCTTTACCGGCTCGATCGGCGTCGGCAAAACCCATCTGGCCGTGGGCGTGCTGCGCCGGCTCGTTCAGGAGCGCGGCGTCCGCGGCCTCTTCTGCGATTACCGCGAGCTGCTTAAAAGCATCCAGAACAGCTACAACCCCCAGGTCCAGACCACCGAGCTTGAGCTGCTCAAGCCGGTCTTTGCCGCCGAGGTGCTGGTCCTCGACGATCTGGGCGCGCAGAAGCCCAACGAGTGGGTTTGGGACACCGTCGCGCTGATCCTCAACACCCGCTATAACGACAAGCAGACCACCATCATCACCACCAATTACGTGGACCTGCCCGCCGGCGGCGGCTACAAGCCGGATAAAGACGGAAAGATCGCCGCACGCATCGACGACACCCTCGGCGACCGCATCGGCGACCGGATGCGCTCCCGGCTCGCCGAGATGTGCGTCCGCATTGAGATGAATGGCGAAGACTTCCGTCAAACCGTCAAGCGCGCCCGCTTCGGCTGAGCGTGTTTTTGGGGATCGCATGAACTCCAGGTGACAGGAACCGAATCAACTCCCTTAAACTTGAAGCAGTGGACGGGGATTCACGCCGCCCGCGAACCGGAAGATCCTTCCGGCGCAGATCAGGAGAAAACCAATGGCATTGATGAAAACATCCAATCCGGCACTGAGCAACTCCACCTTCCAGGACTTTGCCTCCCCGCGCTATGGAGGCTTCATCGACCAGAGCAGCCAGATGACAATGAACGGCACCGTGAACAAGACGGGGATTCTGCTGCTTTGCGCCATCGCCACCTCGGCCTGGACCTGGAGCCTCTTCCTACGGTCGCGCGATATGACGGATGTCGCCCCGTGGATGATGATCGGAGTCCTCGGCGGATTCGTTGTCGCCCTGGTCACCATCTTCAAAAAGGAGTGGTCGCCGGTCACCGCGCCCATCTACGCGCTGCTGGAGGGCCTGGTCCTCGGCGGACTCTCGGCCTTCCTCGACCTGCGCTATCCCGGCATCGCCATGCAGGCCGTCGGACTCACCTTCGGCACCCTCTTCGTTCTGCTGCTCGCCTATCGCTCCGGGCTGATTCCGGTCACAAACAAGCTGCGCATGGGCATCATCGCAGCCACCGGCGGCATCGCGCTGCTTTACCTGATGGAGATGCTCCTGGGCATCTTCGGCATCCACTTTGCCGCCATCAACGGCTCCGGCTTCATCGGCATCGCCTTCAGCCTCTTCGTCGTCGCCATCGCGGCGCTGAATCTGGTCCTCGACTTCGACTTCATCGAGCGCGGCGTTCAAGCCGGCGCGCCCAAGTACATGGAGTGGTACGGCGCCTTCGGCATCATCGTCACGCTGGTCTGGCTCTATCTGGAGATTCTGCGCCTGCTCTCCAAAATGCGCAGCAGAAACTAACGGATTGGTTCGCCGCGGGACTATCGCTGCAATCATGAAGATCTCCGGCTGGTATGTATCGTTTCAATACATACTCGCCGGAGACACTGTCTCGTTTCCGGACAGAATTACTTGAGGTTTTATTCCTGCATTTCAGGTTTCTTTGGTAATTGTGTGGAAACTGTATCGTTCTTGTACAATTCGGAGCGGGATCGATCGATATGCGCAAATCGCTGGAAGCCCTGAGTATTTTTGGTTTGGCTCTGATCTTCGCAATGACCTGGCTGGCCTTTAACGGCCCCAATCCGCTCCCCAATCTGGTCCCCACTCACTTCGATGCCGCCGGCAACGCCAACGCGTGGGGTCCGCCCTCGACCCTCTGGATACTGCCGGTCGTCGGCATTGTGCTCTATCTGTTTGTTACCGTCATCTCGCTGCTTCCCACCGGCATCCGATCGTCGACGCGGCTGACGGAGGAGGGACGCGCGCGCCTGGAGTCGCTGATCCACCAGATGGTCGCCTGGATCAAGCTGGAGCTGGTCTGCCTCTTCTTGTGGATTCAGTGGTCGCTTCTGCAAACGGTGCGGCAAGGCTCCGGCAAGATGTCTCCGGTTGCGGTCCTGCTTTTTCTGATTGCGATCTTTGCCACTCTGGGCTTGCACTCCGGCTCAATCATCCGTGCCACGCGCATGGGAAGAGATGCATAGAGTCTGTTGTGAGCCTTCGCGTCCGCAGTGAGCTTTCGCGCCCATGGGATCGTTCAAACAGACTCGAGCCGGGAGCCGCTCCGCTCAGAAGAGCCAGAGACTTCCCAGCACCAGCAGAATCGCAGCAACCGTCATCGCCTGATAGGCCCGCTCTTCGGCGGAAACCGGCTGCATCATCGCGCCAACGGAGACGGACGCGGAGAGGGATGGAGGACTCGAAATGTTCTGCATCGCTGGCCTGCCTTTCACTATAGAGTGCGTCAAAAACAGCAACTTTGTGTCTCGATGGTTCTCGCGCTTGCACCCTTCGAGACCGTTTTGAACCTTCGCGCCGCCCATGGGAATCTGCCTACCAGAGTCTAAACACCAGATTCCGCGGGAAGATGCGCAAGATTGGTGAAGAATCACACAGAATTCTCTTGCTGCTTTGCCTATCGGTCAGAAGCGGAAGATCATTCGCGTTTTACAAAAAAGAAAAGGGCGGGAGGGTTCCTACGGTAACCGCCGGGGATGCTTTCACCGGGAGATCGTTGACTACGGTTTTGGCTGCGCGGCTGCCGGAGGAGACGCGCTGTGCTTTCCGTGCTTGAGCCTGGCCAGCGCCAGCGCGAAGCGTCCCGGCGGACGGGGTTTCATATGCTCCGGAATCAGCACAAACTCTGCATCTTCCTTTGAGGTAAAGCACAGCGTGGGCGGGGTATAGGTATGGCAGACATCTTCCTGCCAATCGAGAATCTCGGCCACAATCGGGTCGCCGCCTTCGCCGCGGGCCGCCTTCTCGAACTCCTCGGCACGTTCCTGCCGCGCCCTGGCCAGGTCGGCCAGCAGCCGGGCCTCTTCCTGACGGTCCTCGGTCTGCGATTCGTGGGCGTGCTCAACCAGTTGTTTCGCTTCTCGATTGTGGATGCGGGCAATTTCGAGATACTCTTCGGCAGGGGAGCTGCCCTGGAAGGTATAGACTGGCTCTTCAACCTGCGCAAAGACCGGTGTTGGCTCCTGAGGATCGACCGGCGATGGATCCTGATGAGGGGCTTCCGACATATTCACCTCCTAGCGGGCGCCTGCCCACGAAGTGATCTGCCTTCCGCTAACGGCTACGATAATACACTTGTTTTGATCGGCAATGAACGTATATTTCTCTCGCGCGGGTGTAAAATTGCGCACGTGAGCACTCCCATCGAACTCGCTTCTACTCCGCAGAAGGAAAAGCGCAATTGGCTGCCGTTGCTGGTGGCTACCGCTATCGTTCTCTCCATCGCCGCCGCCGCTCTTCTGCTCAACCTGAGGCAGACCGGCTCCCGTAGCAATGAGGCCGTCGCGCCGATCAACGCGCCGCTGGACCCCTATGCGGCCAATCTGCCGCTCACCGGCTTGGCGATGAGCGAATCCGCCAATCTGGCCGGAGGCAAGGTCACCTATCTGGACGGCACGATTGCGAACACCGGCTCGCGCACCGTCACCTCTGTCACCGTGCAGGTGCTCTTCCGCGACGCGGCTCAGGAGGTCGCTCAGAATGAAAGCCAGCCCCTCCGGCTGATCCGCGCGCGCGAGCCTTCCATCGACGTCGAACCGGTCTCCGCTGCGCCGCTCAAGCCCGGCGACTCGCGGCCATTTCGCCTGGTCTTCGACTCCGTCAAACCCGACTGGGATGGCGCCTATCCAGAGATTCGCATCCTCCACGTGGAGACAAGATAGGCCGTTCCCGCAGAATTTACCAGGTAGAATCTACTCGATACGGCAAAATTTACATAGAGGTTTTCGCTGATCTGCTCTCGAATCAAAGAGACCCGCACAGATCCCTCTGCCCCAAGTTGTACAAATCATTACAAGATTTTGTCCTCATCGAGAATCTACGGCGATATGCCGCTTTGGCATTCGTCGTGCTTTATCTCAAGTCGAGCAGCTATGACCGCTCAGTCCGTCGTCCCCCCGGCGAACTAGAACCCTGAAGGGTGTCCACTTGATGAATTCCGCAGTCCTGCATCGAAACTTGTTCCCTCGCCGGCTCGCATTTGTTTTGCTGGCATCTGTAGTCGCCATGCCCGCACTTGCGCAACAGGACCAGTCGACTCCCGTCGATCAGCGGCCCTCTTCAATAGCCGCCGCCTCATCGCCTTCCAGCAAGCCCCCCAAGGAAGGATTCTGGGGTCGTGTGAATCCCTTTGCTCGCAAGAAGTGGGTCGACAATCGAGTGGACCCCATCAAGGGCCAGCTCAACGAGCTGGATGAAGTGAATGCGAAAAACGCGCGCGACATTCAGGATGTGGACGGCAGGGCGCAGGCGGGCATCCGCAATGCCCAGTCCACGGCCGATGCCGCCAACCAGACGGCCAGCGCTGCCGGCACCCAGGCACAGAAGGCCAACGCCCTCGCACAGCGCGCCGGTGGCCGGGTGGATCAGTTGAACTCCACCGTCGAAGGCCTCGACCAGTACCGTCAGTCAACCGATATTGAAGTGGCATTTCGCGGCGGCCAGCCGGTGCTCTCCGCGGCGGCCCGCAAGCAACTCGACGCATTTGCTGTGAACCTGACCGGACGGCAGGGATACGTGCTGGAGATCGAGGGCCATTCGCCCCTGGCCAGCACAGCCGGTATCCAAAGCTCCGGGCGTCTGGCCGAGTCGGTCAAGCGCTATCTGGTCACAGAACATCAGATTCCCGTCTTCCGTATGCACACCCTGGCGCTCGGCAATGCCGTGGCCGCGGACTCGGATGAGGTGAAACCCAAGACCTCTTCCGTGCGCATCCGTTTGATGGAAAACAGTTTGGCGGCCCAGGAAGCTGCGACTCCCCAGAGCGCTGTTTCTTCGACCGATGCGGAGCGACCTTAACAGTCGCAGCCCCTCCCCCCGAGGCGCTTTCCGCACCGGCGGCCCCCCCGCCGTTTGGCCGCCAATCAAGCTCTCATAGACGAGAGAACCAAGGCAACTTGGCCCCCGTTCATAACGGGGGCCTTTTTTTGTCTACTCATATTCCAGCGCAATCGCATTTGGATTGTTGAAGGGTACGAGCTTCAGCCTGTACCTTTCATTTCTTGCTCGGTTTTCAAGTGCTTCTGCCTTGACTCATATTCCTCAATCCCTCGACAGGCTCAAACCAGCGCGGCTATTGCGAAGACAGTCTGTGGCGGAGGATGTGCTTCCATCTTGCCGCAAGCCGGCTCAAGGCGCGCGCTTGCCTTCAGCCTCAAGCCTGCGCTGGGGTTCATTCTGCGCGAAGTTGGATAGCGACTCCTACTCCTCCCGCGTCTCACCCAACATCAGCTTCAGCGTGATCTGCTTGCGCCCGCGATAGAAGGTGACGCGGACGGTGTCTCCGGCCTGGTGTTTTTCCATAATGGCGTTGATCTCCTGCGGATCGCTGACCTGCTGATCGTCAATGGCCACGATCAGATCGCCGCCCAGCAGGATGGGAGTGAAGCCCACATAGGCCTGCTGATTTCCGCCGCGCAGTCCCGCCTGCTCCGCCGCTCCGCCGGGAATGACCTTCTGAATCAGAACACCGGACGAGACCGCCAGATCCATCTGCGAGGCCAGGTCGGGGCCGATGCCATAGGAGACGATGCCCAGCGAGGGCCGCTTGACGCGCCCATAGCGGGTCAGGTCGGAGAGCACGGCTTTGGCGGTATTGATCGGAATGGCAAAACCGATACCGGAGCTTTGATCGGCGCCGTTGGAGGCGATCATCGTGTTAATGCCGATCACCTCGCCGCGGGAGTTGAGCAGCGGGCCGCCGGAGTTGCCGGGATTGATGGCCGCGTCGGTCTGAATGGCGTTTTCAATTGGAGCGCCCTCCGACCCTCCGATGGTGCGGATGGAACTGATGATGCCCCGCGTCATGGTGCCGGCGAGGCCGAAGGGATTGCCGATGGCATAGACCTTCTGGCCCACCGCTAGGCCGCTGGAATCGGCCAGCGTGACCGGCTCCAGATTCGGCGCCTCGATCTGGAGCAGCGCCAGGTCATGCACCTTGTCAGTGCCGACAACCTTGGCCCTATAGGTGCTCTTGTTGCTCAGCTTCACCTCGATGCCGCGATTGGCGCCTGCTACGACGTGAAAGTTGGTCAGCACGTGTCCGGCCTTGTCGAGAATGAAGCCGGAGCCCTGGCCCTGCTGAGGCACCGGTTCAAAGAAGAAGTTATAGACAAGCGACTTGGAGGTGATGTTGACCACCGAGGGAAGCACCCGCTTGTAGATGGCGATGTTGTTCTGCTCTTCGGCGTCGTAAGCCGGCGCTGCCTCCGCTTCGGTCAAATCGAGCGGGGAGTTGGAGCCGCTGTTATGCGCCAGAGGCCACGGCCTCCAGCCTGCGGGAAGATGCGTGGTAAGAAGCCAGAACCCGCTCACGAGCAAGAGAACGACCAGCAAAATGCGGCGTATCTTCATAGTTTGTCAACCTCTACAACCGTCATAAAAATGGATTTTGCGGAAAGCGGAGTTGGCGGGGTTAGCGGAGCTAGCCGAAGACCGCTAACACGCGCGAAGCGCGGCTAACTCCGCCAACTCCGCTATGAACAAACTCTGTTTCCTATTCTAAAGACTCCCCAGCAGGAAAATTGTTGCTCTCAGCCAGAAGTCGTGGCCACAAGCGTTCAACCTGGGCGCGGAGATTCTCTGTATCTCCATCATTTTCCAATACATAGTCGGAGAGAGCGGCCTTTTCTGCGTCGGGAATCTGGTGAGCCAGCCGGAGCCGGGCATCGGCTTCAGCCGCCTCGCGCCCGACGCCGGTTGGGCAGACGCGAGCCACATAGCGGGCAATCTTCACCTCGTCGGGCGCGGTGACCACAATGACTCGATCCATGCGCCGCCGCCAATCGGCGAGTACAGTCTCGCTTTCTCCGCGGGCGCGGGCATCGCGTTCCACCTCAAAGATCAGCGCCGACTCGACAACGGCCACGGCCGCCGGATTACGCGCAAAGACCTGCTCCATCCACTGTTGCTCGGCCTCGATCACCGCCGGATGAACGATCGCGTTCAGCTCTTGCAGACGACCGTCCTTGAAAGCCAGCTCGGCCAGTCGAGTCCGGTTCAATCGCCCATCCGCGCCGACGACGCCAGCGCCAAAGCCGCATACGATCTCCGAAAAAACTGGCTGCCCCGGCTTCATCAGCGCGCGGCCTAGCTCATCGGCCTCGATCACCTCCGCGCCCAGCGAGCGCAAAATCGCCGCAACGGTCGATTTGCCGCTGCCCAGCCCGCCGGTGAGACCTACTCGAAGCATGAATCAATTCTCCTCAGTTGATGCTTCGCTCGAACAACTCTTTCGCAATGGGCGGGTCGGTAACAAGATATGGACGGATCACATCCCACGGTATCAAAACCTTTGGAGATGCAAAAGCATACGCGGCGATCTCATAGGGATCAAATTGGATTCTTAAACCGTCTTTTTGAAAGGCCCATCGACTAGTTTCCAACGGCATATCACCAAGATTGATAACAACCTTATTGTTGTTTTTTGGATTAACCCAATAGTCATCGTTCTTGGATAGATCATCGAAGCAGTATTTCAGCACAGCTTTCTGCCATGGCTTCGTCTTGTCAAATATATCGTCTGCCTGCATTACCCGCCCCTTGTTGAGGAGCCAGTTAACTCTTGTAGAAGAATAATGCCCGTGCGCTGCTCCGTGAGCGTAAAACCCGCCGCCAGCATCAACGGAAATCAACCTGGGCGAAACGCTCAGTATTGAGAAACCAAACGAGAAGTCAACATCTCCCGCATCCATTTCAATAACTGAATTTGCCATATCCGCCATTTTCTTATTCCAAAGCACTTCGAGGTCCGATGCTGGCGC
The DNA here is from genome assembly GCA_049587335.1 of Occallatibacter sp. GTDB lineage: Bacteria > Acidobacteriota > Terriglobia > Terriglobales > Acidobacteriaceae > Telmatobacter. The sequence goes on along the minus strand of JBAVDS010000092.1, from coordinate 12,659 downwards.
GTCGATCTGGGGGTAGGAAATATATGTCGTATCAAACCCAACATCTACACCGCTATATTCGCTTTTCGACGCGGAGCGATGAGCTTCGAACGTGTCAACCCTCCGAATCCTGATGCCCCCATAATCATGTACGGCATCTTTCAGTTGTTCAAGCCGTTCTCTGTAATGCTTTTCCAAGCACTGCTCCGATGTCGGCATATATGGGAGCTTAGGGAATGGGGTTCTGTCACATACTTCCCGCGTTACCTTGATCCATTGGCGCTGCCCATTTTGAAAAGACACTTTTCCCTCACCTGAAAGTAACGCAAGAGACTCTCGATAGCTGTCCGAGAGTTTTCTGTCCATTTGTGAGAGGGTGCTGCTGGCGCAAATTGTTTTCTCCACTACTTTCGATGCTTTAATGCAATTGAAGCTAGGATCGCCCATTTCTTGTGCGTTACAACAACTTGCAGTCAACAACACCGTCACGAGGATTGCAATCGAAGTGATGGTCTTCATGTTGAAACTCCTTCAGCTCTGATCCGCATGAATTCTACCGCTTACGATCTCAAACCGAAGATGATGAGCAGGATTTTACGATGGGACAGTTTGCACGGTTCCGTATTCAATTGGAAGAAAGCGTATCACAGCCCTCGCCGCATCTTCGCGGCGCGCACGGTGTTCGACATCAGCATGGCAATCGTCAGCGGTCCCACGCCGCCGGGAACCGGCGTATAGGCTCCCGCCACCGCGAAGGCCTTGGGATCGACATCGCCCACCAGCGTCGAGCCACGCTTGGCAAAGGCGGCCTCGCGCTTGGCGTCTCCGGCAAAGAATCGATCGAACTCGGCGCGCTTGGTGATGCGGTTGATGCCCACATCGATGATGGCCGCTCCCGGCTTGACCATCTCCGCCGTGATGAATCCGGCGCGGCCAATCGCCGCCACCAGAATATCGGCTTGGCGGGCAATGGCGCCCAGGTCGCGCGTCTTCGAGTGACAGATCGTGACTGTCGCATTCTCATGCAGCAGGAGCATCGCCGCCGGCTTGCCCACAATGTCGCTGCGGCCCACCACCACCGCATGCTGGCCGCTGATGGGAATCCCGCTGCGCTTCAGGATTTCGATGATTCCCGCCGGCGTGCAAGGGGCCAGCGCAGGACGGCCCGCCTGCAAACGCCCCGCATTCACAGGATGAAAGCCGTCTACATCCTTCGCTGGAGAAACAGCATCGAGAAGCGCCTTGGTGTCCACGTGGGCGGGCAGCGGCAACTGGATCAGAATGCCGTCGATCTCGTCGCGGGCGTTGAGCTGGGCGACGAGGGCAAGCATTACCTCGGTTGTAATGCTCTCGGGCGGGGTGATGAGGTCGCTGTAGAGTCCTAAATCCGCACAGCTTTGCACTTTGCTGCGGACATAAATCTCCGAGGCGGCCACGTTGCCCACCAGCACCGCCGCCAGACCCGGCTTGATCCCTTTTGCCGCCAGCGCGCTCGCCTCTGCCGCCACTTCCTGCTTGATTGCCGCGGCAATCGCCGCCCCATCCAGTATTCTTGGCATTCGTGCTCTCCAAGTTTTATCGTATCGCTTCCAGGCAGGGCCTATCCTGCCATGCGGAGGCAGGGAAACGATTCCCTCCCTTTTTCATTAAAAACCTCACATTCAAAGTGAGTTATTGAAGAAATGTTTTCTCTTGCCGAAATGGCAAGTAGCAATGATTTCCTCAAACGCGCGATATTGAGCGCGTGCTTCGGAAGCGGAGCGGCCGGGCAGGGAAGATTGTCTGAACGAAGGGAGACTGTATGGTGCAGAACGAGAGACGGAGGGATGAGGCGGTCGCACCATCCTGGGCTCACCTCCGCATTCCCCCCTTTCCGCAGGTTGCCCTTCAGGTCCTGCAACTGGCCAACAATGAAAATGTGCAACTGCATGAGTTGAGCGATCTGATCTCCTCCGATCCGGCCTTTGCCAGCGAAGTTCTCACCATCGCCAATTCGCTTCTGTATGCACCGCGCTTTCCCGCCAGCAGTATTTTGCAGGCGATTGCCGTGCTGGGCGCCACCAATCTGCACGGCCTCTGCCTGACCGTGGGCGTGCGCGGATACATGGGCAAAGCCCTCAACCAGCCGGCGATGCGGGCCATCTTCCGCCATAACCTGGCCTGCGCGCTGATTGCCGATCAAGTGGCTTCCGTAGGCTTTCTGGACCGCGATGTCGCCTACACTTCAGGCGTGATGCACGACATCGGCAGATTGGCGCTGGCCGTTCTCCGGCCTAAAGAGTACAGCCTTCCGCTGGGAGCGCACAGCGGTTCTCCCGCCAGCATTCTCAGCGCCGAGCGGGAGCTCTTCGGCTGGGATCATTGCGAGGCTGGACGCCAGTTGATCAAGGACTGGAAGCTGCCGCCGGAGTTCGAACCCATCGTCGCCGATCATCATCTGCCGCGGGAAAAAGATGGTCCCTGGGGAATGCCCGACCTGATCAATGTCTGCTGCCGCATGGCCGACACCGCTGGATTTCCGGCCTTTCCCGGCTGCGAGGCGACGCCCTACGAAGATCTGCTCGAAGAGTTGCCGGAGCGCGAGCGCCGGCTCTTTCATACCACGGTTGAACCCCTGACCTTCGAAGTGGCCAAGAAGATCAATGCCGTCGAGATGGCTTGACGCGAGTGCTGGGTAATCCGGCTAAGAACTCGCCGGCCAGCGATAGTGCCCCGCCGCCCTCTGCGCATAAAATGCGTCGAGCAAGCTCTCTTCCACGCCGCGGCCGATGTTATGCACCACTTGTCTCTGCGCGCCGCCGCTCACCACAATGCCCACGTGCGGCAGCCGCGCATCGAGCAGCCAGGTCAGTATGTCACCCACCTCGACAGGCTTGGGAAAGTCATTTCCCGCCGTCGGCGCATTGGCGGCCCAGAGCCGCGCTCCCATCCGCGTCCAATACGCCTCCAGATTCAGAACCCGCCGGTGGTCGATGTTGGTATCCGGCTGCGTCGATCCCCATACCCTGCGCGCCGGATATGCGTCGAAGTGCTTCACCATATCCTCATGCACCAGCCTTTGCAGATCGAGGCCCAGCCCGTCGCGGGCGGCGCGAATCACCACATCGGCGCAGACTCCGGTCGAGCGCGGCAGATCGCCGCCGGGATAACTCAACTTGGCGTAGGTGGGATCGTAGCCCGTCGTCACACCCAACTGCGCCCGCGCCGCATTAGCCAGCTTTTGGCCGTTGGTCTGAGCGGCGAACGCCAGCCCTCCATGTGCAAGCCACACAGCCGCTACTCCGCCGAGAAAACTCCTTCGCTGCATAAATGCCGCGCTCATCGAATCTCGTACAGCGTGCTGCCGTGCGCTGGCAGGGTGACTGACACGTCCTTGGACTCCTTGAAGCCGCCTTCGCTGAAGGCATTCTGGGCCAGATGCTTTTTGCCCTCCAAGCCGAGTTGCTGCCAGCTTGCGCGCAGCGTCACCGGCTGATCGCCGAGGTTGAAGAAGCCGAAGAACTCTGCGTAATTTCCCGCGCCGGGTTCGTTGATCGTCGCCCGCCACACCCGTGCATTGGCAAAGCCCGGCAGCTTGGTCACATCCACCGGGTGGCTGTAGTTCACATTCTGATTCATGAAGAGCAGCGTCTGGTTGTTCATCAGCGAGCGCGTGAAGTCGTCCAGCTTGGTCAGATTCGCGCCCATGATCAGCGGCGAGCGCGCAATCGCCCAGAGCGTGAACTCCGTCTGCTGCTCGTCGTGCGTCAGCCGCGACAGACGCGGCTCGCCCCAGCCTGGATGAGGCGTCAGAGAACCCTCCGGCAGCATATCCGCATCCGGCCAATTGCCTTCCTTCGCGTAGGCAAACCACTGCGCCAGACGGTCGAACTCATCCCGCACTCCAAAGGGCCACTCGCCGCTGCCGGCCTGATGAGGAAATGTCCAGCCGTCCCAGTGATCGTCGCTGATGCGCCACATCTGCGCGTATTCTGCCTCCTCGCCGCCATGCTCCAACTGCGTCGGCCCCGGCGACAAGCTCAGAACGATCGGACGCCCAGTCTTTTTAATTGCCGCGGCAATCTGGCGAATCTCGGTGGGACGGTAGGGGTGGTCGGCGATGCAATCCACCTTGATATAGTCCAGCCCCCAGCTCGCATACAACTTCAGCATCGCGTCGTAGTAGGCCTGCCCCGCGGCGTTGTCCTTGATGCCCCAGTTGCCGTCATCCCATGGACAGGCATCGGCGGTGTCGGCTGCATCGGCGGCAAAAAACTTGGAGCCAGCAATGGGCAGATTCTCCTTGACCGCCTGGCGCGGAATTCCACGCACAATATGAATGCCGAATTTGAGGCCTTGATAATGAAGCCAGTCGGCCAGAGGCTTGAAGCCCGCGCTGCCGGCTGAACTCGGAAAGCGGCTCTCTACCGGGATCAAATTTCCGTTCCCATCCAGCAGATACTTCCGCTCCGCCAGATTCGTGCCGAGGGGGTTCTCCATATACCACCCCTCGTCGATCACCGCGTACTGCCAGCCGAACTGCTCGAACTTCGCCAGCACCGCGGCGTTGGCCTTGAAGTCGGCCTCGTTGATCGTGAAACCATACGCATCCCAGCTATTCCAGCCCATCGGCGGGGTAGGCGCAAGGTTCTGTGCGGGAGCAGCGGCTGCGGCAAGGAGGAAAAGAAGAGCGGCGCAAAACAAGCGTAGGCGTTCCATGGATTGACTTATATCACAATAACGCGAGTGTAGAGTGCATTCAGATCCCTAAGATCGCTCAGATCGACGTATTCGCATGAAGTTCCTTATCTAGATCTGTCTCCAAAGCTCCCGATTTTAATGCTGCATCGATGTCGGCCGCATAATGAGGCTTGCTCCTAATCATCTTTTCAAGCATCAAGAAAGATTTCTGCAACGCCTGGGCAAAATTCTCTGTATTTTCTTCAATAGCATCAATCTCCTTCTTCAGGCTAGATGTATCGACTTTCCATTTGTCCGATCCCCTCCACAAATAAGCGACTATTCGCGCCACATGAAATGCGCCATTGTTTGCAATCTTTCTACGTAAATCATCCGCGTCGTTTATTAATCCGGTAGTTTCTAATAAGGCGGACGTTAGGCGATATATCTGGGTTGCTAGCACGTATACTTCTATAACTTGACCGCTAAAAATGCTATCGTAAAGCTCCCCCCACACCTTATACTTTCTTCGACGCGCGTCAGACGGTTTCTTCAACACTATTGCTAAATAGCTTTGTGCGACCGTTTCATTCACGATAATGCGGTTGACAGGCACCCCTGCTCCGTACTGATTGATCTTGCGCTCATAGTAGTACTTATATTTTAAAAATCCATCCTGCATATCAACTTGAACCTTATCATTCGATTTCAGGTCACGACTGCTAATTTTATTTTGGTTATTTGTAGTTAGTACAATCTTATCGAGCAATTGTGGGTCTGTGGTCTCGTAGATACGAAGAAGAACCCGCGCATCAGGTGCAAGCCTTCCACTTTTCTCTGCTAGGGCAAGCGCACTTGCCGTTTGGCAACCATTGACAATTTGCATACCTTTGAGTTTTATGTGAGGATTGTCCGGATCAGTAACCGGGTCGAAACTATCACAGATCACTGTAATTCCGTTGTTCAAAAACCAGAATTGGTAGCTAAAATTCATATCAGTACATGTTTTAAAAATATCCGAATTTACGGTTCCCCGAACGCCAAGAAATCTTCGAATGTTGGCATCGAAGATGGATCCTGTCGCATCCTGAATAACGAGCTTGGCGATCTCTCTCGCAGATGTACTGCAAACAAGCCCCTTCAAACCTTCAGCATGATATTTAATCAGTGACGGGTTATTTGCGTCGTAGCGAATGGGGATACTAGCGTCGATTTTCTTGTTTCGCTTTTCCAATGCATTCATGCGATTAATAAGCTCATCGGCACCCCATGGCTCAAAGGAAAAGCTCGCAAAAGTCCCATTATTATAGCTGTCGAGGATATGTTTCTCCTCCTGTTTGAACTCATCCGAAAGCTCAGAAGTAAGGCCATTTGTAACGAAGACAACAGAAATCTCGACGTTAGAGTAACCTACGCCACTTAGAACAGATCGCAGTTCCATAACACGGTCTCGGAACTTTGTATTCGACAGGGTAGCGAGGTCAGCCTTAGGTTTGTTGAAGGCCCAATCTAACCCATTGCGCATCTGAATTATTGCATTCGAGGAAAAGCTGTCAGTGTTCTTAGCAGAGATGATATAAACTGAAGCCTCTTCGTCTTTCTGATCTATTGTTATTGTATCGATTTGTTTGTCTTGGCCGCCATCGACTAAATCAGCCTGATCAAAGGCATGGATGCTTTGGCCAGTTATGAATGAGTGAGCAAGTCGCAGGAAGCTAATGTCTTTCGGTATTCTGAGCGCGTCGGAAATCGCCTCAGTCCTATCTTGAATGAGTTGTTGTCGAAGATTCATATTGCACTTCTTTCTAGTTGACATAAGGTCCATGTGTCAATGCAATTTCTCAAGCGCACACGCGCTTGCCAATATCCTTCAGCAGCACCAGCAGATGAAGCGGGTCCGACGGTGAAGCTGCAAAGTCGAATTGCTCATAGTAGCGCCGCGCGGCATCGTCTTTGGCATGGACGGCGAGCGCGCGAATTCCCGCAATCTCGGCGGCCTGCAAAGTGCGCAGCACGGCATCCCGCAAGAGCGCGCGTCCCACACCCTTCTTCTGCCAGTTTTTATCGACGGCAAGGCGAGCCAGCAGCATCACCGGAACCGGATGTTGTGCGACTCCCTTGCGCAAGCGCTCCGGCGCATCACTGAATTCGATCTGCCCAACGGCCAGGCTGTAATAGCCAATCACAGCATCGTCAACCAGACCGACATAACTTTGTGCCGCGCCCGCGCCCTGATTTTGCAACGCGTACTTCAGCAGCCATCTGTTCAGCGCCTCTTCACCGCAGTCAAAGGCATCGATTCGATGGTCGCGCCGCAGCTTTTCAATCGTGCGCGTCTCAATCATTGTGCCGCGCCGGCATCAAAGAATCCCGGTTCGTCGAGGAGGGCCTGCAGATGCGGCAGGGGCCGCGCAGGCGCATCAAGAGCGGCCTGAAAGGCTGCCCACTTTTCTGCATCGAGGCCGAAGACGCGGCGCTCGGCCAGTGTATCCTCGGCGCGGACCAAGGCGCTCTCCATCACAAAATCGCTCATTGAGCGATGTACGGCGGCAGCAGCAGCCTGCAACTTCGCCTTTGCAGCAGGCGAAACCCGCAGGTCCAGCTTTTCCGTGCGCCGTTCCGTCAGAATGGGATGAGTGGCCACGAACCTCTCCTCTGAAATTCAAGAGTAACTGATTGTCATGACAATGTCAATACTATCTGTATGCCCCAGGTCCAGCTTTTGGAGATGGGAAGCCGCGAACCCCAACCACCTTCGCTCACCCGTCCTATAACTGAATCTTCACAGGCCAGGTCTTCCAAATGTCGGAGCAGTAGTCGCGGATCGCGCGGTCACTGGAGAACTTGCCGATGCGCGCCACATTCAGGATCGACATCCGCGTCCATGCCTCTTGGTCCTTGTAGGCCGCGCTGACCCGGTCCTGGCAATCGATGTACGACTGGTAATCGGCGAGCAGCATATACTCGTCGCGATCAAGCAGCGAATGAATCAGCGGCTCGAAGAGCGTCCGGTCGCCGCGCGAGAATTCGCCGCTGGCCAGAGAGTCGAGAACCTCTTTGAGCATCGCGTTCGACTCAAAGATCGCGCGGGGATTGTAGCCCTCCTGCTTGCGCTCTTCCACCTCCGCGGCCGTCAATCCAAAGAGGAAGAAGTTCTCCGCGCCCACCTCCTCGCGGATTTCGACGTTGGCTCCGTCCAGCGTGCCGATGGTGACCGCGCCGTTCATGGCAAACTTCATATTGCCGGTGCCGGAGGCTTCTTTTCCGGCCAGCGAAATCTGTTCGCTCAGGTCCGCGGCCGGGTAGACCCGCTGCCCCAGCTTCACGCTGTAGTCGGGCAGGAAGATCACCTTCAGCCGCCCGCGCACCAACGGGTCGGAGTTGATCGCCTCGCCCACCGAGTGGATCAGCTTGATAATCAGCTTGGCCATGCGATAACCCGGCGCCGCCTTGCCGCCAAAGAGAAAGGTGCGCGGCACAATCTCCACATCCGGCTCGCGCTGGATGCGCTTGTAGAGCGTCAATATGTGCAGAATCTGCAGGTGCTGCCGCTTGTACTCGTGCAGCCGCTTCACCAGCACGTCGAAGATCGACTCCGGATCGGCGGAGATTCCCAGCTTGTCGTGGATGTAAGCCGAAAGTTGCAGCTTGTTATGCCGCTTGATCGACCGCCACTCTTCGGCGAACTCCGCGTCGCCGATCAATGGTTCCAGCTTGCGCAGCTTTTCCAGGTCGCGCGCCCAGCCGGAGCCGAGCCGAGCCGTCAGCAGTTGCGCCAGCCGCGGATTGCTCAGCGCCATCCAGCGCCGCGGCGTCACGCCATTGGTCTTGTTGCTGAATTTTTCCGGCGTCAGAGCGTAAAAATCGCTCAGCACGTGCGTCTTCAGCAGATCGGTATGCAGCGCGGCAACGCCATTGATGGCGTGCGAACCGAGCGCCGCCAGATGCGCCATGCGCACATACTTTTCTCCCTCTTCATTGATGAGTGAGAGCCGGCGCTCGCAACCTTCGTCGTTGGGAAACTTCAAGCGCACATTCTCCAGATGCCGCCGGTTGATCTCGTCGATGATCTCCAGATGGCGGGGCAAGAGCGCGCCAAAGAGGCTCCGCGGCCACTGCTCCAGCGCCTCCGGCAAGAGCGTGTGATTGGTATACGAGAGCGCGTTCTGCGTCACGTGCCAGGCCGCCTCCCACTCCATCTCATGCTCGTCGATCAAAAGGCGCATCAGCTCCGCCACCGCAATCGCCGGATGCGTGTCATTCATCTGGATGGCAAAGTTCCGGTGCAGCTCGGCCAGTGGACGCTTCTGCGTCGACTGAATCTTCAGAATGTGCTGCAAGCTGCACGAGACAAAAAAGAACTGCTGCGCCAGCCGCAACTGCTTGCCCTGCACCCCTTCGTCATTTGGGTAAAGAATCTTCGAGATGTTTTCGCTGGAAACCTTGTCGGCCACCGCGCCGAAGAAATCTCCGTGATTGAAGGTCTCAAAGTCGAAGCTTTCGACGGCCTGCGCCGCCCACAGCCGCATCGTATTGGCCGTGTTGGTGCGATAGCCCAGAATCGGCGTATCGTGCGGAACGCCGCGCACCAGCTTCTGCGGAATCCAGGTCACGCGCTCTTTCCCCTTGGCGTCGGTATGCTTCTCGGTGCGCCCGCCCATCTTCACTTCAAAGGCATCTTCAGGCCGCTCCAGCGCCCAGGGATTGCCCAGCCGCAGCCACTTGTCAGTCGATTCCACCTGCCAGCCGTCACGAATCTGCTGATCGAAGATGCCGTATTCGTAGCGAATCCCATAGCCGATCGCGGGAATATCCAGCGTTGCCAGCGAGTCCATGAAGCAGGAAGCCAGCCTTCCCAATCCGCCGTTGCCGAGGCCCGGCTCCTCCTCCTGCTCGATCAGCGTATTCAGATCGATCCCCAACTGCCGCATCGCCTGCTCGGTCTCGTCATAGATGCCCAGGTTGATCAGATTGTTGGCCAGGTGTGGCCCGGTCAGAAACTCCGCCGACAGGTAGCAGACCACGCGCACATCCTGCGCCTGATAATTCTTCACCGTCTGAATCCACCGCTCCACCAGACGGTCGCGCACCGTGTGCGCCAGCGCCATGTAAAGGTCGTTGACCGTGGCCCGCTCCGTCGACCGCCCCTGCACAAAAAACAGATTGTCGAGAAACGACTGCGCCAGCGCCTCAACGCCCAGCGCCGTCCTCGATCCCTTGTTCGATCCGGCCAGATGCATGGTTCCTTGCGGCATGACTCCATTCGCAATTTCGGTCATCGTAATCCCTCGTCTCCCGCAGCAGGCGGAGAATTCCTATATGAAGAGCAGTCTCCCTCAACATAAGTCCGTGACGCACCCGCATGGGATGAAAAATCGGTGAAAGGCCGGTGCAAAAATCCTTCTCGGTCCAATTTGACATTTCTAATGCCGTTTTGGTCACTGGAAACAGGCACTCCAGGCCCCGTGCGATAAGCTGGTTGTAAATCGAAGATTCTGGAGGAAACGGGGATGCTTCAACCCCCTGAAGCGGACGAAGTTATAGAGCCTTCAGGCCTTGCCCGCGTCTTTCTTCTACGGCCCGGCCAAGCCCTCTCGATCACAACGAAAACACAAGCAAATAAAGGAGCAAGCGCAAGATGAAGACAATCCTCGGAATCGACGGCGGTGGAACCCGCACCCGCGCATCCATCCTTGTCGGCGGCCAGCTTCTCGCCCATGCCGAGAATGGCTCCATCAAGCGTCTGCGCGTCGGCGCTGAGGCCGCTGAGGCCAACCTGCGTGCGCTGCTCAAAGAGGTCTACGCCCAGGCCGGCGTCACCAGCGTCTACGCGGGATCGGTCGGCGTCGCCTCAGCCTCCATGCCCGGCGTCACGGAGTGGATCACCGCCGTCTTCCACGATTTTTCCGTCGCGCATTCCGAGGTCGTCGGCGATGAAGTGATCGCCCTCGACGCGGCCTTCCACGGCGGTCCTGGCATCCTGCAAATCGCCGGCACCGGCTCCAACACCATCGGCCGCGCCCCCGACGGCTCGCGCGAATCGGCGGGCGGCTGGAGCTCTCGTCTCGGCGACGAAGGCTCCGGCTACTGGATCGGCGTCAACGCCCTGCGCCGCGCCCTCAAGGCCCATGACCGCGAGCAGCCCACAAAAATTCTTCAGCGCGTGGGCGAGATCTGGGGCACGCCCAGCCTCGACGATCTTATCAACCTCGGCGACGCCACCCCCGGCCCGGACTTTGCCGCTCTCGCCCCGGCCATCCATGAATTGGCTGAAGCCGGCGATGCAGTCGCCAGGGAAGTTCTCGCTCAGGCCGCCGCCGATCTGGTTGAGTTCGTCCTGCTCGTCCGCTCCAAGCTGCGGCGCAAGCACAACCTTGCCGGCGAGGTTCCCATAGCCTGGACGGGCGGCGTCATCGAACATATGCCGCTGGTTCGCAATGCCTTCTTCGCCGGCCTCAAAGCCGCCGCGCCAGAGATGCCCGTAGCGCAAGAGTCCGTCGTATCCTTAGAAGGCGCAATCTGGCGCGCCCAGTGCCTTGCGGATGCCGCCAGTTAGAGCGGATTTAACAATCCGCTTTGTATAAGGGCACGACTTTTGTCGTGCCGTAAGGCGACCTCCGATGAACCAGGGATTTAGCCCCTGCGGGAAGTTTCTTTCCAGAGGGAGCCGGTGATTTCACTCCCCGCATAATCCCATCCCCAAGCTTTTAGAAATCCACCCACGCGGCGAAGCCGCGCCTAAACCCCACTAGGTAGTGCGCTTCGACTTCAGATTTTAGGTAACAAACATTATGAGACTAACCAGACTTTCTACCTGCGCGGGCATACCGCCTGTGGAAAACAGGGGTAATATGTGTAAAACATGGGTAGTATGTGGAAAGAAATATAATATAGAAAGATATTTGGTAGGGAAATTTGCAACAAATAAATACCCGTGTTATGATTCCGTTCATGGATGCCTACCGTCTCGCACTCGAAGCAGCGCGTTCTGAACTGGCCGGGACCCAGCAAAGGCTGAAGTCATTGACTCTACGTGTATCTCAGTTGGAATCCGTTGTTGCTCAACTAGAAGCGATAACGGGGGACACAGGTACGCCCCCTGTTCCCTCTCTTCCGTTTCAAGCTCCCCAGCAGACAATCGCGACAACTCCGATTGCTCCGATCTTTGACAAAGTTCCTCTGTGGAAGGCAATCATCAATGCCCTCAATGGCAAAAAGGGGAATTTTACCGTGCCGGAAGCAATCGCAGCGTTGGAGCGAACGGGGAGGCATATCATCAGCCAGAATCGGGTGAATATCGTCAGAAATACCTTGATCCAGAACAAGGCGTTTGCACGGATAGAACCCGGCCGCTACTGTGTTGTCGGATACGAGGATAAGACAAGTGAAAAGGAGGCCACGGAAGCGACCTCCTAGAAGATTTTGATTTTTGAAGCGGCCCCGTAGCTCAACGGACAGAGCACCTGCCTCGTAGCCGGGTAATGAAGGTCCGAATCCTTCCGGGGCCACCACATATCGCGCTTGGGAATCACCTATGGAACTTTGCGGGACCTCAGGTGATGCCAAGAGAAGGGAGGCGATGGTAAAATGCCACGCTTCCTATTCAACGATGCCGGGGCGGTACTCTGTTCCTTGCGGAATGGGGTGCCGTCAAGGCATTCTGCGCGTCTGCCGACATTATACCCTTGGTGAAAATTTACCGCTACAATAAAATTGCAATAGGGGTGCCATCCTAGCTACGCCTTGTGGCGAGTGCCCCATCCTTCACGCATTTTGCGAAGGGTGGGAACATACGAACCTCAGTTGAAACCAAATCGCCAATGCTTTGACTGAGGCAGATTACTCCCGCCAAGTCGCCATAGCGAAAGGATCGTCAGCCCGCTACCAAGCCGCTATGCCTATAGCTAGTCCTGTGCAATGTCGAATGGACAAGCCCTGCAAAAAATACCGTCCGATCGCGCACAATCTAAGCATGAACAGCAACGATAGCCTCGGGCTTCCACGGCCCCAAGTCCCTGTTC
>JBAVDS010000091.1:0-67999 GCA_049587335.1 Occallatibacter sp. | reverse complement strand
GCACTTCGAGGTTCTGAAGTTTCACGTTCCCGCGCTGAATTGGCAGGCTATCCTTGATTATTTCGTATTGCTCCCCAGTTATCTCCACTAACCCATTATACCTCAGTTAGTGTGAACACGACCTAGTTTATTCGTTTCCTCCTTCTGGCAGCCGGCGCCGTTTTTACAATACGGACGAGGCGGAGATAGCTCTTCACAGGTATGATGGGTGTGCGGCCCTTCGTCGGCATAGGGTGCGCGGAAACCTTCATTCGACCGATCAAGATTGTAATCTGGGGCCAGATAGAAATGACTGCTCGTTTCTCTTGCAAACGAATCCTGTTGCTGTGGTTGCTTGCGGCTTGCGGCCTACTGGGAGGGGCTTCGGCGGCCCAGGGGGGCGCTTCTCCGATCCGAGAGCGAATTCTGATGGATGCCGGATGGCGATTCGCGCTTGGCAATGCCCGCGATCCGCACAAGGACTTCGACTTTGCGCAGGTTCCTTTTTTTATTGCCAAGGCCGGCTACGGAGACGGTCCGGCTTCGCCCAACTTCGACGACCGGGGTTGGCGCATGGTCGATCTGCCGCATGACTGGGCTGTGGAACTGCCATTCGATCAACGCGGCAACGGCAATCATGGTTCAAAGGCGATTGGCGTCAACTTTCCCCAGAACAGCGTGGGCTGGTATCGCAAGAGCTTCACAATTCCCAAAGCGGATTGGGGCCGCCGCATCGGGATCGACTTCGAGGGAGTCTACCGGCACTCGCAGGTTTGGGTGAATGGCTTCTATCTCGGCACAGAAGACAGCGGCTACAGCAGCTTTCATTATGATCTAACCGATTACATCAACTACGGCGGCGTGAATGTGATTGTGGTGCGGGCCGACGCCACTCTCGAAGAGGGATGGTTCTACGAGGGCGCAGGAATTTACCGTTCTGTGTGGCTAACCAAGACCAGCCCGCTTCATGTGGCGCATGACGGAACCTTTGTCACGTCCAGGGTTGCGGAGCCTACATCCGCTCATCCGCAAGCCCAGATCACCACGCAGGTCACGATCCAGAACGATGGCGAGAGCAGCGCGCGATTCACGGTTAGGGAAGAGATCGAAGATGCCAATGGACAGGTGGTAGCTCACTCCGTCCCCTTCGATGGCGACGCTTCAGTCGCTGAGAGTAGCGTTCATTCCAGCGTACTCGATGTGCATGACGCTCATCTCTGGTCGCTGGAAGATCCCTATCTCTACAAGCTGATTACCACCATCAGCAGTGAAGGCAAGGTGGTGGATCGTTACGAGACCGCCTTTGGCATTCGCACAGTTCGCTTCGATGCGGACCACGGCTTCTTTCTGAATGGAAAAAGGGTCGAGATCAAGGGCACCAACGACCATCAGGATCATGCCGGAGTTGGCGTTGCTGTGCCGGATGCTCTCAACATCTTCCGCATCGAACAACTCAAGGCGATGGGATCGAATGCCATTCGCACCTCGCACAATCCTCCTTCGCCGGAGTTTCTGGATGCCTGCGACCGGTTGGGGATGCTGGTGCTTGATGAAAACCGGATGATGGGCACTACGCCGGAAGATGATGACCAGCTCAAGCGCATGATCGTCCGCGACCGCAATCATCCCAGCGTCATCCTCTGGTCGATCGGCAATGAGGAGTGGTCGCTGGAATGGTCGGAAATCGGAGAACGCATTACGCGTGATATGCAAGCCTATGGCCGGCGGCTTGATCCCACTCGCCGTTTCACAGTGGCGCTGAGCGGCTCTGGCGGGGGCAACTCGCTGACCACCGATGTGCTGGGATTCAACTATTATGTCCAGCACCATATCGATGAGATGCACGCCCGTTTTCCGGAGAAGCCTGTCGTCGGCACGGAGGAGTCGTCGTCGGAACATACGCGCGGCATCTACGCCGATGATCCCACTCATCAGCACTTGGTTGCATACGACTTTGAGGCAGACGGGCGCCACGCTTCGGTTGAAGACAGTTGGAACTACTATCTGGCGCGGCCCTACGCTGCCGGGCTTTTTTATTGGACAGGCTTCGATTACCGCGGAGAGACCACTCCATTCGACTGGCCGGCGATCAGTTCGCAATTTGGAATGCTCGACACCTGCGGCTTCTTCAAGGACAATGCCTATCTGTTGCAGTCCTGGTGGACGGATAAGCCGATGGTTCACCTTCTGCCTCACTGGAGTTGGCCGGGCCGCGAGGGCAAGCTCATCGATGTGCGGGTCTACAGCAATGCGGAAGCGGTTGAATTGTTTCTCAATGGCAAGAGCCTGGGGCGGAAGGCAATGCCGCGCAACTCGCATCTGCAATGGAAAGTTGCCTATGAACCGGGCAGCCTTGTGGCGCGTGGCTATAACAGCGCCGGCATCGAAGTGGCGAGCGACCGCGAAGAGACCACAGGTCCGGCAGCGGCAATTCAACTGATTCCTAATGCGGCCAAGATTGCGGCGGATGGGAAGTCGGTTTCGGTCGTCACCGTGCGCGTCAACGATGCATCTGGACGCCTGGTGCCGGATGCCGGGAATCCCATCCTCTTCCGGCTGGACGGCCCCGGAAAAATCATCGGCGTTGGCAATGGCGATCCCTCTTCGCGTGAACCGGACAAATATATCGAGTCCATCCGTTCGCTTCCGCTTGGGGAATGGCGCGTGCGCGCGATCGATCAACGCATGGATGGACCGGAGACGGCTCCCAACTTTGATGATTCCTCCTGGGAGAAGGCACGCGATCCGCGCTGGGATGAGCATCGTGTTGATCCGCCGGCCAGCGTTTACCGCGGCGAGTTTACGCTCCCCGCCGATTCGGCGGATGCCGCCATCAAGCTATTTGTACGCAGCGTGGGTGAGATGCAGTCGATTTATCTGAACGGCCGCGCGCTCGGACGAATGCTGCCGCGCGATCCTTCCGGTTATGCCTACACTCTGGATCGCAGCGAATTATTGCCGGGGCGCAATGTGGTCACCATCTTTTCCACTCGCTTTGCCGACGAAAAATCGCAGTCATTTCACTGGAATAGCACAGGCCCCGCGGCGCTACAGATTGTGAAGCCGGCGCCGCAATGGAGGCGCAGCGTCTTTAACGGGCTGGCGCAAGTCATCGTGCAATCCACTGCCGAGGCGGGAGAAATCAAGCTGACGGCGGCATCTCCGGGGCTTGTTTCAGTAGTGACGGAGATCGTCTCCCGCTGAGCGGCCTCGGAGGCTTTTCTCGATACGTCTGATCGTCTCAGCCGGAACTCCGTACAGAGGATTTTACAGAGCTATCCGTCAAGGATATAGAATGGGACGTCTTCTTTTCAGGAGTGAAGTGATGGTCAAGCATCTTGAAGATTCTGTGAGCTACTTGCAGAAATCGATCCGCATTTTCATCGTCGCCGCCATCGGTTGTGCGGCGGTTGCATATGGCCAGCAAATCCCCGCTCCCCACTTGGCCAAAGCCGGTGCGGCTACGCAGCTCATTGTTGCGGGAAAGCCCTATCTCGCGCTGGGCGGAGAGTTGCATAACTCCAGCAGTTCATCGCTGGACTATACGGAGCCGATATGGCGGCGTCTGGCCGCGGATCACGTGAATACGGTTCTTGCTTCAGTCACATGGGAGTTGATTGAGCCGTCGGAGGGAAACTTCGACTTCACGTTGGTGGATGGTCTGATCCATCAGGCGCGAAGCAATGGAGAGCATATCGTATTCCTTTGGTTCGCAAGCTGGAAGAATGGCGTTTCGACCTATCCTCCCGTCTGGGTAAAGACAGATGATGCGCGCTTCCCGCGTGCGCGCGATGAAAGCGGCCATGCTCTCGATATTCTCTCCACCTTCAGCGCGGCCAGCCGCGATGCGGACGCACGCGCCTTCGCCGCATTGATGCGGCACATCCGCGAGGTGGATGCGCGGGAGCAGACGGTGATCATGATCCAGGTGGAAAATGAATCGGGTGTGCTCGGCGATACCCGCGATTACTCTGCTGCTGCCAACGAGGCTTTTTCCAAACCCGTTCCGAAGGAACTGATGGAGTATTTAGTGGCGCATAAAAGCACGCTGATTCCGGAGTTTCGCACGGCGTGGGAGGATGCCGGCGGAAAGACCTCCGGCACCTGGGAAGAGGTCTTTGGCAAAGGGAAACCGAAGGGGTTCGCGATTCCGGTCCGCACTTTGACTCCGCCTCTGACACAAGAGGAACATGAAACCGAATGGCGTAGCCTGCATTGGCCCGTGGATGAGATTTTCATGGCCTGGAACTACGCCCGCTATATCAACGCGGTCGTCGAGGCCGGCAAGGCGGAGTACAACATTCCGATGTATGTGAACGCGTGGCTACAGCAGCGCGATCATGCATGGCCGGGAACCTATCCCAGCGGCGGGGCGCTGCCGCAGGTGATGGATGTCTATCATGCCGGTGCTCCGGCGCTGGATATGCTGTCTCCTGACCTTTACGTGCCAGAGTTCGACGAACTTTGTGCGCGCTATACGCGGGAAGGCAATCCGCTCTTCATTCCTGAAAGCGCCGGGGATGCGCGCGGAGCGGCCAATCTCTTCACTGCTTTCGGAAGTTATAACGCCATCGGCTTCTCGCCCTTTGGCGTGGAGGATGCAGGCACATCGAAGGTGGACGGCCCGCTGGCGCAAGCTTACGAGTTTCTCTCGCAACTCACTCCGCTGATTCTGGCGCATCAGGCCAGCGGCACAATTGCCGGAGTAACGCTGGACCGGCAACATCCGACACGCAAGGTGGTTCTTGGCAAGTACACGATGGAGATGAGCTTTGCGCGGGGATGGGGCGCGCCGGAAAATCCGGAGTATGCGGCCGCACTCATCATGCAAACAGGCGATGACGAGTATCTGGTCGCTGGAAAGGGCCTCACCATCATCTTCTCGGCCACAGCGCTGGGGCCACTGACGACGGGGCTGGCGACTGTGGAGGAAGGAGTCATCTCCAATGGAAACTGGATTCCTGGCCGCAGGCTGAATGGAGATGAAATCATGTCGGGCGCGGGTTTGCGGCTGGCGGGAGATGCCTACTCCATGCAGAAGGTGAAGCTGTATCAATACCGCTGACGGCAGCATCTGTGCCGCGCAAGGCGTGAGAAATGGAGATCGAATCGATGAAAGTCTTCGTCGTTGCAACTGTTTTGGCGGCATCGAGCCTCGCGCTTGCTCAGCAGGCGCAGAGAATGGAGCGTCCGATTCCGAGCCTCGTGCAGAAGGATGGCCGCTATGCCTTGATCGTGGATGGCGCGCCATTCCTGATGCTGGGCGCGCAGTCGAACAACTCCAGCGATTGGCCGGGCACGCTGAACAAAGTCTGGCCGGCTATCGAATATCTGCACGCCAACACGCTGGAGACTCCGATCTACTGGGAGCAGTTCGAGCCGAAGCAGGGAGTCTTCGATTACTCGGCAGTGGACACCATACTCTCTCAAGCTCGCCAGCATCGTGTCCGTCTGGTTCTGCTCTGGTTTGGCACCTGGAAGAACGGCAGTCAGCACTATATGCCCGAATGGATGAAGCTGCGTCCTGAACTCTATTCTCATGTGACCAACCAAAAGGGAGAGCTGGTTGATTCGCCCTCACCGTTTGCCCAGGCCTCTCTTGACGAGGACAAACGCGCATTTGCGGCATTCATGCAGCATCTCAAAGCCGCCGATACCGATCGCACCGTACTGATGGTGCAGGTGGAGAACGAAACTGGAACATGGGGAACGCTGCGCGATTACTCGCCGGAAGCGAATCAGCTCTTTGAATCTCCTGTTCCTGCCGAAGTTCTGAAGGCAATGAACAAGGCGGCGGGAAGCTCCGCGCCAAACTGGCGCGAGGCCTTCGGCGACGAAGCTGAAGTCTGCTTCCATGCCTGGGCTGTTGCCAAATATGTTGGTCAGATTGCAGCGGCTGGCAAGGCCGCATACCCGCTTCCACTTTATGTCAACGCCGCGCTGCGCGATCCGCTCAAGCCGGGTGCTCCGGGCAGCTACGAAAGCGGTGGTCCCACCGACAATGTGATTCCCATTTGGAAGGCCGAGGCTCCCGCGATCGACATTCTTGCGCCGGATAATTACACCAACGAGTGGGCGGGCTACATGAAGGTTCTGGATCTCTATCATCGTCCCGACAATGCCTTGTTTCTGCCGGAGACGATTCCCTTCAGCCCACAGGCCAGTTGGTTCTTTTCCGTTCTTGGCCGTCAGGCGATCGGCTACTCACCCTTCGGCCTGGACTACACGCGGTCGAATCATCCCGACAAGATGGTTGCGAATGAGCCGAATGCGTTTCTGGAGCCGACGGCTCAGAACTACCGGCTGATTGCGCCGATGATGCGCGATATTGCCCGCCTGAACTTCGAGGGCAAGTTGCAGGCCGTCGCAGAGGAAAAAGGCCGGGCGAATGAGACGCTCCACTTCGGAAGCTGGGATGCAGTGGTTTCCTATGGCGCTGAGCGGGGCGGAGCCGGGAAAGGAAATCCGGAGCCTGTCGGACGCGTCCTGATTGCTCAACTGAAGGAGAATCAGTTTTTGATTGCCGGATACTTTTGCCGCGTCGACTTCCGGCCTGCCGGAACCGAAAAGCAGCGAAGCTCGCAGCACATTGAGATAGGAAGCGGACAGATACCATCGGCTCTGATCGACGGCAGATGGCAGCATCGACAATTCCTACGCGTCGAAGAAGGCGCCTATGAAAACGGCGCCTTCAAGTTCATCCGCATTCTGAATGGCGACCAAACGGATTGGGGACTCAACTTCACTTCAGAACAGGAAGTGCTGCGCGTTTCGCTTTCCACTTATTAGAAACGGTTGAGCGCAGACAAGCCAGCCGAACGGATCTCCGATTTTTAGGCGGTCAGTTCTTGGGGATCGCGCGCTTGGCTTTGGTCTTCTTCATCGCCTTCAACGCCGAGCGATTCTTCTCGATCAGAGCGCATCGCTGCTCCACGCATGCATGGCTGCGCAACGGATCGCCCGGCGTGTTCAGCACGTAGTCCAGCAGCTTGGGGACTGTGCTGGTGGCCACATGAAGGCGCGTGTCCGATGATGCGTAGTAGATAAAGACATTGCCTTTCTTGTCTACGATCCAGCCATTGCTGAAGACGACGTTGGAGACATCGCCAATGCGCTCTTCTCCCTCAGGAGCGATGAAGTAACCCGCTGGCTTGTGCGTGACCACCCAGGGGCGCTCCAATTCGGTAAGCATCATATAAAGTACGTAGCGCAGGCCTGCGGCCGTGTTGCGCACGCCATGCGCCAGATGCAGCCAGCCCTTCGAGGTCTTGATGGGCGCGGGGCCGAGGCCGTTTTTCACCTCTTGAATAGTGTGGTACTCGCGGTTGTCGAGAATAATCTCCTCGTCGATCATGGCATTTTCGATACTCGGCGACAATCCCCAGCCGATGCCGCCGCCCTTGCCGGCTTGAATGAAGTCGTCCTGTGGACGCGTATAGAAGGCGTACTTGCCATCGACAAACTCCGGATGCAGTACGACGTTGCGCTGCTGCGGAGATTTGGATTGAAGATCGGCCAGCCGTTCCCAGCTTTTCAGATCTTTTGTGCGCGCGATGCCGCACTGAGCGACTGCCGAGGATGTATCCCACTGCGGCATCTTGGGGTCTTTGCGCTCGGTGCAGAAGAGGCCGTAGATCCAGCCGTCCTCGTGTTTCACAAGCCGCATATCGTATACATTGGTGTCGGGATCGGCGGTTTCCGGCATCAGAATCGGATTATCCCAAAAGCGAAAGTGATCGATGCCATTCGGACTCTCGGCGACGGCGAAAAAAGATTTGCGGTCCGCGCCTTCAACACGCGCCACGACCAGGAATTTGCCTTCGTGCAGAATTGCGCCGGCATTGAAGACAGCGTTTACTCCGATCCGTTCCATGAGATATGGATTCGTCTTCTGATCGAGATCGTAGCGCCAGAGAATGGGCGCATGCGCAGCAGAGAGAACGGGAAACTCGTAGCGATCATAGATGCCGTTGCCTCCGGTCGCCTTGCGATTGCGGCGGGCCAGGAGCTTCTCCTGCTCTTTGAACAACCTCTGAATGCTCTTTCTGAAAACACTCCGATTCATCCTATTTCTCCGTTGCTACTTCCGCTCCGCGCAATGCGTCCACGCGCTCGATCACTTCAAAGCAGGCGCGGCTATTGTGGTATGGGCATTTCCAGGGGCCAACCTTGTCATGCGTTGCGCCGGGCACGCCCGCCTTTGATACCAGCCAGAACCATTCGCCATGTTCGTGATCGACGATGAATTTCTCGATGAAAGCCCAGCTTCCTTCGGCGGCATGGAGAAAGTGCGGCTGGCCGGAAATCTGATATGCGTTGAGGAAGCCGACGACGGCCTCCGCCTGCGGCCACCAATGCCGGTCGGAATCAAAATGGCCGTTGGATTCGCGTTCGTAGAGCAGTCCGCCATCGGTGTCGAGTCCCTGCTCATAGACTGCCTGCGCCATCTTCACCGCCGTTTCACGCACGCGTTTCAGAAGAGCCTGATCGCCGAGAATCTCCGCGGCCTCAGAGAGCAGCCAGCTTCCTTCAATGTCATGGCCAAACGATGTCTTCTCCGAGCGCGGACGCCACTGCTCATCGAAGAAGAGAATGAAATGAGATGTTGCTGGATCGATGATGCGGTCGAGAAAGATTTCGATCAGTTCACGCAGCCGGAGGCGCACGGTTGCATCCTCACGGTAACGCAAGAGCGTAGCGTAGGCCTCCATCAGATGGAGGTGCGTATTCATGGATTTCTTCTCGTCCATGTCCGCATCACTCAGGCGCTGATCTTCGGCCAGCGTCCAGTCCCGCTCATAGATCTCAAAGTAGCCGCCGTGCGCTGCGTCATGGCCGGCGGCCTCGATCTTTTCGACCAGATGCAACGCCTGTGCCAATACCTCTGCATCGCCGGTTGCGTGAAAATACTCGGCCAGAGCGTAGACGGTAAACGCCTGTCCATAGATTCGCTTCTTGGTGTCGATGGGAAGGCCCCGATAGTCGAGCATCCAATAGGCGCCGCCAAACTCGCGATCCCAGAAGTTGTGAATCAGATATTCATATGCGCGGCGAGCGGTTTCAAGATACACTGGGTTGCGATAAACGCTGAAGGCCTTCGAGAAGGTCCACAGGATGCGCGCGTTTAAGATAAGTCCCTTCGGTGCGTGTAGACAGATTGTCAACTCGTTCGATATTTGCCCGCGAAAGCCGCCGAATTCATTGTCGATGGTGTGCTCGAGCCAGAAGGGAAGTATGTTGGCGTGCAACTCCGCTTCCACCTTCTGGCGTAACTCTTGCACGGGACTCCTCTTCATCGGTAACAGCGGCTCATGCCGTCCATCTATGCTGCGAATCGATGCGGTGTCCGGCATTGCGAGTGAACTGCCGACACACCGCCGTATTGCGGATGATCGATCTACGACAAAATACCCTTGATCGTAACTTCCTTCTGTCCATCGGTAGGAGGAACTACGACATTACCCTTGATCGGCACGCCGTCCACGGTGAGTGCAACCTCGTTGCCTTCTCCCTTGCGCTCGATGCAAATCTTGTAACTCACGCCGCGGAAGACGCGCGTTGCCGAGAAGCCTGGCCAGTTCTTGGGAATCACGGGAGCAATCTCAAGCCCGTCGAGCGTAGTGCGGATGCCCAGAATCCACTGCACAATCGCGTAGTAGTTCCATGCCGCGGTGCCGGTGAGCCATGAGTTCTTGGCCTCGCCGTGCGTGGGCGCATCCTTGCCGGCAATCATCTGCGCGTAGACGTAAGGCTCGCAGCGATGCAGATCACCGATCTCTTCACGCGCCGAGGGATTGATGCGGCTGTAGTAATCGTGTGCCTGGTCGCCGTGGCCCAGCCGCGTCTCCGCGATGATGACCCAGGGATTGTTGTGGCAGAAGATGCCGGCGTTCTCCTTGTATCCCGGCGGATAAGAGGAGATTTCGCCGAGATTCAAGTAATACTTCGAGTAAGGAGGCTGCTGCAGGACGATGCCGTGCTTGGTGGCTAGATGCTTGCGGGTCGACTCCAGAGCCGTGGCGGCCAGGCCGTCCTTGAGACCGATGCCGGCCAGCACGCAGTAGCCATTGGACTCGATATAGATCTTGCCTTCTTCGCACTCCTTGGAGCCGACCTTGGCGCCGAAGTCGTCGTAGGCGCGCAGGAACCACTCGCCATCCCAGCCATGCTTGCGGACGACCTGATCCATCTTCTCGACCTCGGCCAGATACTTGGCCGACTCGGCATCCAGGCCGCGGTGTTTGGCGATGGCCGCCAGCTCCTGTCCGGCATGAACGAACAAACCGGCGATGAAGACCGACTCGGCGACCTTGCCATCCTTATTAGTGGTGGTCTGGAAGCTCTGTCCGGGCGTGTCGGAGAAGCAGTTCAGGTTGAGGCAGTCATTCCAGTCGGCGCGGCCGATCAAGGGCAACCCATGCGGCCCCAGGCGCTCCAGTGTGTAGTGGAAGCTGCGCTGCAAGTGCTCATAGAGCGGCTTCTCCGAGCCGGCCTCGTTGTCATAGGGAACCGGTTCGTCGAGAATGCTCCAGTCGCCGGTCTCCTTGATGTAGGCCGAAACGCCAATGATGAGCCAATGCGGATCGTCGTTGAATCCGCTGCCAATGTCGTTGTTGCCGCGCTTGGTAAGCGGCTGATACTGATGATAGGCGCCGCCGGTCGGCAATTGGGTCGCGGCCAGGTCCAGGATGCGCTCGCGGGCGCGGATGGGCGCCATGTGCACAAAGCCGAGAAGGTCCTGATTGGAGTCGCGGAAGCCGAGGCCGCGGCCAATGCCCGACTCATAGAACGACGCCGAACGCGACATATTGAAGGTCGCCATGCATTGATAGGCATTCCAGATATTCACCATGCGATTGGTGTGAATGTCGGGCGTATTTACCTGGAAGATGCCGAGCAGGCTATCCCAGTATTGGCGCAACTGCTCGAAGGCCGCGTCGGCCTTTTTGGGATCGAGATACTTCGCAATGGTCGGCTTGACCAGCTTTTTGTTGATGATCTGTGAACCCGGAGGATCGAACTTTTCCGCAATGGGATTCTCATGATAGCCGAGCAGGAAGACGATCTGCCTGGTCTCTCCGGGATCGAGTTCGAGCTTGACCTGATGAGCGCCGATCGGCGACCAGCCGTGCGCGATGGAGTTGGTGAGCTGTCCAGCTTCGACGGCAGCCGGCGCATCCCAACTGCGATAGCGGCCCAGAAAGGAGTCGCGCTGGGTATCGAAGCCGGCGAGAGGCTCCGAACAAGCGAAGTAGGCAAAGTGATCGCGGCGCTCGCGGTACTCGGTCTTGTGATAGATGACGCCGTCCTCGACCTCAACCTGGCCGGTATTGAAGTTGCGCTGGAAGTTGGTGGCGTCGTCCTGTGCATCCCACAAACAGAACTCGATTGAGGAGAAGGCGGAGATGGTTGCCTTGGTGGCGCGCTTGTTGGTCACCGTGAGCTGCCAGATTTCGAGGTTTTCGTCCAGCGGCACAAAGTAGCGGGTATGGGCCTCGATGCCGGCGAATTCCGAGCCGATCACGGTGTAGCCCATGCCGTGGCGGCAGGAGTAGTTCTGCAATTCGCGGCGCGTCGGCTGCCACGAAGGCGACCAGTACTGGCCCGATTCCTGGTCGCGCAGGTAAATATAGCGGCCGCCGAAATCGAAGGGCACGTTATTGTAACGATAGCGAGTTAGCCGGCGCAGTCGGGCATCGCGATAGAACGAATAACCCCCGGCTGTGTTGGAGATGATGCCAAAATACGCCTGGCAGCCCAGGTAGTTGATCCAGGGCAGCGGGGTATCTGGTTGCGTAATCACGTACTCGCGATTTTGATCGTCGAAATATCCGTACTTCATTGTTTGCGTCCCTCCAGGACTCGGCCGCGGCAGCGCGGCTCCCGGGTAAAAAAATCAATCAAACGATTTTGCAGAGTATTTTGCAACATAGAAAGACAAAACATGATTATACTTGGTGCAGCCCGGGAACGAGAGATTATCCCGCATGAAACCATTGCGTCTTAGCGGATAAGCTGGAATCCTGCACAGATTTGGGACAAAAGGGAGTGGTTTCGCAATTGAAATTACTTCCGTAGCCTCTGTCCGGCAAATAGGTAACGTTGCCGACTCCTTGTTTTGGCTACTTGTCGGCGTAGCATCTGTGGAATTACCTCCGGAGGCAGTGTTGCCTGGAGAGTTGTAACCAATTCTCCTGCACCGGTTTGCGAAGGCGTCCGCAGCAGGCGATGAAGATCGGATCGGTTTCCCGCCGTAGGCGGAGAGACAAAGCTCATAAGCACTGAGGAGTCGAATGCTGCACCTTCACGTGGTTGATATTGTCATTATTCTAGCCTACCTGCTTAGCACGGTTTTGATAGGCTATCTGGTCTCAAAACGTGCCTCCCAGAGTATGCAGAATTACTTTCTCGGAGGCAATACGATGCCCTGGTATATGCTGGGCATCTCCAACGCCTCGGGGATGTTCGACATCAGCGGCACCATGCTGCTGGTCTACTGGATGTTTGTTTATGGCTTGAAGAGCGTATGGATTCCCTGGCTCTGGCCTACCTTCAACCAGATATTCCTGATGGTCTATCTCTCTGCATGGTTGCGCCGCTCTAATGTGATGACGGGCGCGGAGTGGATCAAGACCCGTTTTGGCTCCGGCCGCGGCGCGCAGCTTTCGCACATTATTGTGGTGGTTTACGCCTTCGTCAGCATCATTGGATTCTTTACCTACGGCTTCAAGGGCATCGGCAAGTTTGCCGCCGAGTTTCTTCCCTGGCACCTCTCGCCCAACCAGTATGCGCTGATCCTGATCGCCATTACCGCCATTTACGTGATCAAGGGCGGCATGGTCAGCGTGGTGATTACAGAGGTTGTCCAGTTCTTCATCCTGGCCATCGCCAGTTTCGCCGTGGGCGTGATCGCCATGATGAAGGTGGCGCCAGAGACTCTGCACAAAGTGGTGCCCGCGGGCTGGGACAATCTCTTCTTCGGCTGGCATCTGGGACTGGACTGGACAACTCTGCTGCCAGCCGCGACAGCCAAGATCGCCGAAGACCGGTACGAGTTATTCGGCTTCTTTGTCATGATGCTGCTCTTCAAGGGGGTGCTGATTTCTTCGGCTGGCCCGGCGCCCAACTACGATATGCAGCGCGTGCTCTCCTCGAAGAATCCCCGCGAGGCTTCGATGATGAGCGCCTGGGTCAACATCGTGCTTACCCCGCCCCGCTACTTTCTCATCATTGGATTGACGGTGCTGGCGGCGGCCTTCTTCGGCCCGGATCTGCGCGCCATGGGGCCGCATCTGGATTTTGAAACCGTCTTGCCGATGGCGTTGGGCCGCTTTGTCCCCGCCGGTCTGCTGGGCTTTTTGATCGCCGGCCTGCTGGCCGCCTTCATGTCTAACTTTGCGGCCACGGTCAATGCCGCGCCGCCCTACTTCGTCAATGATATCTACAAGCGTTATATCAATCCCAATGCCAAGCCCAAGACCTATGTCCGCCTCGCGTATCTCAGCTCGTTTGTCGTCGTCGTGCTGGGAGTGCTGATCGGATGGAATGTGCCTTCGGTGAATTTTGTCGTGCTGTGGATTGTCTCCGGCCTGTGGGGAGGGTATATCGCCTCCAATTCATTGAAGTGGTATTGGTGGCGCTTCAACGGTTACGGCTATTTTTGGGGCA
Source organism: Occallatibacter sp. (assembly GCA_049587335.1). GTDB lineage: Bacteria > Acidobacteriota > Terriglobia > Terriglobales > Acidobacteriaceae > Telmatobacter. The sequence goes on along the minus strand of JBAVDS010000091.1, from coordinate 54,352 downwards.
TGGTTACAGGTATTCTCTTCTCCATCTTGATGATGCCGAGTGTGTTGGGAAAGATACCGGCGGTGCAGAGCCTTCTCGACAAGGTTCCCTTCAATCTGGAAGTAGCTGTCACATTTCCGCTGGTGTTTGTGGTCTCTCTGACCGGCTGCCTGCTGGGCACACTGCTGACCAAGCCCGAATCAGATGAGGTGCTGATGGACTTCTACCGCCGCGTGCGGCCCTGGGGCTTCTGGGGGCCGGTCCTGAAGAAGGTGCTGGCCGAGGATCCCGGCTTCCAGCGCAACAAGGACTTCTTCCGCGATATGTTCAATGTCGCCGTCGGCATCGTCTGGCAGGTCTCGCTGGTTGCTCTGCCTCTCTATGTCGTCATTCAAGAGTGGGATCGCGCCGCCATCACCGCGTGTGTCATTCTAGCGACCTCACTGATTCTCAAATTTACCTGGTACGATCATTTGTCCGTGCGCGAGATTGAATGCGAAGAGCCACAGTAGGAGAACAATTATCGCAATTGTTCTCCTAATATCCCGGCTAGCACATGAAGACAGCCGGTTTTTACACCTGCAGATGCTTGTGGAGTTATACGGTTTTAGAAAGGTTCCACTGCTTGGATCGCTACCTGAAAGCTCGTGCTGCGCTGGTTTCGCCTGCCTCTGATCGTGGGGGAGTGTCGGTCGAGCGCATCTGCTATCACGGCTGGACGGATAGTTATCTGATCGCCAACGGACGCGTGGAAGCTGCTGTTGTTCCGGCGATAGGCCGCGTGATGCAACTGCGGCTGGCTGGCGAGGGGGACGGGGCATTCTGGGAGAACCGGTCTTTGGATGGCCATCTGCACGACGCGGCCTCGAACGATTGGATCAACTTTGGCGGAGACAAGTGCTGGCCTGCTCCACAAGCGGTTTGGACCGGGCAGCAGGGGCGGGCGTGGCCGCCTCCAGCCGCCTTCGATGCGCGTCCCGCCGCAGCGGTCGTCAGTGAACGCGGCGTCATGGTTACATCGCCAATTGATCCAGGCTTTGGAATTCAGGTTGTGCGCCATATCGAGCTGGATGCTGAATTGCCTGTAATGCGGATTGGAACAGAGTATCGCAAGCTAGCTGGCGGAGATGTCCGGGTTGGCATCTGGACGATCACGCAAATGAAGGAACCCGAACACATTTGCATCCAGCTTTCAGAAAAGTCGAAGTTTGCCAATGGCTATACTCAACTGCTGGCAACCGAGCCGGCCGACTTGAAGATTGAAGGGAGGCTGCTTTTGCTCGGTCGCCATCCCCGGCACCATGTGAAGGTTGGAACGGATGGGAACAGCATGGCGTGGGTGGGTTCTAATTGCATGGTTCGCATCGATGCCGAGAATGTTCCTGGCGAATATCCCGATGGCGGCTGCGTCACCGAGGTCTACACCAATCCCGATCCGCTGAAGTACGTCGAGCTGGAGACCTTGGGGCCGTTGAAGACGATGAAGATCGGCGACCGGATCAAGCAGACTACGGTATACACTCTGATGCCGCGCTCAACACCCGATTTTAGATCGGAGGCGCGTAATGCCTTCTGCTGACGGCGCCGTTTTGCAATTACTCGAAATCTGCTCATGCGCAGCTTAAGTACACATATAGAATTGATTACAGATGACTTATAAAATGAAACGCCGTACCTTCATCCTGTGCTGAAAGCCAGCAATCTCTCCTCAAAAGGCCTGACATCCGAGCACCGAAAACCCGCTTGACAATGGATTCACCGATCAGGTGTAATGTGCCGGGGTATAAAGAATCGTCGATTTTAGATGCTAAAACGTTTAACTTTTGAAATTGAATCGTTTTAGCAATTATTTGTCATCCTGGAAGCCTTGCACGCGTTTTTTGTGCGGTGGTGAATCGCCGGAATCAGTCGGCCCTGCGAGTTTCAGGATCGGTCGGAGATGGGCTCCGGCAATGAGCAAGAAATTCACACTTGACAATGGAATCCTTCAGGGCGTGTAATGTGCCCGGACCGGAATTTCAGTTTTTTTCTCAAAATGCTAAAACGTTTGATCTCCAAACTGAAACGTTTTACCGAAATTTCAACCTCGTGAAGATGCAGAGACAGATTTATCGAGCGGCGGTGAAAGATCGGGTCAGGCAGCATACTGACTTCCTGGTTTGGCCGGAAAGAAAGAACGACAAGAACAAAAACTTTGTACTTTGAGAACGGATCGATTCAGTGCAATTTCGCGCTTGATTGCCAGAAGGAGTGATTCTCTCGAAGGTAAAACGTTTGACTTCTATAAGTTAAACGTTTTACCAGGGATTGCCAAATCACAAAGATGTGTTCGTAGCATCTTTCAGGCTGAAGAGTCGTGAGACAGATTCGTGGCTTGGCCAGGGCATTCAGCCCTGGAGGGATTGGCCGGGTAGGCGGGCAGGCTGAGAGGAAGGCCGCAGGGAAATGGGATCTTCTTCCAGTGTGCTGCTCGTTGCAGTTGAAGGGGCTTCAGTCCTGATTCGAAGAGAAATGGCTGAAGTGCGAGACAAAAACAGAAACAGAATTGAAAGGGATAGTCACAAGAGGTAAGCGAGATACACGTTATTCCTGCTGCCGTCGTTTTTGCTATTGGTGTGCGTGGGAGCATTTGTGCAGACCAATTCCACTCTGACGGGCATCGTCACAGAACAGACGGGAACTGCGATACCAGGAGCGTCAATCCTTTGAGCTGAAAGCGAACCGATACCGGCTTCATACCTGATTAAGGGGAAGCGATCTTAGTAAGTAGCAACTGACAGAAGCAAACTTGAATTGGAGGAAACATGAAGAAGAAAAAGCAACAGATTCCACCCGGCACGGGCCAGTGCACGAACATTTACCGGTCGGCGAGGATGTCCATCGTCCTGCTGGTTCTCCTGATCTTCGGTTTCAGTGGTGCGTATGCCCAGTTGACCACCGCCGACATCGTTGGAACCGTTACTGATCCCTCCGGGGCTCTGGTTTCCCAAGCGACCATCACGCTCGTGAACCTTGATACCCACGATCAGCGCGTAGATGTCAGCAATGAGAGCGGTGATTATCAATTCACGCTGCTTCCCGTCGGCCACTACTCGGTGACTGCTAAGAAGGTTGGCTTCAAGACCACGACCACGAATCTGGCCGTTGAAGCCGGCGATCGCGCCCGCGCTGACTTCCATCTGACAGCTGGCGGAGCCACTGAGACGGTTGTTGTGGAGTCCACAACTCCTCTGCTCCAGGCCGATAACGCAACAGTCAGCTCAACAGTTACGCAGTTGGCAGTGCAGGATTTGCCACTCAATGGCCGCAACTTCGTGCAACTGGTTCAACTGGTTCCCGGAGCCAATGAGGGACCCGGCAACGGCCTGACCAGCGGCGGACGTCCGGACGACCGTCGTACAACCAACGGTTTTTCCGTCAATGGGCAGGACGATACCCTGAACAACTACATTATTGACGGTATCGACGACAATGAGCGCATCATCGGCACCATCGGCGTCAAGCCCTCAGTGGAAGGCATTCAGGAAATTTCGGTTCAGACCAACAGCTACGCTCCCGAAGCAGGGCGCACGGCTGGCGGCGTTATCAACCTGATCACCAAGTCGGGCACCGACAAATTCCACGGGACTCTGTATGAGTTCTTCCGCAACGACAAGTTCGACAGCAGAAATACCTTCCAGACAACCGGCCCCATGCCCGAACTGCGCCAGAATCAGTTTGGCGGCAGCGTCGGCGGTCCCATCATCCGCGACAAGACCTTCTTCTTTGGTGACTACGAAGGCTTCCGCCAGGTGAGCGGCACCACCTACACAACCAGCGTACCCACGATCGCTGAGTACAACGAGATCAACAGCCAAAACGGTGCAACGCCCGCTGCACTCCTGGCGAAGGGCCACGGCATCCCTGCCGGCACCACGATCGATCCAGTGGCTCTTGCTTACCTGCAACTCTTTCCCGCGCCCAACGTCGGCACGGCAGGGCAAGTTGGCAATAATTACACCATCAGCCCCAACAAGACGCAGTTCAGCAAAACCATCGACGCCCGTGTCGACCACGAATTCAATCAGAATAACCATTTCTTCGGCCGTTGGGATTACAACGCGGTCAACACCAACACTCCGGCAGCTATAGGGGCGGGTGCGAATCCTTTAGCGCCCGCGGCGCTCAAGGCAATCATTCCCGGTGGCGGTCGTTGGAACTTTGCCGGAGCGGCCAAAGATGACGCGCAGCAGTATGCTTTGGGATACACGCACATCTTCTCGCAGAACCTGCTGGTCGATCTGCGCACGGCGTTTACACGCATCAACAATTTCTCCACGCCTCTCGACTACGCTACAAATGCCGATACAGCGGTAGGCTTTCCCGCCAACGGTCTGTTGACCACGGGGCTTACGCCCACTGGAATCAACGGCCTTAGTGATTTGGGCGATGGGGCCTATGTTCCTTTGCAGGACATCGACAACACCTACCAATACGCCGGTACCGTCAGCTATACGATCAAGACTCACAGCCTGAAACTGGGCGCAAGCTTGATCCGCCGCCAGGCGCGCAACCTTCAGAGCGCCTTCCCCTATGGACAGTACTCGTTCGGCCTTTCCACCGACAGCAACGCAAACTCGACCACTGCACAAGACCAGACCCTCGCATCTACGCTGGCTGGAGCATTCAGCTCCTCCAGTTTCAACTTGGATCTGGACACGCCCGACTACCGCGGATGGGAGCCGAGCTTCTTCGCCCAGGACAACTGGAAGGTTAGCCCGAAACTGACCGTCACTTATGGCATTCGCTACGACGTCTTCACGCCGTTCACCGAAGCCCATAACCACATCTCGAACTTCGACTTCACCCAGGCGATCAACTCCACAGCCGCGACAGTTAGTTCAGCTCTTCAGGTCGCGGGCGTCAACGGCGTTTCCGCGACGGCTGGAATTCAGACCGTCCACACCGACTTTGCGCCTCGCCTCGGCTTCTCCTACTCTGTTCTGCCCAACCTAGTGGTGCGCGGCGGATATGGACTGAGCTTCTTCCCCGGCAACTACACCTCCAATGCCGACTTGAAGAATGCTCCCTTCACCTCGGTCTACTCACCCGGTTGCGAATCGGCTCTTGCAGTCACGATCCAGGTTAATGCCGGAGCCGCGGCTGGGAGCTACTTGCCTAGCTGCGCGAATGCGGGCGCAGGCTTTGGCGCCGGTTTCCAGTCAGTCTATGACAAAGGACTTCCAACTCCTACAGCACAGACCTTGACCAGTCCGGGACTCTCGTTGACCGCTGAGGATCCCAAGTTCAAGCCGGCCATGATTCAGCAATTCAACTTGCAGGTTGAACGGCAGTTTGGACCCAACGTCCTGACCGTCGGCTACGTCGGCAATATCGGCCAGCACCTGGCTGAGACCATCGCCGACATCAACGTCCCAACTCCAGCTCAGGTATTGGCAAATACCGGCGTGCTTCGTCCATTGAGTGCTCTAGGCATCTTGCCGAACGTAGGCGGCGTGGGCTGGCTGCAGAGCGAAGGTGTTTCCAACTACAACGGCTTGCAGACCTCCTTCCAGCGCCGTTTCGCCAAGGGCCTTGCCTTTGACGCCAACTACACCTGGGGACATGCGTTGAGCGATCAAACCGGCTTCTCTGAAGAGGGAATGCAGGGTTGGGCCGACGCTGATCCGACAAAAATCCGTTCAATCGATTACGGCAATGCGGAAAACGACATCCGCAATCGCTTTGCTCTTTCCATCAACTACGAATTGCCCTTCAAAAACATCCAGGGTCCGGCAAAATACGCGCTCGGCGGCTGGCAGGTCAACTCAATTGTTGCTTGGCAAAGTGGCAAGGACTTCTCCGTCACCAACGCCAGCGGTACTTCAGCAAGCCCAGCTGGCGACCTGCTCGCTTGCAGCGGCAAGAGCAACTGCGCCAGTCCGAATTACAACGGCGGTCCCGATCGCCCCAACCAGATCCACTCTGCCAAGCTCGCTCATCCGACCAATGCAAAGTGGTTCGACACCACAGCCTTTACTCCGCAGGATTTCGGTCATGTCGGCAATACGGCCCGCAACTCTCTCTACGGTCCGCACTTCCGTCACGTCGATTTCTCTCTCTTCAAGGACTTCCCCGTCACTGAGACGCTGAAGTTGCAGTTCCGGGCAGAGGCCTTCAACATTACCAACACGCCGAACTTCTATATGCCCAACAATGTTAACAGCGGTCCAGGAACTCGGCTGGGCAACGGCAGCTTCGGGCAGATCAGTGCGACCGACCCGAACTATGTTCCACGGCAGCTCCAGTTTGCGCTGAAGTTGCAGTTCTAAAAGACAACACCAGTCAGTGAAGCATGACGAGTTGGCGATCCGGCCAAAGAATCACAGACGGATCGCCAACTCGCTGTTTGTAGTCGAGACCACCTTCTCGATAAGGTACGATTAGTGACTTTGATCCGGGATGCGATAGCCATATCTCGCCGGAGAATGATACAAACTAGATGTATGGCCAAGCGAACGACAACGGCAGCTAAACCGGCAGTGAAAGCGCAGCCGGGGCAGCCCATCGGCTTGCGCACCCTCGGTGAATATCTGAATTTGTCGCCAGCCACGATCTCGCTGGTGCTCAATAACGCTCCCGGCGTGCGTTCGATTCCGCAGGAGACCCGCGACAGGGTCACCCGCGCGGCGGCGAAATTCGATTACCGGCCCAGCTTCTATGCCCGCTCGCTGCGCAAGCGGCAGTCCTTTTCCGTCGGTGTCCTGGTTCCCGATTTGAACGATCACTATGCCGCGCAGGTGCTGGCCGGCGTTGAGGAGTTCCTGATCGAGGAGGGCTATTTTTATCTGACCGCCAGCCATCGCCGCAAGCCGGATCTGATTGAAGAGTATCCGCGGCTGTTGATGGACCGCTGTGTTGAAGGCTTCGTGCTGGTTGACACTGTCCTGGAGCACAGCATGACGCTGCCCGTAGTGGCCGTGGCCGGGCACCGCAAGATTGAGGGAGTCACCAACGTGGTGCTCGATCAGCGCCGGGCGGCGGAATTGACTCTTCGGCACCTTTATCAGTTGGGACATCGCAAGATCGCTTTCATGCGCGGCGGCAGCCATAGTTCAGACGCCGACGAGCGCTGGGAGTGCCTGATGGAAGTTGCCGCGGAGATGAAGCTGGAGGTGCTGCCCAAGCTGACCGTGCAAGTGCAGTTGCGGGTTTCCACTCCGGAATTGGGCTTTGGACCGGCCAATGAACTGCTCGGCCGCGGCGGCGATTTTACGGCCATCGTCTGTTACAACGACGAGGCTGCGATCGGAGCAATCCGCGCGCTGATGAATCACGGCCTGCGTGTGCCGGAGGATATTTCTGTGGTGGGCTTCGACGACATTCAGAGCGCGGTCTTCCACAACCCAAGTCTGACCACCATTCGGCAGCCGCTCAATCAAATGGGAATGGTGGCCGCGCGCACCCTCTTGCAGCGGATACGCGGTCAGGAGACCTTCCAGGAAACCGTGCGGATATTGCCGGAATTGGTGATTCGAGAGTCGACCTGCCCGCCGAATTCAGATCCCAACCGCAAAAAACGCAGTTGATCGCAACCGTTAACTTCAGACAGCCGGCAATGGACGTTTGATGGCAATTTGTAAGCCGGAGTCAATATCCTTCCGCTTATCTCTGCCGGAGTTTCACGAAGAAGATGCGATTTCCATCCGGATCCTGAATCCACAGAGTGGACCTCTGTTTTTGAAAGGGAATCTGCAGCGACTTCAGTTGTGCGGCAGTGCTCCGCAGGCTGGTAACCGCGAAGAAGAATTGGAATGCCGAGCCTTGCACGTGCTGAACCAGTTCGATCTGCTGGCCGGATGAACCGGGAAGTGCAAGCGCAATCTGCCCCGGCAGCAATGAGCCGGTAGGCTTGAATCCGAGCTTCTCCCGATAGAAGGCCGCTGCCGCACCTGTGTCCTGCATCTCGATGCCCATCCCTACAATCTGCTGCGAGATGCGTTTGGCCCCCAGGTGCAATCCCCGGTCGTTGGTATGTTTGGAGCCGGGCATATACTGCGTATACTCGATGTTCTGCTTCTCCGGTCCCTGCATGGTAAAGAGCAGATTGCCCGCGCCAGCGCGGCGAACCGCAATCGGCGAGAGGCCGCGCGACGCGTAAATCTGATTCAGATTTTGTATGTCGGCGGATTCAAAGCAGATGTGCATGAAGCCGGCGGTGTCCGAGGGATTTCTCTGCGGGTAGAGTTCGATGAACTGGAGATCGTTCACCTTGATGAACGATTGCGTCACAGTTCCGTTGGGAGCCATCGAGAAGGCTTCCTGAAAGCCGAGCTTTTCATAAAAGTCGCGGGATTTGCCCAGATCAGCCACGCGAATTGCCGCATGAGCGATGCCGGCCAGCTCCGGGGTTTGCGCCGGGGCCGGCTGCGACTGTGCAGCGCAGGTGCTGGAGCAGAAGATCATGAGCGCGGCTGGCAGCAAGATAAAAGGACTGCTTCCAAATCTCTTGAAAGAACGTTGCACGGGATTCTCTCCTGGGGCCTGGCCCGCTTGGCAGCGCATCCCGCGATCTTTGCAGAGGAGGAGCGCTGGAAGGCATTCCAACACCGAAAAAGTGTACCATACGGATGGATCGCGCGTTGGCGCTGGCTGCAATTTAGCCCCGTTCACGAAAAGGAGTTCATCCATGAGGATGCATCGATGCGCTGCTCTGATGGTGGCGGCCTGTTTACTGCCAGCGGCAGCGGCTCATTCACAACAGCCCTGGCAGCAGTTGCAGAACCTGAAGGCGGCCAAAGTAGCGGCGCAGTGGAACTCGCCCCCGCCGGAGTACGGGCCAGAGCCGTATTACGGATTGAACGGCCCGGTAAGCATTCCGCAGGTCGAGCGCGATCTGGACACGCTGCATGGACTCGGCTTCCAGACGGTCACCGTGCAGGCTGGCTACAATATGCCGTTTACGTATCTCTCGCCTGAGTACCTGGCTTTCTTTCGCAATTTGGTCGAAGAAGCGAAGCAGCGGGGGATGCGCGTGTGGATCGTCGATGACGCAGGTTATCCCAGCGGGTTTGCCGGCGGCAAATTCACCGCGGAGAAGCCCGAACTGCGGATGCAGGCGCTTGAGATTGCAGAGAAGATTCCCGTCGCCGGAGGCACGGCGCTGCATCGCGAGCTTGCCCCCGGCACGGTGAGCGCCGCGGCGGTGGATCAGGACGGCGTGGCGATTGTGCTTCCCTTGCATGGCAATACGCTGGACTGGAGCGCGCCACAAGGAAGCTGGACGGTGCTCGTCGCCGATCATGAATTCCGCACCTCGCCCACGCGCTCCGACACCAATCCGCAGCGGGTCAAAGACACTTCGCAATCGCTCGAGGATTATATGAATCCCGCGGCGACGGAGCAGTATCTCCGCTTCACGCACGAGCAATACAAGAAAGCCGTTGGCGACGAGTTCGGCAAGACCGTAATGGGCTTTCGTGGCGACGAGCCTGACTACTCAATCCCCGGCCTGCCCTGGACGCCGGAGTTCTTCGAGCGCTTCAAGCAGATCAAGGGCTACGATGTTGCGCCTTACGTCGCTCTCTTCGCGCAGTCCCCAGCGCGCCGCGATGCCGGCATCGCCATCCATCTCTCTCCGGAGCAGCTTCGCATCAAAGCCGATTACTATAATGTCTTCTCGCAACTGTTCGCCGCCGGGTTCTTCAAGCCGCAGGGCGACTGGTGCGCGGCCAATCATCTGGAGTATCAGGTTCATCTCAATCACGAAGAGCTGGAGATGGAGCTGGTGCGCAGCGAGGGCTCATTCTTCCGCGATATGCGCGCTGTCCAGCTTCCCGGCATCGACGCCATCTGGCATCAGATCTGGAAGGACACGATCTCCGATTATCCCCGTCTGGCCAGCTCCGTCGCGCACATCTACGGCAAGCCGCGTGCCTTTACCGAGAGCTTTGCCGCCTACCGTCCCGCTCCCGATGTGGAGATGGCGCGCTACATCCTGAATGAGCAGATGGTGCGCGGTGTGAACCTGATTGAGACGATGTACTTTCCGGCAACCTCGGCAGGCGCGCGTGCCCCCTCCGGATATATGGGAGAGCCGGGATTTCCCGCGCTGCTCACCTATGTGCGCCGCTTGAGTTATCTGATGGCGATGGGAAGGCCCGATGCTTCCGTCGCGCTGTATTTGCCATCGAGTTCGATGTGGATGGGCGGCGCGGCTTCGGACACGGCCTTTGTCTCGACCGAGAGGCTGCTGAGCGAGCATCAGATTGACTTCGACATCGTCGATGAAGATGCGCTGGACCGGGATCTGAAGGCGCTCAAAGGCAGCTTTGAGACACTCAGCGGAAATCGCTATCGCACGGTGATTCTGCCCGCGCCATTGGTTCTTTCCAGCGATGCGCTCACGCGATTGAAGAGCTTTGCGGCGGGCGGCGGAAAGGTTGTCTTTCTGGGCGGTGCGCCCCAGTGGATTTCCAGCCGGACCATTCGCGACGCAAAGCAAGCGACCGCGGCGGAGTTTTCGTGGGCGACAGTAGTGGACGCGCAGTTGCCGCCAACGCCGACGCCGCCGATGAATCCGCCTGAAGCGCCGCCGGGGCCGCAACTGGTTCCCAGTGAGATTCTCGCAGCGGTCGATGCGGCGGTGATTGCGCCGGTGGTGCGGCTGGATGCGGCGGATTCGGCGCTGCGGGTGATGAAGCGGAGATGGAAGGATGCGGATCTGTATCTCTTCTTCAATGAAGGTGCGCAGCCCAGCAGCCACGCAATCACGCTGATGAGCAAAGGACGGATCGTGCAAGTGTGGGATCCGCAAATCGGAACCGTCACGCCGATGAAGTCAACGCGCACCGGTAAAAATCTCGTTGTGAAGATGGAGCTTCAACCCTATGAAACGCGTGTGATCGTGGTCCGCTGACTCGATCGATATGCTGGGCCATGCCGTTGCGGCTTGGCCCAGCGTGTTGTTACAGCAGCTTGCTGTCGGCGCTGCTCAGTGTTGTATCCGCTGCCGCTCTGCTCCAGCCGATACGCAGATCCTTAACCCCGCGCAGTGCAAAGGCTCCATCCGTCCCGCGAGGAGCCGTGACCGCGAAGAAATCCGCGCGCTCCACATCGGTCAAAGAGAAGGCTGGTCGTGCATCGGGCGTCGTGTTGGCGATCTCCACATGACTCATCTCCAGGTTGCGCAGATGCCGCATGAAAAATCCCGAAGCCGGCATTGCGCCGAACATCGACGGCTCCGGATATTTGTTTTCCAGCTCCGGCGGTTCGATCTTGGCCATATCGGGCGTGGCACCGCCCACGGTCTCAATGTAAATGTTGGAGAGCTTCACATCTTCAATCGCGTAGCCGGGAATGCCGCTCAAAACCGAGCTGACCTTCTGCGGCGCGTTATAACAGGCGAGATTGCTGATGAGAATGCGCTTCAGCGTTCCCACTTTCGTGCTCTCCTGAGGCCCGCGCAAACGCGCTCCGAGCCGCATGAAGATGGGTCCTGAGACCAGATCGCGCATCGTTGTGTTGGTGATGGTGATGTCCTCCAGCAGCGCGCCATCCACAGTCTCCAGCGCGTAGCCCTGGCAGCCTTCAAAGACGCAGTTGGAGATGGTGATATTGATAAAGCCGCCATTGGACTCCGTTCCACACTTGATGCGGCCGGTGTGCCCTACGCGCGTTTCGGTGGTGAACTTCTTGTAACTTCCATCCAGCACCGTACCCAACTGATAACATCCGGCAACCCAGCAGTTGGTAATGGTCACGTTCCTGGTTGGCCGCGCATAACCCAGCGCATAACTCGATTTCGGGCAGATGCCATCATCCCACGGCGAGTTGACCGTGCAGTTGGAGACGCGCACATTCTGACAGCAGTCGATGTCCATGCCGTCGCGGTCGGTATCGATCAATAGGTTGTCGATGGTGAGGTTGTCGACGCCCGTCAAAAGCAAACCGAAGTGGCCGCCCTTGAGAATCGAAAAATCGCGCAACAAAACATTGCGGCAGTTCTTCAGCGCGATGGCCTTGTTGCCCACGCCCGCCTGTTCGGCTTTGAAGGGGGCAAGGTCGCCGGGGCGGAAGTAGCCCTTTGACAGGCCCTTGCCCCAGATCAGCCCAGAGCCGGTGATGCTGAAGTCGTGAAGATCTTCGCCCCAGATCAGCGAGTTGTGCCAGTGATTATGGCCGTAATCCTGATACGCATCCCATGCGGTCTTCGGCTCGGCAGCATCGTAAGTGCCGCCGTTATATCCGGTCTGCTCAGTCTCACGCGGCGAGTCGGCGGCGATGATCGTGGCCCCCTGTTCAAGGTGAAGATGCACCAGGCTCTTGAGGCGGATCGAAAAGCAAAGATAGTTTCCCGCCGGAAAGAAGACCGTGCCGCCCCCGGCCGCGGCCGCCGCTTCGATGGCGCGATTGATGGCTTCAGTATCCAGCGTCTTGCCGTCGCCCGCCGCTCCGTACTTGCGAACGTCGAAGAAGAGTGCGCCGGCGGCAGATTGCTTCTCCTTTGCCGAGGCCGCGAAAGAGACGGCAGGAAGCGCGGCTGCCGCCATGCCGATACCGCCGGTGCGCAGAAAATCTCGCCGCGGCGTGTTGAATGTGTTCATGAATTCCTCTCCTGATCTGTTGTCGATTTCTGTATTCTGGCAAGAAAAACTCTCATCGGCCATTTCTCAGTCCAGATGAAAGACCTCTTCGAGCGGAAACATATTTTCATCCACCGCTCCCGGCATCCCCTCGAAAAATTCGGACATCTCCGCCTGCCATCGCGCATTGACCGGATAGTTCTTCATTCCGGCGCAGGCCTCTTCAAAGTTGTCTGTTTCAAGATAGCCAATCAGAAGGCCATCGGGCTTGAGAAAGAGAGAGTAGTTGCGCCATCCGGACTGGCGCAGAGCATCGAGCATCTCCGGCCACACTTGTGCATGGCGGCTCTTGTACTCATCCAATCGATCCGGACGGACCTTCAACAAAAAACATACGCGCATGGCTTCCTCTTTCGATCTTCGGGAGCAAAGTGAGCCGCAATCATCGGGCACGGCCTTTCATTGGACGGCGGCATCCCCGCTGTGAGTTGCAACCGGCGTAACCGGCTGCGCGATCTCCGGCCAGGATGGGTTTTTCGCAAGGTAGCCGGTCAGAGGAGATTCAGTCGCGCGCAGTGCGCGGACAAAGGATTGCGCATTCAGCTCCGCGCCCTCGGCGCTGGTGTGCGTGTGATCTTTGGGGAAGAGCGACGCGGCCTTGTCAGCTCCAGCGGCCTCCAGGCGGTCGGCTTCATAGTTGCCCATATCGACCAGCAGGAGCTGCTCATCGCTGGCCAGTTGCCGGATCAGTGCATCGTAGCCCATATCGCGCTCAATGTGCGGCTTTCCATCGGCGTCGGTCGTCCATATATTGCGAATCGTAAGAGTAAGCAGAATGGGAGTCCCATGCTTGGCGCGCGTGTCGGCAATATATTTGCGCATATACCAGCCGTAGGTGTGCACGGTTTCCTTGTTGCCGTCCAGCAGGGTGACCTCCTTGCTCTCGTCGCCCAGACTTTTAATTGTGCCGCGCGGCTTGGTGCCGTCCAATGCGCCGCCGTCGTTATGGCCCATCTGGATCAGCACATAGTCGCCAGCCTTCATCTCCGCCAGCACCTTCTCCCAGCGGCCTTCGCGGATGAACGAGCGGCTGCTGCGCCCGGCATAGGCACGGTTGGCAACGTTGATGCGGGTGGTATCGAAGTAGTGTGCCAGATGATCGCCCCAGCCGAGATCGGCCTGATTGCGGGCCGTCGAATCGCCCACAAGGAAGACCGTGGGCAGCGCCGGGTTCAGCGGCGCATCGTGAGCGACGGAGGTCTGCACAGGTGTGGGCGGCGGCTGCATGGAATTGGCGGTTGGCGTCTGTGCGCAAGCGCCGGGGCCGGTGCAGAGCAGCGCGGCAGCAAGCAAAGTTGCAAATACGGTGGCGAGTTTGAAGTTGGACACGGGAATCACCTTTCGAAGGAGCCGTTGCACATCGCGGAGAACCGGGCAGCCGATTTCTCGACGGAATTGTGTTTCCTATCGAAACGAGTTTACTATGATCTTTCCGGTTTGCGCCTGGATTTTCATCTTTGGGGGAAATGATGAAGAAGTTTGGCTTGCTGGTCCTGGCTCTGATGAGCCTGAATCTACTCTGCGGGAGCTGCCTGGGGCAGGGCGCGGAAGCTCGTGTGAAATACAACTTCAACTCCGGCTGGAGGGTTCTGGTCGCAGATCCGCATGGCGCCGAGCTGCCGGAGTTCGACGACTCTGCTTGGAAGCAGGTTACCACTCCCTATGCATGGAATGAGGATTCGGCCTTCCGCGTGAGCATTCACGATCTGCCCACCGGCGTTGCCTGGTATCGCAAACACTTTCGTCTGCCCGTCGGCAGCGCGGGACAAAAGATCTTCATCGAGTTCGAGGGCATCCGCCAGGCTGGCGAGGTCTATCTGAACGGCAGGTTCATCGGGCGGCACGAAGACGGCGTGATGGCCTTCGGCTTTGACATTTCCGATGCCGTCAAGCCCGCGCCCGCCGAGAATCTGATCGCAGTGCGAACCGACAATCGCTGGGATTACAAGGAAAAAGCCACCGGTGCGTCCTATCACTGGAACAATACCAACTTTTATTCCAATAGCGGCGGCATCAGCAAGAGCGTATGGCTTCACGTCACCGGCAAGCTCTATCAGACCCTTCCGCTCTACTCGCAATTGGGAACGACCGGCATCTACGTGTGGGCCAGCGGCTTTGACATTCCCGGCCGCCGCGCCCGCGTCACCGTTGAATCAGAGGTGCGCAATGAGGAGAGCGCTCCTGCGGCGGTTGGTTATCAGGTCGAGATCAAGGACATGGCAGGCCGCATCGTCAGCCGTTTTGACGGAGGCACAACGACGCTGGCAGCCGGTGAGACGCGCACGCTGTCGGCCTCGGCTCTCGTGCATGATCTCAACTTCTGGAGCTGGGGCTACGGCTATCTCTATACCGTGACGACCAAGCTCGTTGTCGGCCATCGCGTAGTGGATGCGGTCAACACGCGCACTGGTTTCCGCAAGACCGAGTTCGCCAACGGCATGGTGAAGCTGAATGATCGTGTCATCGATTTTCACGGCTATGCGCAGCGCACTACCAATGAATGGCCGGCGGTCGGTCTCTCCGTTCCGCCCTGGATGAGCGACTTCAGCAACCGGCTGATGGTCGATGGCAACGCCAATCTGGTTCGCTGGATGCACGTCACTCCCTGGAAGCAGGATGTCGAGTCTTCGGATCGTGTCGGCTTGATCCAGTCGATGCCCGCAGGCGATGCGGAGGGGGATTCCAAGGGGCGGCAGTGGGAGCAGCGCGTCGAGTTGATGCGCGACGCCATCCTATACAACCGCAACAACCCCAGCATTCTCTTCTATGAATGCGGCAACAAGGGCATCAGCGAAGAGCATATGGCGGAGATGAAAAAGCTGCGCGATCAGTACGATCCGCATGGCGGCAGAGCCATCGGCGCGCGCGAGATGCTGTCCAGCAAAGTGGCCGAATACGGTGGCGAGATGCTCTATGTGGACAAGAGCGCAACCAAGCCGGTGTGGATGCATGAGTACTCCCGCGACGAAGGCGCGCGCCTCTTCTGGGATGAGAATTCGCCGCCCTTTCACAAGGATTCGCCCTACTACAACCGCAACATGGATTCTCAGGCAATCGAAAACGTGCGCCGCTGGTACGACTACTATCTTGCCCGTCCCGGCACCGGGAAGCGAGTCAACTCCGGCGGGGCCAAGATCATCTTCTCCGACTCGAACACCCACTATCGCGGCGACAACAACTATCGCCGCAGCGGCGAGGTGGACGCCATGCGCCTGCCCAAAGACTCCTACTTTGCCGATCAGGTGATGTGGAATGGATGGGTGGATGTGGAGCATCCGGGCATTCACATTATCGGCCACTGGAACTATGCGCCGGGGACCGTGAAGCCGGTCTATGTGGTCTCGACCGCAAAGCGCGTCGAACTGAAGCTGAATGGCCGCTCGTTAGGGAACGGTGTTCTTTCCAGCGGATTCCTCTTCACCTTCGAGAACGTTCATTTTGTGCCGGGCACGCTGGAGGCGATCGGCTACGATGCGCAAGGCAGGCGGGTGATTGCCGCCGTGTTGCGCACTTCAGGCAAGCCCGCCGCGCTGCGTCTTACGCCGCACACCGGGCCTGGCGGTCTGCGTGCCGATGGCGCTGACATGGCGCTGGTGGATGTTGAAGTCGTGGACAGGGAAGGGAAGCGCTGTCCCACGGCGCTCGATCCGGTTCACTTTACGCTCAGTGGTGCGGCGGAGTGGCGCGGCGGTATTGCGCAAGGCTCGGCCGTGCCCGCGCCGATCAATACGGCCGTCGTGGAAAACAAGGGAATGTCTCCCACGTTTTCCACTCCGTTCCTTCACTACGACAACTACATCCTTTCGAAGACGCTGCTAGTTGAAGACGGTGTGAATCGCGTGATTCTGCGCTCTCTGCCCACGGCGGGAAAAATTACGCTTCGCGCGGAGGCCGATGGTCTGAAGCCAACGGAGATTGAACTCGCGTCCGTTCCGGTGACCGTGCAGGATGGTCTCTCAACCACAATGCCCGATGCCAAACTGCCTTCCAACCTGAAGCGCGGTCCAACGCCTCTGGGAGCATCCTTCCATCCAGCACGGTATTCCATTGCCGCCGCTACCCTCCTTGCAGGCTCGAATGCCGCCGATGCCGCATTGAGCCAGGACGATGACGACTACACCACATGGACGAGCGATGAAACGCTCGACCATGCCTGGATCGAATACGATTTTGCCAAGCCGGAGAAGCCGAGTCAGATCGACCTCAAGCTCGCCGATTTCCGTATGCTGCGTTATCCCCTGCGGGTCACGCTGGATGGAAAGACGGTTTGGGAAGGTGTCACGCCCATCAACTACGGTTATTGCACGCTGCCGCTCAAGCCTGCGACGGGAACACATCTGCGCATTGCGCTCACCGGTCCTCCCGTGCGCGAAATCGATCCGATCGTCGAACTCGCCGCATCTTCCTCCGGGCGTACGCACACTTGGCCGCCCATCAAGACGGTGCTGGCCATCTCGGAGACGGAGATCTACAAGGCCGCTCCTTGATCGAAGAGCGCGCCGCTCCATCCTCTTCGCGTTGCTGCAAGACGAATGGGAGATAGTTTTTCTTTGTCGGAAATGGATGAATCGTGGTAAGGCGGATTCGGAGATTTTTATGATGTTTTTCAAGCTACGTATCTTTTTTGCCGGGCTGGCATTTGCCGGATTGACGGCATCTGCGCAGGCGCCGGTGCGGACCATCGTCGATTTCAACGCGGAGTGGAAGTTTCTGCAAAGCGATCCAGCTCATGCTGAGGACGCGGCCTTCGACGATTCCGGCTGGAGCGCTGTTTCTGTGCCGCATGACTGGAGCATCGCCGGTCCGGTTGACGAGAAGAATCTCAGCGGCCAGGGTGGTGGCTACTTTCCTGCCGGCGTTGCCTGGTATCGCAAGAGCTTTTCCTTGCCCGCGAAGGACGTTCATCGTCGTGTTTATGCCGTCTTTGACGGCGTAATGGCCAACAGCGATGTGTGGATCAACGGCTTTCACCTCGGCCATCGCCCCAACGGCTTCGTCAGCTTTTACTACGACCTTACCGGCCATCTGCAATTTGGAAAGGCGGCGCGCAATGTGATTGCTGTTCGCTGCGATACCTCCAAGCAGCCGGCCTCGCGCTGGTATGAGGGCGGAGGCATCTATCGGCCCGTACGGCTGGTGCTGACAGAGAACCTGCATTTGCAGCCCTGGAGCACTTCCGTGACGACGCCTTCCGTCACCGTCGAACGCGCCACGGTGCATACGGAAAGCACCGTCGTCAACGAATCCTCAAGCCCCAGCATTGCGGCTCTCGAAGTAACGCTCATTGCACCCGATGGCCATGCTGTGGCTTCTGCTCGAACACCGAAGCAGACCATCGCTCCGGGCGCGGCGGTCAACTATACTGCGGAGCTTTCTGTTTCCAAACCGGCACGATGGGAGATTGACCATCCCGTCCTCTACTGCGCCCGCATTCGCGTTCTCGCTGGCGGCGCTGCTTTGGACGACGAGCAGATTCCCTTCGGCATTCGTGAGTTTCACTTCGATCCGGCCACCGGCTTTTGGCTCAACGGACGCAACTTCAAGATCAAGGGCGTCGCTCTCCATGCCGATGGCGGCGCATTTGGCATCGCCGTTCCTGCTTCCGTCTGGGAGCAGCGCCTGATCGCGCTGCGCGCCCTCGGCGTCAATGCCATCCGCACGGCACACAACCCTCCCTCACAGGAGTTTCTCGATCTCTGCGACCGCATGGGTTTTCTGGTGATGGACGAACTCTTCGATTGCTGGACCGTCGCAAAAAATCCCTTCGACTATCACCTCGACTTTGAGCAGTGGTCGTCAATCGATGTGCGTGACACGGTTCGCCGCGACCGCAATCATCCCAGTGTGATCTTGTGGAGCGCGGGCAATGAGATTCACGACACGCCCCACGCCGAGTTGGCGCACTCTATCCTTGTCCGTCTCATCGCCGTCTTCCATGAAAACGATCCCTCGCGTCCGGTGACGCAGGCTCTCTTCCGTCCCAACGTCAGCCACGATTACGACAACGGACTTGCCGATCTGCTCGATGTAGTCGGCCAGAACTATCGCGTCAATGAGATTCTGGCTGCTCACCAGCAGAATCCCTCGCGCAAGATTCTGGGAACGGAAAACATTCATGATCGCGCGAGCTGGCTGGCGCTGCGAGACAACCCTCCTTACTCCGGACAGTTCCTCTGGACGGGCATCGACTACCTGGGCGAAGCCGGCAAGTGGCCGAGTATCGCCAACTCCTCCGGTCTGCTGGATCGTACAGCCGCGCCGCACCCGCGCGCCTGGGAGCGGCAGAGCTGGTGGTCGAATGCGCCAGCCGTGCATATGGTCCGCCGTGTCGGCGACGATGAGAAATCCGCAACCGACCCAGGCTACGAGCTGGTTCCACTGTCGAGGCGCGAGCCGTTGATCCATGATTGGTCTCCGCACAACACCGCTCCGCACACGGAAACAATCGAGGTCTATGCCAACTGCGACGAGGTGGAGCTCTTCCTCAATGGCGGCTCGCTGGGGCGGCAAAAGCTGCATCCGGATGCTACTCCGCTTGTCTGGCAGGTGCCGTTCGCCTCCGGCGCACTTGAAGCTGTTGCCTATCGCCAGGGCCATGCGGTGGCAAAAGATGAACTCCGCACAGCGGGCAAGGCGGCGCGTCTTCAGCTCACCTCCGAGCGCCTCTCGCTTACCCCGCGGCGCGACGATGCCGTCATGGTGGTGGCTACGCTGGTGGACGAAGCCGGTGTGCGGGTGCCCGCCTCCGATCCGGCAGCCTCCGGCGAAGTCGAGTTTTCCGTCTTTGGGCCGGCACGTATCGTCGCCACGGACAATGGAAGCGCTTCCACTCATGAGTCGTTTCTTCTTCCGCGCCGCCATCTTTATGGAGGAAGAGCCGTTGCATTCCTTCAGTCCACAGCCGGCGCCGGCATCATTCGACTGCACGCCTCTTCGGCGGGGATCAAGTCAGGGGAGCTTCGGCTCAAGGCGATTCCTGCCACCCCAGCAAATCCTGTGCGCGCCTTCTGAGATTCGCCAGGATGCCTCGTTTTCTCAGAGAAAACCCAACGGTCTTATACGAAATATCGATCTAACATATCTTTATTCAATTATTTATGTGAGACACATAGAAGAGTGATTCTCGCGGCAGGGATTCGGCCCCCATTTACTGGGGGCCGGGAACTTCGCTTGCCCAGAGCATCCCAAAATAAATTTACAAAATAAATAATTCTTCTATTGACATTCGCAATGCGAGCGACTTAGATTTCTTCCGGTGCCTGACCGCGGGTTCAATGCGCGCTCAAACTTAGAGTTCCCAGGATCAGGTCACTTTTTCAAACATTTCTTCGAGGCTCAGTGAGGAAGACATGAACAATATTGATTTTGGCAGGACGTTTGAACTCCGGTGCAGGCGCAGCGGAAGCTGGCCACGCGTTGTCACTATCGTGCTCGGGCTGATGCTTTGCCTGGGCTGGGCGGCCAGGCAGGCCGCGGCACAAACCGCTGGAGATGGCACCATCTCCGGTCTCGTCACCGATTCGACCGGCGCGGTCATCGCCAAGGCCAAAGTCACCGCGACCAACACGGCCACGAATATCGCCACGGTGCGCACATCGACCTCCGCCGGCTACTACACGATCTCGCCACTGCCTCCGGGCAGCTATACCCTTGAGGTCTCTGCCGGTGGCTTCAACACCTACAAGCAAGAGAACCTTACGCTGGATGCTCTCCAGGTTTTGACGGTGAATGCCGTGCTCAATGTTGGCGCGGAGACGCAAACCGTAACCGTAACGACGGCGCCGCCCCAGTTGCAGACGGAGAATGCAACCCTCGGCATGGTCATGGAAAACGAGAACTATTCGAGCCTGCCGATTCTGATGAACCAATCGCAGCGCGATCCAACGGCCTTCGCGCTTCTCACTCCTGCCGCGCAAAGCGCGAATAACGGCGGCCGTATGCCGATCGTTGGCGGAACCGGAAGCTACTTGGGCCAGCTCTATGTCGACGGCATGCCGGCAGAGACGGTCAGCCAGCAGGGCGACAACCGCCTCGTCTCATTGACGATGGATCTCGACGCAGTCGATCAGTTCCAAATGGTCACCAGCACGCCGCCGGCCGAGTACATCGGCGCTGGCGCTGAGAACTTTACCATGAAGTCCGGCGGCATCAAATATCACGGCCAGATTTCGGACTTTGTGCGCAACACGGCCTTCGACGCCTGGGGTTTCACGGCTCCTTACAACACCGTGAAGAATTCGCAGGGAGTAACTGTGCAGGCGCCCAAGCCCGTTGAACATCAGAACGAGTTATCGATCTCGGCTGGCGGCGTGGTTCCTTTCACCGCTCACAAGCTCTTCTTCTATGGCGCTTACACCAAATTCCACTATCGCACGGCAAAAGGGCCTGGGCTCTACACCATTCCAACCACGCTGATGCAGAACGGCGATTTTACTGAGATTGTGCAGAGCGCCGCCTTCCCTACCGGCAATCCCGGAACTGGTCAAACCGGAACCGGAGCCAACAACGCCCCGATCATCTACGATCCCACCAACAATAGCTGCAATGGCGTGGCCAACACCCGCTGTCCCTTCCAGGCGATGAAGGATAACGTGCTGACCAACAACGTGATTCCCGCCAATAAAATCTCGCCGATCGCTCAATATATGCAGAAGTTCCTGCCCGCGCCGACCAACACTGCCTCGGTCACGAACAATTATCTTGGCAGCGTTCCCGGTGGATTTGATAACCATGTGATCAACTGGCGCGTTGACTTCGATCTGAGTTCAAAGCAGCGGCTCTCGTCGGAAGGACTGATGGGCACCCAAAATTACATCAACAACTTCTCTGCTCCCTATATTGCGGGACCGTACGTCGGTGGCGATCTGGCCCATGTCTTTCCCAAAGATTATGTGATTGGTGACACTTATACCATTTCGCCGAATCTGGTTAACCAGTTGAAGGGGTCATTTACCAGATTCTTCCAGAATATTCAGAATGATACGCAGGGCGTAACAGCATGGGAGCCCGCGGCCATCGGCATGACTAACATCCCGCAGGGCCAGGCTGGCCAGGAGTTTCCTGGAGCGGCGTTTACGGCCACAACCGGCTATAGCACCGTGCAGACGGGATGGACAAGCAATGGCAGCTCAATCTCAACGCAGCTCACCACGCCCAATAACTACGCCGTCACCGACAACCTCGAATGGCTGAAGGGAAAGCACTCGCTGACTTTTGGTTTTACCTACCAGTGGCAGGAGGATAATAACGCCAACCCGGCCACCTACTCCAGCGTGATGGATTTCACCTATAACGCCAACTCAACGGCCAATTTCTCCGGCACCGGAATCAGCACCGGCGGCGCCGGTTACGCAGGCTCGGCCACAGGTCCATCCGGCTATCCCTATGCCAGTTATTTGTTGGGTGCAATCGGAAACAACTCATCCAACGCCGCGCCTAGCCTCGCTCTACAGCCCCTCAGCGAAACCGGCGGACGCTTCAAGCCAGCCGCTCCCTACGTGGAAGACATTTATAAATTGACCCGCAAACTGACCCTCGACGTCGGACTTCGCTGGGATTATCTGCCTCCCTTCCACGAGGTAAAGGACCGCTGGACCTTCCTGAATCCAGCCCTGACCAACCCGCTCACGAATACACCCGGTATGCTTCAATTTGCCGGAAACTGGGGCGGAGCAGGGGTAAGCATCGGTTCCAAGACGCCGGTGCAGACCTACTGGAAGAACTGGGGACCGCGCGTCTCTTTGGCCTATCAAATTACACAGAAGACCGTCTTCCGGGCCGGCTTCGCTCAGGTCTTCTCTCAGGGCGGCGGAGTTGGCGGACGCGCCGGCGCTGCCAACGGCACCGGAGGAACCGGCTTCAACATGACTGCCCTTGCGACTCCAGAGGCTACGACAGGCGCCTCTGCCGGACCCTCCTTCTATCTGAACAACAGCACCGGATTTGCTACGGCGGGAGCGGGCGGCACCAGCATTCAGAACACCTCGCTCTTTGGACCGGGCTTCACCTATCCCGCCGCGCCCACTCCAGGCCTTACTGCACAGGAGCTCCAGACCGGCTTCTACCTCAACACCGCCAATAACACCATCGTCACTGCGGGCGGTGTCAATTACGCAGATCCCTATATCTCCGGACGCGCTCCGACGATCGAGATGTTCAACGCCGGTTTCGAGCGGGGTCTGACTCAGAATATGACCCTCGAAGTGGACTACATGGGCAACGAGAGCCATTTCATCATCAACTCCGGCACCAACGGCGCCAACGCGCGCGGATACTGGTCCAATCAGTTGGATCCCAAATATCTGGCCGTTCTTGGCAATGTTTCGGACTCAACCAACAAACTGCCCCTCCTGAATGCGCCGGCGACAGCGGCCAATGTCACGATTCTCCAACAGAACATGGCCGGCTCACCGGCTCCCGCTTTCTTTACGGCTGCGGCGGCGGGCGCCGCGAAGAACTCCACCGCGACCATCGCTCAGATGCTGGTTGCCTTCCCGCAATATAGCGGCGTGACCGATACCTGGGGTGTGAATGTGGGCAACTTCAGCTACCATTCGCTGCAGGTGACCTTGAACCAGCGTTTCAGCCAGGGGTTGACCTTCAACGCCAGCTACACATTCTCGAAGAACATTGGCGATGATGGCTCATTCCGCAGCGGCTTCAACATCCCGCAGGCGGCAATCTCCAATGGCACGCGAGCATGGCATCAGGATCGCATGGACCGCTCCTGGACCGATGTCTCGATCCCACATAGCATCAAGGCTTATGGCGTCTACGAACTGCCCTTCGGAAAGGGGCATATCGGCAGCAACTCCTTCATCGTGCGCACGCTGGCGGGTGGATGGAAGTTCTCGTCGATCTATACCTTCACTTCAGGGTTACCGGTCCTGGTTACATGGAATGGATGCAGCGCATCGACGTATCCCGGACAGGGCCAGTGTATGCCGGATGTGAATTCTGCATACTCCGGTCCTGCCCGGATCAATGGTAAGTACGGAAGCGGCCCCGACGGTTACATCGGATGCAATCTGGGTCTTGCTAAGGTCGGTCAACCCGGCTGCAAGCCGATCCAGTACATCAACGTCTCTTCATTCTCCACTCCAACCACCTATGCTCCGGCGTCTCTGGCGCCTAAAGCATATCAGTACCTGATTGGAAATGCGCCGCGGTCGGCGCCGCTGCATCTGCGTCAGCCATATACTTGGGACCTCGACGCGGGCTTGCATCGCACCTTCCCGATTCATGGGGATGTGGCCTTTGAATTCCAGGCCGATGCGACGAATGTATGGAACCATGTGACCTTCGGCGGGCCCAGCGGTGCTTGGGCATCCGGATCGACCACCTTCGGCGGCATTACCGGCGTCTCCAGTACTCCGGGGCCGCGCGACTTCCAGTTCGCCGGCCACATCAAGTTCTAAACATTCAACCACTTCCTAACCCGGTGCCGGATGCGAGTCTTCAGCGCGTCCGGCTTCGGCTTTTGGGGACATTTCCTCTGATTTTAGGAAGCTGGCGGCCGGCCAAAGCGTCGCACGGCCTGTATTGCGCGCAAGAGAGTCAGGAACCTGGCAAATAAAAGCGATCTCAAGCGAAAAACATTTTTCTATTGACATTAGCTCCGTCAATGTTCTAGCTTTCCGGCGGGGTATCCTTGCGCAATTTGATGTGCGCAAAGTTTCTTTGTGGTAACCTCCCGTCTAGTGAAAGAGCATCATTGGGCGGTTGTTGGCTGAGATTTGACATGGAGTTGCCGGAGAAAACGATGAAAATGAGAAGATCGACCTTCAGTAGTTATGCCCTGATTGCCGGATTCATTTTGATGATGGCTGTCTGTTCCGTGGCTCGCATTCACGCGCAAGGTTACGCAAAGATCATTGGAACCGTGACGGATCCAAGCGGTGCGGTCGTCTCCGCGGCAACCGTTACAGCCACACAGACTGCCACTGGCGCAGTCACCATAGTCAAGACGGGAACGGACGGCGCCTATGTGTTTCCCGCGTTGCTTCCCTCCGGCTATTCGATCACAGTTGTTGCGAAGGGCTTTGAAAAGTTTGCGCAAACCGGTATTGTGCTTGAGGCCGATCAGTCCGCAACCGTGAATGTCAAACTCACGCTCGGTTCGTCCTCTGA
This sequence comes from Occallatibacter sp., assembly GCA_049587335.1. Classification (GTDB taxonomy): domain Bacteria; phylum Acidobacteriota; class Terriglobia; order Terriglobales; family Acidobacteriaceae; genus Telmatobacter. Next base: position 29,621 of record JBAVDS010000091.1, on the reverse strand, counting down.
GACGATCAGCGTAGTTGGCGATGCGCCTCAGGTCGACACCACATCGGGAACCCTCTCGCAGGTCATTGATGAAGCTCGCGTCGATGATTTGCCTCTGAACGGCAGAAACGCGGCGGCGCTGATTACGCTGGTCGCAGGTGTTGCCGACGCCACCAACGAAGGCAATGGAGTGAATCAGGGCAATGGAAAGACATTTCCAGCGGTGCAGGTTTCGACCGCGAACGGAACCCTGCCCTCCCAGCAGAATTACCTCCTCAACGGCGGCAACAACGTCGACGAAATGACCAACGTCAACGGCCCGTATCCATTCCCGGAGGCAGTGCAGGAGTTCAGCGTTCAAACCAGCAACTACAATGCCGAATTCGGACAGAGCGCCGGCGGCGTGGTCAATATCATCACCAAGTCCGGAGCCGAAAAATTCCACGGCGCCGGCTTTGAGTTCCTGCGTAACGGCTACTTTGACGCCCGGCCCTACTTCGCCACCGTGGCTGACAACTATCACCACCATCAGTTTGGCGGCGTCATCGGCGGCCCGGTCATCATCCCGCATTTTTCCACCGGAATGCGGACGCAATTCTTCTTTGGCTACCAGCACACCATCGCTCACCAGAACTCGAACGCCTCGACGACGACGGTTCCAACCCTGGCCGAGGAGGGACTCGGTCCCAACTCCACCTCCGCCAATTTGGGCAATCTCTGCACCGGAACCGCAACCGTGACGACAGCCGGGACCGCATACACCTACGGATTGGGCTTCAATCCCGCCGCTCCCACTCCCAACACCTGCTATTACATGACCGGAACCGGACCTTTGGTGGGAACCTTCGATCAGGCCGGACAGATCAGCAATCCATTCACCGGAGTGGCATACGCTAATAACATCATCCCAGCCGCCAACTTCGATCCGGCCGCTGTCGCCTATGAAAAGGTCTTTCCCACATTTACCGGAACCGAGGCCGCAGGAAAGATTGGCGGCACGGTGAACTACTTCAAACCCACCACGCAGTTCTTCAACGAGTACATCGCACGCGTCGACCATCAATTCAGCGACTCCGACCACCTCTTCGGCCACTACTATCAGAATTATTACCAGCAGGCTGCCGATTACGTTCCCACGAACCTTGCCAGCTACCAGTCGTACTTCAACACCCGTTATCAGAACGCGCTGCTTGCCGAAACGCACACATTCACTGGCAGCATTCTGAATAACATGGTCCTCAATTATCAGCGTGAAGTATCCCTGCGCGGCGGACCTCCGGGAAGCCAGGACATCACCGCCTTTGGAGTACAGGGTCTCTGGCAGCCGTCGGACGGCCCTTATCTGGCCGCTACGGTCACCGGCTACTTTGGAGCTTCGTCCTCTGCCTTCGCCGCCTGGGGGCGCAATAACTATACCCTCAACGACGATCTGCACTGGGTAAAGGGCAATCACAACTTTGCCTTTGGCGGGCACATTGAACTCAGCAAATTTGACGTGACCAACGTCTTTCAATCCTACGGCAGTTTTGGTTTCACTACGTCAACCGCTTATCCCAATGCCTTTGCAAACTTCCAGCAGGGATTCATGGATGGATCCAACGAATTCCAACAGGGCAACTTCGAGCTCGTCAAAGATCGCAACAACTTCCCCGGCCTCTATGCCGAGGATAGCTGGAAGATGAGCCATAGAATTACCGTGAACTACGGCTTGCGCTGGGAGGACTTTGCGCCCTGGAGAAACCTGAACGGTGCGCAGACCGCCTTCAACGCCGCCAACTACGTAGCCGGAACGAAAACAGCCCAGTTCAGCACCTTGCCGGCCGGCATGGTCCTCTCCGGAGATCCCGGTTTACCCAAGAATGGCGTAAAGAATCTGTACACGCAGATCATGCCTCGTGTGGGTTTTGCTTATGACGTCTTTGGTAATACCAAATCCGTTGTGCGCGGTGGCGGCGGCATCTTTTACCAGGATCGTATGCCCGGCTTCTTCAACCTCAGTCAGGCCAGTGAAGTGCCCAATACCGAGGTCGTGGCATTGAGCAACCCCGGGATGTATAGCACGGCAGGCCCTGGCACCAACCCTGGCGGCCCATTCAGCGATCCGTATTGCGCCACAACCGCCTTCTGCGCAGCCGGGAAGGTTGCCAATCCCTTCCCCTTTACGCTGCCCTTCCCGTCCACGCAGGCATTCCCCAATGGTGTGACGGTTGTGGAGTACGATCCCTCCGGCAACTTCCAGGTTCCCGTCACCTATGCCTATAACTTGACGATTGAACACCAGATCGCATCCAGTTGGGCGGCAAGGCTGGCTTATGTCGGTTCCATTTCACGCCATCAGTTTGTCAACCTCGAACTTAACCCGGCTGTCAATGTCGGCGGCGCATTCAATTCCAAAGGAGTCTGGACGGATCCGCTCAGCACCAATCAGCGGCGCGTCTATAACACCTCTCCCACCGTCGGACCCTGCCTTGCGGCCGCTGGTTGCAATGCGAATTACTCCGATATTATCGAAGCCAGCATGAGCGGCGCGGCCCACTTTGACTCGCTCCAGGCCTCCCTGGAAAAGAAGATGTCGCGCGGCCTCTCGCTGCTGCTCAACTACACATGGTCGAAGTCGCTGGACGATTTGCCGCAGGCAACCAGGGTTTCAAACACTGAGGATCTGAATGCTGGCGAGTCGTATGTCTATCCTGTCTATCCGGCAGGCGCGCAAAATATGCCGGCGGGTGAGTATGTCGCAGATTACAAGGCCCTCGACCGCGGCATCTCCGACATCGATCATCCCCAGGTCATCTCCGCTTCCTATGTCTATAAACTGCCGACTCTGAACACCGGAAACCGTATTCTCCGTTCCGTTGCCAACGGCTGGCGCACCAGCGGACTGATCATTCATCACTCTGGTGATTCCCTGACAGCCTATATGGGAACCGATAACTCTCTCACTGGATTGTCCCAGGACCGCGCGCAGCGGAACTTCGCTTTGCCGGCTTACTTGAGGAAGGTCGGCGCGGGCGATTGTCAGGCGGGTAAGCCTTGCGTTGCCTGGCTGAATCCCGCTGCGTTCTCGGTCCCTGTCAACTCCGGCCCTGGCACCGGCTACGGCAATGTGGTCAAGGGTTCGCTCCGCGGTCCGGGCTTCACGAACTGGGATGGCGCCGTCGTCCGGACATTCCCGCTCTGCCGCGAAACCAATCTGGAGTTCAGGGCCGAGTACTTCGATCTGCTCAACCACACCGAACTCGGCAACCCGTCCGTCTCGAACCCCGCCCCTAGCAGCACTTCCTTTGGATCCATCACGGGAACGCAAGGCGGGCCACGCATTGCACAGTTTGCACTGAAGGTTATCTTCTAGGCGAACGCAGTACGCATCAATGGAAGGATTGACTGATTATTGTTAACCCAAGGGCCGGAATGCATCGATTGAAATGCAACTGGCCCTTGTTTTTTTCGTGTATTTCAAAGTGAATAATAGCTTTTTCGAGAAGAATCATTTTCCAGTGACATTCTTGGCGCTCAACTTTTGCGCTGAAGTCGGAGCCGGTTATGCGAGTTGCTGCGCATTCGCTGTTGCCTTTGTTTGCGTCATCTGAAGGGGGTGGAATCATGTTATTGCGACAGTTCATTTCGCCGATCACCGCTCTCGTGGCCGGTATTTGCCTGTTGATGTCGCAGCCATGCGCGAATGCGCAGCGTCAGCCTACGCCGCGAGATCAGGCGACTATCGCCAACAACGCGATGCGTCATTTTGGCGATGCTCCCGACGATCCCGGCCCTCTGGCCACGGACCTTTCCGATTCGATCCAGCCTGATGCCATCGCCGCTGCCATGCGCAAGGTCGCGGACTGGCAACTCAAGACCTCCGAGCCTTACTTTGACCGCGTTTGGACTTGGAGCGTGCTCTATACAGGTTTGATGGCTGCCTCCGATTCGCTCGGCGATCCCAAGTATAGCGATGCCATGATCGCCATGGGGCGAAAGTTTGACTGGAAGCTGCGCATATTACCGCGTTTTCCCGACGATACCGCTCATCTGCCGGATGCCGATGCGCAGAGTCTGGGGCAGCTTTATCTGGAGTTGTATCTGCAAAAGAAAGACCCGGCGATGATCGCGCCGACGCAGAACGCATTGGACGCGATTCTCGCAGCTCCACGCACCACAACGATTCCCGGCAAGGAGATTGCGTGGTGGTGGTGCGATGCGCTCTTCATGGCTCCTCCTACTTGGGCGCGTATGTACGCAGCTACCGGCGACAGAAAATACATTGCGTATCTCGACGAAGAATGGGCCAAGACCTCCGCGCGCCTCTACGATACCAATGAACATTTGTATACGCGGGACTCCACCTATCTGACCCGAACGGAAGCCAACGGGAAAAAGATCTTCTGGTCGCGTGGAAATGGCTGGGTGATGGCAGGAATCATTCGCACTCTACAATACATTCCCAAGAATGATCCGGCGCGGCGGAAGTATATTGCGCAGTTGAAAGAGATGGCGGCGAAGGTAGCCTCGATTCAATCTCCGGATGGCCTTTGGAGAGCAGGTTTGCTCGATCCGGGAGACTATGATCTGCCTGAGATCTCCGGCTCCGCACTCTTCACCTATGCGCTGGCTGCCGGTGTCAATCAAGGATTCTTGAATAAGAAAAAATACCGTCCAGTGATCGAAAGGGCTTGGGCCGGGATGCTGCACCATGTCTACGCCGATGGACGCTTAGGCTGCATCCAGCAGACGGGAGCCGCACCTGCCCCCTTCAAGGCCTCCGCCAGTTATAACTACGGCGTCGGCGCATTTCTCCTGGCCGGCAGTGAGATTCGAAAGATGAATAGCCATGCCGCGCACTGAGCCGCATTGTTAAGCTGGTATCGCGGCGCGGCTTCATCCCTGCTTACCCCACCGACTGCACCGTTCCCCTGCCCACTAACTCTTCAACGCGCTCAACCCATCCGCGATCTGCCGCCACACTCATCGCCTCCGGCTCCAGGATCACCGCATACTCGCCTTTTTTTTCCAGATGCAGCATCACTTTGCCCGGTCCCGGAGCCGCATCCGCCACGCTCTTCAATCCCGCAAGCATCTCTTCCGTCGCGCGCTCCAGGTTGATGCGGATCCTGACCCCAGAGGGTAGCTTCACCTGCACCTCTTCCAGCGACTGAATCGCGCTGACGGCAATCTTCGGCGCGGCATCCTCATCGCCCGTCAGCGTTCCGCGCAGCAGCACCGGAGCCTCCATCTTCAACTGCCCTTGCAGCCGTTCATAATCCCGCGGAAAGCAGACCAGCTCGATCTTTCCCGTCGCATCTTCCAGAGCCGCCTGCGCGTACAGCTTTTGATCGCGCTTGGTCTTTTGCACCCGCAATCCCAGGATCATTCCCGCCACCTGAATCTCGTCTGCCGGGTCTGCCTGCCGTCCCCACGTCTTCTCCGGCGGCTTGCGCTCCAGCGCTTCGGCCACGGGAATTACCCCCGTCAAATTCTTCAGCTTCTCCGCGTACTTATCCAGCGGATGTCCGGAGACAAAAAATCCCAGCACTTCTTTTTCATTCGCCAGCCGCTCGCCCTCTTCCCACTCCGGCACATTTGGCAGATCATCATTTCCACCGCTCTTTGGTCCCTCGTCGAAGAGTCCGAAGAGACCGCTCTGTCCCTGCGCCGCATCCTTCTGCGCCTTCTGCGCCCGCTCCATCGCCTTGTCCACGGCCTTCATCAGCGAGGCTCGCGCACCCAGCGTGTCCAGCGCTCCGGCCTTGATCAGCGATTCAATCACTCGCTTGTTCATCACGCGCAGATCAACCTTCTCGCAGAACTCCCAGAAGCTTTTGAAGTGTCCGCCCGCCTCCACGCGCGCCTTCATGATTGATTCGATCGCGTTCCCGCCCACGTTCTTCACCGCCGCGAGGCCAAAGCGGATCGCCTCTGCATGCGGCGTAAACTGCGCACCTGAAACCTGCACATCCGGCGGCTCCACGCGTATGCCCATCTCCTTGCATTCGCCGATATACTTCACCACATTCTCCGGCTTCGATGTTTCCGATGTCAGCAGCGCCGCCATGAACTCCATCGGATAATGCGTCTTCAAATAAGCCGTCTGATAAGCCACCAGCGAGTAAGCGGCCGAGTGCGACTTATTGAATCCGTATCCTGAGAACTTCGCCATCTGGTCAAAGATTTCGTCCACCGCATTCTTCGGATGCCCATGCGCCGCCGCGCCGCTTAAAAACCGGTCACGCTGCTCCGCCATCGCCTCGGCATTTTTCTTTCCCATCGCGCGCCGCAGCAGATCCGCCTCGCCCAGCGAGTAGCTCGCCAGCACATTCGCGATTCGCATCACCTGTTCCTGATAGACGATCACACCCAGCGAGTCTTTGAGAACAGCTTCCAGCTCCGGCAGCAGATACTCCACCTTGCGCCGCCCCCACTTGCGCTCGACGAAGTCGTCGATCATATCCATCGGACCCGGCCGGTACAGCGCATTCAACGCCGTCAGCTCTTCCACGCTGTCCGGTTTATACCGCCGCAAAATATCGCGCATTCCGCTCGATTCAAACTGAAAGATTCCCGATGTCAGCGCCGAGTGAAAGACCTTCTTGAATGTCTCCTCGTCATCCTGCGGAATCGACTCGATGTCCAGCTTCTCTCCCCGGTTGCTTTCGATCAACTTCAGGCAATCGTCAATCACCGTCAGCGTCGCCAGGCCGAGGAAGTCCATCTTCAGCAGGCCCATCTTCTCCACGGCCTTCATGTCGTACGCGGTCACGATTTCGTCGTTCTTCGTCTTCGCCACTGGTACCAGTTCAGTCAGAGGCCGCGGCGCAATCACCACCGCCGATGCATGAACTCCCGAGCCGCGCACCAGCCCTTCCAGCTTCTTCGCCGTATCGATCAGTTCACGAATCTGCCCATCCGTCTCGTAAGCCTTTCGCAGATCGTCCACGTCCTCCAGAGCCGCGTCAATCGTCATGCCCACCGTCGCCGGAATCAGCTTCGCAATCCGATCCACGTCGCCATACGGCATATCCATCGCGCGGCCGCAATCCTTGATTGCAGCCTTCGCCGCCATCGTATTGAAGGTGATAATCTGCGCCACCTGCTCGCGCCCATACTTGCGCGTCACATACTCGATCACCTCGCCGCGCCGGTTCTGGCAGAAGTCCACGTCGATATCGGGCATCGTCACGCGCTCCGGATTCAGAAACCGCTCGAAGAGAAGCACGCACTGCATTGGATCGATATTCGTAATCTCCATCGCATAGGCCACCAGCGATCCCGTCGCCGAGCCGCGCCCCGGCCCCACCGGAATCCCGTGGTCCCGCGCATACTTGATGAAATCCCACACAATCAGAAAGTATCCGGAGTACTTCATCTGTTTGATGATGCCGATCTCGTAATTCAGCCGCGCCTCGTACTCTGCCGGCGTCGAACGCCGCACACCGCGCAACTCCAGTTGCCGCACCGCCGTCTCCAGCCGCTTCCGCAATCCCTCCCTGCATACCTGCTCAAAGTAGCTGTCGATGGTCTGCCCTTCCGGCACCGCAAACTCCGGAAATGGATTGTCCACGGGATGCAGCTTCAGATTGCAGCGCTCGGCTATCTCCATCGTTCTTTGCATCACGCTGGGCGCATCCGGAAAAACCCGCCCCATCTCCTCCGCGCTCTTCACAAAAAACTGATCGGAATCAAACCGGAAGCGTTCCTTGTCGTGGATCTTCGCGCCGGTCTGCACACAGAGCATCACGTCATGTGCATGGGAGTCTTCACCGCACAAGTAGTGCGAGTCATTCGTGACCACCAGGGGAATTCCAGACTCCCGCTCCATCCGGAAGAGCGCCTCGTGAATCTGCTTCTCCTGCTCCAGTCCCTGATCTTGAATCTCTAAATAAAAATTTCCTTTGCCAAAAATATCCTCATACTGCTGCGCCACGCTCCGCGCCTTCTCATACCGTCCCGCCACCAGCTCTTCACATAGCTCTCCGCTCAGGCAGCCGGAAAATCCAATCAGCCCTTTGGAATTTTCAGCCAGGTACCGCTTGCTCACGCGAGGCTTGCGATAGAAGCCGTAGAGCGATGCCTCCGAGGTAATCCGGATCAGATTCCGGTAGCCCTCCTCGTTCTCCGCCAGCACCAGCAGGTGATTGTTCTCATCCCCGTCGCCCGGCGCGCGGTGGTCCTCGTTCTTGCAGATATAGAGTTCGCAGCCCAGAATCGGCTTGATTCCTTTGGCCTTGGCCGCCGCAAAAAAATGCACCGCCCCATAGATATTCCCGTGGTCGGTCATCGCCACAGACTTCTGCCCCAACTCCGCCACCCGGTTTACGAGTTTATGTACGTCGCAAGCCCCGTCCAGCAGCGAGTACTCCGTATGCAAATGCAAATGCGTAAATTCGCTCATAGCTACCTAGATTCTAGTCGTCAGTCACCCTCTTTCACTCGCCCAAAAGCCGGTTGAAATCCAGCCGAATTGAGGAAAAACGGGCCAACGACAGGCGCACATTCGGCATTTATGAATTGCAAAATTGAGAGAGAATAGAGAGTTGGACTTTATGGCTATCAGGAGAGAGTGAAAGGTGAGCACGATGAAAGTTGTTGCTTTCAACGGCAGCGCCCGCAAGGACGGGAATACCGCCATCCTTCTTCGCACGGTTCTCAAGGAAGTGGAGCATGAAGGCATTGAAACCGAACTCATCGAGTTGAGCGGCAAGAAGATTCACGGTTGCCTGGCCTGCCGCGAATGCTCGCGCAACAAGGACGGCCGCTGCGGCCAGAAGAACGACGACGGCAATGCGCTGATTGAAGCGATGATCGCCGCCGACGGCATTCTGCTCGGCTCGCCAACTTATGTGGCCGACATCTCGCCGGAGATCAAAGCTCTGATCGATCGCGCCTGTCTGGTCTCCAAGTCGAACGACGGCCTCTTCCGCCGCAAGGTGGGCGCAGCCGTGGTTGCCGTGCGCCGCGCCGGAGCCATTCATGCCTTCGACTCCCTCAATCATTTCTTCCTGATCAGCGAGATGATCGTCCCTGGCTCGTCGTATTGGAATATCGGCTTCGGCCTCAACCCCGGTGATGTGGAGCAGGATGAAGAGGGTATCCGCACCATGAAGGTCCTGGGCCGGAATATGGCTTGGCTGCTGAATAAGCTCGGAAATTAGTCCCACAACCGCGCAACTATGCAGGGAGCAGGCCTCTGTTCCTTGCTTCAAAGGTACTCTGCCGCCATGCGCTGCCAGGTTGGCCAGTCGTGCGCGTTCAACTCATTCCAAACATGAAACTGATGGGTGATGTCTCTTTCGTTCATGATCCAGTCGAGCTGCTGGTTTTGGCTCAGGCAATGGTCGTCCCAGCCTGTCGCCAGCAGATAGCGCGCATCGCGGAAGCGGTCGAGATACCAGCGCGCGCTCAGGTTGGGAAGGTAATGCAGAGGCAGATGGTAATAGCACTCCTGATCGTAATAGTCGCCCAGAAACTGCGTCAGGTCAAAGGCTCCGGAGAAGGAGAGGAAGCCGGTGAAAATGTCGGGGTGGCGCAGCGCAATGTTGACCGCGTGATAGCCGCCAAAGCTGCAACCCAGCGCCAGCAGGCGGGTATCCCTGTTCCGCTCGCGGATCAGCCCGATCGCCTCCTGAAGAATGTACTCCTCGTACTGCATATGGCGCTCAATGCGTGCGCGCGGCGTCGCGGTCCGGTTGTACCAGCTCTCGCGGTCCACTGAATCCAAGCAGAAGATCTGCAACTGGCCGGCGTCGATCTTCTCCGCGACAGCGGTAATCATTCCCCGGTCTTCAAACTCGTAGAAGCGCCCGCCGCTGGTGGGAAAGGCCACAACAGGCACCCCAGCGCTGCCGAAGACAAGCATCTCCATCTCCCGGCCCAGTTGACGCGAATATGTCTTGTGATACGCACGATCCATCGTCTGCATACCTCCGTAGCAGGCTCAACTTCATGTTAACGCTCAGGCCCATGAGCGCACATCGCCCTGCGGCAAAAGATGCCATTTGCCTCAAGCCCCCATTTTCGGCGATACTTAGGTGTTGTGCCTTGCATGGCCTGAAGCGTCCGTCTGGCCCTCAAATCTCAGGCGCGTCCGTGACCGCCGGGAATATCCCCAGGGACCGGGGTTCCCGCGGAGAGGTTTTTGTCCGCAGGGTGGAAGATTTGCAACAGAGCACAGGAATCTGAAAGGAACCGTATAACCGTGGTAATGATTCGTTTAGCGCGTTTTGGCGCTCGCAAGCAGCCCTTCTACCGTATCGTGGTCATTGAAAAGGACCGCGCCCGCAATGGCCGTTCGATCGAGGTCATCGGCACTTACAACCCGCGCACCAACCCCGCCACCGTCGACCTCAAGCAGGACCGCGTCGCCTACTGGCGTGACGTAGGCGCGCAACTGACTCCCATCGTTGCCAAGCTGGTGGCCAAGAATCCGGCGCCTGCTGCCGAGCCTGCCGCGGCCTGATCCTCCCCGAAGCGTGCGTGCGGGCCTCAGCGCCGGTGCGCACTTTATTTGCTGACGGCAGCGGGTGTCGGCTGTTACTATGCGCGCACCGATTCTCCTCACGAATTTGCAGTCGCCAATTCCTGAACGAATCCGGTCAGGGGCAAGATCATGACCCAAAACGCTATGGTTGAAGTGGAAGAGTTGGTCCGCGAGATTGCGCGGGCGCTGGTCGATGAGCCGGCGGCCGTCGAGGTCGAGAGTGTGGGCCGCGACGAAAGCACTATCCTCAAGCTGCGCGTTGCACCCTCGGATGTCGGCAAGGTCATCGGCAAACAAGGCCGCACCGCCCGCTCGGTGCGCACCATTCTGGGCGCCGTCAGCATGAAGCTGCATCACCGCTACACGCTTGACATCCTTGAAGAAGACGAAGCCTGAGGGCCGCGATGCCAGAGCTTCCGCTCTTGCCGGGAGGCTGCGATGACCACGCCTGATGAATGGGTCTGGTTGGCGCGCATACGCCATCCGCAAGGCCGCAAAGGCGAAGTCTTCGCCGATATCCTCACCGATTTTCCTGAAAAATTTGCCGAGCGCAAGCAACTCTGGCTGCTGAGCGGCTCCTCCGGTGCGGGTGGCGGCGCGCTTCCCCGCGAAGTTCAACTCATTGCCGATTGGCCGCACAAGGGCGGCATCGTGCTGCACTTTGCCGGAGTTGACTCCATCTCCGCCGCCGAGACACTCAAAGGGCTGATCGTCGCCATTCCCCACGCGGAGCGGGCCGCTCTCGACGAGGATGAAGTCTATATTGCCGACCTGATCGGCTGTATGTTGATCGACGTGGCTGGTGCCGAGCCGGTTACTGTCGGCGAAATCGAAGAAGTAGACCGCACCGCCGGTCCCGTCGCGCTCCTCATCGTGCAAGGCGCAGCCGGCGAAGTTCTCATTCCCTTCGCCAAAAGCTACCTGCGCAAGATCGACCTGGCAGCCAGGCGGGTCGAAATGGCGCTGCCTGAGGGGCTGGCTGATCTGAATACGCCGGGGAGGGCATCATAGTTGCCTATTCAGTCTTCCACCCGAATTGCCTCCAGAATCTTCCGATCTTCCTTGCTCAGCGCCGCACCTGCCAGCAGATCCGGCCGGTTGGCGAGCGTCTTGCGCAATTGCTGTTCCCGCCGCCAGCGGCGAATCTCGGCGTGATCGCCATTCAAGAGCGTCTCCGGCACGCTTAGTCCGCCAAACTCCGCAGGCCGCGTGTAGTGCGGATAATCAAGCAGACCGCCGGCGCCATGCTGCGAGCGCGGAACGCCCTCTGCGTCGCTGGTGATCTCTACGTCGGCCACGCCAAAGCTCTCGAATTCGCTCGAAGCCTGGTTGCCCAGCACGCCGGGAATCAGCCGCATCGTTGCATCCACCACGACGGCAGCGGCCAGCTCGCCGCCGCTCAGCACGTAATCGCCAATCGATAATTCGGTGTCGCAATAAAGCTGATTGATGCGCTCGTCCACACCTTCATAGCGCCCGCAGATCAGCACTATCCGCTCCTCTGTGGCCAGATCTCGCGCCATAGCCTGCGTAAAGGGCCTTCCCTGCGCCGAGAGCAGAACCACCCGCGGTGGGGCGAGATGACTGGCTTCCTGACTCGCTCTCTCCCGCTCCGCTTTGCTCTGTACCCCCAGCGACGCCAGCGCCTCTGCCAGTGGCTCCGGCTTCAGCACCATCCCTTCGCCGCCGCCAAAGGGCCGGTCATCCACGGTGCGATGCCGGTCGTGAGTAAAGGCGCGCAGATCATGTACTCCCGCCTCCACCAGTCCCTCGGCCAGCGCCCGGCGAAGAATCCCGTTCTCGAAGATGCTCGAAAAAAACTCCGGAAAGATGGTGAGGATTTCGAATCGCATATTCCTCGATGATAGCCGGTCTCCCAATGTTGGCGGTCGCGGCAGTGAGGATACAAACCGCTTGAGGCCGTGTTCACAAGCCCTGTGACTGTGCTATTCCCTGCCATGGGTCGCGCAGCAGCGAACAGAGTCCCAGATCGTTGCCGTAGCGCTCAACCTCGACCTCCGCCATGCGAATCGCGCTCTCCAAGCCGCGAAAGGCGGGAACGGCATCCGATCCCATGATCTGCGGAGAGACGAAGATGTGGATGCGGTCAACGAAATCGCCGGCCAGCAACGCGGTATTCAGCCGCGTGCCGGTTTCGGTGATCAGGGTCAGAATGCCATCTTCGCCCAGCTTGTCGAGAACTTTACCCAGTGGAACGCGCCCTGCCTCGGCAGCCAGCACCTCGACGCGCACGCCGCGCTGGCGCAGTTGGCCGATGCGGGTTTCGTCGGCGGAGACGGTGAAGATGACCAAGTCGCTCTGTGCCGTGGCAACCATCTTCGAGTCCAAAGGCATACGCAGCGCCGAGTCGAGAACGACGCGCAGTAGCGGGCGGCGGCGGCGCAAACCGCTGCGGTCGGTGAGCAGCGGGTCGTCGGCCAGGACCGTGTCCACTCCGGTCAGCGCGGCATCGGCCTGGTGGCGCAGCGGCTGTACAGCGGCGCGCGCGGCATCACAGGTGATCCAGTAAGGCTCATGAGGTCTCTGCACGCCGGGCGGTGGAGCGATGCGTCCGTCGAGGGTCATCGCCACCTTCATCAGAACCAGCGGGCGTCTCTGCCGGCTCCATTGAGCAAAGCCCTCATTGATGCGACGTGCTTCGGCTTCACAGACTCCCACCGCTGTCTCCAGACCTGCCGCCCTCAGGCGTTCGAGGCCATGCCCTGCGACAGATGGATTGGGATCGGTGGTAGCGGCAACGACGCGTTTGATTCCAGCGGCGGCGAGCGCTTCCGTGCAGGGGCCGGTGCGTCCGGTGTGGTTGCAAGGTTCCAGAGTGACGTAGGCCGTTCCGCCGCGTGCGCGTTCTCCGGCAATTTTCAGCGCGGCAACCTCGGCATGATCCCGCAGATCGTACTCATGCCAGCCCTCGCCGGCTAACTCTCCAGCGCTATCGAGGATGACACAGCCCACAGCCGGGTTCGGTGATGTGAGGCCGATCCCCCGCCGCGCCAGCTTCAGCGTGCTCTGCATCCAGTCACGATCTTGATCCGAAGTTTGATTCATGCCTGCGGTAATTGACCCTTCAGTGTAAATGAATGGCGCATTCTTCCAATCAATGGAGTGAATAGGACTTTTCTCCGCCCAACGTTTCCCGGCATAATGCCGCTCCCCATTACCAGCCCATTTGGTTCATCCGCCGGAGGATGATCGCGCTATAGTGATTCATGCGCTCCGGCCTCCGCTTCAAAGGAGCTGGCAGAATCGCGGCGAGACGAGCCGACTGTTCCCGGCCGATATTCAATGCTGCGGTCTTGTCATAGGTACGGCAGGCCGGCTCGGCGCCATAAATCCCCGGACCCCATTCGACCACATTGAGGTAAAGCTCCAGAATGCGCTGCTTGCCAAGTACGAGTTCGGCCACCGGAACCAGCGTGGTCTCCGCGCCCTTGCGGAGGAAGGAGCGGCCCGTTCCGAAGAAGAGATTCTTGACGAGTTGCTGCGTAAGCGTGGAGCCTCCGCGCGTGCGGCCGCCTTCCATGTCCTCTTCGGCGGCCAGATGGATTGCTTGCCAATCGAATCCATGGTGCTGGTAGAAGCGCGCGTCCTCCGCGGCGATGACAGCGTGCTGGAAATTGGGCGAGATTTGACGCAGCGGAACAAATTGGTAGCGCTTGTGATACGGAGTGTGGTGAATCCAGGCCTGCATACGGCGCTCGATCTGCACCGCTGTTGTCGGCGGATCGATCCATCGGGCAGCTACCAGAGCCAGCGCGGCAAGCAACCAGAGAAGCGCCACACTGGCGGCAAGCCATCGCAGCAAGACGCGAAGGAAGCCCTTCCCATGCAGGATTCTGAGAAATAGATTTGACCCGGTAGTCACACTTCAGGTTAATCGATTGGACTGGACCATCGCATTGGGATGCCGCACGTGGATGATCGAATGCGTGAAGACGGCACAAAGTTATCCCAGCAGCGAATCGACAAACTCGGCGGGCGAGAATTCCAGCAGGTCGTTCATCTGTTCGCCGACGCCGGCAAAAAGCACCGGCAGTTTGAGTTCCTGAGCGATGGCGATGGCGATGCCACCTTTGGCCGTGCCGTCGAGCTTGGTCAGAATAATGCCGGTAACGCCGGCAGATTGCGTGAACTGGCGTGCCTGGTTGAGGCCGTTCTGGCCGGTCGTGGCATCCATGACCAGCAGTACCTCGTGGGGTGCGCCGAGAATCAGCTTGGCCGCGGTGCGGCGCATCTTGTCGAGTTCGTCCATCAAGCCGGCTTTGGTGTGCAGGCGGCCTGCGGTGTCCACGATCAGGTGGTCGATCTGGCGGGCTTTTGCGGCCGCGGCGGCATCGTAGAGAACTGCGGCCGGGTCGCCGCCCTGCCGGGTCTTGATCATCTCGACGCCGGAGCGGGCGGCCCAGACTTCGAGTTGCTCAATGGCGGCGGCGCGGAAGGTGTCGGCGGCGCAGAGCAGAACGGTTTGATCTTTGGCGCGGAACCAGGCGGCCAGCTTGCCCGCGGAGGTGGTCTTTCCGGTGCCGTTGACGCCAACCAGAAAGGTGACCCTGGGCGGCAGCGCCGGAGCGGCGGGAGTCCGCTGCGGAGCCTCAAGGATTGCGCGCAACTGAGCTTTGAGCAGTGAGCGAAGCTCGTCGCCGCCTTTGATGGCCTGATGACGGGCGCGATCGCGCAGGGCTTCGAGAAGGACTGTGGTGGTTTGCACGCCGAGGTCGCTGCTCAGCAATGCTGATTCGAGGTCTTCCAGCGTGGATTCATCGACGGTGCGGGTGAGCGAGACGAGGTCGTCGATCTTGGCCGAGAGCGACTCGCGGGTGCGCGCAACGGCCTGCTTCATGCGCGCGAAGAGACCGGACGGAGCGGCTTCCACCGCATCGGATGGAGTTGCAGGCTTCACTGGAGTGTCTTTTTTGCTGCTGAAAAACTTCATCATCAAGGGGTCCAGCTTAAAGTTTAGAGCATTGGGGCCTGGAGTTGCTTTCATAGCGAGCGATCGCGCGCCCTAGAAGTTGCCGATTGGCGATGCAATAATAGTGCGTGTCGCCAACGAACCCGGCGGCGCGAGGCAAAGTCAAGATGAGCGCTGCATCTCCGATGGCGGAAGACAAACGGATCTCCGCGCCCCTTCGCATTCTGCAAAAATGTTTTTCTTTTCCCGTCATGCAGGCCTGTCTTCTGATTCCGCTCGCATGGCTGACCTCACGCGCCCGTGTGGACGATTCGGATCTGTGGTGGCATCTCAAGATGGGGCAGGTCATCTGTGCCACGCACACGATTCCACTTGTGGATACCTTTTCCTACACTGCCGGCCATCACTCCCTGGTCCCGCAGGAATGGCTTGCCGAAGTTGCCATCTTCTCCGCCTGGAAGTTCGCCGGACTCCCTGGCCTGATGCTCTGGCTCTGCCTTTTCACCTCACTTCTGCTCATCGCCGGATATATTTTCTGCACCCTCTACTCAGGCAATGTCAAAGTGGCTTTCTTCGGCGCCGTGCTCATCTGGCTTTTTTCCACTGTCGCGTTTTCCATCCGGCCGCAGGTGATTGCCTATATCTTGCTGATCGTGGAGCTGACGCTGATTCACCTGGGCAGGACGCGCAACCCGCGCTGGTTCTTTGGGCTGCCGCTGGTCTTTGCCTTGTGGATCAACTGTCACGGCTCGTTCATGCTGGGTTTGATTTTGGCTGGAGTCTTTCTCTTCACTTCCTTCTTCAGCTTTCAGTTTGGTTCATTGCTCTCAAGGGCTTGGAATCCGCAGTGTCGCCGAATGCTGATCTGGTCGATCCTGCTCTCGCTGGCGGCGCTCTTTGCCAATCCCGGCGGCTGGCATCAGATTCTTTATCCATTCGATACCATGCTGCATATGCACATCCTGCTTGGGGCCGTGGAAGAGTGGGCGCCGCTCAACATGACTGTCCCGCGCGGCATGGCGCTGCTCCTGGTTCTTCTTGCGATTTTTCTGCTGGTCCTTGTGCGCCGCTCAGAACTGTTCTTCGACGAACTGCTCTTGCTGGCCATCGGCACTTGGATGGCCGTCAGCCATCAGCGGATGCTGATCGTCTTTGGCATTCTGGCTGTGCCCGTTCTCTCACGCCAGTTTGCGCCTTCCTGGGATGGTTACGACGCCAAGAAGGATCGCATCTGGCCGAATGCGATGATGATAGGGATATGCTTGATAACGCTGTATCTGGCCTTCCCGAGCCGGCAATTTCTCGAGTCGCAGGTCGAGGTGCAAAGCCCCGTCAAGGCCGTGCAATTCATCCAGTCAAGCCATTTGTCCGGACCGATGCTGAACGATTACAGCTTTGGAGGTTACCTGATCTGGGCGGCGCCGGAGCATCCCGTATTCATCGATGGCCGCACAGATCTCTACGAATGGTCGGGCATTCTCGGCGAATACGGAAGCTGGGCCATGATGCAGGGCGATCCGAGGCTGCTTCTTGAAAAGTACAGGATCCATTTCTGCCTGCTGGATCGCCGATCCACGATGGCACAGGTTCTGCCGCTTTTGCCGGGATGGAAGCAGGTCTATGCGGACAGTCAAGCTGTGATCTTCGCGCGTTAGGTGTGCGAGTTGTACTCCGGCGGGCCGGCCATCACCATTCCGCTGCTTTGCCGGCCATGAATGTACCAGCAGCACCAGTTGGTCTCATGGGCCGGAGAATCTGCGGGTGAAATCAAATCCTTGTAAGTGATTCTTCCGTAGTGATAGATCTTTTCCTCCCAGGTTTCGATGCGCTTGTAGCGCTCCTCGGAGTCGCAAAGCCCCTTCACTTCATTCCGGCCAAAGGGTTTGATCGCCATAAACTCTCCCGGAAGCAGGATGGTCGGCGCCAGCGGAGCGTTCGTGTTCTCCCGTCTGTACTCTGGTGGAGAGGGAAGGTGCCTTTCATCGACGATAATCCGCGTGCGTTCCTCGCTCACGAGGATTTTGGCAGGGGTGCGGCCGCGGTTAGTGGCCATGATGGTAAAACTGTTCTCCGCGCTCCGCGAAGGTTCGATCGTAATCAGAATCCAGGGCCGCTCCGCATCGATGATCGCCTGGGCATTCAACAGCGCGGCATGAGCGCTGGTGGCGGCGGCTTCGGCGGCGGCCTCCGCATAGGTGGTTTGACGCTCAATTTTTTTCAACAGGGAGAGGGCCAACATGATTCCGGTGTATCCCAAAAACACGAGTACCAGATTCGCGGCCCATGCGATCACCTCATGCCAACTCCACTCCGTTGTCATGGGCGCCGGAGTGGCGATGGAGATGTGAGGCGGCGGCAGGGTATCGGGCACGCCGCCGGGATCGTCGATTGCCGATCGTGGAGTGCCCGCATTCTGCGAGTTGGAGGCGGAGACTGTAGAAATACTGGAAGTTCGCGGACTCGCGCCAGTACGGTCGCCGGACTTGGCAGCCAAGGCATTGGTTGCCAAGGAGATGGCCAACAGCGCCGCGAGTTTCGCTAAACCCTTGAGCCTCATGGGGTAAATGTATCACACCGCCCGTTGGCCCACTCTTGAAATCTGCCGGTTCTCCCTCCGCGCAAGCAGAAGCTAGGGTTCCACATCCACGCCCCGCCAGAAGGCGACGTATCCTTTGATCTTGCGTGCCACCGGTTTGGGGTCAGGATAGTACCAGGCCGCATCCTGGTTATCCTCGCCGTCGATGAGAACATTCAGATAGCGCGCCTGCCCTTTGACTGGACACATTGAAGTTGTCGTGCTGGGATGAAAGTACTCCCGCCTGAGGCTGGACTCGGGGAAGTACAAATTCCCCTCCATCGTCACCGTCTTCTCGCTTTCGGCAATGACTTTGCCGTTCCAGATTGCTCGTGCCATCAGTTGTTCCGGTCAAATCCACTTCACACCCTATCGGCCAAAAATAGCTTCCGATGAGAGGATCGGATATGACATTAGCAGAGATTGGCCTTTGTGGCGAGTCTGCTCATGGACCGGAAGACCCTGGCAAGCTATTTGACTTCGGCGATCGAATCGATATGAACGCTCTTCTTCGCCGCGTCGGCGGTCGCCACAACGCTTACGTGATCGCCATAAAAGTCCTTGACCGCGTCGGGATTGTCGATCGTCCAGACGGCTTTCTTGGCTTCGTCCACAAAGACTGGGCTCATCCCGCCCTTGATGCACTTTTTGACACACTCAGGGTTGTCGCCCAAGTGCTTCGCTCCGCACATTGAGTCGGAGATCCAGCCGTCGATCTTGGATGAGTCGGCTGCGCCGGCCATGATCGAGCTCATGGCAAATACTACCGCCAGCAGGGCAAATATACGCTTCATGAGAAAAACCTCCAGGGGAATAGAAGATTCTCGTACCGCTTCCATCATGCTCCCAGACAACTATTTCGGCAAGAGCCTTGTTTGCGCAATTCCTTGCCAGTCAGCCACGAGCGCGGCTACTTCCCCGCAGCCAACTGCGCGCGTAAGGCCTCCACACTCTTCAGGATCCCCTCATAGCGCTGAGTGGCGCTGGTAAAGCGGTTCACCAGTTCGGAGGTCTTGGTTAGAAAAGCGGGATTCTTCTCCCGGATCGCTTCCAGAATCGGCGCAAACTTGGCGAGCAGAAAAAAGCCCTCGCCGTTGCAATCCACAAAAAGCTCCGCCGAGACCGCGCCGTGCAGCACCATCGCCGCCGCCATCTCCCAGTAGCTGAGCACCTGACGTAGCCATCCGTTGTGTGGATGGCCGAAGCCTTGAGCCACGGCAAAGTATTCCTCGGCCGTCGCCGGCCAGAACTCGCCTGTAAGCCACGCGCGCGCCTGGCGCATCACCGCCTCAGTGCGCAATTCATAGAGCTTGAGAATGATTTCGGCGTCAGCCGGGGTCGCGAGCATCCGTTCCATCTGTTTCCACCTCGAAGCTCATCGTACCAGTTCAAGACGAGCGAATTGTCACCAGGGCATTTATCCTTTCGGTCGCCGAAGACCTTGCGTATAGCGGCGCAACAGATCGATATTCCCTATGAAAGCAGGGATCTGGCAAGTAGAAAACAGTCACTCGCGGGAAATGACCAAAGTGTGCAGATTTTAGTTTCTTGTGAAGAAATTAATCTGTACAATTCTCGGACAGTAACCTAATTGTGACGACACTCTCTCAACCCGTTCCGCCCCCCCTTGCCGCTCAACTGGACGAAGACCGGCTGGCTTGGCTGGCATTGGTGCTGGCGCCGGGGTTGGGACCGAAGCGAATCCTGGAGGCCGCGAAGCATCTCGACGCGCCCAGCCAGATCTTCACGCTGCCCTTGACCGCGCTGGAGGGGCTGCGTTTCCCTGCCGAGGCGGCGCAGTTCATCTTCGATGGCAAGGCGCGCCGCGTGGCCGAGGAGGAGTGGGCGCGGGTGAAGGCGCAGGGCGCGACGCTGGTGACCTACAGTTGTGCGGAGTATCCGGAGCGTCTGAAGGAGATCTACGACCCTCCACCGGTGTTGTGGGTGCGCGGCGCGGCGAAGCTGCTGGCGCGGCCGGGCATTGCGGTGGTTGGTACGCGTCACCCGTCGCCGTATGGAACCGGCATGGCGGAGATGCTGGCGCGGGATTTGGCAGTGCGCAGACTGCTGAT
Organism: Occallatibacter sp.; assembly: GCA_049587335.1. Taxonomy (GTDB): domain Bacteria; phylum Acidobacteriota; class Terriglobia; order Terriglobales; family Acidobacteriaceae; genus Telmatobacter. The sequence continues at coordinate 9,594 of JBAVDS010000091.1, read as the reverse complement.
TATCAGTGGCATGGCGCGGGGCATCGACTCCTGCGCTCACAAGGGGGCTTTGGCGGCGCGTATGCCCACACTGGCCGTCTGGGGCACCGGCATTGACCTTGTCTATCCCAAAGAAAACAAGAAGCTGGCCGAGGAGATCCTCGCGGGTGGGGGAGCGATTGTCAGCGAGCTGCCGATGGGCACCTTTCCCGCGCCGCAGAACTTTCCTCGCCGCAACCGCATCCTCAGCGGGCTTGCCGTGGCTGTGCTGGTCGTTGAGGCGGCTGAGAACTCCGGGACGCGCGTGACGGCCCGTTGCGCCGCCGAGCAGAACCGCGATCTCTATGCGGTTCCTGGCAACGTGACCAACAAGGGATCGTGGACGCCGAACACACTCATTAAACAGGGAGCTAAACTGGTGGCCACCTGGGAGGATGTGTGGGAGGACCTGCCATCGCAGGTGCGGCTGGAACTGGAGGCTGAGGCGCCGTCTGAATCCAAGTCGCCGACGACTGCATCTCTTTTGCCAGATCCGGTTTTACGCCCGGAAGAAGCGATCGTGCTGGAAGTGCTGCAGCAGGACACCAGCCTGCAAATCGACGAAATTCTCGAACTGCTGGAGACGCAGTTGACCTCGTCGGAGGTTTTCATGGCGCTCTTCGAACTGGAGATCACAGGCCGCATCCGGTGCTTGCCGGGAAAGAATTATGTGCGGGTGATGGGATAAAGACAGGGAATAGAGAATAGGGAATATGGAATAGGCGGCGGCCACCCAACAAATCATGAAGATTGAGTCATATTATCTGTCTGCTGCAGTACGATAATTGCATTTGGTGGGGACTATGTTTCTTGTACCAGAGTACCTATATCAGGGAATTGAAGATGCAACGCGTGCAAAGATTTTCGGCTGGTAGGAAGCGTGTCGAATGCGGTCAGCTACCAAAGATATTGGCTCTGAAACCTGGAAAATCACCAAGCGCTTACTGTCCGTTCATGGCTTCTTGCGCTGCTTTGGCGAGGAAGCCGGAGCGGGTCAGATGCTGAGTCTGCGCGTAGGAATCGATCTGTGAGAGCAGAGAGCCGGGAAGGGAGATGTTGACACGTTTGGGCGCGGGGTCGATGCGCGTCAGATCAAGGTCAACCAGCATCCATACACCGCCCTGGTAACGCGGATCGGCAGCCAGTTTTTCCAGAGCGGTGGGCGCTGGGATGGGCTGATTCTCGCCAGCCATGTGACACTCCACGGCCTCCTGTGCCATGCGGTTGATCTCCTGCCAGTTGTCGGCGGCGGAAAAGCAGCCGGGAAAATCCGGAAATTCAATGCCGTGCGCGTGCTTTTTGTCTCCAACCTGAACATAAACGGGATAGAGCATATTCACCTCCACTGCCAGCCAGCCTGACGATAGATGCTGCGTACAGTACCGATGGGAAGATCCTTCTTTGGATGTGGAACGGTCACAGCTCCCGGCTTATCCGGGTGCTTGAATTTGCAATGGCTACCAGCTTGATGTGCCTTGCGCCAACCTTCCGATTCAAGCCTGCGGACAATCTCTGCGCTGTTTATGTGTGTAATTATACACATTTATCTCTTGGTTGGCTCGTGGAATACGCTTTCCGAAGAGAACAAAAAACGAAGATAATCGGCTGCGAGTGGAAATGTGCAGGCCTTTCGTGGTAGCTTCCAACTTTTGCGGCAGTATTTCCCGGAGGGGGAAGATTCGGGGATGCGGGACGGAATCTCCGCATCAGCGATGGCAACAAACCGGGCCAAACTCAGTCCAATGGGCTGGCACGATAGAGTGTATTTGGAATCAAGGATGGAAATGAGCAAATCTCTGGTGATCGTCGAGTCGCCCGCCAAGGCCAAGACGATTGAAAAATATCTTGGCAGCGGGTACGAGGTTCTGGCGTCGGTAGGCCACATCATGGACCTGCCCAAGAACGATATTGGTGTGGAGCTGGAAAAGCGGACCTTCGAGCCGACGCTGATCGTCACGCCGGGCAAAGAGAAGGTTGTGGCGCAGTTGAAGCGGGCGGCAGCCAAGGCGGATGAGATCTATCTGGCGCCTGACCCGGACCGCGAGGGCGAGGCGATTGCGTATCACTTGGCGCTGCAACTGGGAACCTCCGCCAGGGAGCGGAAGAAGATTCGCCGCGTGACCTTCAATGAAATTACCAAGAAAGCGGTGCAGGAGGCCTTCAAGCACGCTCGCGATCTGGATCAGAATCTCGTCGATTCGCAGCAGACCCGCCGCGTGCTGGATCGTCTGGTGGGCTATCAGATTTCGCCGCTGCTCTGGGATAAGGTCCGGCGAGGCCTCTCGGCGGGGCGCGTGCAGACGGTGGCCGTGCGGCTGATCGTCGAGCGGGAGCGGGAGATCGGCGCCTTCGGGCCGGTCGAATACTGGACGCTCGATGCTGTGCTGCATCCGGAGAAGCAGACGGATACCAAGCTGAAGGCGCGCTTTATCGGCATCGACGGCGAGCCGGCGCGCGTTGCCAACGGCCAGGACAAGGACGGCAAAGAGCAGTTCATCGCCAACGCGCTGCCCGACAAAAAGTCGATGGATGCAACGATGGCGGCGCTCGAAAAGGCGCAGTGGTCGCTGGTTTCGGTGCAGTCCACCGAGAAGCAGCGCAGGCCGCTTGCGCCCTTCATCACCAGCCAGTTGCAGCGTGACGCGGCCAGCAAGCTGGGCTTCAATGTGCGCCGCACGATGGGCGTGGCGCAACGGCTCTATGAAGGCGTGGATGTGGGCGCAGAGGGCACCGTCGGCCTGATTACATACATGAGAACCGATTCGCCGCGTGTGGCGCCGGAGGCCATTGCCGGTGCGCGGGAGTGGATCGGCAAGCAGTTGGGAGCCAAGTATCTGCCCGCGACACAGAATGTCTACAAGGGCAAGAAAGCGGCGCAGGATGCGCATGAGGCGATTCGCCCCACCGACGTATCGCGGACTCCGGAGTCGATCGCGCGCTATCTGACCGAGGAGCAACTGAAGCTCTACCGGCTTATCTGGCAACGCTTCGTGGCCTCGCAGATGACGCCCGCGGTCTTTGATGTCACTACTGCAAAGATTGCCGCAGTCAGCGCCAAAACCGGCAAGACCTATGACTTTCGCCTGAGTGGATCAGTGGTGCGCTTCGACGGCTTCCTCAAAATTTACGAGGTGTTGGAAGAGAAGAAGGAGGACGACGATGAATCGTCCAACAAGCTGCCGAATCTCGATCAGGTAAAAAAGCTGGAGCTTGACGAGTTGCAGCACGAGCAGCACTTTACCTCGCCGCCTCCGCGCTACAACGAAGCCTCGCTGGTGAAGGTTCTCGAAGAGCGAGGCATTGGCCGTCCTTCAACCTATGCCTCGATCATCAACACCATTCAGGACCGCGAGTATGTGACCAAAATCAGCGGCAGGTTCTATCCGACTGAGATAGGGATGGTCGTCTGCGACTTATTGGTGAAGAACTTTCCGTATATCTTCGATGTTACCTACACGGCCAAGCTCGAAGAAGAACTGGACGAGATCGAAGAAGGCAACGAGAAGTGGACCGTCCTGATGAACGGCTTCTACGATCACTTTGTCGAGGAGCTGAAGGACGCCGGCGCGAACATGGAAGACATCAAGCGCATGGAGAAGAAGACGGATGAAAAGTGCGATCTATGCGGCTCGCCGTTGTTATTGAAGTGGGGCAAGTTCGGCAGCTTCTATGCCTGTTCGGCCTATAACAAGAAGGACAAGTCGAGCTGTACCTTTACCAAGGAAAACACCGCGGGCAAGCCGGATATGAATACGCCCGAGGGGCAGGAGGCTACCGAACAGGAAGAGTATTGCGATAACTGCGGACGGGTGATGGTGCTCCGGCGCGGACCCTTCGGAATGTTCATGTCCTGTCCTGGCTTCAACGAGGACCCGCCCTGCAAGACCTTTCGCAAGCTAAGCTCGAAGCAGCAGCAGAAGGTGGCCGCTCCCCAGCCGACCGGCGAAGATTGTCCGCAGTGCGGCAAGCCTTTGGTGCTGCGCCAGGGAAGTTATGGCGAGTTTGTCAGTTGCTCCGGCTATCCCAAGTGCAAGTACGTGAAGCAGAATCTGATTGAGGGACTGAAGTGCCCCAAGTGCGGCGTGGGCGATCTGGCCGAGCGCAAGGCGCGCAGAGGAAACATCTTCTGGGGTTGCACCAATTATCCCAAGTGCGACTTCACCTCGAACAACAAGCCCGTCGCCAAAAAATGTCCGCAGTGTGGCAGTTCGTATCTGGTCGAGAAGACGCTGCGTTCCGGCATCTTCCTGGAATGTCCGAACAAGAAGAAGGGTGCTGAAGAAGAGGCCATGCCCAAGAAGCGGAGCGCCAAGGGCCTTCCGCCGGCTGAAAGCGCCGTGGTGTGCGACTACTCCAAGCGCATCGGCGACGCGCCTCCGCTACCTACCGCCGAAACACATGGGCCGGTGGTGGACAAGGCAGCGCCGGTTGCAAAGAAGACAGCGAAAAAAGGCGGAAAGAAGGCGCTGCAGACGGCGTAGACGCGATGAAGGGGAATCATTCGTCCTGAATTGATACTCTAAGATTCAGTGACACCAGCCCAGCCATTTCGTTTGCGCGTCGCCGCCATCGGCTTTCTCAATCCCGCACCGCTGATGTGGGACTTTGAGCACAAGCCGCTCAAAGCCGCGCTTGCGCACCGCTATCAGATTGACCGGATGTTGCCCTCGGAGTGCGCTGACCGGCTGGCCTCCGGCGCGGCCGAGATCGGCCTGATCCCCATCGCGGCGCTCGCGATGACTCCCGGATTACGTATTCTTCCCGGCTGCGTGATTGCCTCCAAAGGCCGCGTGCGTTCCTTGCTTCTGGTTCGCCGCGCCACTCAGCGGCTGCATGAGCTGCGTTCCGTGGCAGCCGACAGCGCCAGCCGCACGACGCTGGCTTACGCCCGCATACTCCTCCGCCGCTGGGGCAACCCGGAGGTGCCCTTTCTGCCTGCCGCCGCCGATCTCGACGCCATGCTGGAGCGGGCCGACGCCGCCATCCTCATCGGCGACCCTGCGCTGCTGGCTCTGGAAGAGCGCGCCAGCCGCTTCGAACGCACCGGTGAGGTGCTGGTCTATCACGACCTGGCCACGGAGTGGCATTCGCTCACTGGCCTGCCCTTCGTCTCTGCCGTCTGGTGCACCACTGTGAGCGGCGGGGCTTGGGATGAGAAGATTGCTGGTGATTTCATCCAATCCCGCGACCACGGCTTGCAGAATATCGAGGCGCTGGTCGCCGAGTGGTCCAGCCGCATTCCTATTCCCGCTGCGACCATCCGCGCCTATCTCACCACCAACATTCACTACATCCTCGACGAGGAATGTATCGAAGGGATGAGAGGCTTCTTCTGCATGGCGGCTGAAGCCGGCGTGCTGCCGGAGTACACCCTCCCGGTCATTGACTGATCTCAGTTTTCTGCCCGCCAAGCCTGAAAAAATTACGCACCCTCCTATAAAACTTGCGAATCTCATCCGTACTGGAGAGAAAAATGAAAATCGGAGTATTAGGGTCGGGCAAAGTAGCCATAACTTTGGCTGACGGCTTTCTCAAACACGGCTATGAGGTGATGGTCGGTTCAAGAACGCCCGGCAAGCTTGCCGAGTGGAACGCGAAGAACCCGAAGGCTTCTACTGGCACATTCAACGCCGCGGCCGCCTTCGGCAATTTGATCGTTCTCGTCGTTAAGGGCAGCGTGGCTAGCGATGTTCTGCAACTGGCCGGCGCTGAAAACCTCAAAGGAAAAACCATCATCGACGTGTGCAATCCCTTCGCGGGCGAGCCCTCTGCAAATGGTGTGTTTCCGCTCTTTACCAATGCCAATGAATCTCTCATGGAGCGGTTGCAGACAGAATACGAGGGCGCGCGCTTCGTCAAGGCGTTCAACTCGGTGGGCTACGCCGTGATGGACAACCCTAAATTTAAAGATGGCAAGCCGACCATGTTCATATGCGGAAACAACCAAGCCGCGAAAGACACGGTGCGCGGAATTCTAGATCAGTTCGGCTGGGAGACGGCGGATATGGGCACGGCGGAGGCCGCGCGCGCCATCGAGCCGTTGGCCGTCTTATGGTGCATCCATGGCTTTACGCGCAATCAATGGACTCACGCCTTCAAGCTGCTCATTCACTGATTCTGCCGTGGCAGCCAGTCCGGCCGCTCCAGCTACATACCGCCAATAGCAAAAGGCCGATCCCCGAAGGAATCGGCCCTGTCTTTTGCTAACTCCGCGAGCACCGCTAACTCCGCTGCTATATCTCCCAGCGCAGCAGCACTGCGCCCACCGAAAAGCCCGCGCCCACTGCGGCCATCAGCACCAGATCACCCTTCTTCAACTTACCTTCTTCCACGGCAGTCTCCATGGCCAGAGGAATTGTTCCCGCCGAGGTGTTGCCGTACTTCTCAATGTTGATAATCACCCGCTCCCGCGCCATGCCCAGCCGGTCGGCGGTCGCCGTGATGATGCGCAGATTGGCCTGGTGGGGGATGAAGCAGCCCAGATCCGCGCCGGAGACGCCATTGCGCGTCAATACGCGGGAGGTTGCATCGAGCATCTTGCGCACGGCAAATTTGTAAACCTGCTGGCCGTCCTGGTAGATGTAGTGCATCTTCTTGTCCACGGTCTCGTGGCTGGCGGGATTGAGGCTGCCGCCGGCCTTCAGGTTCAACACATCGGCACCCGATCCGTCCACCTCATGCACATAATCGATGAAGCCGACTTCGCCCTCTTCGCAAGGCTCCAGCAGCACACAGCCGCCGCCGTCGCCAAAGAGCACGCAGGTCGTCCGGTCGGTGTAGTCGGTCATGCGGGTGTTGGCGTCAGCACCGCAGACCAGAACTTTTTTATGCGCGCCGCTCTCGATCATCTTGACGCCAGCTTGCAGCGCATAGACAAAGCCGGAACAGCCGGCGGATACGTCAAAGCCCCAGGCGCCCTTGGCCCCAATCTTGTTCTGCACCAGGCAGGCCGTCGCCGGGAACATCATGTCGGGAGTGACCGTGCCGACGATGATAAGCTCGATCTCGCTGGCGTCGATGCCGCGCATCGCCAGGCACTTCTTGGCCGCTTCGGTGCAGATGTCGCTGACGCCCAGCCCCTTTGCCAGCACGTGCCGCTCGCGGATGCCGGTCCGCTCCAGAATCCATTCGTTGCTGGTATCCACCAGCTTTTCCAGGTCTTGATTGGTGAGAACTTGAGGGGGGACGTATGTTCCAAAGGCCGAAATCTTGGCGCGGCAACCCACGACGGGACGAACACTAAGGGTCAATGCATTTCTCCTTGCGGCGATTCTAAAACTGCGTCTTTGGGCCAAACAGGAAAAGCGCCCGCGGCATAAAAGCGCCGGGTGACCTACTGCGCCCGTACTAGCCCGTTACCGTTGCTTCCTTCCGGACCTGGCGGGGTTGGCGGGATTACGTCGCGTAGGACCCGGCACTTGATGATTTTAGCACTCCACGGCCTGAGACCGGAGCACGTGGAGGGTGAGGGGATCGTCGATAGAGCTTACGCAGCTCCGAGCGCCTGCTCCAGATCGGCGATCAGGTCTTCCTTGTCTTCGATGCCGATGGAAAGCCGGATGCGGCCCTGGGTAATTCCCATCGAAGCGCGCACCTCTTCGCTGACCGAGCCGTGCGTGGTCGTTGCCGAATGGGAGGCCAGCGACTCGACTCCACCCAGCGACTCGGCACTCAGGAAGAGCTTGATGGCAGCGAGGAAGCGGCCCGCAGCCTCGCGCGAGGCCACCTCGAAGCTCATCATCGAACCAAAGCCGCGCTGCTGCTTCACGGCCAGATCGTACTGCGGATGGCTCTTCAATCCCGGATAAGCCAGCTTGCTGACTTTGGGATGCGTGGAGAGAAACTCGGCGACGGCGCGGCCATTCTCTTCATGCTGCCGAATGCGCAGGGGCAGCGTCTTGATGCCGCGCAGAACCAGGAAGCACTCGAAGGGCGACATAACGCCGCCGGCAGCCTTTTGCACCAGCAGAAAACGCTCCTTGTGCTCCGGCGTGGAGCCGATCAGCGCGCCGCCGAGGCCGTCGGAGTGGCCGTTGAGGTACTTGGTCGTCGAGTGCATCACGATATCCGCGCCCAGCGCCAGCGGGCTTTGCAGCACTGGCGACAAAAACGTATTGTCCACGCTGACCTCAACGCCACGCGCATGGGCGATCTTGCTGATCGCCGCAATGTCGGTCAGAACCATCAGCGGATTGCTAGGTGTCTCGATGTGAATCAGCTTGGTGGCGGGGCAGATTGCGGCTTCGACGGCGGCCAGGTTGCTGGTGTCTACATACTCAACGTCGATGCCATAGCCGGAGACGATGCGGTCAAAGAGGCGCACAGTGCCGGCATAGACATCCTTGGAACAGATCAGATGGTCGCCCGCACGCAGCATCGCCACCAGTGCGGAGATGGCCGCCATGCCGGTGGTGAAGGCGTGGGCGCTGTGTCCGCCTTCGAGCGCGGCCAGCGCCTCCTCCAGCCGGTCGCGCGTGGGGTTTCCAGCGCGCGAGTAATCCCAGCCGCGGTCGGTGCCGATGCCGGTCAGCTCAAAGGTCGAGGAAAGATAAACAGGCACATTCACGGCACCGGTCTGCGGGTCCGGATATTGTCCAGCATGTACGGCAAGAGTCGAGTATTTGTATGGGGAATCTGTCATGGTTCGCGCTTGATCTCCTGTTTTTTAGCTTATCGCAGCGGGGCGCTGGAGTGCCCGGAAAGCTGCGGGATACGATGCACGCATTGGAGTATTAGCGTCAAACGAAGATACTACGGAAGGGATCAGCGGAGACCCGGTTTCCGGCTCATTTCAACGAACGTTCATCGATGCGCTTGACCCGGCAAAGATAGAATTTGAAAGGACAAGCGGAAAGCCGGACGGTAAACGCAGGTGCGCCCCTGGGTTGTTGCCATTGCTCAGTTTAGGCGCCCTGAACCATCCGAAAAATGATCCGTTCGAAGAGCGCCCTCGAAATGCATCAAGGAGAAGCTGTGAACGACAGTGCACGACTCGGTCTGACGACCAAAGAACTTCCAAACGAACTCGAATTCTGCTTCGCCAGGGAGCAAAGCGGGACGATGCAGATTGTTGCGATTGTTCTGGCGCTCGTCTCCGCCATAGCCGCTTTCATTCCCGCGTCACTTCGTCCCGAGGCGTTTTGGATCTTCGCCACCGTATCGGCAGCATTCCTTGGGTGGGCCTTGTGGATGGCAGCCGACACGGCAAGAAACTGGAAGAGAGTGTATAAAACGACGCTGACTGCTACGGCCCAACGCATCGAGGCGACGGCAGTTATCGTTGCCATCACCCGGCGCTTTCCCGAGATCGGCTCTCAACTGCAACAGGAGAGATAGCACACGAAGCAGTCGAAGGGAGTACATAGGACAGCCGGACGAGCCAACCGCTTCCGATCGGTAGCTTGAACAAGTCCTAGTGTCCTGAGTCAGAAGTTCGCAGCATAACAACGCTGTCATCCTGAGCGAACGGGGCCCCAGGCGTTCTCTTCAGCCTGGGGATGGTGAGTCGAAGGATCTGAGGTTTGTAACAGAATACCGAAAAGCAAACGCAGGTCCTTCGACTCCCTTCGCTACCCA
>JBAVDS010000090.1:0-1500 GCA_049587335.1 Occallatibacter sp. | reverse complement strand
GCGAGAAGGAGCGCCGCGGCTACTACTTTGAGAACCGGCTGCATGTATACCTCGTCTGGGATCCACGCATTCACTCGAAGCTCTATCATTCCGCCGAACAGAATCGCAAGCTTGGCAGTTTTACGTTGAGCCAGAAAAAGGCGGTCCAGCGCACGCGCAAGGAGCATGAAACCTATCTTGCGGAGTTCGAATCGATCCTGCGCGGCATCGAGGGATCGATGGAAGCCGCTAATCTTGGCCCTCGCCGGCTCACGACACAGGATCTCTTCGAGGAGCTGAAGCACGCGCAGCACCCTTTGCGCCGTGACCACAGGCCTTACGTTCCCGGCGAAGGAATGATCGAGTATCGCAGTGCCCGGGAGCAGGCTGCGGAGGCGAGCATTCTGAATGAGACTGAGACCTACCTCAACATCGATGGGTATCTCTACGGCGTGGTGAGCCTGAAGGAATTGCCCGACGCGACGTTCCCAGGGATGCTGCAAAACTTTTCGACACTTGGTTTTCCTGTTGTCATCAGCGGACAGGTCGTGATCCCCGATCAGGTGAAGGTGCTCAAGAGCTACAAGAAGCGGCTGCAGAAAATGACCGCAGCGCAGAAGGATGCGAACGGAAACTTCAAGTCAAATCCAGAGGCCGAGGTTGCCCAGGCACAGCTGATCCAGGTGCAGCGCGACATCATTTCTTCATCGCTCAAGACTGCGAAGCTGAGTGTCTCGGTCATCGTGCGGACCTCGCAACCGGCGGTGACGATGCGGGATCTCGAACAAGCGGAACATGAGCTGGCCAACCGCACGCAGGAGGTCTTGAACGCCTTCACGCACATGAATGGCGCGAAAGCCGTAGCGGAGACCATCGCCAAGCGCCGCATATTTCTTGGAACATTGCCGGGGATGGGCGAGGCTGACAAGCGGGACCAGGATATGCTCACCTCGAATGTCGCCGATTTGGTTCCTGTTGAGATGCCGTGGACCGGGACCAGAAGGAGTCCGCTGATCCTCTTCGAGACGCCGTTCCGGCAGCTCATTCCATTTTCGATGTTCGACCCGGACCTGTCGGATGCCAACGGTCTGCTGATGGCCAAAAGCGGCGGCGGCAAGACTCTGGCCGCACAGCAAATGCTCCTGATGTCCGCGCGGGCGAATCCGCTGATCTCGATACTGGAGCGCGGGGATTCCTACCAGCCACTGGTGGAGTTGATGGGCGGGGAGATGATCGAGATGTCGCTCGATTCAGAGCAAACGATCAATCCCTGGGATCTGCCGAAAGGCGATGATCGGCCTTCGAACGACCAGATCTCGTTTCTCAAAAATCTGACCCGGCACATGCTGGGTGAAAACACGCCTCCCGATCTCGACATAGACCTGCTCGACAGCGTGCTGCTTGAAGCCATCGGATCGACGTACAAGCGTTGCAGCGCAAAAACCTCGAACCCAATTCCGCTCTTCGGCGATCTGGCAGCAGAATTGGCGCATTGGCAGGACCGGGACCGCAACCAGAAGA
>JBAVDS010000089.1:0-169449 GCA_049587335.1 Occallatibacter sp. | reverse complement strand
CATGTCGTCGCCATAGGGGCCGTAGCTGTACTGTGCCTCTAATGCGCCAGCTGAGTTCGTCAGTTCCACCGTACTGCCCAGCGCGTCCGTCAGATAGTTGTCCGTTTCGGTCGCCGTGGTGCGCGCGGTGAGCCGGTTGAGCGCGTCATAGGTGAACTTCGAGGTCAGGTTGTTGGGATAAGTGACCTCAGCCACGTTACTCGCCGTGTCATAAGAGTAAGTCGTCGTCTGATTGCCCTGCAGATGGCCGTCTACGACCGTGGAGAGGCGGTTGAGATCGTCCCACCCCGTTGACGAAGACCTGTCAACGGGGACCCCGGCGTCGTAAGTGTACGAGACCGACGTGCCGTTCGCATTGGAGGAGGTAATGCTTTCCACTTTGCCGCTCGCGTAGTAAGTATAGCGCAGAGTTCCTTCCGGCGTGGCCTTTGTCACCAGCCGGTCGAGGGCATCGTAGTAGTAGTTCACGGTGCCGTCGGCAGCGGTCGTACAGTCGCCGTGCCGGTTATGAACACTGATGAAGAGACTTTACAAGACGAGATTTACGGATGGAGAAAACGTGGAAAACAACAATCCAATCATGGAAGCGAAGTGCCCGACGGAGCCGATGGGAGAAGTTTGCCGGCCTCTCTTTTCAGTGCCTCCCCAAAGTCTAGGGCCAGTGCTGGCGGTAGGACGAGCGGCAGCGTCCGACTTACTCCCCTTTCTTGTTCATCAAGATTGGATGGAAGCATATCAGAATCGGGAGTCAAGTATATAAGCCCCGATTCTTTGGCTTGCAGGCAAGATGCGTCAAGGAGGAGAATGGAGGCGTGCGAGCAACGACACAATTTACGGCGTTGGCGATTATTGCGCTGGGCTTATCTCTTGCAGGAACGGCGCAGTATGGGGACAAAGATACTCCTGGTGTTCCCAAGACCTCTGCCACAGCCCCGCCGCCGGAGGCGCGCTTCGACATCAATCACGCCAGCATGGATGAGTTGCTGAAGGCTCCTGGCATGACACGCAGTTGGGCCGGCCGCATCGTCCGTTTTCGGCCTTATCGCACCAAGCAGGACTTGTTGGAATACGGCGTAGTGACAGGACAGGTCTACGACCGGATCAAGGATTACATCATCGCGCGCCAGAAGGCGCAGTGATGACAGCCCCTACACTTCTTCCGGCTGTGGCAGGTCACTGTGCCCGCGCCTGAGCAGTCTGCTCAGAATCACGTAGAGCACCGGGATGAAGAAGAGATTGAGCACGGTCGAGAGCAGCATTCCGCCGACGACAGTGGTGCCTACCGAGCGGCGGCCCAACGCGCCGGCGCCATTGGCGAAGACCAGCGGCAAAACTCCGAGGATGAAGGCGAAGGATGTCATCAGAATCGGGCGCAAACGTAGCGCGCCGGCTTCGGCGGCCGCATCGGCGATGGAGCGGCCCTTGCGGCGCAACTGCTCGGCAAACTCGACGATCAGAATCGAATTCTTCGCCGAGAGGCCGATCAGCATCACCAATCCGATCTGGCAATAAACGTCATTGGAAAGGCCGCGCCAGTGAACCAGACCTAAAGCGCCCAACACCGCCATCGGCACGGCCAGCAGAATGATGAACGGCAGGGCAAAGCTCTCGTACTGCGCCGAAAGCGTGAGATAGACGACCAGAAGGCCGAGGCCGAAGATGAGCATAGCTTTACCGCTGGACTCAATTTCGTCGAGCGTCAGGCCGGTCCACTCGAACTTCATGCCGGGCATCATATTTTTCTTGGCAAGATCCTCCATCGCCGTCAATCCCTGGCCAGAGCTGTAGCCTGGTCCCGCCGAGCCGTCGATCTCCACGGCGCGGAAGAGATTGTAGTGAGTGATGACCGGCGGGCCGGAGCTTTCCGTCACTGTCGCTAAATTGTCGAGCGGAACCATCTGGCCGGAGTCGGAGCGGACGTAGTAACTATGCAAATCGCGAACCGACATACGGAAGGGCTGGTCGGCCTGCACAAAGACGCGATAGGTGCGGTTGTTGTAATCGAAATCGTTAATGTACTCCGAACCCATGAAGACGCCGAGCGTGGTCGTGATCTGCGAAAGCGGAACGTTCATTGCTTTAGCTTTCTCACGATCGATGGTGACTAGCTCTTGCGGATCGTTGGCCGAAAAGGTGGTGAGCAGGCCGGAGAGATCCTTGCGTTGGCGACTCGCACCCACGATCTGATGCGCGACACGATCCAGATCGCTGAGTGTATTGCCGCCCTGATCCTGAAGCATGAACTGGAAGCCTCCAAAGCTGCCGACACCGGAGACGGCGGGAGGCTCGAACATCATGACCAGGCCTCCATTGGGCGCGAAGATCAAGCTCATCAACTTGGGCGAGAGGTCGGCGACAATGTCGGCGGTGGAGTGACCCTTGCCGCGGCGCTGGTCGCTGGGCTTGGTTGAAACGAACATCATGCCTTCGTTGGATGCCGCGCCTGAGAAGCTGAAGCCCATGACAGAAAAGGCGCCTTCAATGTCGGGATTCTGACCGATGATGGCCTCGGCGCGCTGCGCCAATGCAGACGTATAAGCCAGGGAGGAACCCGGAGGCGCCTGCACAACAACCATCAGGTATCCCTGGTCTTCTTGCGGAATGAAACCGGTGGGCACTCGCTGGTAGATCCACGCGGTGGCACAGAGACCGGCAAAGAAGACGGCGAGGAGCAGGTAACGCAGCTTGAGCGCCCCATGAATCGCATTGGCGTAGGTGGACGACAGCCAGCTGATCTGCCTATCAGTGGAATGGATGAATTTGCCAAAGAGCCGCGAGAGCGCGTCAATGTGAAGAAAGTCCAGTTGCTTGGGGCGGTCCTCTTCACCGCGCAGGAACATCGCGGACAGAGCCGGCGAAAGTGTAAGCGCGTTGAAGGCCGATATGGCGATGGCGAATGCGATGGTCAGCGAAAACTGCCGATAGAGGATTCCGGTGGTGCCGGGGAAAAACGAAACGGGAACAAAGACCGCAATCAGCACCAGCGAAGTGGCAATCACGGCGCTGGTCACCTCGCCCATCGCCCGCGAGGTTGCCTCGTGGGGATCGCTGTGTTCCATGGCAATATGGCGCTGCACATTTTCAATGACCACGATCGCGTCATCAACGACCAATCCGGTGGCCAGCGTAATGCCAAAGAGGGTCAGTGAGTTGATGGAGAAGCCGAAGATCTTGATGAAGGCAAAGGTTCCGATCAGAGAAACCGGAATCGTCACGGCGGGAATAATCGTGGCGCGCCAGTCCAGCAGGAAGAGAAAGATAACGGCGATGACGATAATAATGGCAAGAGAAAGGGTATAGAGCACTTCGCGGATGGAGTCGCCAACCACGGTAGTCGAGTCGAAGGCAATGGCGTATTTCAATCCCGGCGGAAAACTCTTTGACAGCTCCGCCAGCGCGGCTCTGGCCTTGCTGTCTACATCCAAAGCATTGGCGTTGGAGAGTTGCTCGACGCCGACGCCCATCGCATCGAGTCCGGAGTACTTGAGCGAGCTGCTATAGTCCTCGGCACCCACCTCCGAATGTCCTACGTCCTTCAGTAGCACAAGCCCATTGCTGGAGTTCTTGATAATAATGTTGTCAAATTCGCCTGGCGAGGTTAGCCGTCCCAGCACGCGCACAGGAATCTGGAAGGCCTGCTTTGAATCAGACGGTGGCTGGCCAAGCTGACCCGCGGGAATCTCCACATTCTGCTCGACCATCGCATTGACGACGTCAGCGGCCGTGAGTCCGCGAGCAGCCAGCCGCGCTGGGTCCAGCCAGACGCGCATGGCATACTTCCGTTCGCCAAAGATAATCACGTCGCCCACGCCCGGTACGCGTTTGAGCGCGTCCTTCACATAAACATCGAGGTAATTAGAAATAAACTCAGGAGAATATCTTCCGTCGAGTGTGTAGAAGCCCGCGCCAAAAACAAAATTGCTATTGCTCTTGGTGATCGAGATGCCGGTTGCATTGACCGCGGCGGGCAGCCTTCCCGTCACGCTGGCTACCCGATTCTGCACATCCACGGCGGCAATATCCAGATCGTAACCAGTCTTGAAGGTAGTGGTGATGGAACTGCTTCCGCTGTTCGTGCTCGTCGAACTGATATAGCGCATTCCCTCGACGCCGTTGATCGCCTCCTCCAGCGGAATGGTGACGGCCTTTTCCACTGTGTCGGCATTGGCGCCCACATAGTTGCAATCCACCGACACCTGCGGCGGAGCCAGCGTGGGGTACATGGCAATCGGGAGGGTGGGGATGCACACCGCACCGGCAAGAATGATCAGCAGAGCGCAGACCGTGGCGAAAACGGGCCTATGAATAAAAAAATCGACAAACAAGAGTTATTTCCTTTCCGCTGGCAGAAAGCAATCGAACCCGGGCGTCGGCTCATCTAAGGACGAAGACGAAGGTAGATCCAGATACAATCGGAGGCAATCAACCTGCACACGTTCTTCAGCCTCCCATGGGCATCACGGGCATTCCGTTCATGAGGAATTGCGTGCTGGAAACGACCACTTTATCGCCCGCCTTCAGCCCGGATGTAACGGAGTAATTATTGCCCACCGTGTCGCCTAGCGTCACCGAGGTCTGGCGAGCGAAATAACCGCCGTTCTCTGCCGCAGCCACAAAGACGAAGCTCTGCCCGCCCTGATGCGTAACCGCCAGCACTGGTACAACGGCCATGGGAGTAGTGCTCCAGACAACGCGCGCCTTGATCATCTGCGCATTGCGCAGCAACTCCGGCCCGGCGTGCACCGGGGCTTTCACCAGAATCCCTTGCAGTGTGCTGTCTACCTCAGGCGAGAGGAAGTCAATCTTCGTCTTCTCCAGCAGCTTGCCGGTGTTGTCCATCAGCTCCACATCCATCCCCAGCCGAGCCTGGCCAACTCGCTCGGTGGGAAGATAGATATAGGCTTCAAGATCCTTGTTCTCATCTACCGTGGTCAGCACCGTAGCCGGCGAGTTGGACGGCGAAGCTAAGTCGCCCACATGAACCGGAATGTCTCCCACCACGCCATCGAAGGGAGCACGGACGCTGTAGTAGGCCAGTTGCTCCTCCTGCGTCTTGCGCAGCTCCACTGCCGATTCGTAATCCGATTTGGTGTTGCCGAAGGATTGCAGAGCCTGATCGTAGGCGTCGCGGCTGGTCACACCGGCATCGAAGAGTTTTCGCTGCCGTTCGACCTCCACCGCGTTGTAATCGTAGATGGCTTTCTTCTGCCGTTCGGTTGCCCGCGCCGATTCAACAGTCGCCATCTGCATTCGCGGATCGATCTCCATCAATAATTCACCTGCCTTCACATGGTCTCCGGAGCGGACAAGAATCTTGGTCAGCACTCCGCTCACCTGGGGCAGCAAGGTGGCCGAGCGACGAGACTTGATCGTGGCAACATACTCGCTGGTCTGGGGCACCGGCGCAAGTTGAACAGTCGCCGTTTGTACCGGCATGATCTGCATCCCCGCCATCGCCGGCGCGGCAGGCTTCTTCTGGCAGCCGCACGCAGCCAGCCCAAGAAAAACCAAAATGCATTTACCAAGAATGCGTTTCAAATCAATCTTCCTCACTTGAACTTTGACAGCTGTTTTTAGGAATGTCAGCCTCAATCCTCAGCATATTTTCTCATTCCCAAACAAATATCGGTTGCTGACGATTCCAGATTATGAATCCAGATTGCAAGGGTCTGACGCGAGTATCCTGCCATCTCTGCATACGGAATGCCCTCCGATTTCCATCCAAGATGCTCTCTCCACCAAGTTTCGAAGGTCAGAGTGGATATCGGGTGAATCGCCGTCTGATATCCGCAGATCACCTAACCGGAAAAATGCGTCGCCTCCCCGGAAGAATCCATGTGTGGCCGCCTACTGTATTGTGACGCCTGAAACCGGTGCATCGACGCAAAAAAACGCATTCCTGTTGGCAACTACGGCTGAAGGGCGGGCCGCCATAGATTTTTCGATAGGGCAAGGGTTGATGCTGCTTCATTGCCCGCAGGTTTTTAGCGGTTGTTCACATTTCAAGACGCTCTTGGCCTTCATGGACGCATTGCCGCCCCGTTTTCCAGTACAGATCCGCTCTTTTTGACACAGCTCCGCTGAGTTGATAGCCTTCAAAAGGGCGCACAAAGCCAATCCAGGTCTCTTTTCTTCGCCCTCTTCGCGTCCCCGTCGTCTAGCCCGGCCTAGGACACCGCCCTTTCACGGCGATAACACGGGTTCAAATCCCGTCGGGGACGCCAATCATTTCAGCAACTTACGCGCTTCGATGATTTTTTCGTACGTCCGTATTGTTCCAATAGCAGCGGTGCTCTCGTTGTGAGGGTTGTCGTCGAGCAACATGCTCACCAGGCGGCTCTGCGCTTTACGCTTCACTTCTGTCACTGCTTGCGCGTAAAGATTCATCGTCACCAGGCTGTTTGCGTGCCGCAATAATTCCTGCACAGTCTTGACATCCTCCCCATTCGCTTTGAGGAGAGTCGCGTACGTGCGCCGGAAAGTATGCCAGCCAATCCGGCCCTGGATTCCGGCGGCCTTCACTGCCGGTTGCAAGTGCCAGCGGTTGAGCGTCCCGGCCAGTACGGTTGCACTCCGTTTGTATGAGGGCTGGCAAAGACCCAGTCCTCAGGACGCGGATAAGAGCGTGAGAGATCCAGTCATTCCTAGCAGCGGCAATGTATTCGCCGATATGGGCCTGCCGTATGCGGCGGAACTCGACACCGAGGCCCAGTTAGGAGCCACCCTGAATTTGATTGTCGAGCACCAGCAACTCACCCAGGCGGAGATAGCGACTGCGCTCTGTATCAATCAACCGAAGGTTTCCGCGCTGCTGCATTACAAGTTAGAAGGCTTTTCTGTGAAGCGCCTGATGCACTTCCTGGTAGCGCTCGGGCAGGATGTGGAAATTGTCGTCAAGCCCAAGCCGCAATCCCGTTTCGCTCGCATTGCCGTCAAAGCAGCCTGATTCCGCAAGCATCATTCCGTCAATATGCTCTGAATGGCCCTCTCGCTTCGCTCGTTCTGAAGCTAGACACCATCTCAGGTGCGAACGTCTCACGGAAGCGATTCGCCAGTTCGGTGGACTTCCAGTAGGTAAAGTCAGCCAGAGCGCTTGTTGCGTTCTCGACAATGACGTACTCTACGCGATCTTGAAGGCGGCTTGCCCAGGCAAGTACGCTTTCGACGCTGGCCGGATCTGGAGTCACTACGCCGACCGCCGTAAACCGTACACCGGTAGCGGCCACATCCGCATACATTGAGTCAAACCAGCCTGATGCAACCTGCCGTGCACGGGCTCACATGTCGGCGAGGATGATGGAGTTACCGCCGTCAAGATGATCGAGGAAAATATCGAGACCGGCAGGAGTGTGAATGTTGACTTTGGTGGGTGCCAAGTGATTTGGCAACTATACTAGGCCCGAGAATTCGGAACTAGGGCATCCCGATTCTAGTGTGAGGAGTCGGACAACCCGCCGATGCAGTCAACTCCATACTCGTTCATCACATCCTGTCGTGTCACGACGCCTTCGAGTTTGTGAATATCCGCTCTGTGGTCAGGTTTGCGATCATCAGCGGCACAATGATAGCGTAGTCCGGCGTCATTTCAAAGATCATCAAGACTGATGTCATGGGAGTGCGCACCATGCCCGCGAAGAGCGCGCCCATGCTGACCAGCGCGTAGGCGCCAGGAGTTGCGGTGTATCCCGGCAACAAGCCATGGGCTATGGTTCCGATGGCCCCGCGCCGCACACAGCCTGTCCTGGGAAACCGCATGAAAAAGGGGTATTAGGCCCCATATGAATTTCATTTCACGTTTTCTTGTAACGATTTCCTCACTCCCGGACTTTATTCATATGAATGCACCACGCAAGGACATTTTATCCAATGGTTTCTCGCCTTTATCGATCCCTGGGCCTTTCGCTCCTGCTTTCGCTAGGAGAATTGGCCGCCAGGGCGCAAGAACCGCTGACGCTTCGTCAAGCCATCGACGACGCTCTGCGGCAAAGCCCACAATCCGCAATCGCACGCGCCGACTTGAGCGACACCAAGGCTGCGGCAGCGATGGCGCGCACTCAACTATTGCCGCAACTCAACTTTACTGAAGACATATCCCGCGGCAACGACCCTGTTTATGTCTTCGGCACCCGGCTCCGGCATCGCCAATTCACGCAAGCCGAGTTTGCACTGAGCGCCTTGAACTTTCCTCAGCCCATTGGCAATTTCTCGACACGCTTCTCCGGCTCCTGGATGGGTTTCGACTCGTTCAAGACAGAGAGAGAGATTCGCCGCGCCGATCTCTTCAAAGAAAGCGCCGCCTCATCCGCCAAGGCGGTGGACCAGCAGATTGTCTTCCGCGTTGTCGGGGCGTTCCGCCGTTGTAATGCGCGGTTCACTCGCATCGGCATACATTCTCGACGGCCAGGGCATTGCGCAACTCCGTTCTCTCACACTAGGCGCGTCACAAGGGAATCTCATAGAAGTTCTGTCGGGCATCTCCTCGGGAGAAAAGCTCGTCGACACACCCTCCGACCGCGACCTCGCCGGCAAGCGCATTGAGGTCCAGCCATGAAGCCAGAACCCTCCAAGCAGGAAGTTGGCATTGCCGGACGCCTTGCTCGCTCCTTTCTCAACTCCAAGCTGACGCCGCTCTTTATTGTTGCGTCGCTGGCCGTTGGAATCTTCTCAGTCGCAATCATTCCCCGCGAAGAGGAGCCGCAGATTCTGGTTCCAATGCTGGACATCACTACCGCCATGCCCGGCGCATCCCCGGCAGAGGTCGAGCAGCGCGTGACGCTGCCCATCGAGAACCTGGTGCATCAGATCTCGGGCGTCGAGTATGTCTACTCGACATCGGCTCCCGGACAGAGTCTGGTAATCGTCCGCTTTCTGGTCGGTACGCCTCAGGAAGATGCGCTGATCAAGGTCTACAGCAAGCTCTACTCGAACTTTGAAGCCATGCCGCCGGGCGCCTCGCAGCCGCTCATCAAGGCCCGCTCCATCGATGATGTTCCGATTCTGGCATTGACCTTGTGGGGCGAGCATTACGACGGCTATCAGCTTCGCGCTGTTGCCGCCGAGATGCAGCATAACATCGAGCAGATTTCCGATGTATCGGAGACAGCGATCATCGGCGGGCTTCCCCGCACCATGCGCGTAGTGCTCAGCACCGAAAAGCTGAGTGCCTACGGCCTATCGCCGATGGCCATTGCCGGTCATCTGCAAGCTGCGAATGCGAGCGTGCAGGCAGGGAGCTTTGCCGAGAACAACCAGGAGCTTCGTGTTGACGCGGGCAATCTCTTCACCAAACGGGAGGATTGAGCACTTGCTGCTCGCTACCTTGTCGGTAACCTTGCTGGTTGCGCTCTTCCTGGGGTGGCGCGAGTCAGGTGTGGTGTTGCTGGCTATTCCGGTCACGCTCGCGCTTACCATGACCGTCTTCTATCTCCTCGGCTACACCATCAATCGGGTAACTCTCTTCGCTTTGATTTTCAGTATCGGCATTCTCGTCGATGACGCCATCGTTGTCGTCGAGAATATGGTGCGCCACTTCCGGCTTCCGGAGAACCACGGCCGGTCGATGAGTGAAGTTGCGGTCGAAGCGGTCGCGGAAGTGGGCAATCCAACCATTCTGGCTACGTTTGCCGTGATCGCGGCGGTGTTGCCCATGGCATTTGTCCGCGGCCTGATGGGACCATATATGCGGCCCATTCCCGTGGGAGCTTCCGCTGCGATGCTGTTTTCGTTGTTGGTTGCCTTCGTGGTTTCTCCCTGGGCTGCACTCCGGCTGCTTGGAAGGCATCTTCAAGGGGCCAAGATACTGGAACCGGAGACCGAGAACTGGCGGACCAGGCTCTATCGCCGCATTATGACGCCGCTGATCCAATCCAAGCGCAATCGTCTCTTGTTCTTTCTCGGAGTGGCTGTGCTTTTTCTGATCTCGGTGGCGCTGGTACCCCTGGGATTGGTGCGCGTGAAGATGCTGCCATTCGACAACAAGAGCGAACTGCAAGTCATCATCAACATGCCTGACGGCACGCCGCTGGAACAGACAGCGCGAGTTACGCAAGCGCTTGGCGATGAGCTTGCGCGGCAGCCGGATGTACTGAACTACCAGACTTATACCGGAACCTCCGGCCCATATAACTTTAATGGTTTGGTGCGTCACTACTATATGCGTAGCCAGCCGAATCAAGCCGACATCCAAGTGAACCTGCTGCCCGCAAAGCAGCGCAGCGCACAGAGCCATGCCATCGCCAAGCGGCTTCGTCCGCTATTGGACGCGATTGGCAGCGAATACGGCGCACGCATTCAGGTGAGCGAGGTTCCGCCTGGACCTCCAGTTGTGCAAACTTTGGTGGCGGAGGTATACGGCCCCGACCTGGATGGTCAGACTCAAGTTGCGCAGCAGATCAAGTCGATCTTCCAGCACACTCCGGGCGTTGTAGACACGGACTGGTATGTCGAAGATCCTCAGCCGAGGCTGGTGATGCATGTGGATGAGGTCAAGGCGGCGCAGCATGGCATTGCGGTCTCCGATGTTGCCCAAGCGTTGGCGCTCGTACTCTCTGGCACGGAGGTTAGCCTAATCCACAATCAAACCGCGCGGGAGCCAGTGCCTGCAATCGTCGAAGTTGATCGTGCGGACCGCTCCTCCGATCAGGGTCTGGAGAATATCCGTCTGCCCGGCGCGGACGGCGCGATGATTTCCCTGTGGGAGTTGGTCATGGTCGAGCACAAGACGATCGAGCGCAGCATCTATCACAAGAATCTGCGCCGCGTCGTTTATGTCACCGGAGACGTAGCCGGAGCGGAGGAAAGCCCGGTCTACGCCATCATGAAAATGAACAAGGACCTCGACCATCTCACTCTTCCGGCCGGATATACCCTGGCTCGCTACAATGCGTCGATGCCAAAGTCCACTGACCACTACTCGATGAAGTGGGACGGCGAATGGCACATCACCATCGAAGTCTTTCGCGATATGGGGCTGGCGTTTGCAGCAGTGCTGATTCTCATTTATGTGCTGGTGGTTGGCTGGTTCCGATCCTTCATTGTGCCGCTGATCATCATGGCTCCGATTCCACTTACGCTGGTGGGCATTATGCCGGCACACGCGATGCTGGGCGCTTTCTTCACGGCGACCTCTATGATTGGCTTCATTGCGGGAGCGGGAATCATCGTACGCAACTCAATTATTCTGGTTGACTTCATCGAACTGCGAATACGCCAGGGAATGCCTTTGGCCGAAGCGGTGATCGATGCCGGGGCAACTCGCTTCCGCCCCATGCTTCTGACCGCGGCAGCGGTTGTCGTCGGCGCAAGCGTCATTCTCACCGACCCCATCTTTCAGGGGCTTGCGCTCTCGCTGATTGCCGGAGCTGTCGCTTCAACTTTCCTGTCGTGGCCGACCATTCCGGTGCTTTACTTCATGGTTCACTCCAAGCACGAATCCGGAGATAAACCTCAACCCGTAACCGACTCAGGAGACTCCCTATGACTGTAGAACGCGCTTTGCGACTGATGGCGGGCTTTGTAATTCTGCTATCGTTTGCCCTCGCTCACTACCTTTCGCCCAACTGGCTCTGGCTGACCGCGTTCGTCGGACTCAACCTATTGCAATCGGCATTCACAAACTGGTGTCCAGCCATGAGAATTTTTCGCGCTATGGGGATGAAGGACGCCAACTGAGGTCCGGCTGAATGAGCCAACACTGCTGGAGGCTATACTGGACTCATCTCTGTGAGCCCCAGCGATGCGCCCTGAACTGACTCAAGCTGCCGATCTCTTATGCCGCAATACTCCTGAAGCCGTCGAAGAAGCAATCGGCCTGTTGCAGAATACGGTTTATTCCTTCAGCATGAAGGTCTGCGGGCATCGCGAAGACGCCGAAGACACCATGCAAGAGGTACTCTTTCGCTCGCTGGACCATCTGGCCAAGCTTCAGACCCCGCAGGCTCTTGCCGTCTGGCTTTATACTGTAACCAGAAATCGCTGCTGGCGTATGCGCCGTAAGCTGGCTCATGCTCCACGCCAGACCTTCTCGCTGGATGAACTGATGCCCGACGCAGCGGAGTTGGAGCGATTGCTTCAGGATGCCGCCGAAAGCCCTGAGGGCAATCTGCTCCACGCCGAGCATCATCATCTGTTGCATCAGGCGGTCTTGCGCATCCCGGCGCAATTGCGCATCGTACTTGTGCTCCATGACATGGAGGAACTGACAACCGAACAAGTTGCAAAGATTCTCAATCTACAGCCAGGGACAGTTCGGGTTCGCCTGCATCGGGCGCGCCTTTCCGTTCGCAAAGAGATGAATAGGATAGTCGAGAGAGCGCCCGCGACGCCGGATTGCGGTAAGCCATTGAGGATGAAGTCTAAACGCATCGCACCTAAGAGTGGACAACGCCCTGCGGAGTGCCGGGAATTATTCCTGAACCTCTCAGAGTATCTGGATGGAAAAGTGGAACCCCGCACCTGCGACCAGATGCGCCAGCACATCGAAGCCTGCCCAGCTTGCGTTGCATTCCTGCGCGACCTGCGCGTCGCCATCGACCGCTGCCGCTCGCTGGAGGTTCCTTGCGATTCTGCTGTAGCGCCTCGCTTGCGTTCTCTCCTCACGCAAGAATATTTTCGTCTGTTGGGCCTTCCGGGTCCAACAAAAGTTCCCGCAGTCCTGTAACGAATCGGCTTGGTCGTGTCTTTCTTCTAATGAACGAGGAAAACTATGATGGAAGTGAAGATTACCCATATCGATCACGTGAAGTTCGCCATCCAGGCGCGGTCGCACTCGATTGTGTGCGACCAGCCGGCAGAGAATGGCGGAGAAGACTCGGGGATGACGCCGCCGGAGCTGTTGCTCGCTTCATTGGGTTCCTGCGCAGCGTTTTATGCCGTTCAGTATCTGAAGACGCGCCACCTCGCAGAAAGTGGCGTTGAAGTTTCGGTGACCGCCGAAAACCTCAAATCGCCATCACGCCTGGGCAACTTTCAGATTCACGTCGCATGCCCGGTTTCTCTCACTGAAGAGCAAACCGAGGGATTGATGCGATCCGTGCATCACTGCCTGATTCACAACACGTTGCTGTCGCCACCCGAAATCAAGATTGAATTGGTTGCGCGGTAGAAAGAGTCCGTGGCAATCCGCGCCAAAATTATTGTCCAGATAGAGGACCTTCACATTGGAAAAACGCATCTCGTGCAATTTCGCGAACGCCGGCCCAAGATTCGGACAACGATTCCAGGGACAGCTGCCGCAAAAGCACAATCAGTTTCTTTCGCAAAAGTGCGCTCACTCGATTCTGGAGTTGCTCGATTCCCGCTGGCTGTGATCCCGGCCCTGCGTATTCCGACTCGGGGATATGCGTCTGGGCGAAGGGCATATGCCCAGTCTTGACACAAGGGATATGATCTCGGTATGATGCGTTTTCCAAGCGTTCCAGACACCATGAGCCCATAGCCGAACTAACTCTTCGTGTTCGGCATCGCTCTTCGCTGAAGCGACGTCAATCACAGTAAAGTCACCTAAGTAGGAAGGTGGTGTCAGCCAAGTCAGGCCACCTGCAACTCCCGTCAACGCTCCAATGACTCGTCTTGCAAAGTCATGCGCAAGTCCCAGTTCAATGGTTAAATAGAGACCAGTGAGATGGATCCACACTGACTGAATTGTTCGCCTCTCGGCTTTTCCCGGGTGCTGCGCACAGTAAGCGTCGACTGTAAGTCGATGTACCGAACTCATGAGCGCTGGCACAGAGTACTCGCGTGCTAAGACCTCGGTATAGAGGGCCCAACAGGATGCAGAAGCTCCCAGATACGGATGACTTGGACTAGTTTGTACTTGCAGTTGAATCCCGCAATCGGGGCAGCGCTCGAGATTTCCGCCGGTATTTGTTGTTTGTATTTGCATTCACACCTCGAAGATCGTAGCGATAAGATATTCCTTAATGACTGTCAATGCCAACGAGCAGGGAAGGAGTCGGTAAGGTGAACCTGTTTCTTTTTGTTTGATCGCGAATCCCTAAGTCTGATCCTGACCACCTGTTTCTTGATGGCGGATTGGAATGAAGAAAAAGACTGCGGTCGCGAAGTAAATGAAGATGCTAATTTGAGGCAGTCGAAAAGCAATCCCAACGGCAATCGCGTATGCGAGAATTCCCGCCAGATTGCGCTTGATATGCACTTTGCCGAGCCAGGGGTCAACTGGAATCCGGCTCAGTTTCCTTCGAGAGATATGGATCCACAAAAGGGAATACGCGACTCCGAGCAGCATAAGCACAAACCCATATAGGAATGTACTCGAGGGCAACGCTCCATAACGGCTTAATACCGCCGTTGGATAGGGAATGAATGTCACGACAAGCAAGAGTAAGAGATTCAGAGAGAGAGTCGTATGTTCGACCCTCTCGACTGAATGGAACATGGCGTGGTGATTAAGCCAGATAATGCCGATCGTCGCAAAGCTTGTCACGTACGGGACGAGTTGTGAGAGGCATTGCGCAAGACCGGTACGCAATTCGGCTTCACTCACGGTCTTTAGGCTCGGCACCTGTATGCCAAGCACGAGCAAAGTGATGGCGAAACCAAACACTCCGTCGCTAAACGCTTCCAACCTCGCCTTATCCATAAAATGCTCACTTCCCAGATTTTTGCTTAACTCATTTCAAGGTGGTTTCTGTCGAGGACGCATTGCGTTACCACATCCACTTGCAAATAGATATAAAAATGAACTGTGGCAACAGAAGCACGCGTGCCTCCGTACCAGTAGAGCCTCCGCTCTGCAACGCGTTGCCCGTTGAATGCTCAAACAGTAGATGTCCCTTCATCACCAAGCCGCTGCTTAGCCTATGCCGCATATCGATGCAGAATCTCCTGGGCGCACACGCACTCTCTGCTGAAAAGGCCTCTTCGAAAACCCAGATGCAATGAGACTCGAGGCACCACTGTGGAAGGTGCCAATCGCGGCGAGGAACTTCGAAACATTGTTTCTATTGATGGTCATCATTGCAGATTCCTCTTCTTATGACGCTGAGATTCAAACTTGGATTCACCGGGCACCGAGATGCAGAATTGCAAACAACCGAGACTGAGAATATTTGGGTTTAGGATGTCCGCCCTAGAACGCACTCAGCCTCATCTGGAGATCACCCCATTGACACTGCTCATTCAGTAGCGGTCGAGACTCGTGGTGTCTAACGCCGTCTCATCTTTGTCCTTATTGCTGCTAAACCAAGCCAAAAACCAGTTCATTGAAATAGCTTCGCATTGCCGCGCACAAAAATGTCAAACGATATCGGCTTTCGATTCAGGAGATACTCAGAATCCGTCGAAATAAGTTCAGCGGCACCTCTCTTGCTAAAATCAAACAATTCCAAAAGAGATTTAATCATCCAAGTGGGCAACCCCTCACTTGCCATTGATTGCTCTGCCTGCTTCTCTGTTACGTCGATGTAAGTGACCTTCTTCCCAATTACTCTTGAGAGCCTTTCCGCGACGTCGTCGTTTGATAACGCTTCCGGACCAGTCAACTTATAGACTCTGTTTTCATGCCCATCTTGCATAAGAACGGCTACAGCAACCGAAGAGACATCCCCTACGTCGATAAGACTGACTCTGCCCGAACCTTGCGGCATATAGAAGGCAGAATCGCGGCGAATACTTTCGGCATTCATTGCATAGCTCTGCATGAAGATATTCGGTCGCAGGATCGTGTACTGGATGCCGCTTGCTTCTACGGCTTTTTCTATAGTGCGATGGTCGCGGCCAAGCGTGATCCCCGTTTCGCTGGCTCCGATGAATGATGACCGAACGATTCTGCGAACCCCTGCTTGCTTGGCTGCCTCAATGGTATTGAGGCCCAATTCGGCCAGGTTCTCAACGAATGGAGTAACGGAAAAGAACCGATCAACTCCTTCAAATGCTGGAAGCATGGATGGGATAGAAGCCATATCGACAGCAATCTGTTCGATCTTCAATTTGTCCCACATCGGATTCTGCTTTACCGTCTTTGTTAAAACTCGAACTGCAAAACCCAGTTGCGCCAACTCTTCCGCCACTTGGTTTCCGATGTTTCCGCCTGTAACAAGAATTGTTGCCATTGCTGATTCCTTTCTTGTTCGCATACTTCAACCATGAAAGCCACTCCTTGCGCTCAGTCATTTGAAGAACAGACGCCTGACCCGAGGCTGAATCGCGCAATAGGATTTTAGACACCGAGCGCTTCAATCACCAGGCGAGCAACGGCCGCCCCCGAGTATTGCTGTTGTCCGGTGATCAGATGTCCATCTCGTACTGCGTGCGCCTTGAATCGGCTTGCAACGATGAAGTTAGTGCCCGCAAATTTTTTGGCCTCATCTTCAATCCAAAAAGGCTGAATGCGTTTTCCAACAAACTCGTCTGCATAGCGTTCCTCTGAATTTGCAAAGCCGGTCCAGGTTTTTCCTGTCACAAGCAGCTTGCCATCGACCTTGACCTTGAGCAGAATGCACGTCGCATGGCAAAGGACCGCAGTGACTTTTCCTGACTGGTAGCACGTCGACGCAAGCTCATGAAGGCGCTTATCCTCATAGAACGTGTACATGGGCGCCTGTCCGCCAACGAACAGCAACGCATCGTAGGCCGCCAGGTTTAATTGGCCAATTGGCGTGGTGCTTTCGACGAGCTTGGAATGCTCGGGCGAGTTAATGAACCCAAGCGAGATGAGATCGTGAGCGGAGTACTTGCTTTCATCTCGCGGGTCGCTCCAGGTATCGGCCTGAAGCGACCCACCGTCAGGACTATAGACATCCACAAGATAGCCATGCTCCACGAACTCCCAGTAGGGATGGGTCAATTCGCTCCACCAGAATCCGATCGGCCAGCCAGTCTGCTTTGAAATGGCGGGGTTGGAGGCAATGATTGCCACACGCTTCGGCTTGCTGGGGTTCAGAATATCGACTGTTGCACTCATATGTTGTTCCTTTCCTTTCGCTCATAGTCCAGCATAGTTGGAGTGATGTTTGCCGAGGAATCGATTTGCGAGCTTGAAATCAAGAAGTCTGGTTCCGGGGATATCGACACAGCAATGCGATCCGTCAAGAGAGTGGAGACCTCAAGATAAACGGTTGGCGAAAAGAGCGCTCTACTGCCTTTGCCGCTGCCAGCGAGTTTCTGTGTTCGCGACAGCAGAGTGGACGCAACCATCGCAAGGCACAGCAAGAATTTACTTCGGCCGAAACAGAATGAATTGGGGAGTAGATTCATGCTGTCCTCATGCGCCGCAGATCCCGAATCCAATCACGAATATCGCAAGGTTAGCGAATGCGAAAGAGCGGCGCATCCCCAACCCGGCTAGGCATGAGCCTACCCGTTTGGGTAGGCTTTCGCGTACAAAACATTTCCAGCTTCCGGGCTGAAAACATTTGCTCATACCATCACGGTTTTGGGCTATTCTCAAATCAAATGAAGAAAGGAATGCAACCGAAGATGGCTGTGAAGGCCACAATTGCTCGGACCACTGGTGAGTTACTCTGGCGTTTGCATGGCATCGGAGGAATCCTCAGGTACTTCCTTTGTTCATCCCTCATCGCTATCGCGGGCCTTGCCTGCGCTCAAGAACCGCCCCGACTACTATCTCAATACGCGGTTCGGAACTACACCACTGAGCAGGGGCTCCCCCAGAATGAAGTTCGCTCCATCGCCCAGACACCCGACGGCTATCTGTGGTTTGGCACCAACGATGGACTCGCTCGATTTGATGGTGTCAAGTTCACGGTCTACCGACAGGAGTCGACTCCTGGAATTGGGCACAATATGTTCAGCGCCTTGGTGGTGGATCACCTGGGAAGATTATGGATAGCGACCGGCGATGGACTGTCATGCTACGAGCATGGGATATTCAGGCGCTTCACCGAGAAGGACGGGCTGCCCGCCAAGCCGATTCATACCCTCCTCGCAGACAACTCAGGAAAGCTGTGGATCGGGACGTGGAACGGATTGGCAGTGTTTGACGGAATTCAATTCCGCACTCTCAATCGAAAGGACGGGCTGCCAGAAGACTCCATCTCGGCACTCGCTGAAGACGGTGCCGGAGGACTATGGGTTGGAACATATAACAGCGGTCTTGCGCACATGGCCAAAGGTAAGATCAGCGTGTCAACGGAAAAGGACGGCCTTCCGTCGAATTTTGTCCAGACGTTGTTTCGTGATAGAGAAGGAAGGCTCTGGGTGGGCACACTCAAGGGAAGTGCGCTTCTCGACACTTCAGGTCACTTTCAGGCCATTCAAGGTCTTCCGGGCAGATATTCCTCCTTCTATCAAGACCACAGCGGCAGCATATGGTCTGCGACCGACAAGACTTTCGCTCGCTTGAGGATGGCACCCGGCCCGAAATTTGAGCGGAAAGAAAGCCTAAGCCTGGACGTCGATGCGGTATTTGAAGACCGCGACGGAAGTCTTTGGGTTGGAACAAGTAGTTCCGGTGTTGTGCGCTATCGGCCAGGTCCGTTCATTACCTATACGGAGCGAGAGGGCCTGATTGACAAGGTTGCAGCGACTCTTTTTGAGGATTCAAAGGGACGCATCTGGGTTGGCGGATACGGTCTAAGTGTTCGATCCAGCACACGTTTTCATCCTGCTGCGCTAAAGCAAATAGGGAAATCGGTAGTCTGGTCGCTGGCAGAAGATGGTGCAGGCGCAATCTGGGTAGCGACGATGAAGGGGACTTTCAGATTTGATGGGCAATCATGGACTCGGATGGGCAAGGCGCAGGGAATAGCTGAAACTGTGCACTGTCTTTATAGTGACCGAGCTGGTCGCATATGGTTGGGGTCTCTCGAAGGACTAACCATTTGGGACCATGGCCGTACTTCGAAGCTCACACTGAAGGATGGACTGCCCAGCAATTATGTCATGTCGATACTGGAAGATCGGGAAGGAGCATTCTGGATAGGAACCGTATCGGGCTTGACTCGATTCGACCACGGTAAGTTCACGACCTACACTACCGCTGATGGGTTGTTGAACAATTTCATCAGTGCCCTTTATGAAGATAGCAGTGGCACTTTATGGATTTGTACGCCAAGTGGCCTAAACCGATTCAAGAATGGCCGCTTCAAAGGCTTTACGGTGAAAGAAGGTATGTTTGCTGATAACGTGTTGCAACTGCTTGAAGACGACCGGCACAATTTTTGGATCAGTTCATTTCGAGGGCTCTTTCGAATCAATCGGGATCAACTCAATGCTGTTGCTGATGGTTCACAAGCGCGCATTGACTCAGTTGCGTATGGCCAGGAAGATGGAATAAAGAGTGGTACAGTTGGAGGGCCAGGTGTACAACCTGCAGGGTGGAAATCGCGTGATGGAACTCTATGGTTCCCGACAAACCAAGGCGTTGTCGAAGTCGATCCAACCCTCGTACAGCCACCGATTCCACCTCCAGTACCACTCTTGCAAGATATCTTTGCGGACGGAGTTGTTACGCAAAGCACAATCTTCGGGCCTGAGATCCGTCGCATCGATTTCCAATTCACTGCGCCAACTTCCGTACAAGCAGAGGCCATTGAGTATCGCTACCGGATGGATGGGTACGAAGACAAATGGCACGAGGTTGGCACGAAGCGTCAGATTTCGTTTACAAATTTGCCGCAAGGAACCTACCACTTCTTCGTATCCGCGCGACGAGGCGGCGGCCCATGGAGCGCACAAGAGGCTTCTGCATCAATTAGCGTAGAGCCTCATTTCTATGAGACTCGATGGTTTTATTCGGCGTTGGGCCTTTCGGCTTTTCTCCTGATATGGATGGCTAATTCCCTGCGAGTGTGGGCGATAGAGAGACGACTAACCGGAATCATGGCCGAGCGTTCCCGCGTAGCACAGGAACTCCATGATACCTTGCTGCAAGCCGTATCGGGCACTGCCATGGAAATTCAGGGAGGGTTAGGTCAGTTGAGAAATGGCTCAACCGAGGCAGGAATTCAGCAACTCTCCTCGGCGTTGGAGCATCTAGGAATTAGCATGGCCGATGCCAGACAGGCCATTTGGGATTTGAGATCTCCGGAACACGAACATGGGCGACTCGATCTGGCACTTGAGTCAGCAGCGCAGCGCATTTGCGGCACGAGCCTGCATCTCTGTTTCACAGTTGCAGGAAAACCGACAATGCTTGCCGAAACGCTTGAACGGCAACTATACCGGATTGGAATCGAAGCGGTGATGAATGCAGTCCGTCACTCGAATGGCAGCGAACTTACAATTCTGTTGGAATACGCGGACGAGGCTGTGAGTCTTATCGTCCGCGACAATGGACGCGGATTCAATTATGCACTTGCCGAAACGCCCTCTCATTCTAATCATTGGGGTTTGGCTGGGATGAAACAGCGAGCACAACAATGTTCAGCTGACTTGACTATTGAAACTGCACCAGGCCAGGGGACTTGTATTCGAGTGAATGCCCCCTTGACAATGAGAGCGTGACATCATGAGAAACGATAACCCAATCCGAGTCGTCTGCATTGACGATCATCCGCTCATCCTAGCCGGTGTCAGATCGATGCTCCAGGCTGAAGCGGATATGCTCTACATTGGAGGTGCAGCGACGGGAGAAGAGGGAGTGGCGATGTTTCGCGCAAACCGTCCCGATGTGACCCTTGTTGATCTCCGATTGAAAGGGACACCGGGAACCGAGGCCATCGCAACAATCAGAAGAGATTTTCCGGAGGCCCGCATCATTGCCATGACTACGTACAAAGGCGATGCCGATGTTCATAGTGCCTTGGCGGCGGGAGCAAATGGCTACATCCTAAAGGACCTCATGCACAAGGATCTTGTCTATGCCATTCATCGAATTTACGAAGGCGGCCGTTGGATTGCACCTGAAGCAGCAGCGCAACTAGCTGAGAATTCGCCACGGATCGAGCTTACATCGCGGGAGCTGGAAGTGTTGCGGTTTCTCGCCTCTGGAAATCGCAACAAGGAAATTGCTGGCGCGCTCAGTGTCGCGGAGGACACCATCAAGTTCCATGTCAAAAGCATTCTCGGCAAGCTTGGCGTGAATGACCGTACCCACGCTGTTACCACCGCCATTAAGCGGGGCATCTTGCATTTGGATTGAGCTCTCAATCGCAGCATTCGAGGTTGACACCTCATCTGCACACCATTTGCTCGCTCTCGATCAAGTCTCCGGTATCAACTTGCCCATCGGAAATTTTCAGCATTTGGCTCCGTAGTCGAAGCCGATCACGTCACCTTATTCTAGTGCCTGTTAACGCTACCTCAGGTGGCGGCGACGGCAGCCAATTTTTCTCAGTTCGAGGCGCGAGGAGCGAACTGTAGCCGGTTACTGGAGCGACGAGCAACGATGAAATGGGGAAAATTGGCCCCGTCCCTTCGGGTTGCGGCTAAAAATCACTCATACTTCGTTGTCGTCCTTGTGCTTGGAACAACCAAACCCTGCGGACTCCGCCTCGTCTGAGCGGTTTTTCGCTCGCAACGCCATCCGCCTGAGGTATCGTTAACAGGCCCTAGCCTTTGCCCACCGGCTCTTCTGTGCGGCCGCCCAGTGGATCGTTGTCCCGGTCGGTTGCCTCGGCCAGCGCCGCCAGACGTGCTGCAAGCTCCGGCGTCCAGCTTGCTTCCGGAGCGCGCCAGTGCCAATTGCCCTCGGCTACGGCCGGCGTGTTCATGCGGGCCTCGGAGCCGAGTTCCAGCAGATCCTGTGCAGGAATCACGGCCATCTGCGCCACGCTCGTCTCGACACTGCGAATCAGCGGCCAAACCGGCTGCTTGCCAACCGGACCCACGTAGGCCTCGACGGTGTTTCGCTCCGCCATGCTGGCCGTCTTCCACCAGCCCTGCGTGGTGTTGTTGTCATGCGTCCCAGTGTAGGCCACAGTCTCCGGCGTAAAGCGGTGGGGCAGATGGATGTGCGCGCCCTTGTCGCTGAAGCCGAATTGCATTACTTTCATGCCCGGCATTCCGAGCGTCTGCCGCAGCGCATCCACTTCGGGAGTAATCACGCCCAGATCCTCGGCCACCAGCGGCAGAGGGCCTAGCGCCGCCTCCAGCGCGCGGAAGAGCTCCAGCCCCGGTGCCTTCACCCACACGCCGTTCACCGCCGTCTCCTCGGTGGCGGGAATCGCCCAGAAGGCCTCGAAGCCCCGGAAGTGATCGAGACGGATGACGTCATACAACTCGCAAGCGCGGCGAATGCGCTCGATCCACCAGTCAAAGCCCCGCTCGGCAAGCACATCCCAACGGTAGATCGGGTTGCCCCAGCGCTGGCCGGTGGGCGAAAAATAATCGGGCGGCACGCCGGCAATCCGCACCGGCTGCAACTCCGCGTCCAGCTCGAATAACTCCGGATGGACCCAAACATCCGCCGAATCCATGCTGACAAAGATGGCCACGTCGCCCAGAATCCTGACGCCTTTTTTTGCCGCGGCATCGCGCAGTTGCTTCCACTGAAGCGAGAAGGCGAATTGCAGCACTTTCTCCTCGGCCACGCGACGTGCGTGTGTAATGCAGGCGTGGGCCAGAGCCTCCGGTTCGCGGCGGCGCAGCGCCTCCGGCCACACCGTCCAAGCGCCCGTCGAAAACTGGCGACGCAGCTCCGCATAGAGCGCATAGTCGTCCAGCCAGGCCGACTCCGCACTGCAAAACTTCTCATACTGTGTCCATTGCAACGCCAGTTTGGGTTCGCGCTGAGCATGATCGAGAAAATTTCCCGCAGCCTCATAAAGATGCGTGGCCTTGCGCCACTCGATCTCTTCGAAGTTCACGGCGCCGCTTCGTCCCGCCTGTCCAATGAGGCGCTCCGGAGCGATCCAGCCCCACTCTGCCAGAAATTCAAGGCTGATAAGCAACGGATTGCCGGCAAAGGCAGAGGTGCCTGCATAAGGCGAGTTGCCGTAACCGGTTGGGCAAAGCGGCAAGACCTGCCAGACGTGCTGTTTGGCCTCGGCCAGAAAGGCCACGAACTCATGCGCGGCAGGTCCCAGGTCGCCGATGCCGCCAGACGAAGGCAGAGAGCTGATATGCAGCAAAACTCCGGAGGAACGCAGAAATTTCATAACGTGATTATCGGCGCAAACGGAAGGCTCCTTACGGAATGGCGGCGATCCGCGCTCCGTCAAGCGCTTTTCGCCTTCAGCAACTCCAGGGCTTTGGTCAGTGGCTCATCGGTCTTGGGCGGCTGCACGCCTTCCACTTCTTCATCCTCCGCCGGTCCCGCAGCAACGGTCGGCGTCACCGCCTCGTCCTGAATCTTCTTGCCGCTGGGACTCTCGTATTTGGCCACAGTCAAAAGCAGAGCAGCGCCATCCGGCAGATCGATGGTCTTCTGCACCGAATCCCCGCCAAAACTGCGTTCGCCCACCACATCGCCGCGCTTTGCGTCCTCGACGGCAGCGGCGGTCAGCTCAGCCGGACCGTAGGTCCCGCGGTTGATCAGTACGGCCAGCGGCGCATCCGAGATGAACTTGGCCGGATCGGCGCTGAAGCTCTGGCGGGGAACCTTCTGTCCTTCGAGTACCGCCAGCGTACCCTGCTTGATGAAGAAATTGGCCAGGCGCAGCCCCTGCTCCACCTCGCCGCCGGAGGAGTCGCGCAGATCCAGCAGCACCTTGCGGCCCTTGTTTGATTTGAGTGCGGCGGCAATCTCGTCGACGCGAGCCGCGGTCAGCGCTCCCGGCTTCAGATATAGAATCGTTGCGTTCTCGTACTGCTGCTGGGCAAGCGGAGGCTCGGCAGTGACCGAGCGGGTCAGCGTCAGCGTATCCGGATCGGATTTCATCGGGCGCACCACCGCGAGCGTCACCGTGCTTCCCGGCTTGCCTTCGAGCTGCATCCGGATGACGGCCAGCGACATCTCGCGCGTGGACTTGTCGCCGATCGATTCGATCACGTCGCCGTCGCTCAGATGCTCCTTCTCGGCAGCGGAACCGGGCAGCACGCTGACGATGGTGGCGTAGCCGTAGCGCTTGGAGACTGTGATTCCAACCTGCGCCACGCCTGCCACGGGACGTTCCTTGTAAATCTTGTATTCAGCCGGCGTCATGTAGCTCGAATCGGTATCCAGTGACTCCAGCAGCCCGTGCAAGGCTCCCGTAGTCACTTCGTTGAGATTCGGCTCGGTAACGTAGTCGGTTTGAACTCTTTCCAGCACCTGGCGGTAGATGTCGATCTCGCGGTAGGCGCCATCCTTCTGCGCGCCGGCGCTGACCGGCAACATCCCATACTCGTCCAGCACGAAGCCGGAGACAAGCGCGACACAAATCGCGACCGAAAGCACAAAAACAATTCGCTGGAAGAATCGAGACACGCTCACCACCTGGACGGCCCTGCGACGAAGCAGGCCGCATACCCTATAGACGCAATGATAGCGCAAGCGGCATCCGGCGCGGGCGAATGAGCGGTGGTTGAGGTCAAAATCGGCCAGAAGAGATCGCGGCATCGAGGTTTTCAGCCAAAGAGGCTGAAGCCCTTCTTTTTCTCCGGAAGATCGGCACGGCCGCAGACAGTGCGGGTCATCTTTTGAATCGCGCGGGCGATCGGCGAATCCTCTTCCGTGAGCGGGGTCGCGGTGTTCTGCATCTTGCGCACCGCCGCATAATTGTTGGGAATCTTCCACTCCGCCTCGCGGGTAAGCGCTTTGGTAATATGCGTTTCCCCAATCTCCTGGTTGCGGGGATCGTAGCGGTTGATCACGATCTCCAGCTTGGGGCTGCCCTCGGAGGAGAGCTTGGTGATCAGGCGATTGGAGTTGCGCAATTCAGGAATGCCAACCTGCGTAATCAGATAGAGCGTGGCGCTTTCATCGAAGAGATGCGTATGCTGAAGGTCGAGCCTGGATCCGGCATCGACAATCACATAATCGAAGTTCTGGCGGGCCACATCCAACAGTTTGTCAATGGCGTCATCAGAGACTTGCGTCGAGGCCAGCTCCGTGGGCGCGGCCAGCACAAACAATCCGGAGCGATGACGCACCAGCAACGTGGAAAGCAGGTTCGAATCGAGGCGGCTGAAGTTCTGCAGCGCGTTCACAGTGGAGTATTCCGCATGGACGCCAAGATTGATTGCCGCGTCGCCCAGCGGGAGATTGAGGTCAATCAAGAGCGTCTTCTGCCGCGACTCCTCGGCCAGCGAGACGGCATAATTGCAGGCCAGCGTGGTGACTCCCGAACCCCCTTTGGCGCCCAGAAAAACCAGCAGCCTTCCCCCGGTCTTCTTCGCCGGATGAACGGACGAACGCAGGGCGGAAACGCGAATCAGCGCCTCGGCCACCGCGCCGCGGTCGAAGGGCACAGTGAGAAACTCACGCGCTCCGGCGCGCATACAGCGCATCAGCAGCGAGGGATCCGCCTGCGACGAGTAGACCATTGCGGTTGCCAGTCCATGCGCGCAGATGCTTTCCACCAGATCCAGGGCATACTCCGGATTGCTGTCCAGATCGATCAGAACCACATCGAAGTCATTCCCCACCACCCGCGTAGCATCCTCAACACTGGCAGGATAGGAGATAAACTCACGGATGGAGCCGGCCTGGCATTCACCAAAGATGCTGATGGCGTCGGCGCGGCGCTGATCGTCGGGACTGATGACGGCAATCGACAGGCCGCCCGTATTCAACGCAAGTGAATCGGAAAAATGCATCGCTGTTGTCATGGCGCTTCCACTGCCCCCACGAGCCTCTTGCGCTCGTCCGCTGAACGCCGCCCTGGACGACGTAGATCCATCCCTGCTCTCTGCCGGCGAAGTAGACTCCTTCGGCAGATTTCCCGGCGTATCTCGTTGAGAGCGCCGGAAAACTTAACAATTGCTTACCTTCTCTATCGGCTTTGTGCAGATACCCATGAGTAATCTTTGATAATTTGCAACGGGCGGCGCGGCCGTCTCTATCGCCAAATCTTCCACAAAATGAAATTGCGTATCACACCTTGACATGAACTCCAAGCCGCTGCAAACTGGAAGGTAGGTCATCGAGTGGAACAGGGGGCCATGATGCGAGATGCAACCCCGCAAGGCACATATAAAGTTCAGGCCCTTGATCGGGCCTTTGCGGTCTTGGATTTATTGGGTGAGAGCGGCACGCCACTGGGGCTGGCGCAGGTTGCCTCGTCCCTGCAGTTGCACAAGAGCACTGCCCACCGCTTCCTGATGGTGCTGGAGCGGCATCGCATGGTGGAGCGCACCGCCAACGGCAAATTCCGCCTGGGGCTGAAGCTCTTTGACCTGGGAAACCGGTCCATAGAGCAATTCGATCTGCGCGACCGCGCCCAGCCGCATCTGCGCCGCCTGGTGGCCGAAACCGAAGAGACCGCGCACCTGTGCATCCTGGAGGCCGCGCACGTCATTTACATCGACAAGATCGAGCCTGCCCGCTCGGTGCGCATGATTACCCGCATCGGCGCCAGTAACCCGGTGCACTGCACCTCGGTGGGCAAGGCGATTCTGGCCTTTCTGCCGGAAGACCGTATCGCCGAAGTGCTGCGCCGCACCCGCTTCGAGCGCTTCACGCATCGCACCATCGCAACCGCCGAAGCGCTGCGCGTCGAGATCGACAAGACCCGCCGGCGCGGTTATGCCGTGGACGATGAGGAGCTGGAGGATGGACTGCGCTGCATCGCCGTGCCGGTGCTGGATGCGCAACGCTTTCCCGTGGCTGCGGTGAGCGTCTCCGGACCCTCGTTTCGCGTGACGGCGCAGAAGCTGCCTTCGATCGCCAATCACCTCTTGCAGTGTGTGCGCTCCATCTCCGCGGATATGGGCTTTGTGCCCAGCGGCCGCGGCAATCGCGCCGTCTGGCCGGGCTGAGGCAAAATCTCTTATGCCGTGGCGCGCTGCTGTTCGCGTCCGCCCAGGCGCACGCTGACCACTTTGGATACGCCCGGCTCCTGCATGGTGACGCCGTAGATCATATCCGCTGTCTGCATCATGCGCTTGGAGTGCGTGACCAGCAGGAACTGCGTCTCGTTGCTGAGCGAGCGCAGTAGTTCGGCGAGCCGGCCCACGTTGGTCTCGTCCAGTGCCGCATCCACTTCGTCCAGCGCGCAGAAGGGGCTGGGCTGGAACTGGAAGATGGCCACCAAAAGCGCCAGCGCCGTCAATGACTTTTCTCCGCCTGACAGCAGCAGCACATTTTGCAGCTTCTTGCCCGGAGGCGAAGCCACGATTTCCAGGCCGCTCTCGGCCTGATTCTCCGCGTCGGTCAGCCGCAGGAAGGCCTGCCCGCCCTGGAAGAGCCGGGCAAAGACCACCGCGAAGTTTTCGTTGATCCGCGCAAAGGCCTCGTCGAATTTACTGCGCGAGATCTGATCGATCTCCTTGATCGTGTTCTGCGTGTTTTCGATCGACTCCATCAGATCCGCGCGCTGCGTCTCCAGGAACCCGTGGCGCTCTGCGGTCTCCTTGTACTCGTCAAGGGCCATCATGTTTACCGGACCCATCTGCTCGATGCGCTGGCGCAATCCCTGGCAGCTCTCTTCTTCGGCGCTCAGCTCCTCGCCAGCCAGACGCGCGATCTGCTCATCGGCGCGGAGCAATGCGGCTTCCATGTTGACTTCTGCCAGACAGCTTGCCTCCAGATGCTCCAGGTCGGCGCGCAGCTTGGCCACTTCGCTTGAACGGATGGCGCGGTTCTCGCGCAGCTCGTCAAGCGCGGCACGGCCGGTCTTGAGTTGCGTCTCCAACGTGGCCAATTGCTGGCGTAGTGTCTGCGCCTGAGCGGCCAGCGTCTGCGCCAGAGCCAGCGCCTCGGTGCGGGCCGTGGCCAGCTCCTGCTCGCGCTGAACCAGCTCCGCGCTCTCGTTAACGCGCTGCTCGCATTCGGATGTAGCCGCGGTTCGCTGCTGCTCGATCGTCTGCACACGGCGCTCCAGATCGGCATGGAGACGTTCGATGCGCTGGAAGGCCGCTTCGGCGCCGCGCCGGCGCTCCTCCAGACCAGCCAGCTCCGCGGTCAACTGCGCCGCCTCCTGCTGCAAGCCCTCGCGCTTCTCGCGCAGCAGCGCCAGTTGCGTCTGCAACTCATCGAGAGCCGCCTCGGCCGTGCGATGCTCTTCCTCCAGCCGCCGCATCTCCTCGCGCTTCTCGCCGATCGCACCTCGCTTGGCTTCGCTCGCCTCGCGGTTGCGTCCGGCCTGCACTGTCCACTCCTGCAAGCGCCGTTCCACGCGCTGCGCCTCGGTCTCCATCTGCTTCAGCACCGCGCCCTGATCGGCGGTATCGCGCTCGGCCAGCCGCCTCTCCTCGCTCAATCTCTCCAGTTGCGCGGCCATCTCTTCGATCGCCTGCACTAGCGCCGCGGCCTGCGTTTCGGCCTCCGCCAGTTCCAACTCCAATTTGCCCAGCCGCCCCTCGGCCTCGCGCAACTCGCGCTTCAGCGCCAGCGGACCTTCGCTGGCCGGCTTGCCGCCGGTCACCGTTGCGTTGTGAAAGCACTCACCCTCCGGCGTCAAAAAGTAGGCGTGCGGATGATCTCCCGCCAGCCGCACCGCTTCGCCGGGATCGTCCACCAGATAGCCGTTCCCCAGCTTGGGAAGAATCGTCTCCAGCGAGTGCCCAAATCCATTCAGCACGCGAATCGTATCCTTCAGCGGAGTCAGGCCGGGGCCGCTGATGCTCTCTTTGCTCTCCGCAAAGAGAGCGGCTTGCTCCGCCGAATGAATCAAAAAGGTGGCCCGGCCATCCACGCCGGATTTGAGCAGTTGCACGCCTTGCTCGGCCGCCACCCAGCTCTTCACCACCACATAATTCAGCTCTTCGCGCAGAAACTCGTCTACCACGCCTTCGTGTTCGCCACTGACCTCCAGAAAATCCGCCAGCGTGCCCACCGGCGCCATGCCCTGCGCCAGCGCTCCCGGCTTCAGCAGGCGGCGCACCGTGTCGGTCGAGTAGCTGTGGTTGCGAATCAGCGATTGCAGCGAATCGCGCCGACCGGCGACTTTGGCCTGTTCGCCGCGCAGTTGATTCACGCGCGTGCGTAACGCGGATTCCTCGGCCCGGCGCGCTTGCAGGCTCTCGCGCAAGGCGGCAATCTCGCTCTCCAGACGCTTCAACGTCTCTGCGGCAGAGTCAAAGCGCAGCTTGGCCTCGCCGCTCTGCGCCCCCAGATTCTCCAGCTCATTCCGCGCCTGGCCCATCTCGGCGGCCAGCCGCTCGGCCTCGCGCTCCAGAGCCGCCAGGCTCTCCTCGCCCTGCGCCGTATGGTTGCGCGCATTGCCGGCCAATGTCAGCAACTGCATCACATGGCGGCGGCTGTTCTCCAACTGCCGCTCCGAGGTAAAGACCTCTTCCGCCGCGCTGCGCGCCTCCTGCTGGCGCGCTTCCACCTGCTGACGAAAGGCGCGAGCCTCGTCGGCCGCCGTCGCCATGAATGCGCCCTGCTGCGCGCGCTCCTCGGCGATTCCCGCCAATTGCGTCCGCGTCTGCTCCAACTCCGCGCCAGCCGCCGCGATGCGCGTCTCCAACTCCGCCACGCGCTCGGTATTCGCCCGTACCCGCGCAGCCGCGCGCTCCCGCTCAACGGCCGCGGTATTGGCTCGTGTCTGTGCCTCCTGACCCTCGCTGTCCAGTTGGTATCCGCGCTCGGTCAGGGAGTGCTGCTCGCCCTCCGATCTCTCGATCTCCACTGCCGACACATTGATCTGGCCGGTCAGCGCGGCAATCTCCGCCTCCAGCCGCGCCTGATCCGCGTCCATCATCGCCATGCGGCTGGCCAGCACCACGCGCAGACGCCCGCGCAGTTCATCCCGCACCGCGCTGAAGCGTTCGGCCTTGGCCGCCTGCCGCTTCAGGCTGTTCATCTGCCGTGTGACTTCCTCGAAAATATCGTCGACGCGCGCCAGATTCTGCTTCGCGCTCTCCAGGCGCAACTCCGCCAGCCGCTTCTTTGTCTTGAAGCGCGTAATTCCCGCAGCTTCTTCGATGATCGCCCGCCGGTCGTGCGGCTTGGAGCTGAGCAACTGGCCAATCCGCTCCTGCCCGATGATCGCGTAGCTCTCCGGCCCCAGGCCCGTGCCCATGAAAATCTCTTGGATGTCGCGCAGCCGACAGAGCTTGCCGTTCAGCAGATACTCGCTCTCGCCGGTGCGGAAGAGCCGCCGGGTGATGACGATCTCGCCCTTCTGCGGCGTCCGCTGGAATTTACGGCGGCGAATCTTCAGCACCACCGCCTGCGGCCCCTCGCCGGTGCCCATCGATTGCGGTTCCTCCGGCCCATCCTCGTCAAGAACCTGCCCCGGCTGCTCCTGGGCGATAATCTCCTCGGCCTCGGCGGCTCGCTGGCGGCGTACTTCGGCCTCATCCCAATCGGCCGGCCCCTCGTGATCCACCACCACCTGCGGCTCCACGGGAATCGGACCCTCGTACGCCTCCGGATCGACCATCGTAATCGTGACTTCGGCCATCCCCAGTGCCTTGCGTTCGCGGGTTCCGGCAAAGATCACATCCTGCATATGCGTGCCGCGCAAGGTCTTCGCGCTCTGCTCGCCCAGCACCCAGGTCACCCCGTCCAGAATGTTGGACTTGCCGCAACCATTCGGTCCCACCACCACGGCAATCCCCGTACCGGCCACGGTCAACTCCGTGCGGTCGCAAAAGCTCTTGAAGCCGAGAATGTGGATTTTCTTTAGTTTCAGCATCTTCTCTCCGGGGCGTTGGGGTCTGCTGCTAGCAACCGGGCAACCTGCCGCCAATCCTCTTTTCGACTGGCGGAATCTTGCCCTCCGATTACAAACTCTACGGACCCTGAAGGGCAGGGTCAACGGGCAGGAGAAGGTTTTTGTGGATAAGGAGGTGCGCAATTCCTGATCTTGGAAAATACTAAAAAAGCTGTGCAAAATTGGGATTTTTTAAGGAATTCCAGCGCCGTTATGCACAGCCACACCTACTCCCTGCCCTTCTTGCGAATTTCGATATTGAGACGTTTGATCTTCTGGTTGAGCGTCGAGAGTGGAATGTGAAACTGCTCGGCGGCGTCGGTCTGGTTGCCGTTGCAGCGCTCCAGCTTTTCGACGATGATGCGCCGCTCGATGTCTTCGAGAATGTCAAAGAGCGAAGCGTTGGGACTGTGTTGCAGCAAGGCATCCTGGAAGCTGCGTCCGGTGATCTGGCTGGGCAGCAGCTCGGAGCCGATCATGGCTCCCGAAGAG
Organism: Occallatibacter sp.; assembly: GCA_049587335.1. Classification (GTDB taxonomy): domain Bacteria; phylum Acidobacteriota; class Terriglobia; order Terriglobales; family Acidobacteriaceae; genus Telmatobacter. The sequence continues at coordinate 138,352 of JBAVDS010000089.1, read as the reverse complement.
AGAACGACTCCGCGTTCGATGGAGTTTTCCAGTTCGCGCACGTTACCCGGCCAATCGTAATCGACCAGGGCGCGCATGGCGTCGGCGGTGAGTTTGCGCGGCTCGAAGCCATTCTCATTGGCGTAGAAGTCGAGAAAGTGGTTGGCGAGCAGGGGAATGTCTTCACGCCGGGCGCGCAGCGGCGGCAGATCGACGCTGATCACGTTGAGGCGGTAGAAAAGATCTTCGCGGAAGCGGCCCTCGCGCACCTCGTTGCGCAGATCGACATTGGTGGCGGCTAAAATGCGCACATCCACCTGAATCTCCTGCACGCCGCCCAGGTGCATAAAGCGGCGATCCTGCAGGACGCGCAGAATCTTGGCCTGCGTGTCCATGCCCATGGTGGCGATCTCGTCCATGAAGAGCGTGCCGCCGTTGGCCACTTCAAAGAGGCCTTTTTTCGAAGAGACGGCCGAGGTGAAGGCGCCCTTGACGTGCCCAAAGAGCGTGGATTCGAGCAGTTCCGAGGGCATCGCGCCGGTGTTGATCGGGACAAAGGGCTTGTCGCGGCGCGGCGAGTTGGCATGGATGGCCTTGGCGATCAGTTCCTTGCCGGTTCCGCTCTCGCCCTGAATCAGCACCGTGGAGCGGCTGGGCGCGACCTGCGCCACCAGGTCGAAGACCTTCAGCATGATCTCGCTCTTGCCCACGATGTTCGAGAAGTTGTAGCGCTGCTTCAGGGTGCGCTTGAGTTGGAGGTTCTCTTCCTCGGCGCGATGCAGAGCGACGGCCGAGCGGATGTCGGCCAGCAGCTTCTCGTTGTCCCAGGGCTTCTGAACAAAGTTCTCCGCGCCGGAGCGGATCGCCTCGACGACGTTGTCGACCGATCCGTAGGCGGTAATCATGATCACCGGCATCTCCGGATAGCGCTCTTTGATCTGGGGCAGCAATTCGAGTCCGCTCTGGCCGGGCAGATTCAGATCCAGCAGCAATAGATCGAAGCTCGCCTGATCGAGAGTCCGCAGCCCCTCCACGCCATCTCCGGCCAGCGTAACCGTGTAGCCCTCCAGGTTCAACAGCACTTCAAGCGAGTCGCGGATGGCGGCCTCGTCATCGATCACCAGCACGCTGCCCAGGCTGGCGCTGCCGGCAGCGGTGGTGGTCTCTAGCGGATTGACGGGAACTTCAACCTCAGGCATGAACAGAATTCCTCAGCAATGGAAACTCAAGATGAAATGTGGTTCCGGCGCCGACTGCGCTTTCCACGTGAATCTTTCCCGCGTGCTCCTGAATGATGCCGTAGGAGACGGAAAGGCCCAGTCCCGTGCCCCGGCGGTCTCCGGGTTTGGGCATGGTCTTGGTGGTGAAAAACGGATCGTAGATGCGCTTCAGATGCTCCGGCGCAATGCCGGCACCGGAGTCCGCAACTAGGGCGGCAACGTGGCTGTTGGCCAGCGTGGCCACACGAAGATGGCCGCCCTCCGGCATGGCTTCCTTGGCATTGAGCAGCAGATTCAGAAAGACCTGCTGGAGCTTGCCGGGGTTGCCGTGGATCAGCGGAAGCGGCTCGGCCAGATCGAGATCCACGATGATCTGCGCGGTCTTGAACTGGTGTTCAAGCAGCGAGAGCGTGTCGCGGATGACCTGGTTGAGATCGGTTTCGCGGAACTCCGTCGTCGAGGTGCGCGAAAAATTCAAGAGGCCGTTGGCGATCTCCGCTGCGCGGAAGCTCTGCTGCGTGATCTTGTCCAGCACCGGGCCGAGCCGCTGATCGCCTTTGAGTTGCTTGCTTAGCATCTGCGCGTAACTGGAGATCACAGCCAACGGGGTGTTGATCTCATGCGCCACGCCTGCGGCCAGAAGGCCGATGGAGCTGAGCTTGTCGGATTGAGCCAGTTGATTTTCCAGCGAGACGCGCGCCGTGATGTCGTCCACCAGAATGATGCGTCCCACCGGGACAAAATCGCGCGAGAGCAGCGGGGCGATGGCGATGTTGGCGGTGCGCTGCTCGCCGGCGCGGGTGATGAGACGGAATTTGTAGAGATGATGAACGCCCTGCTCGCTGCGGAAGCTGTCAATGGCTTCGATAAACTCCAAAGGAAAGACGGCATGAAGTGGCTCGCCGATGGCCTCGGCGCGGCTGAGCGCATACATCGCCTCCATCTGCGCATTCCAGCTCTCGATGCGGTCGTTCAGATCGACGGCCAGGATGCCCACGTTGATCGACTCGACGATATTCTCGTTGAACTCCTTGAGCCGCTCAAACTCGCCGATCTTGGTTTGCAGGCGGGCATACAGGCTGGCGTTTTGCAGCGCGATGCCGATGTACGAGGCGAGGGATTCCAGCAGCTCCATATCTTCGCTGGAGAGAAAATCACCGCCGACGGTGCGGCCCAGGCCAATCACCGCGATGGTGCGCAGCGCCGCTCCATCCTTGATCTGCCCTTCGGGAATGCGGCAGGGCAGATAGTAGTTCAAATCCAGTTGAGCGGCGGCGCGCTGCTGGCTGCCGGACAGATGCAAGGCCGCTTGCGTGTTTTCCAGGAAGATGTGTGAGTGATCGGTGGCGTGGTCGAAGTCGAGAAAGCCCAGGTCCATGCGGTGCTGCGCAGCCAGCGCCTCTGTGGTCAGGCCGTGCGAGGCGGCCAGGCGCAGACCGCCCGGCTGTTGGGAGTCTTGAGCGAGAAAAACCGCCACGCGCTCCACCAGCAGGGTGTGTGGCAACTGCTCGACGATCGACTCCAGCAGCGCCTGAAGATTGGTCTCCGAGCTGAGACCGCGGCCAAACTCCACCAGCGCCTTGCGGTAGTCATAGCGTTGGCGATCGAAGATACGGTCCACCCAGCTTTGAATCCGGCGCTTCAGAGGATCGAAGGCCGCCGCCACCACCAGAATCGTGAGCACCAGGCTGGTCTCGCGCACCGTCTCCGGCACGGCATTGTGGACCAGCAGGCCGCTCAACGCGATGATGCCGAAGTAGCCGCCTAGAATCAGGCTGGTAGCCAGCGTGTACGCCACGCCGCGCTTGAAGATCAGGTCGGTGTCCATCAGCCGGTAGCGTACGATCGCCCAACTGAAGGTGAGCGGCAGAATCACGATCGACAGTCCGGCCAGATTGGTAAAGAGGCTCGCCGGGTGCCAGTCCAATAGAAACGGAATCGCGAAAAACAGCGTGAACGGCCCCACAGCCAGCCATGCGCCGCGATAGAGCCACTTCAGTTGCTGGCGCTGCAGCGGGCTTTTGGCCAGCGAGTAGCTGCGCAGAAAGAGACTGGCGGCGAGAACGTAAAAGAGAGCCTCGTAGGCGGTGCCCACCTGCTCCAACCGATGCTTGAGCAGCGCCGTCGGCTGCCAGTAGGCGAAGGCGTAAAGCCACAGGCCAAGCAGTGCCACACCGAAGGCGTAGACCAGCGGCAGCAGCCAGCGGCGGCGCAGCTTCTTGAAGCGCTCATCGGGAAAGCTCATGGCAAAGTGCAAAAAGAGCGCCGGTTGCAGCGACTCGGCCAGCACATTGGTCCAGAAGACAATCCAATCGAGCGTGTCGAAGACGCTGGTGTACTTCAGTGAGTAAAGTGCGAAGGAGACCAGGCAGAAGAGATAAAAGTGTGTGGCACGGGGAGCCGTCCAGCGGCGGAAGAGAACATAGATGCCGATCGCCAGATAGACCAGCCCGATCAGGCGTAGTCCCAGCGCCATATCCCGGTCCAGAGGTTCGGGAATTACCTCGACCGGCCTGCCCAGCGGCGTGCCGTGGCGCGTGATCTGGTAGTCGATCTGGAAGTAGCTGCCAGTCCGATAGAGGGCGCGAACCAAGTCTTCCGAGCGCACAACCGGGCTGTATTTGATCTGAGCGGGCAGCGCCAGCGACTCCTCGCCGTTGTGCGGGCCAGCGTCCTCCTGCAGTTCCTTGACATCCGCCAGCGGGTTACGCGGCTTGATCCCGCCCTGAAGTTCCGTTCCCACAGGTTCGATGGGCAGAACGCCCACCCCCACTCCAGTCAGCAGATCACCGGCCTGGATGCCGGCGCGCTCACCGGGAGAGTTGGGCAGCACCTTGTCTGCAATCAGGCCGCTGCCGTTGGGCGCCTCCCGCCACCAGATCCCATCATCGGGAGGCAACTGGGAGTGGCGCTCCTGCCAGAAGTTCATCCCCACCAGCACCATCAGAGCCGCAGTGGCAATCGCCAGCAGCGGAGCCTGTAAACGGCGGATGAAATTGATCTTCATGCGGGGGAACGTCCTGTTGCATCCTGTTCGCTGCACGCCGGTTGCCAAGCGGAATTCATTGGTTCAATCCCTATATTCGGTTGTCAATCGATTGATATAACAGAAGATCATGGCGATTGATCCCAGAAAATCTCACCTAAATTGCGGACATACTGGAAAAGTCTACATGAAATAGAATACCTGATATAAAAATACGGATCAATATCCTGAAAAATATAGAAACCCGCTTCTTCCCTCATCCAGCCCTCTCATCAACAAGATGAGCGATGCAGCCTCTCTATTCGCCGATCACCCTGAGCCGTGCAGGCATATGATCCTGTGCCAACTCGTGGCCGCAGCGGGTGCAGAATTGATCGCTGGCGCGAACCGTGCGGAAGCAGTGGCCGCAACTGGCTGCAAGCTGGTAATCGCACTGCGGGCAGAAGTGGAAGTCGCTCTGCACGTGCGTCGAGCAGGCTGGGCAGCGTGAAACCTCCGGCTGGCGCAGCAGGAAGTAAAGCACTGCGCCGATGCCGCCCGGCATCACCAGGCAGATCGCGATCCAGAAGCGCGCGCTCATCGCCCGACGCGGAGCATCCTTGCTTACATAGCCCACCATCAGAAAGTAGAGCGCGGCCAGCAGACCCCAGGAAAGATTGCAGTAGGTGCGCAGGCCGAGCGGGGGCGGGTGATGCTGCGTCGCCGGTAAAACCCACCAGAAGTAGTACTCCACCAGAGCAAAGGCCGCAACGGCGGCCATGATCGACCACACCGGAATCAGGCGTGCGTCCTCGTTCACGGTAATGGATTCAGGATTTCGCATCGTCCATCCCATCCTCAGAGGGCATTGCAAGAGATTAAGCACAGCTTAACCCATTTCTGAATGGACGGGAATAGAAGTCAGGAAGTTGCGTACGAATGATCCCAATCTGGAGCAATCATTCCTAGCGGTTGCGCCGCAGCCAGCCGGCCAGCACTACCGAGGCCAGCAGCGCCGCGCTGAGAAAGACGATCAGCAAACTCATCTGGCCCATTGGCCCGGCCAGATGCTCTTCTTCAAGCAAAATGTCGGCAATCCACCAGACCAGCGGTCCCAGCACCAGAACCACTACCAGAGCGGCGGCCAGAGCCACAGAGCGGCCGCGCCGCCTGCCAGCCTTCTGTTCCTGCATCACTCCCTGCGAGGCGATCACCACGCGGCGGGTGCGATAGGCGACCGAGCACTCCCGGTCAGCTTCTTTCCCAGCGCAGGCTGACAGTAATTCGCGGTCGGCATCGGCATCCGGCTTCATTCCACCACCAGCTCCGCATCGGGCATCGCCGAAGCTCCGTGCGCATCCGCAGCGAAGGCGCGGCCTGCCTCGCCGGCGGCAGCCAGCTTCGGCTTGATGGCGGCTAAACCACGATAAAGCCTGGATTTCACCGTCGAGAGAGGAGCGCGCGTCACTTTGGCGATCTCCTCAAGGGAGAGATCTTCATGAAAGCGCAGCACCAGCACCTCGCGGTAGAGCGTGTCCATCTGGAGCAGCGCGGCGGCAATCCGTTCCCGGTCTTCGAGGCTGGCAAAGCGCTCGAAGGGAGTCGGTTCGCCGTCAGCGGCCTCGAAGCTCATCGACCGCTCCTCTTCGCCGCCGCTCTCAAAGAGTTCGTCCAGGCTGGACATCGTCTTCTTGCGCCGCTGGTCGATCACCAGATTGCGGGCAATGGTAAAAAGCCAGGTGCCGAAGCGCGACTTGCCGTTGAACTGTGCCCCGCGCACCAGAACCCTCATCCACACCTCCTGAAAGGTGTCCTCAGCCATCTCCCGGTTGCCGGTCAAATAGAGCAGATAGCGCATCAGCCGGTGCTGATAGAGCACAATCAGTTCGTCCAGCAACCCCGCATCCTGACGTTTCAACCCAGCGGATACTGCCAGACTCTCCTCTCGCGCCGCATCGTCATCTGCGGCGGTGGAAGTGCGACCGAAAAAGGGACGAACCACTCCTGCTGCTCTCATCTCATTTTATTAGACGATAGATTTCAACCCAGGACCGAGGAAAAATGGTCGATCGACGAAAAAAGATCGGCGCGCACCCGTATTCCTGCCGCGCTCGCTGCCGTTCCGTCGGGTAAAGCGCTGACTGGCTTTACTTTGTCCGCTCGAAGGTAGTTCGACAGGCGCATCGGTGATGACGCACGCATTGACTTTCGTCTTCACGGTCAGATCCGGGATGAACTCGGATTGCTCTCTCACCGCCAACTACCAACTCCAGTTCACCGTGTAGAAATAGTCGGAACGCGTATTGGTGGTTGTCCAGTAATAAGTGAGGCCTTTGCTATCTGCGAACTCTCGTGCCATTCCCGCGAACTTTGCGCCGGAATCATTGTTGGGAGGGTATTCCATGACATTCACTCCATTCACTCCTTTCAATGGCTTGTCCTCCGGAAAGAGGATGGCGACCGACATATCTTCTGGATCGGTCTGCTCGTTCGCATAGGTGCTATATGCGCTGCCGTTAGGGCCAACGAATTGATTGTAGTAGGTTGCCTCGACGATTACCTCGAACTTGGTATTCACAGGAAGCGCGCTGACATCGACAATCACTGCCCAGGTGTCCGTTAAAACGCCATGCTCCGGTCCGATTGTTTCCTCATAGGTTGCCGGTTGTGAAAGGCATCGCACAACCAGGGCGCCGGTTGTGCTGTAATGCATGATCAGTTTGCGTTCGTCTTTGATCTTTTCCAGGATCATCACATTTCGAAGTATGGCGGGCTTGGTCTTCGCCGCTTCTTCTGAGCTTTCGAAAAGACGGAGGTGGGAGTACCACGGAGTCTGCTGCGAGCGGCGAAGATCGAGGACTGAGAGATCGCTGAAGAAACGAAAGGACGAGCCATTTTCCTCTGGAAGAGTTCCCATGACGCGCTGAGCGGTGATTGGCGGGGCAGTGATGTCGTTCGGTTTCTGAGCGAAGACCACGAAGACGGGGGAGGCTGTCATCAAGGCCCCAATCGCGACCGCAAGCAGCCAAGCCGGCCCCTTGAGTTCAATCTCTTTTCCCCCAAACCAGGGAATGGTGAAGTCCGATACGCCTGATGCGCCAGATCTGCCAGACCGCGCCAGGCCGAGCAGCCCATAGATCACGACAAATGCCCCAATGACCATCATCAGGGCCAGACACCCGATGAGAAGACCAGAGCCGACCGGCATAGTTCACCCCTTTCTCTTATGGACAACATCTTCTTACTTGATCGCGCGATCTTTGAAGAAAGTGTTATCGAACAGAGTAGTGACAGCAGATGCTTTTTACAATGAAAATGTACTCCCCGATCCACTGTGGCGCTCGTTATAACCGGGACAGTTATGGTCAACGAATGGATAGTGGACCACAACGTATAGATATAGGTCGTAGCCGGATAGCTGCTGCAAAGGATAGGTTTCTTCAGAAATCGTGGTGATCGTCCCTCAAAGTCGCAATAGCCTGCGACCGATCATCGGCTAGCGTTCTAGGATTCGATTGCAGGTTGGCCGTCTCAGTTTGGGCGCGGAGTTTGGCCACTGTAAGCCAATTATCCTTGTGCGGCTGGTCCGCGATCCAGGGCGGCAGCGGCATACGAAGATAACCGGCCAGCGCTTCGGCATAGCCCTCATAGAGCGCACGTATATCGCGAAGTCTCTCGTAGGAGTGACCGTCACGGCATACGCTTACGCCGCTCTTGCAGAGCAGATCGTAAAGTTGTTCGTACCGATCGAGTGAGAGCCGGTCGGGATCAACTTTGACTGGGGGAAGCGAGAAAATCTGCGCCAGGTCGACGATCGCGTGTCGCGCCATGGCAAAGGTCAACTGAGCTTGACGAGCTTCGTTTCCCTGCACGTCGGCTATCAGCAGCGCCGTTGTGTCCAGCACGGCAGTCAAGGCGCTGATCCAGCTCTGGTTGTTATGTTGCGAGCGGAAGTAACAGAGCAGCGGATAGGAGATATGGCTTTCCAGCAATTCCGCCGACCAGCGCTCCCACTCGACCAGCAGTAGCGCAAGAGCGCTCTCGCCGCCTTCATAAGAATGGCGGCGCATCAATTCCGCAGCGGTCGGTGGAGACCCGGCTCGCGCGTCGAGCAGAGAAATGCTCACCTCGCGACGCGAAAACGCGCCGTAGAGCACCGGAAAGTATCCCATCACCACAGCTAGAAAACCCAGTCCGGTTCCAGCTTCCAGAATCACCAGCTCGCGCGCCCAGGCGCTGCGCGGGGTTACGTCCCCCAGCCCCAGCGTAAAGATGGTGGTTCCGCTGACGTAGAGGTCGGATCGAAGGCCCGGCCCTTGCGCTGCGTCGTTGAATGGGCTGCCCAGGGAGTAAAAGATCAGCGCAAAGCCCACGACCATCGACCCCGCCCAGACCGCGAGAAGAAAAATCAGTGACATAGGCCCGTAGTAGCTGAAAAAGGACTCGCGCCTGCGCGGATTGTGAAGCCGTTTGCCAATAAACACCCAGGGTGTCCATGTAAGCACATAGAAGATACGAGTGAGCCGAAAACGACCGGTCGCGCGGCGTGGCAGAATGATTGTCTGGAAGGCATCCAGCAGTACGGCAAACAGACAAACAACGCCAGCAACAAAAGTAAAAGCCCGCATCGGTCCTCCTCGCTGTATCGACCTATACCATACGCAGCCAATATAGCTCGATAGAAGCGAATTGACAGTACAAATACTTGCTGATTGTCCACGATTCTCATTCTGTTCACACTTCTTCATTGCAAATCCCGCCGCCGCCGCGCCATCCAGGCCGGCCGTGGATTGGTCCAAACAACAGCTCTGAAACCGATCGGGCCTGCGCTTCATCCAAGTACTTGTCATAGTGGGGGAGTTAGAGATCGTTTCCCTTCTTACGCCTTTATAACCCTGAACAAAGGAAGAAAATGGCCAAACCCGTACTGCTTACGGTTGATGACGACCCTGAAGTTTTGCGCGCTGTCGAGCGTGACCTGCGGCGGCGCTATGCTGAGCGGTATCGTATTTTGCGCGCTGACTCCGGCGCAACGGCACTCGAGGCGCTGCGTGGACTCAAGCGGCGCGGTGATTCAGTGGCCTTGCTACTGGCCGATCAGCGGATGCCACAGATGACCGGCGTGGAATTCCTTGGTCAGGCGATGGATATCTTCCCCGATGCCAAACGCGTGCTGCTGACCGCATACGCCGACACCGATGCGGCCATTCGCGCCATCAACGACGCCAGAATCCATCATTATCTGCTGAAACCCTGGGATCCGCCAGAGGAACATCTCTACCCCGTGCTGGATGACCTTCTGGACGATTGGATGGGGTCGTACCGGCCCGCTATCGAAGGAATTCGCGTTCTTGGGACGCGCTGGTCACCTCATTCTTATGCGATTCGAGATTTTCTTACGCGCAACCAGACGCCTTACCAATGGATCGATGTGGAAACGGCGGGGCAAGTTGCCGAGGTGCGCAGGCTGGTGGATGCGGTTGGAGTTGAAGCTGCGAGCCTGCCGAAGGTGCTCTTTCCCGATGACACATCGTTGTCCGATCCGAGCCTGGGTGAATTGGCCGAGAGGCTAGGGCTGCGCATTCGGCCTGAGGTAGCGTTTTACGATCTGGTGATCGCCGGCGGCGGACCGGCGGGTCTGGCGGCGGCCGTTTATGGCGCGTCGGAGGGCCTCAGCACGGTGCTGATCGAGATGGAAGCCCCGGGCGGTCAGGCGGGGATGAGTTCCCGCATCGAGAACTATCTTGGCTTTCCCTCCGGATTAAGCGGAGGCGACCTGGCGCGGCGCGCAGTGGCCCAGGCAAGGCGCTTTGGAGTGGAGATTTTGAGTCCTCAGCAGGTGACCGGTCTCAGCGTGGAAGGCTCCTCGAAGATCGTCAAACTTGGAGCAGGATCCGATATTGGCTGCAAGGCGCTGCTGATTGCGACGGGTGTTGCATACCGCAAGCTGGACGTGCCGGGGGCGGAGCGCTTGCAAGGGTGCGGCGTTTATTATGGCTCGGCCATGACCGAAGCACAGGAGTGCAAAGGTGAGGATATTTACATCGTTGGAGGCGCTAACTCGGCCGGACAGGCCGCAATGTACTTCTCCAAATATGCGCGTCAGGTGGTGATGCTGGTGCGCGGCCCCTCGCTCTCCGCTACCATGTCGCAGTACCTGATCGACCAGATCAAGAAGACTCCGAATATCAAAGTCGAAACTCATTGTCAGATTGTCGAAGTTCACGGAGATACGCACCTCGAAGCCGTTTCCATTCATTGTGCGGAGACCGGCGACACATCAACGGTGCCTACCAACCTGCTCTCGATTTTCATTGGCGCGGAGCCAAATACGGATTGGCTCTCCGGCGTCGTTGAGCGGGACGAGCGTGGATTCATTCTGACCGGAGCCGACCTGATCCGCGATGGAAAGAGGCCGAAGGGATGGCCGTTGGAGCGTAATCCGTATTGGGTGGAAACCAATGTGCCCGGCGTCTTTGCGGCCGGTGACGTCCGTCACGGTTCCGTGAAACGAGTTGCGTCGGGCGTGGGCGAAGGATCGATTGCGGTGCAATTCACTCATCAATATCTCAGTGAGGTGTAACGTGGCGCCGAAGCTAAGCAGTGTAACGGGCAGAATCTCAATCGACGACCTGCGCAAGATTGAAGTCTTTGCGGACTTGCCCCTTGAACAACTCAATTGGCTGGCTGAACATCTTCAGGAGATGCACTTCCAGCCCGGAGAAATCATGGGCCGGGAGGGCGAAGCTCTGGACAATCTGACCGTCATCCTCGAAGGGGAGCTTCAGATACAACGGGGAAGCGGCGCAGACGGAATGATCTTCAGAGGGTTTGCGGGCCAGGTGACCGGCCTGTTGCCTTACTCGCGGCTGACGCATTACAGCGGCACAACTCGCGCAGTTCTTGCGACTCGTGTCGCAACCCTCCACAGAAGCCTCTTTCCTGAGATGCTCCAGCACCTTCCCCTGCTCGGCCAGCGATTGGTATCCATCATGGCCGACCGCATTCGTGAGACCACGCGGATTGAGACACAGCGCGACAAACTGATGGCGCTGGGTAAGCTCTCCGCCGGTTTGGCGCATGAGCTTAACAACCCTGCCGCCGCCGCTCAGCGTGCAACCGCCAACCTGCGCGAGACGCTGGAGACCGTGCGAGACGCGAGTATCCGGCTGGCGCGCCACGCCATTCCTGCCGAGCAGCGTGAGATGATTACCCGCTTCGAGCGGGAGGCTCAGCGCACTCCCAGCACATCCTCGGACCCCCTGGCCCTGAGCGATCGTGAAGAGCGCATTACCACCTGGCTCGAAGCGCGTCATGTACCGGAAGCATGGAAGATCGCGCCGGCCATCGCCGACGCCGGAGTGGAGATACCCAAGCTGGAAAGCCTCGCGGGCCTGGTTGGCGACGATGTATTGTCCGATGCCCTTATCCGCATCGCATCCCTGCTTACCATCGCCAAGCTGATAGGCGAGATTGAAATCAGCACGAAACGCATTTCGGAACTGGTCCAGGCGATCAAGGAGTACTCGTATATGGATCAGGCTGCGATGAAAGAGGTTGACCTTCATCAAGGAATCGAGAATACACTTACGATTCTGCACCACAAGACCAAAAACGGAATCACAGTGGTTCGTGAATATGACGAAAGCTTGCCGCGTATCTGCGCCTTCGGCGGCGAGCTTAATCAGATTTGGACCAACCTGATGGCCAACGCCATCGAGGCCATGCATGGGAATGGCGAATTGCGGGTGCGGACCGCACGCGAACTCGATCGCGTGCTCGTGGAGATTGGCGACAATGGTCCCGGTATCCCGTCCGCTGTTCTGCCCCACATCTTTGAGCCGTTTTTTACCACCAAAGGAGTTGGCGAGGGAACCGGCCTGGGGCTCGATACTGTTTCCCGCATCATCCGCAATCATCATGGTGAGATCCGCGTTTCTTCGCATCCCGGCGACACGCGTTTCCAGGTATTTTTACCTATAACTCAGCCGAAGACTTCAGCCGCTGGCGCAATGGAGGAGGGAGACGATGCAGAAAAGCTGTTCACATCTGGACCAGATACAAAACCCAACCCCTAAGACCGATGGATGCGAAGAGTGTTTGCAGATGGGCGATTCATGGGTTCATCTTCGCCTCTGCGAGATCTGCGGCCACGTCGGCTGCTGCGATTCCTCGAAGAACAAGCACGCCACCAAGCACTTCAGAAAAACAAAGCATCCCATCATGCGCTCCCTCGAACCGGGCGAAGACTGGGGCTGGTGTTACATCGACGAACTTATGATCGAGCCGTTTTCGTAAAGGCTGGAGCCGGCCGAAATCGGAAAGGAAGGATGCGCGAAATGAATGCGACGGTATGCCAACCAGAGATTCGGAACCAGATTTTGCTGCGCCTGGCTGCTGCGCGCTCACTGACCGATGAATTGTTTCGGATAGTGCGCAACGAGGCTTTGTATGACCGCCCCATTCCTGAGAGACACCGCATTGTCTTTTACATCGGCCACCTCGAAGCCTTCGATTGGAATCTGATCGCAGCTCAGGCGCCCGGCCTCGGTCCCGCTCACAAGGAATTTGATCGTCTCTTCGCCTTCGGCATCGATCCCGTAGGTGGTGATCTCCCCGATGACCAGCCTTCCGATTGGCCTCGCCTTTCCGCGATCAGCACCTATAACCTCCACGTCCGTGAAGCAATCGATAACCTTCTCAAGAGCGATTCGCAGCCCTCGGCGAGTGATTGGCAGTATCCGCAAGAACTTATTCTTAACGCGGCCATCGAGCATCGTTTGATGCACGCCGAGACCCTCGCTTATATGCTCCACCAACTAACTCCAGAACAAAAGATCGCACCGCGCAGTTACCGGAGCTTAACTTCTCTTTCAATGCTGCCAACCCCTTCACGCATGATCGAAATTCCGCCGGGAGCAGCCACCCTCGGAACTCGGCGAGAAGGAGAATCCTTCGGCTGGGACAATGAATTTGAAGAGCATTCCGTTGACGTGCCGGCCTTTGCGATCAGTTCCCACAACATTACGAACAGAGAGTTTCTGAACTTTGTCAACCTCGGTGGCTACGATGATCAGCGCTTCTGGAGCGCCGCAGACTGGGCCTGGATCAAGGAGCGGAAGATCGGCCATCCACATTTATGGTTCAAGCGTAACGACCAGTGGTCTTATCGCGCGATGTTTGAAGAGTTGCCCTTGCCGCTCGACTGGCCGGTCTATCTCAGCCACGCCGAAGCCGCGGCCTATGCGCGTTTCGACGGCGCTTCGCTTCCCACTGAGGCCGAGTTTCATCGCGCCGCTTACGGAACGCCGCACGTTATCGAGAGGCTGTATCCGTGGGGCGATGCGCCGCCCGATTCCAGTCGCGGCAACTTCGACTTTCAGCGCTGGGATCCCGTCGCGGTGGGCAGTTATCCCGGCGGCCGGAGCGCCTTCGGATTGGACGATATGCTCGGCAACGGCTGGGAGTGGACATCAACGCCCTTCGCTCCACTTCCCGGTTTTGAGCCTTTTCCTTTTTATCGCGGCTACTCGGAAAACTTCTTCGATCAAAATCATTTCGTCGTGAAAGGCGCATCGCCGCGAACTGCGTCATGCCTCCTGCGTCGCTCCTTTCGCAACTGGTTCCAGCCGCATTATCCCTTCGTCTACGCAACCTTCCGTTGTGTCAATCACTGAAAGGATATTCCATGCTGATTCGTGATGGTGCAATGCAGGCAGTCAACTCATTCGCTGAAGATGTGCGCAATGGTTTGAGTCGCGCAGGGCAAAAGCAGTTGCCGTCAAAGTATCTCTACGACGACATCGGTTCTGCCTTGTTTGAAGTCATTACCAAACTTCCCGAGTACAGGCTCACCCACGCCGAGGAGCGAATTCTAAGCCGGCATTCCAAAGAGATCGCCGAACACCTTACATCGCATGGCATGGTCGTTGAACTCGGCAGCGGCAGCGGACGAAAGACGCGCCAAATACTCGAATCCCTCGTCCATCACAAGTCGATGACTTACTGCCCAATCGAAATATCATCGGCGGCACTGGTAAGTTGCGAGCGCGAACTCGATGACCTGGCCCATGTCAGCATTCTCGGCTTCGAGACCGAGTATCTCGACGGCTTGAGCAAGGCCGTGGCTCGCCGCAAACCCGGTGACGCGGTTGTTGTCCTGTTTCTCGGCAGCTCCATCGGCAACTTTGATCGCGGACCCGCCGAAGAGTTCCTGCGCAAGATTCGCCAGACCATTGAGCCTGGCGATACGTTGCTGCTCGGCACGGATCTTGAAAAGCCCCTGGCCCAACTCATTCCCGCCTATGATGATTCTCTCGGCGTGACTGAGGCCTTCAACCGCAATCTGCTCGCCCGCATCAACCGCGAACTCGGCGGAGATTTCGACCTATCCCGCTTCGAGCACGTCGCCCTCTACAACGCCCGCGAGCGCCGCATCGAAATGCATCTCCGCTCCACTGAAACTCAGACTGTCACCGTCGACGAAACCGAATTCAGGCTGTGCTGCGACGAAACCATCTGGACCGAGAGTTGTCATAAGTATGCGAGAAACGAACCGCCGGAGATGGCCCGCCGCACCGGCTTCGAGTGCATCGCGCAATGGGTCGACACGGAATGGCCCTTCGCCGACAACCTCTTCGTCGCCGTGTAACAACGACGATTCACGCCTAGCAGACTTACTATATTAGCGAGGCTATCAACAAGAGCACTGCGTCACGCCGTAGTGGTCATTCGGCAGATTGCTTGCCGTGCGGCTGGAGGCCGCGGGCGATCAGTCCCAGTCCCCCCGCCAACAACGTCAGAATCACAATGGTATCGAAAAGACTCGTCGGGCGGAAGAAGATATGCAGATTGGCAATGATGCCGGCGAAGATAAACAAGGCTCCCGCGATGGTCAGAAACCATCCAATAATGCTGCGCCCGCGCCAGAAGAGCAGGCCGATCCCGAATAACATCGGCAGCAGGGTGATGCCAAAGGAGTTTCCTCCGAAGAAACTCCAGTAGGAGCCCACCACCATCACCTGGTTGATGAGCAGATATCCGCCAATGCATACCATGATGAAGCCAAGCGCAAAGTGGCCGAGGCCGCCGGGAGTACCGCCAACGTCGCTGAATGAACGGCTTTCCATGGCACAAAGTATAGCAGAGGTGATTCTGACGCGGATTTGTCCCTAGCACCTGCCTGCACAAACTTTGCAATCCAGAGGCAGTTATCGATAGCGAAGTGCGATGATTTGCCGGTGAACCAGGCGCAAGCAAGATGCGTATTTCATTGCCTATGTGGAGCAAAATGCGTTAGGATTCCTACGACTGCGAAAAATTCAAGGATTCGTTTCCAAAACGAAAGATGGCAGGAGGGTTATGACTGGCAAGCACGGGTTTCTTGACACATTGAAGTCAGTTGCCTTTGAAGACGAACCAGCACCGCCGGAGAAGCACGCTCCACAACCCGCGCCGCCGGCCTTCGCGGCTCCTTCGTTTGAAGCCCCAGTGATTGCTGCTCCGGCGGCTGTTCCTGTGGATACGGCTGCGCCGGCTCCCTATGCGCTGCCGATCGACGCCGGGGTAGTGCCCGACAATGACGCAGTTTACAAGACGCTGCTCGCGAAGACGGATTTCGAAGGCACGCCGACGGCCGCGACGATCCACAAGTTTCTCGATCCGCTGAAGGCCATCCCGGATACGGTCATGCCCTCGAATGTGAAGTTCAAGACGGCGGTCTTGCAGGCCTCGGCGCAGGCGGGATTGACCGCGGATGGGATTCTGGCGGCCTTCGACACTCTGACCGCGAAGTTGCAGCAGGAGCATGATGCCTTCGGCGGCAAGGAGCAGCAGTTTGTGGCCCGTGAGATTACCGGACGCCAGGACCAGATCCAGAAGATCAGTGAACAGATCACGCAGTTGCAGCAGCAGTTGGCTCAGATGTCGAATGAACTGGTGGAGGCGCAGGGTAAAGCCGCCCATGCGCAGAGCCAGTTTGAGGCGGCCGTGCAGCGCCGCGGCAGTGAACTTGAACAGCAGAAGGCGCTCTACGCCTCACTGCTGAAAGGATAAGAGACTCCCATGGGCCTTTCGCCGGTAACTCCCAACTTTACCCAGAATCTTCAGAATTACACTCCGAAGTCGTTCTGGAAGCGGCCCGAGGGCCCGTTCGGCATGGTCGCGCTGGTGGCCTTGATCCTGGGCGGCGCATACGGCTTTTACATCATTCTGCCCTTTCTGATTACCATGCTGACCGACACGATTCACATGGTCGCCCTGGCCGCGATCTTGATTGCGATTCTGTGGCTGGTCTTCAATCCGACCTTTCGAACGGCGGTCTCGAATCTCTTCAAGAACATCGTGCGCTTCTTCGCCTCATGGGTGGTAGAGACCGATCCGATCGGCATTCTGCGCAACAATCTCGACGACATGAAGAAGGCCAAGGAGCAGCTCGACCAGACCTTGCAGCGCTTCAGCGGCAGTGACGAGCGCTTGCAGCGCAGCATCGCGGCGAAATCCGACGAGATCAACAATCTGGGGCACAAGGCCGCCAAGGCGCAGCAGATGGCCGCCGCCGCCACCGACCCGATGGAGAAGGAGCGGCTTCAGTTGGAAGGCCAAACCTTCCTGGAGCAGGCGGGTATGCTGATGCAGGGCGTCAAGCAGCTTCAGGCTCTTGAAGATCAGACCTCGAAGATGCTGAAGACCTTCCAGCACTGGTCGCAGATCGCCGACAGCAAGATTCAGCGGACCGAGAACAAGGTCAACTTCCTGGCCGAGCAGCGCAAGATGATTCTGGACGCCAAGGCCACGCTGGGCGTAGGCCAGCAGTTGCTGCGCGGCAATCCGGAGCAGTTGAAGATGGTCGATATGGCTCTCGACTATCTGGAAGACGACACCTCGCGCACCCTGGGCGAGATCCGCGAGTTCTCCCGCTACACCGACAAGCTGCTCACCGATGACCAGATCGAATCCGGCGCGGCGGCGGATGAAGCGGCTGCAAAGTTCGCCGAGTTCAACCAGAAGCTGCTCACCTCCGGCAACCAGTCCACCGGCGCGGATATGATTCACATTCCGGGAATCGATACTCCTGCGCCAGCAAAGATGCCGGGAACGCTGGCCAGTGTCGCCGCGTCGAGCAGCAAGCCTGACAGCGATTACGACAATATGTTCAAGTAGGCAACCAGCAACGAATTTATCGAAGGGAAGAAAGAAATGCCGCGTTTGAAGCCGCAAGCGAAGTTATTTCTGATTATTGTTGTGGGCGGAGGAGCGATCTTCGGGTTGCGCGCCGCCATGCAGCATGGCCTCATTCCCACCCCAGGGATCATGAAGTCGATCGTCGCCTCGCGCGTCACCCTTCCGCCTCAGGAGGAGGCTCAGGTGGCCAATGTGCAGGCGCTGCCCTATCCCTCCGCCGCTCCGGCCAACGTCGCCGCGACGCATATCACATTCGATGTGTGGGAGTGGAATGCGATGTTCTCGCTGATCTATGCCAACGGCGGTCCGGAGACCACTAAGGGATCGTTGATGGAGAAGAACGGCGTGAATCTGACGCTGCACCGCGAGGACTCGAATACGCAGATGGGCAACGATCTGACTGACTGCGCCAAACAGCTTCACGATGGCGAGAAGACCTGCTCCAAGGGAGCGGAGGCCATCGTCGTGATGGGCGACAGCGGTGGCCAGTGGCTCTCCAATTTGAATCCGATCCTGAAGAAGCTGGGGCCGGAGTATCAGGCGGTGATCATTGGCTCGGTCGGACGCTCCAACGGCGAAGATGCGCTGCTCGGTCCCGCCGAATGGAAGTCGAATCCGCAGAGCATGAAGGGCAAGACTGTAGTCGGCGTCATCCGCGACGGCGATTGGAATATCGCGCTGAACTTCATGGGATCAAATGGTCTGAAGAATAATCCCGACCTGAAGACCTATGATCCCGATGCGGTGAACTGGATTGCCGCGCCCGACGAGGATTACATCAAGGCTGTTACTGACGTCTTCATTCCCAACCGCTGCGAAGACCGCAAGGTGGTGAAGGATGGGCGTCCGACCGGCGAGACCAAGAACATCTGTCCCGACGGCGTCGTCACCTGGACCCCCGGCGACGAGCAGGCCGTGCATGGCCGTCCCGGAACCGCAAAAATTGTCTCCTCGCACGAATATGCATCGCAGATGCCGGCTGTCATTCTGGGCATCAAGAAGTTCTTCAACGACAATCGTGACGAAATCACTGGCCTCTTGGCGGCCAGCTTCCAGGCCGCAGATCAGGTGAAGGCCTTTGACGCCGTGCGCCGCAAGGCTGGAGAGATGTCGGCCACACTCTACAAGGATCAGACCGGCGATTACTGGTACAAGTATTACGGCGGCTTCCGCGATCCCGCCTCCGGCCAGATGCTGGGCGGCTCGGCGGTCTTCGGCCTGGAAGACAATGTCAACTACTTCGGCCTCGACGGCAAGCACAACAACAATATGCGCGCCACCTACGAGACCTTCGGCAAGATCGCCACAGAGAATTACCCGCTGCTCTTCAAGGACAATCCCGTTCCGCCCTATAAGGAAGCTGTTGATACTTCCTTCATCTTCGGTGCCCAGGCCTTGCTGAATACCGGCGGCGTGCAGGGCGCGGCGGCGGAGACGGTGGATTATGCCAAGGAAGCCCAGAGCGGCCAGGTGCTCGGCCATAAGGCCGTTTACATCAACTTCGCCTCCGGCTCTGACCAGCCCTTGCCCAACAGCTTGCCCACGCTCAGCGAGCTGAAGGATTCGCTGGCCATCAACTCGCAGCTTGCCCTGCAGATCGACGGCTATACCGACAACGCCGGCAGCGACGCGGTCAACGTTCCGTTGAGCGAAAAGCGCGCCCAGGCCGTCAAGCACTACTTCCAGCAGGTGGCTCCCTTGAGCTTCCCGGATTCGCGATTCAAATCTGTCGCCGGCCACGGCTCGCAGGATCCGCTGGCTTCCAATGCGACCGCCGGCGGCAAGGCGCTCAACCGCAGAGTCGAGATCACGCAGATCGGTCAGTAACTCAACAGTAACTGGGGAGGCGCAAGCCTCCCCAATCTTTTTTACGAAGCCCCAGACTATGAATCATTTGCTCGCTGTCTTTTTTCCCAATCATGTTCTGAATAAAACCGCCGTACGCATCCTGATTGCTACGCAGGTGGCAATCGTGCTCTTGCTATGGATCTTCAGCCCCTTCGTTTTGCTGCCTAAACCCGGCGAGGTGTTGAGCGCGCTCTCCGAGCTGTGGGAGCAGGGGCTGGGTGCGGAGCTGATCACCAGCTTCTATCTCAACGTGCAGGCCATCCTGGTCGCCACCGTGGTTTCGCTGCTGCTGGCCTATGCGACAGTGATGCCCTTCTTTCGTCCTGTCGTCGCCCTGCTCAGCAAGCTGCGCTTTCTCTCGCTGGTGGGCTTGACCTTCTTTTTCACGGTGATGACCAAGAGCGGCCACCAGCTAAAGCTCTCGCTGCTGGTCTTTTCGGTTTCGGTCTTCTTTGTTACCGGAATGGCCGACGTGATCAACGGCATTCCCAAAGAAATGTTCGACCTGGCGCGCACGCTGCGTATGGGCGAATGGCGAGTGGTCTGGGAGGTGATCGTTCTCGGCCAGATTGACAAGGCCTTTGACGTGCTCCGCCAGAATGCTGCCATCGGCTGGATGATGCTGACGATGGTGGAAGGCATTGTGCGCTCCGAGGGCGGCGTCGGTACGATTCTGCTCGATCAGAACCACCACTTCCGCCTGGCCGCCGTCTTCGCCATTCAATTGACCATCCTCATCCTGGGCCTTTTTCAGGATTACAGTATTGGGCTGTTCAAGAATCTGCTATGCCCTTACGCGGCATTGACGCTGGAGCGAAACTAATGGCGACCCCTTCCTACAGCTATGGCAAAACGCTCCTGAAGATCGATAATGTCTCTCTTGAATACGACGGCCGTCCAGTGTTGAGCGGAGTCACCGCCGAGGTGCGCGACATCATCGTTCCCGGCCGTGTGCAAGGGCAAGTGGTCGGCATTCTCGGTCCCTCCGGTTGCGGAAAAACGACGCTCTTCCGCATCATTGCCGGCTTGCACGCGCCTACTTCGGGCCGCGTTTCCGTGAACGGCTTTGATCGTCCGGTCCGGGCCGGCGAAGTCGGCGTCGTCGCGCAGAGTTATCCGCTCTTCGAGCATCGTTCCGTGTTGGGTAACCTGATGCTCGGCGCAATGAAGAAAGAAAAAGACAGGAGCACAGCCCGCGAAAAAGTCATGGCGTTTCTGCGCGAGTTCGAGTTGGAAGACAAATACAACCTCTATCCAGCGCAGTTGTCGGGCGGGCAGCGGCAGCGCTGCGCCATCATCCAACAGATCCTGTGCAGCGAGCACTTTCTGCTCATGGACGAGCCCTTCTCCGGCCTCGACCTCATCATGCTGGAAAAAACCGCCGACCTGATCTCCAAGGTCTCCGATATGGATGATCTGAATACAATCATCGTGGTTACGCATGACGTCGCTGCCGCCTGCACGGTTGCCGATCACCTGTGGCTGATGGGCCGCTCCAATGACGAGAAGGGAAACCCGCTCCCCGGCTCACGAATTGTCAAGCAGTATAATCTGATTGATCGCGGATTGGCATGGCCGCCGAACCTCACATCCACGGCGGCATTCGGCGATTTTGTACGTGAAGTCAAAGATGAATTCAGGAGGTTGTAAATGAGCGGCAAAAAGGAAATCGAACTTCTCGTCTGTAAATGCAAGGACTGCACCCACTGGGAGATCGGCAAGGAAGTGCTGATCTGCAAGACCTGCGGCCTCACCTTGCCCGCCAAGATTACCGTTGACGAACACCATATGCTCCATTGGAAGAAGCACGAGCGCTAGGGATCCGGCTAAATACTGTGCGGGGTTCCCATCTATTCCCGCGTTTTTTTGCGGGAATGGATGGGGAAACCGCAAATCTCAATGGGACAAATTCACACGATTAAAGAACTCGTGTGGCGAATCTCAAGTCTGCATCAAAATAGCCTGTCATCCTGAGCGGCCGGAGCCTGAGCTTTGCGAAGGGGCAGAGTGTCGAAGGATCTGCGGTTCCAACTGCTTGATGATGCAGCCAACTTCGGACTTGGGATAGACAACCTCCTACGCCAAGTGGGTGCTGCTGACGAATTCCCCCATCGGCTTTGTAGATACAAATCCAGAGGATTTCTCCCGAGAAACGCCGCCGCAGCATGGCATTTCGTCGCTCTGATCGTATTTAGCAGATTCCATGATGCTTGGCGACTTCATCGTGGCGTACCGGTTTGAGGGGGCATCTCAGCCGTAGACCTATCCATACGCATCTCTGAGTTAGCCGTTCTCGACACGCGTCTTTATATCTGCGTAAGCCATCTCGATGAGCCTGCTGAGCGCCGCGGCATTTGTGGCCGTTTCCGATTTCAACTTCACATGGCGCATGAACTTGCCGGTCCCTTGCAACAAGCGAGCAGGGTCAGGCAGCGCGGCCCCGTGAAAAAATCCCACATTTACGTGCGAAGTGAATACATTGACATAGCCGAAGGGCGCATCTCCCAAACAAGCAACAGGACAGCCGTCATGCAAAATCTCCTGAACTTCATCTCCACATCTTCGCATCACCTCAAACCACCGATGCGCGATGGCTCCCAATTCGCCTGTACGCTCTTTCATCCACAGATCAATGGCGGGGTCTCGCTCGACAACGCCATTGATGCGCAGTAATTCCGTTTTCATCGTCATCGTGTTTTCAGAGCTACCTCATGGTTCCAGGGTGCAACGCTTTCCTCATACTCCATGGGATCGCCGAAACCTTCGGTTTCGATGCCGAGCTGGCGCAGGGCGTCCAGGGCCATCAATCGGCGATGCGCGTTGAATGTCATGATGTGGGCGAAGACGCCGCCGAACGTGAAGCTTTCCGCCGGTTCACACAGAGCATCGATGAATGTGTCATCCCATGCGGAGCGGTTTCGGATGTCGCCGAAGATACGATGCAATTCGGCGTCGGCCTTTTCGAGTCTTTGCAGCATCACATCCGGGGAGCGCTGCGATTGGGGAGGGCCGTTCATATCCATCTCCGCTCCAGACAGCGCGGCAGTCCACACTTCCTTGGTAAAGATAATGTTTTCCAACAGTTGCCGGAGAGTCTTATTCGACTCTCGCCAGGGCAGTAGTTCTACAACCGTGGACAGCGGTCGATCTAATTGTTCGTCTGTCAAAGCACTCGCAAATTCCAACAATCGCCGCGTGTGCCAGGAGTCGTTGCCTGCAAAACGATCGAATAGATCCATGTCACTCCCTCCTTTTGTAGAGATGCCAGGGGCAAAAAAGTGAATTTTGTTGGACGCCGGCAAATGAAAGTGCGGATCGCGCATACGCCGGTAGAGGCTCGGAGAGATCCGAAATGCTTTTCGGAAAGCGCGCGAGAACGCCTCCAACGAACCGAAACCGGCATCCAGTGCGACCTCTGTGACCGGCATTCCGGTACGAGCCAGTTGATAGGCCGATCTTTCCAGCAAGAGCCGCCGCCGCATGGCTGCCGGAGTTTCATCGATCACGGTCCGGAACAATCTGTGAAACTGCGTGCGGCTTTGATACGCCTGGCGCGCCAGATCTTGCGTTTTCGCCCGCGTTTCCAGGGAGTTCGCTACAACAGCAGAGAGGCGATCAGCCATGTCCCGACGACCCGCGCCATTCATGCGCCCGCCCTCCTCATCTTGAATGCATCATAGACAATAAATCACGTCTGCCGCCTGATCGTTCGTACCAATCTTCCACAGAAGAACCGAACCAGAGTGATTAGACGCATGGAGTCTCGATACCTAGGCTGTATCGACCTATACTGGCACGACAGCGACGGGAGCCAATTTTTCTCAGTTCGCGGCGCGAGGAGCGAACTGTAGCCGGTTACTGGAGCGACGAGCAACGAAGAAATGAGGAAAATTGGCCCCGTCCCTTCGGCTTCCACCCCGTCAAACAAAGTTCGTTTGCCGGGGGCCCCGGGTTGCGGCGAGAATCCGCCCATACTTTGTTGTCGTCCTTGTGCTTGGAACAACCAAACCCTGCGGACTCCGCCTCGTCTGGACGGATTCTCGCTCGCAACGCTGCGCGTCAGTATAGGTCGATACAGCCTAGTGTGCACGATTACTCCCCGAAAACGCCGCAGGGTTCATAAACAGGTTAGGGCCTGGAGAAGTCGTCTGATCGAAATCTGTATCGCCGCCCAAGCCCCGTTTACCGAGAACTCCAATATGTTGCCGCAGTAGCCCGAAGGGCAGCCGGAGACACCGCAGGTATTTGCAGAAGATCATCCTTCCCCGGCAGATAATGGAAACAATCTGTAGAGATTGGCCTTACTGACCACGGCTCACTGACCAGCAAAGAGTACCCCTTACCATATTTATTTTCGGACTAAAATTTGCAGATAATTTTAACAATCATTAAATCAACAACTAATACGCGACAATCAAGCGTAAGGCACTTTTCGCGCTTTTGCAGAATTGAATTCCGAAAGCGCATCCGCTGCTTCACTTCGCCCGCTCGAAGGCGAGCGAAGCGGAGTTGATGCAATAGCGCAAACCAGTGGGACGCGGCCCGTCGGGGAAGACGTGGCCGAGATGGCCGCCGCAGCGGGCGCAGGTCACCTCAATGCGCCGCCTGCCCAGGCTCAGGTCTTCGTGCTCGGCAATGGCTTTGGAATCGGCGGGCAGCATGAAGCTCGGCCAGCCGCAACCGGAGTCGAATTTGGCTCCGCTCAGAAACAGCAGCGCTCCGCAGCCGGCGCAGTGGTAGTTGCCGGTCTCGTGGTTCTCGGTCAATGCTCCGGTAAAGGGCCGTTCGGTCGCTTTTTCGCGCAGAATGCTGTACTGCTCCGGCGTGAGCAGCGTGCGCCACTCGGCTTCGGTACGTTCGATCTTTTCGGGTAATTCGCTCATCATGATCTCCGTAACTTGGATGCGCACGGGAGGGCGAAGGAATCGGCCGTTTCCGCTCAAACCTCCGCCACCAGCTCAATCTCCACCAAGACATCCTTCGGCAGGCGTGCGACTTCGACAGTCGAGCGTGCCGGAAAAGCTGCTCCTGTGCCCTGAAAGTATCCGCCATAGACCGCGTTCATCGCGGCAAAGTCATTCATATTCTTGAGAAAGACGGTCGTCTTGGCGACATTCGCAAGGCTCGATCCCGCTTCAGCAAGGATGGCCAACAGATTTTCAAAGACGCGCGTCGTCTGCTCAGTGATGCCGCCCGCGATTACTTGCCCGGTCGCCGGATCCAGCGGAATCTGACCGGCGGTGAAGAGAAGGTTGCCCACACGCACGGCCTGGGAATATGGACCGATGGCGGCAGGGGCATTGTCGGTTGCGATAGCGTGTTTGCTCATGCGTCGATTGTAACGGCAGAATCGCTCAGCCCAGAATCGTGTTATCGATCAGGCGCGTTGCGCCCACCCATGCCGCGACGGCAAAGAGGCTTCCCGGCATCGCGGCTTGCACCGGCTCTAGTGTCGCCCAGTTCACTACCTCAATGTAGTCCACACGCAAATCCGGCTCGTTTGCGAAGATCGCGCGTGCGGCCTCGATCAACGCGCTGGAGCGCCGCTCGCCCCCGGCGACAAGCGCCTCAATATGGCGGACGGCGCGGCTGAGCGTGAGCGCCTGAATGCGCTGCTCCGGCGTGAGATAGAGGTTGCGGGAGCTGAGCGCAAGACCGTCCATCTCGCGCACGATGGGGCAGACAACGATTTCTGCAGGCAGCAGCAGGTCAGCCGCCATGCGTTGAATCACCGCGACCTGGGCCGCATCCTTCTGGCCGAAGAAGGCGAGGTCGGCCTCGCTGGCAATCAGCAGCTTGGCGACGACCGTTGCAACGCCGCGAAAGTGGCCGGGGCGCGATTTGCCATCGAGGCAGCCGGTGAGACCAGCGACCTCAATGAAAGTGGAGTCGGAACCGTTGGGATAAAGCTCCTCGACCGGCGGAGCGAAGACGATGGCTGCGCCCTCGATGTTGGCCAGAGCACAGTCGGCCTCAAAGGTGCGCGGATAGCGGTCAAAATCCTCATTGGGCCCGAATTGCGTGGGGTTGACAAAGATGCTCACAGCCACCAGATCGCAGACACCGCGCGCAGCTCGAATCAGCGATGCATGCCCGGCGTGCAGCGCGCCCATCGTTGGCACAAGGCCGATCGAGCGCCCTGCGCCGCGGCCCTCGCGTGACCATTGGCGAATCTCAGCTACGGTTCTCAGAACTTCCATCAAGCCTTCCGAAGCGCCCCTGTCATCTTTTTCGAATTTTCAGCGCCATTCTGCGCGGTTTCCGGCAGGTGGTAGCTCTCCTGGTCGCCGGGAAATGCACGCCGCTCCACATCTTGCCGGTACTCTTCGATAGCCGAGCGAATCAGCGCGCCGGCCTCGGCGTAGCGGCGGACAAACTTTGGCGAAGGTGAAAAGGTGAGACCCGCCAGATCATGGAAGACAAGAATCTGGCCATCGCAATCTGGCCCGGCGCCGATGCCGATCGTCGGAATCGGCAACTCCGCGGTGACGGCTGCGGCCACCTCGCGGGGAACGCCTTCGAGAACCAGCGCTCCTGCGCCAGCCTCGGCCAGAGCCAGAGCATCGGCGCGAAGTGCAAGCACGGCGTCGGCTGTGCGCGCCTGCACGCGATAGCCGCCCATGCGATGAATGCTCTGCGGCGTCAGCCCCAGATGACCGATGACGGGAATCTCCGCCTCCAGCAGCGCGCGAACCAATTCGACGCGCGGCCCTTCAATCTTGACCGCTTCGGCTCCCGCTTCCTTGATGAAGCGAACGGCGTTGGCAACGCCCTCAGTCACCGTGCCGTGATAGCTGCCGAAGGGCATATCGGCCACCAGCAACGCTCGACGTACCCCACGATGTGCGGCACGGGTGTGATGCAGCATCTCATCCACGGTGATGGCCAGGGTGTTTTCATGGCCCAGAACCACCATCGCGAGCGAATCGCCCACCAGAATCAAGTCAATGCCGGCTTCGTCAGCGAGACGCGCTGTGGAGTAGTCGTAAGCGGTCAGCGCGCTGATGGGCATACCCTGGCGCTTCATCTCGGAGAGCGCGGGCATGGTCACTTTGGGGATGGGAAGACCGGGTGCGGTGGATGCATTTCCACCGGGAAAGTTGGTGACACTCATCTTGACCTCCAGTGCCGCTCCGAAGCCTCAGGATGCAGCCCGATTAGCGTCAGTATACGCCTGATTGCCATCGCCGGAACAGCGCTCACGCTGGATCGGTCCACTGTCTTCCGCAGCTCTCGCATAGCCATGCATTGACCGGATCGGCGCTCTCCAGCAGCGGATCCTCAGCGCCGCAGCCGGGGCAGCGCGGCAATTCAAACTCCGGAATCTGCATCCTGGATTGCTCGACGATCGCCTGCGGAATCGGCCTCGACGCAACCTCACGCGCTTCTTCGAGCTGATCGGCGGCCACCAGCACCCGCGGATTGCCGAAGTCGGCCGCAACGCGATAACCCGCGGCATCCACCCAGCTCTCGATTCCCGCCTGCCTCAGAGCCTCCCGCAGTTGCCAGACCTCATCCTTGTCGTTGCATTCGCAGAGCAGTGTCTTCCAGGTATATTCGAGCGGCTGGCCGTCATTCTCGCTTTCATCTTCCCCGCTCGCAGAACCGTTGCCATCTTGCTCCCAGAGATCATTCGCGGAAGGCTCGACGGAAACAGGTTTCGCGGCCACAGACGGCCTTTTTAGCCCACGACTCCTCATTTCGTCGCGGAGAACCTGTTGCGCAACCTCAGTCAGATCGCCGATACCGGCATCCAACTCGTACAACTCCTGGTCGCTCATCTCACGGTAAAGCTGTGTGAGGCTCTGCCATTCGGCGATTGTGTCTCTTTGCATCGGGAGTAGTATAACTTCCCAAGGCTTGCAACACAGGTAGTTACGAGCGCGAATGGAGTTGTACGCGAGGGGCATTTTTCAGGCAAAGAGCCCCGCGGTCATCATATGAAATATATTGCATAATGTGGGATTTTCTCCCCGCCCTGTGCTTTGCATCACAGCGAGTCGCACCCTCAGAGAAGAGACTCAAAGGAGCGGTCGATTCTCCTTGAGCCCGCTATGAGGGAATGAGTAATGAGTGAAAAGCAAATGGTAATTCTCGATGGAAACGAGGCCGCAGCCTCGGTAGCCTATCGACTCACCGAAGTGGTCGCCATCTATCCCATCACCCCCTCGTCGCCGATGGCCGAGTGGGCCGATCAGTGGCGCTCTGAGGGCAAGAGAAATATTTGGGGCGCGTTGCCCATCGTAGAAGAGCTACAAAGCGAAGGCGGCGCGGCTGGCGCGTTGCATGGCGCGCTGCAGGCCGGTGCCTTTGGAACTACATTCACCGCCTCGCAGGGCTTGCTGCTGATGATTCCCAATATGTTCAAGATCGCCGGTGAGTTGACCCCGGCGACCATGCACGTGACCGCCCGCACCCTGGCGACCCATGCGCTGTCGATCTTCGGCGATCACTCCGACGTGATGGCCTGCGCCATGACCGGCTGGGCGATGCTGGCCTCGAACTCCGTTCAGGAAGTTCACGACATGGCGCTGGTGGCGCAGATTGCCACGCTGGAATCGCGCATCCCGTTCATCCACTTCTTTGACGGCTTCCGCACCTCGCATGAAGTGGGCAAGATCATTCCCATCAGCGACGAGACGATCCGCGCCCTGGTGGACGACAAGTTCATCATCGAGTACCGCAAGAACGCACTCAGCCCGGATCGTCCGCGGATTCGCGGCACCGCGCAGAATCCTGATGTCTTCTTCCAGGCGCGCGAGGCTTGCACGCCGTATCACGAAGCCGTTCCTGGGATCGTGCAGAAGGTGATGGATCGCTTTGCCAAAGAAACGGGCCGCGCCTATCACTTGTTCGATTATTACGGCGCGCCGGATGCCGAGCGCGTGATCATTCTGATGGGCTCCGGCGCTGAAGCCGCCGAAGAGGCCGTGGACCTGATGGCCAAGCAGGGCGAAAAGGTCGGCATGGTCAAGGTCCGCCTCTATCGGCCCTTCGACTCGAAGGCCTTCCTCGCCTCGCTGCCCGCGACGGTCAAGTCAATTGCCGTTCTCGACCGCTGCAAGGAGCCGGGAGCCACGGGCGAGCCGCTCTATATGGACATCGTGACGGTGCTGGCCGAGAATGCGGCCACATTGCCCTTTGCCAAGCCGGTCGTTGTCGGTGGACGCTATGGCCTGTCGTCGAAGGAGTTCACTCCGGCGATGGTCAAGGGCATCTTCGATGAACTCAAGAAGCCCGCTCCCAAGAATCACTTCACCATCGGCATTGACGACGATGTTTCGCACTCCAGCCTCACCTACGATCCGGCGTTCTCCACCGAAGATCCCAAGACGGTGCGCGCGCTGTTTTACGGACTCGGCTCGGACGGCACCGTGGGCGCCAACAAGAACTCGATCAAGATCATCGGCGATCAGACGCCGAATTACGCGCAGGGCTACTTTGTGTATGACTCGAAGAAGTCCGGCTCGATGACGACCTCGCACTTGCGCTTCGGTCCCAACCCGATCCGGTCGACGTATCTGATCACTCGCGCCAGTTTTGTCGCCTGCCACAACTTCAGCTTCCTGGAGAAGATGAATGTCGTCGAAGCGGCGATGCCGGGCGCGGTCTTCCTGCTCAACTCGCCTTACCCGGCGGCCGAGGTCTGGCAGCATCTGCCCAAGACCACGCAGCAGGAGATTCTTCGCAAGAAGATCGAGTTCTACGTGATCGACGGCAACGAGGTGGCGCGCAAGACCGGCATGGGCACTCGTATCAACACCATCATGCAGGCCTGTTTCTTCGCCATCAGCGGCGTGCTGCCCCGTGAAGAAGCGATCGAACAGATCAAGAAGGCGATCAAGAAGACTTACGGCAAGCGCGGTGAAGCGGTGGTGGCCAAGAACTTTGCCGCCGTGGATGCCGCTTTGGCGCATCTTGAAAAGGTTGAGTTGCCCTCGGCAGCCAACTCGGAGTTCGATCTGATTCCCTCCATCGACAGCAAGGCGCCGGAGTTTGTGCGCAACGTGCTCGGTCAGATTGCCGCCGGTCAGGGCGATCTGCTTCCGGTCAGCGCGATTCCCGCCGGCGGCGCGTTCCCCACGGGAACGGCGCAGTATGAAAAGCGCAACATCGCGCAGTTCATTCCCGTCTGGGACCAGGAGATATGCATCCAGTGCGGCAAGTGCGCCATGGTCTGTCCGCATGCGGTGATTCGCGCCAAGGTCTACTCGCCGGAGGCGGCGGCCAACGCGCCCGCTTCCTTCAAGTGGGCCAAGCCCAAGTGGAAGGGCATGGAGCAGGATCGCTACACGCTCCAGATTGCGCCTGAAGATTGCACCGGCTGCGCGGTCTGCGTCGAGGTTTGCCCGGTCAAGAGCAAGAGCGACGCCAGCAAGAAGGCCATCAACATGGCCTCTCAGCCGGAGATCCGCGAGGCCGAGCGCGCCAACTGGGAGTTTTTCCTCAACCTGCCTGAAGTGGACCGCTCCAAGCTCTCGCACACGCAGGTGAAGGATCTGCAACTGCTTCAGCCTCTCTTTGAATTCTCCGGCGCCTGCGCCGGCTGCGGTGAAACGGCTTATGTTAAGCTGCTGACGCAGCTCTTCGGCGACCGGCTGTATATTGCCAACGCCACTGGCTGCTCGTCGATTTACGGCGGCAATCTGCCCACCACGCCTTACACCTCGAATACCGCGGGACGCGGGCCGACCTGGGCCAACTCGCTCTTCGAAGACAATGCCGAGTTCGGCTTCGGCATGAGAATCGCGCTCGACCAGCAGAAGGAGTTCGCGGAGCTGCTCGTCAAGCGTCTCGCTCCCGCGATCGGCGACGAACTGGTCTCGGCGCTTTTGACCGCTTCACAGGCAACCGAAACCGAGATCAACCAGCAGCGCGAACGCGTCGTGGCGCTCAAGGCAAAGCTGGCCGCCAACACTTCCTCGGATGCTCACAATCTGCTGGCCATCGCCGACACGCTGGTCCGCAAGAGCGTCTGGATTCTGGGCGGCGACGGCTGGGCTTACGACATCGGCTTCGGCGGGTTGGATCACGTACTCGGCTCCGGCAAGAACATCAATGTGCTGGTGCTGGATACCGAGGTCTACTCGAATACCGGCGGGCAGATGTCCAAGGCGACTCCGCGCGGCGCGGTGGCCAAGTTTGCCGCCAGTGGCAAGGGCAACAGCAAGAAGGATCTGGCCATGGAGGCCGTCAGCTACGGTTCGGTTTACGTGGCGCGCGTTGCTCTGGGCGGAAACGACAGCCATGTGGCCAAGGCCTTCCAGGAGGCCGAGGCGCATGATGGACCTTCGATCATCATCGCCTACGCCAGTTGCATCGCCCATGGGTACGATCTGGTGCATGGACTGGAGCAGCAGAAACTTGCCGTCCAGTCGGGTTACTGGCCGCTGATGCGCTACAATCCATCGTTGCGCGAGGATGGCAAGAATCCCTTCCAGCTCGACTCCAAGGCTCCGGCAATCCGGCTCAAGGAGTACACCTACCGCGAAGCGCGTTACACTATGCTTGCGCGCAGCAATCCTGAGCTGGCAGCCAAGCTGCTGCTGGAAGCCCAGGACGACGTGGAGCGCCAGTGGCGTGTCTACTCCGCGCGGGCTTCCATGCCCGGACGCGGCGAGACGCCCAACATCGCGCCCGTCGAAAAACCGGAAGACAAGAATGAGAAAGTGGCGGCAGCGGCTGCCGGAGGTGCCGAATGATTGATTTTTCTACGCAGTATCTGGGCTTGAAGCTCAGTGGACCCATCGTGGTCTCCGCCACGCCGCTCTCCGAGAAGATCGATAATGTGAAGCGCATGGAGGATGCCGGCGCTGCCGCCATCGTTCTCCACTCGCTCTTCGAGGAGCAGTTGAACCTTGAATCGAAGGCTCTGGACGATGATCTCTCGCGCGGCACGGATTCCTTTGCCGAGTCGCTCGGTTATCTGCCCGACCTGAACGACTACCGCATGACCCAGGATGTCTATCTGGAGCACCTGCGGCGCTGCAAGGAGGCGGTCAAGATCCCCATTCTCGGCAGTCTCAACGGCGCCACCACCGGCGGCTGGGTGCGCTTTGCCAAGGATATGGAAGAGGCTGGCGCCGATGCCATCGAGTTGAATACCTACGCCCTGGCTACGGATAAGAGCCAGTCTTCGGCTCTGCTTGAAGGCCAACTGCTGGATCTGGTCACCGCCGTCACCGCCGCGGTTAAAGTTCCGGTCTCGGTCAAGCTCTCGCGCTCCTTCACCAGCATTCCCAACCTGGTTTCTCAGTTGGAGGGCGCGGGTGCGCGCGGTGTGGCGCTCTTCAATCGCTTCTATCAGCCGGACTTCGACATCGAGACTCTGGAGGTGCGGCCCACACTGCACTTCTCCACGCCCTCAGAGTTGCTGCCGCGGCTGCACTGGGCGGCAATTCTCTATGGCCACATCAACATCGATCTTGCCATCACCGGCGGCGTTCACTCCGCTGAAGATGTCCTGAAGGGCATCATGGCGGGAGCAGGCATTACCATGATGGCCTCGGCGCTGCATATTCACGGCATCGAACACATCAAGCGCGTGCTCGCCGATATGCACTACTGGCTCGGCAAACGCGAGTACACCTCTCTCTGGGAGACGCGCGGCTGCCTCAGCCGCCGCTCGGTTCCCGACACCTCGGCCTTCGATCGCGGCAACTACATCAAGACCCTCAGCTCCTACAGCCTGCGTCAGACGATGGGCGCGTTCTAAAAGACTGCATTCGGCAAAAAACGCCCCGGCTCTCAGAAGATGAGCGCCGGGGCGTTTTTTTTGTGCACGTGTTGCGAGCCTCGAAGATCGACTGGGCCGCTGTCGGAATCTGCTGCCATCAGTTGCGAATTCCGCTCATCAGCCCTTCAATTTCTGCCTTGTCAGCGGCGGAAAGCGGCAGGAGCGGCAGGCGCGTGCGCCCGCCATAATAGCCGTTGAAGTCGCAGGCGTATTTGACGCCGGCCATTCCCAACTGGCCTACGACGCGCTGACTGACGGCCCCGATGCGCTGCTGCTTCTCCGCGGCCAGCCTCAGGTCGTGATCCTTCCAGGCGAGATAAACCTCCTGGCAGGCCTGCGGTGCGCACGCAGCAAAGGCGGTAATCCCCCCGGCAGCGCCTGCCTCTAGTGTTTCCAGCAGCGTCGCCGTCGAGCCGCCCAGCACTTGAAAGCCCACCTCTTTCGTCCGCGTCTTCAGCGGCACAGTCTCCGGATGCTCCATCCTTTGCGCACTTTGCGAAGGGTGGGATTCCGCACCGCCCGGCATTCCTTCCGAATCTGGAACGCCGCCAATCGAAACCAGAGTCTCTTCACTCGCCGCCTGGGGCGCGAGCATCCGTCCTGTCACCGCCTCGAAGATCGGCGTAACGGTCACCGTCCGCCGCGGCGCGTCCTTTAATCCTTCGACCAATGCGCGAATCCGCTCGACGCTCCCGCTGGAATCCTTGATGCCGATTATGTTGGGATGCTGTGCCAGTTCCGCCACCACTTCCACGGGAATGTTGTACGGTACGCACTGCGGAATGTTGTAAATAAGAAGGGGCAAGGGCGAGCGGTCGGCCACACTGCGGTAATAGTTGAGCACAGCCGCCGCACTCATCTGGCTGGCAAAGTAAGTGGGCGTGCGCACCAGAACAACGTCGTAGCGGTACTCCGCCGCTGCCTCGGCCAGCTCAACCGTCGCCTTGACGCTCTCACGCGCCACTCCGGCGATGAGCACCTTCTCCGGCGCGGCAGCCTCGGCGGCCACGCGCAGCACATCGCGGCTCTCGGCGTCGTCCAGCATCACCGCCTCGCCCGTCGAGCCTAACAGCAAAATCCCAGAGAGCAGCGTGCGCGAGTAATGTGCGATGTTGGCTTCGAGTTTGCGAAGATAGACGCGCTCGTCGGAGTAAAACGGCGTAGGAACGGCGGCAAAGATGCCTTCAAGCAACATGGCTTTATTGTAGAACCCGGCTCCTTTGTAGAAGCGCTGAAGGGTAGTGTCCTAAGATTGTGTAGCCGGGCACCACTCCTTGAACGTATGGACATTAGTAGACAGAACGGGACGATTTGCCTTCAGAACGGAATCGTGATCGGTGCGGGACTTACACAAGATGCCTTTCGTGACGCGCCATACTTCGCCAACGCGAAGAGCCAGGATTTCGGAACTCCGCCGTGGATTCATTACCACATTTCCGGGGGAAGTATCGACAGCAGAGAACTCGCGGTAAGCCTGTGCTTCTACGATCAGACGCTGGTCTCTGTGGACCTCAGTGTTGATCTTTATCCGTCTGGCCCGAGGTCCTGGACCACATACGACCTGGCGACCGAAGCCGCAACCAAGGACTTTCATGACTGCCTGCTCGAGTCCATATTTGGCGAAGCCGCAAATGGCGCAAGCTTCCACGCTGGCAGAGTATCCAAAGATAAGGCCATCCTAAATCGCCCAGTGAGCTGGTCCTTTCCGTGGGGGAAGGTGTGGTCCTTGCACGACCCCAAGGGCGGCGGCACCTCCATCACAGTGTCGTATGGTGATCGTCACGCTGATGCGGTCCTGGCGGGCCCTCGATAAGGACGATGGTCGGGCGCCCAACGCAGCCGAAGAACCTGCGGCTGCATTTCGGTTGTTCTCCCCAGGTTCTCCAGATGCGCCGTGAAAGGCTACTTGGAATCCAATGCCTTCTGCAAATCCGGAGTGATCTGCTGTCCGAAATGATCCAATATCCAGAATTCGTTTTTTAGCACGCGCAGCTTTCGCTCTGCCTCGGCTTCTTCCGCTTCCGTCGCATAGGAGCGATGACTCGGAAAATAGGTCGCAACATCGTTGTAACTTGCAAAAGCGGAGCTCATCTGTATCTCGCGGTACGCCTTGAGGCCGAAATACGCGCCCACATAATGGTTGCGCTCGTTTCGCTCCATATAATTCAGCGTATTGCTGGAGAGCGCCGACTCCCACGCCGTGGTATTAAGCCCATAGAAGCCCGGCCTGAGTTCGCCAACCCGCCGGTTCAGTTCTATCGGCGACTTCGCCAAACCGGGCATCTCGGCAATGATCTTATCCAGTTGCGTATTGCACTCGCGGACTTGGCGCAGATCTTTGCCAAGTTGCTCCTGGTCGCTGGTTAACTCCGCGAGCAGGATCTCACGGGTCTCTTTTACCGCCACGTGCTCGCGCCAGCTCTCTCTTGCTCCTTCCAGGCTAAACGCAATCAAGATGCCGATCGTTACAATCAGAATGTGCGTGGCAAATTCTTTCAATGACTTGATTTTTCCCATCGGAGCGTGAATTTCCATCGATGCTTCTTTCCCCACATTTTCGTTAACAGAGCCATTTGTTAGAGCCGCTTTGATCTCTTCAATCTGCCGCGCGTGGCGTTCAGGATGCACGGCCATCAGCAGCAGAATTTCCATGGCATTTACTGGTCCCATCAGCGGATGCATGGCGATCTTCGAGCGAAGCTCTTCTTCGTTCTCGTTGACAAATTGAATCGTCCGCCCTCGACTGGCCTGGAAGTTTTCCAGCGCTTCGTGCAGTGTCGCAAAACGCCCTTTCGGAAGGGCCTCCGCCGGCGATTCTCTCCTGTTCGTCCGGTCCGCTCCCCGCGCCAGGATCATTGCCTCCCGCTGAGCGTTGCCCGCCGGTGCATCGACGTCCTGCGCCCCTGCAATCAAGGAAAAAAGAAAGTCTTCCACTGCGGCCACGTGCTCCACGCACTGCAAGATCGACCATCTTCCGGAGCCTGGAACCCGCGCTGCCTGCTCCTCCGTTACTCCCAGCACTGCCTCATGCAGAGCCGCGGAACCCTTCTCCAATGAAGCAAGAACTGCCTGTCGTTCTTCTGCTGTCATGAGAGGAATTATATTCGGCAGACCACAACGGGCGTTTGCAGAAAAATACCTTACCTTGTTGCATCATACAAATGAATGGATGCGCGGAAGAACCGGAATCCGCCTCTGAATCTTCTGGAAAGTATGTGCCTCCTTATATTTATCTTCAAAACCTTGCAGGTAATTATTCAGTCAACTCCTGGGGAGACGGCGAAATGGGGTTGCCTCATCGGGTGAGACAAACAGTTCGCAGGTTGGTACGCACCAAATCCTGATTTCTGGAATCTCGTGCCAGCTCTCGCAAAAATTTATAATAACTGAACCATGACAAACGCAAATCCGGAAAGCCAAGCCGCCGTTCCCTCCAACTTCCTCCGCGACATTATCTCGGAAGACGTCCGCACCAAAAAGTACGGCGATGCTGTCATCCAGACCCGCTTTCCCCCCGAACCCAACGGCTACCTGCACATCGGCCACGCCAAGGCCATCTGCATCGACTTCGGCCTAGCCGACGAGTTCGGCGGCAAAACCAACCTGCGCTTCGACGACACAAACCCTGAAAAGGAAGAGCAGGAGTACGTCGATTCCATCATGGCCGACGTGCGCTGGCTGGGCTTCGATTGGGAGCGCCTCTGTTACGCCTCGGATTATTTTGGCCAGCTTTACGAGTGGGCTTTGCAACTCGTCAAGGCGGGCAAGGCGTATGTTGATGACCTCTCCGCCGACGAGATTCGCCAGCATCGCGGGACGCTGACCGAGCCGGGCAAGGACTCGCCCTATCGCAACCGCTCCGTCGAAGAGAATCTCGACCTCTTCACGCGCATGAAGGCCGGCGAGTTCCCCGACGGCTCACGCGTGCTGCGCGCCAAGATCGACATGAGTTCGCCGAATCTGAATATGCGCGATCCGGTGATGTACCGCATCCTGCACGCTACGCACCACCGCACCGGCGACGAGTGGTGCATCTATCCGATGTACGACTACGCCCACGGCCAGTCGGATTCACTGGAGCGCGTGACGCACTCGATGTGCACGTTGGAGTTTACCGATCACCAGCCGATCTATCGCTGGTATATTGAGCAACTCGGCATCTTTCCCACGCAGCAGATTGAATTCGATCGCCTCAACATTACTTACACCATGCTCAGCAAACGCAAGCTATTGCAGCTCGTGAAGGAGAATCGCGTCAACGGCTGGGACGATCCGCGTATGCCGACACTCTGCGGCATACGCCGCCGCGGCTTTACCCCGGAGGCCATCCGCGCTTTTGTTGCTGCCAGCGGCGTTTCGCGCACCAACGGAAGCACTGACATTGAGATGCTCGAGCACTTCCAGCGCGACGACCTCAACCGCCGGGCGAGCCGCGCCATGGCCGTTCTGCATCCGTTGAAGCTGGTCATCGACAACTATCCCGCCGGCCAGTCGGAGTTCGTCGAGGTGGCCAACAACCCTGAAGATCCCAGCGCGGGCACACGCCAGGTTCCCTTCTCCGGCGAGATTTATATCGAGCAGGACGACTTCCGCGAAGTTCCTCCGCCCAAGTACTACCGGCTCTCACCGGGGAAGGAGGTTCGTCTGCGCAACGCCTACTTTGTCACCGCTCATAGCGTGGTGAAAGACGCCGCCGGCGAGATCGTCGAAGTGCACTGCACCTATGATCCGGCCAGCCGCGGCGGCAACTCTCCCGACGGCCGCAAGGTCAAGTCCACCATGCACTGGGTCTCTGCCGCACACGCCATCTCCGCCGAGATTCGTCTCTTCGACAAGCTCTTCGCCAAGGCCGATCCCTACGACCTGGAAGAGGGCCAGGATGTTCTCGATAATCTCAATCCCAACTCGCTGGAGATTCTCACTACGGCCAAGCTGGAGCCTTCTCTCGCCGGCGCCAAAATCGAGGATCGCTTCCAGTTCGAGCGTGTCGGTTATTTCTGCCTGGACCCAGATTCAACCGCGGAGAAGCTGGTCTTTAACCGGACGCTCCCGCTCAAAGACTCATGGGCCAAGATCGAGAGCAAGTCCGGGAGATAGTCAGGAGCTTATGATTCACGACGGGCGCAGCCGCAAACTTCCCTTTGACGCTGCCGAGGCAGTAGGGCATCTGCGCGCCTGCGACGCCAAGCTGGGCGCGCTGATCGACCGGGCCGGTCCCTTCACGCTACGCCTTGATCCGCGCTCCTCTCCCTTTGAATCGCTCGTCGAATCGATCCTTTACCAGCAGTTGAACGGCAGGGCCGCGGCCACCATCCACTCCCGCGTCCGCGCGTTCTTTGGCGGCGATCCCACGCCGGAGCAGTTGCTCGGCACCCCCGACGAAATCCTGCGGGGGGCGGGCGTCTCCGGCAACAAAGCGCGTGCATTGAAAGACTTGGCAGCCCGCACGCTGGACGGAACCGTTCCCACTCACGCGGCGATTCGCAAGATGTCCGACGCAGAGATCGTCGCGCGGCTGACCGAAGTACGCGGCATCGGCCCCTGGACGGTGGAGATGCTGCTCATCTTTCGCCTGGGACGGCCCGATGTGTTGCCCGCAACCGACTATGGTGTGCGCAAGGGCTTTGCGCTCACCTTTCTGCGCCTGCCCAAATCCCGCCCTCTGGCCGCCGAAGATCTGCCCAAACCGGAGATTCTGCTCAAAAGGGGAAAACGCTGGGCGCCCTTCCGTTCCGTGGCCAGTTGGTATCTGTGGAGGGCCTGCGATCTGGCTCGGGTCACAGCTCCGGCTGGCCGATAGAGCCTACAATAACTTCATAGGTCCGGCACACCGGCAGGGGTAGAGGCTCGCATGGGGGCGAACAAGCGCTTTATCTGCATACACGGGCATTTCTATCAGCCTCCCCGCGAGAATCCCTGGCTGGAGACGGTTGAGACGCAGGACTCGGCCGCGCCCTATCACGATTGGAATGAGCGCATCTGCGCGGAGTGCTACGCCACCAATGGCGCGGCCCGCATCGTCAACAGCAAGAACCAGATCACGCGCATCGTGAATAACTACGCGCGCATCAGCTTCAACTTCGGCCCTACGCTGCTCAGTTGGCTGATGGAGAATGCGCCCCGCACCTATCGCATGATTCTGGACGGCGAACGGCGCAGCCGCAAGGCCTTCAAAGGCCATAGCTCGGCGATGGCGCAGGTCTACAACCACATCATTCTGCCGCTGGCCAGCCGCCGCGACCGCATCACGCAGATTCGCTGGGGCATAGCCGACTACCAATACCACTACGGCGCCACGCCGGAGGGAATGTGGCTGGCAGAGACGGCGGCCGACAACGAATCGCTCGAACTGCTGGCTCAGCACGGTATCAAGTTCACGGTGCTGGCGCCGCACCAATGCAAGCGTATCCGGCGCATGAAGGAGGGCGGAGGCTGGACCGATACCTCTAACGCCACGGTCGACACCACTCGGCCGTATCTGGTCCGCTTCGGCTCCGGCGCTGCGATTGCCGTCTTTTTTTATGACGGACCAGCTTCGCGGGCGATTGCCTTTGAAGGACTGCTCAACTCCGGCGAAAGTCTCGCCGGAAGGCTTAAAAGCGGCTTTGAATTCAACCCCGATCCGCAACTGGTCCACGTCGCCACCGACGGAGAATCCTACGGACACCATCACAAATACGGCGAGATGGCGCTGGCCTATGCGGTGAAGTTGCTGGAAGAAGACCCGACGGTCAATCTGACCAACTATGGCTGCTTCCTCGAGCAGTTTCCTCCCGAATACGAAGCCGAGATTGTAGAAAACACCTCCTGGAGCTGTGTTCACGGCATCGAGCGCTGGCGCTCCGATTGCGGCTGCAACGGCGGACGGGCAGGCTGGAACCAGGCTTGGCGCGCACCGCTGCGCAAGGCTCTCGACCAGTTGCGCGACGCGCTGGTTCCACTTACCGAGGCCGAGGGCGCCAAGCTCTTCAAGGACGTCTGGGATGCGCGCGACGAGTACATTGAAGCGATGCTCGATCACAGCCCGCAGTCGGTTGAGCGGTTTCTCCGCAGGCACCAGTTGCATGCCCTTACCGTGCCGGAGCGCATCCGCGCCCTCGAATTGATGGAGATGCAGCGCCACGCGCAGCTCATGTACACCAGTTGCGGATGGTTCTTCGACGACATCTCCGGCATTGAGACGGTGCAGATCATTGCCTATGCCGCGCGTGCGCTGCAATTGGCCAGGGAGGTATTTGGCGCATTGTCCACGCCTCTGGAGCCGGCCTTTCTGGCCGCGCTTGCCGAGGCCCGCTCCAACCTGCCCGCAGCCGGCGATGGAGCCAAAATCTACAAAGAGCAGGTCAGCGTCAAGCAGTTGGACCTGGAACAGGTGGCAGCCCACTACGCCATCAGTTCCATCTTCTCCTCCTTTGCCGAGGAGACCGATCTGTTCTGCTTTCGTGTCTGGCGCAACTCCTACGATGTGTATACATCGGGACGTGGCCGGCTCGCTCTGGGGCGCGTCAAGATCGTCGGAGCGGTTACCGGCAAGCAGGGGGGCTTCTCCTTCGCCGTCCTTCACTTCGGCGACCAGAACATCACTGCCGCCGTCAAAGCCTACGAGCCGGAGGATGCAGCCGCCTTCGATGCCTTCGCCGCCGAGGCCGCCGCGCACGTTCAGCGCGCCGATTTCCCTGAGGTGATTCGCCTGCTCGACCGCTTCTACGGCCACATGGACTACTCTCTCACCTCGCTCTTTACCGACGAACAGCGACGCATCGTGCAGCTCATTCTCAACTCCACGCTTGCGGACATCGAAAACTCACTGACCACCATCTACGAAGACCACGCCAGCCTCTTGCACTTTCTCTCCCAGGCCGGGTTGCCCAAGCCTCCCGCGCTTACCCTCGCCGCCGGCTTTGCCATCAATGCGGGCCTGCGCCGCGCTCTCGAAGCCGATCCCATCGACCAGCCGCTCTTGCGCTCCTTCCTTTCCCTGGCCAGGGCCGATCAGGTGCCGCTGGAAACCCCCACGCTCTCCTATCTTGCCGATCAGCGCATGAAGCGCATCATGGTCGAGCTGCAAATGTCTTCCGGTTCCATGGATACGCTGGACCGGGCGCTCTCACTTGGCCGTCTGCTGGCGGAACTGCCCTTCGATCTGAATCTCTGGCAGGCGCAAAATATCTGGTACGAAATCCTGCGCACCTCCAGCTATGCCCTCACTGCGCTGTTGGCAGAGGACCGCCCCCGCTGGGACCAGGACTTCAGCGATCTGGGCGCCTGTCTCTCCATTGACTGCGCCGCCATCAGCACCCAGGACCCGGCCCTGGCTTCCACGGGGGATTAGGCAGGACAGAGGCGGCAACGAGACTGGACGGTTCAATTTTGATAGATGCGGATGCACGTAGATGGGCTTGATGCTCAGACGATTTTTTCCAGCCTTCCATTTTTCAGCGCAAAGCGCTCGCCGCGCCAGACAACCGTATTGCCAGCGAAGCCCGCAACCCATACCAACATCGCCGCCAGATCGCGCAGCGGCAGCAGCCACAGGGCAGGCAGGACATCGCGGTCGCCCAGCACCGCCGCGCCCACGGTCATCGCCATCGCCAGCCTCAGAAAAAAACTCAACCCCAGCAGCCACAGGCTCAGCAGGCTTGCCCCGCTGGCCAGTACATTCACCGCCGCCCAGCCCAGTCCATGCGTAAAGATCATTCCCGCGTAGCCCCAGGACCGCGCATCGCGCACCGTCCGCGCCCAGCGCAACTGATGATCGCAGAAGCCGCGCCAGCCGTAGGCCGCCACATTCGTCTCGACCACCTCCGCGCTTAGCGCCACGCGATAGCCTGCCCGATCCACGCGCGCACCCAACTCGTAGTCGTCGGCCAGATAATCCACCAGCGCTTCCAATCCGCCGGCCTTTACGAGCGCTTCACGGCTCACCGCCAGCGTCGAGCCTAGACCGTAATGCAATCCACCCTCGATCCACTTCGACAACAGCACGCCCGCCTGAAAGTCCGTGGCAATACCCAGCGCTTCCAGCCTTGAGGCGAGCGTGCCGTGTGCGCGCCCGCGATAAAGCGCGGTGACCAGGCCAATATGCTTCGCGGCTTTGCCGTCTTCCGCAGACGAGCCGAAGCAGCACATCACCCGCTCCAGATAGCGCGGGCTGACGGTAATGTCTGAGTCGTTGATGAGCAAATAATCGTAGCGCGCATGAGCGGCAAGCTGTACCAGCGTGCTGACCTTGCCATTCGTCCCCAGCCGATCGGGACAGACGATCAGCCGAATCGAGTGCTCCGGGAAGTCAGACTTCAATTGCTCAACGGCCTGCACTGCGGGATCGTGCAGAGAAGCCACTCCGAAGAGCAGCTCATACTCGCCAGCATAGGACTGGCGGCAGTGACTGCGGAAGGCCTCGATCATGCCGGGGTCCAAACCCTTGAGCGACTTCAACACGCTGACGCAGGGCGAAAACTCTCGCGCAGACTCGCGCCGCGCCGCCAAAAATACGCGAGCCGCAAGCATTGCAGCCAGATAATATCCCATCCCGGCCACGGCCAGGACGGTGGTGAGAATTTCGACGGATACGGCTAAAGTATGCGGTGTCACTGGGGTAAGTGTAATTCAAAGAAGAGTGAAGCAGTGAATGAGTAAAGTTGTGAAGGATCACCTGAATCATCTGATTGCAGCGAATGATTCACTTGTTCACTTCTTCACTCATTCACTGATTCACTGCCTTACTCGTACCGCAGCGCTTCGATCGGGTCCAGATTGGCGGCCTTCCATGCCGGATAGATGCCGAAGATCAGGCCGATGGCGCAGGAGACCACAAAGGCGATGACAACCCACGTGAACGAGAGCGCCGCATGAAGGAATGAGACGGCGAAGTGCAGAATCAAGGTAAACAGCGCTCCGGCGATGATGCCGAGCAGGCCGCCCACCAGGCAGAGGGTCACTGCTTCCAGCGTGAATTGCAAAAGAATATTTTTTCTGGTGGCGCCGATCGCCTTGCGGACGCCAATCTCGCGCGTCCGTTCGGTCACCGAGACCAGCATGATGTTCATCACGCCCACGCCGCCCACCAGCAGGCCGACCGAAGAGACGGCCACCATGAAAATAAACAAGGTTCCAGTCAGCGAATTCCAAAGCCGGGTCAACGAGTCGGTGCTGAAGATGGCAAAATTATCGTCCTGCTCCAGGCGAACCTTGCGCCGGACGCGAAGAAGCTCGCGAATCTCTTCTGTGACAATCGCCTTGTTGGCTGGATCGTCGTACTTTACTGTGACCCAGTAATACTTGAGTTCGGGATGAAGTTGATGAAAGGTCTGAACGGGGAAGTAGGCCGAGTTATCGTTTCTGTTCCGGCCGCTGCCGAAGGGCTGCACCTGTGCGTCGAATACTCCGACGACTGTGAAGACGCTACCTTCGCATTCGATGTCCTTGCCGATGGGAGACTCGCCGGGAAAGAGATCCTCGGCGGCATCGTGGCCCAGAACCACCACTTTGGCGGCGCGCTCCTGCTCGGCTTCGGTCCAGATGCGGCCTTCGAGAAGCACCAGGTTGTCAGATTCTTTGATGGCCGTCGTTGAACCGTTCAGAATAGAATTCTGAATCTTGTGGCTGCCATGCTTGAGGGAGACAAGACCGAGACCCATCTGAAAATTCTGGTAGGAGATCCAGGGATCGGCGGAAACGATATGCGGAAGTCCGCGCAAGGCTACGCCATCCTCGTAGGTAATCTCTTTGCGATTGAGCTCCTCGGTGGTGGGACGCTTCCCCCAGGGCATAAAGTGGTAGACCAAAAGCACATTGGTGCCCAGAGATTTTACAAATTCGTCGATGTTGCTGTTCAATCCGTTGATCGCCGAGGAGATCAGAATCACCGTGGCGATGCCGATGGAGATTCCTAGAACGGTAAGCCCCGAGCGCAGCTTGTTCTTGCGCAGAGTGTCGAGCGCCAACAGCACGGATTCCTTTGAATCACTGAGTCTCATCTCTATAGCTCCGCTCTCAGCGCTGCGATGGGGTCAAGCTGCGAGGCCTTATAGGCCGGATACACACCGAAAAACAGGCCGACGGCAGTGGCGACAAATAAACTGATCAGCACAGACCAAAGCTCCACTTCCGTGGGAAAGGCGAGAATCAAGGTGATGAGCTTGGCCAGACCGATGCCCGAGATGACGCCGATCACGCCGCCCGCCAAAGACATGGTTGCCGACTCGATCAGGAATTGCAGCAGGATGTCCTTGCGCCGCGCTCCTAACGCCTTGCGGACGCCAATCTCGCGGGTTCGCTCGGTCACCGATACCAGCATGATATTCATGATGACAATGCCGCCAATCACCAGACTGATGCCGGCAATGGATACGACCACGGCTCCGAAGCTGTTGAGGATCTTGCCGAGAAAGTTCAGGAAGGTGGCGCTGGTGTCGATGGTAAAGCTGTCCGCCGCATCCGGCTTCAAGT
This sequence comes from Occallatibacter sp., assembly GCA_049587335.1. Lineage (GTDB taxonomy): Bacteria > Acidobacteriota > Terriglobia > Terriglobales > Acidobacteriaceae > Telmatobacter. Next base: position 94,971 of record JBAVDS010000089.1, on the reverse strand, counting down.
GACGGCGCGTGCGCATGATCGTGCGCAGTTCGCCGGAGACTGAGTCCATCACCTCGCCGCCGCCGCCGGCATCCACGAAGATTTCCATGCTGCCCTGTGAGCCGTGGGCGTGAAGAAAGGCGGTGAGGGGAATGGAGACCCAATTGTCCATGCTCATGCCCAGCATCTTGCCCTGCCGTTCGCCCACTCCGATCACTGTGTATTCTGCGCCATCCACGCGTATCACTTTTCCCAGCGGGTCGCCGTCTCCCAGCACATTGTCCACAATGTCCGCGCCAATGATCGCCACACGGTCGGAATGCTCGTCCTCCGATTCGGTAAAGGATCGTCCCATATCGACGTTGAGATTGGAGATTGCCGGCATAGTCCAGGTCCAGCCGCGCACGTTTGTGTCTGTTGTGGACTTGGTCCCATAGACGACCTTGCCGGTAGTGTCGCGCTCGGCTCCGACCGATACGCAGGACTTGCAAAGATCGAGAACGGCCCGGTAGTCGTCGAAGGTGACGTCTTTGCGTTTCTTGAATTCGAGATATTCTTCAATGGTAATGAAAGTCTCGGGCATCTTGCTGATTGTCACCACATCCGCGCCGTAGGTGTTGATCTTGGTGGTGACATACTGCTTGGCCCCATTAGTCAGCGTGACCACCAGGATTACCGACGCTACGCCAATCACCACGCCCAGCAGCGTAAGGACAGTGCGCATCTTGTTGGCCCACAGGGACTGCAAAGCGAGTTTGAATGCCTCACTGAATAGCATGGTCCTGCTTTCGTTGCCACAGCGTGACCGGAACACGCCCCGGCCAAGCGGAGTCCGGCAATCATTTCATACGCAACCAGCCGCGCTTCGGTTCCATCGTAAGGCCGGCTGCCCCAAGTGCAAATTCTGTGACTTGGGATACTACGAAACTCATGCGAGCAAATAGCGAGCAGCCGTCCCCACCGCAGTGGTTACCGCCCAGAACTGCCAAAGCCCTTCGCCGCCCGTGCCGACTCTTCCAGGCTTTCAACCTCTTGCACCCCGCCGGTCAGCACCGGCATGGGAATCATCTGGGCGATCTTCTCGCCGGCCTTCAATTCGACGGCTGTCTCGCCCAGGTTGGTCATCAGGATCAAAATCTCGCCCCGATAGCCGGCATCGATCACTCCGGCAGTGGTCGCAATTCCCCGCGCCGCCATTGACGAACGGTCCCGCACCAGCAAGCCAAGCGGCTCGCCGGTCACCGGATGCCGCGCCTCGACGGCAATGCCGGTCCGCACCTTCACCGTGACCCGCGGAGCCAATACCACACCTTCAAACGCAAACAGGTCATAGCCCAGATCCTCACCCGGATGGGCCACCACAGGCGCGCGCGCCCCAGCCTCCAACAACTTCACTCGCAGCATATCTTTATCGTAACGCGAGCCGGCGGCTGCAAAGGGAAACGTTGCACCGGCCCCCTCCCCCAAAAATGGCCAGCCCCAGCCGGAGGTTCTGCCGGCCAGGGCTGTCGTCTTCTTCCGGATGGAGCGATGACTCCATCTGGATGTGGAGAAATCGGCAAAAGGACCTGTAAGCCGAATTCTGTCGTGTGCGGTCATTCCTCTAGGCGCCGCGTCGCCGCGGACACTCATCAGCGACCTACCCGGAGGTTTCGGCGATTGCATTGAGCAGCCTTGCGGCGCCGGGCCGGCACCGGATGCGAACCCTGCTCCAGGCGCGCGTCTCCCTCCCTATTTGGTCTTGCTCCGTGTGGGGTTTACCATGCCCCCGGCGTTACCGCCGGAGCGGTGCGCTCTTACCGCACCTTTTCACCCTTACCGGAGGAGTAGCCGTCCAGGCTTACGCCCTTCGGGCCAGTCCTGCGTATGCCGTAACACACGCATCCGGCGGTATCTTTTCTGTGGCACTGGCCGTCCATGAGCCTTGACGCTCACGTCCCGGACGTTATCCGGCACACTGCCCTGCGGAGTTCGGACTTTCCTCCCCCGGCGAACCGCGCTTGCGCACGTCCTCCGGCAGCGACCGCCCGGTCCTCCTGCCAATCACAAGTCTACAGCACTTCCAGCTTTACGCATCGCAGGATGGCTCATCAAGTGCCGCACCTGTCATTTGATAGCGGAATATGCTATCATTCTTTCGATGCTGGAATTGAGAAAGCCGGGTTGCATTCGTTATGAACAAGGTGCAACAAGTCACGCTGAACGACATCTTTACCCGTCCAACGCGCGCGAACATCCGCTGGTCCGCGATTGAATCGTTGATTCACGCATTGGGCGGCGAGGTGATGGAACGCGCAGGCAGCCGGGTTGCCGCAAGATTGAACGGTGTGACCGCCGTCTTTCATCGTCCGCATCCACAGCCTGAAACCAAAAAAGGCGCGGTCAATGCCGTTCGGAAATTTCTCGTCAATGCGGGGGTGAAGCCATGATGGAATATAAAGGTTATGCTGCCGGACCAATCGACTTTGATCCGGAAGAGAAGACATTTTCGGGCACGGTCGCCGGCCTTCGCGATGTAATTCACTTCGAGGGAAGAACAGCCACGGAGCTGGCGCGCGCCTTCCGCGAGAGCATCGACAGCTATCTGGAGCTTTGTGCAGAGAGCGGCCAGAAGCCCGACCGCCCCTTCAACGGAAAGATACTGCTGCGTACCGAACCGGAGCTGCATCGCAAGGCAGCGCTGCACGCGGCCGTCGAAGGTGTGAGTTTGAGTCGTTGGATCAGCCGGCAGATTGAAAGTGCGCGCTGAGCGCCTCTCTGGATTCCTGCTCGCCTCTGCCGCATTCCGCCCGGAACTGTTTTAATCAATGCATGGGTTCACTCAAGCGTACGGCGATCATCGGCGGAGGAATCGCGGGCCTGGCGGCGGCGTATGAACTGCAACAGGCGCGCCAGTCCGGCGCGGCGGTCGCTTACACGCTCTTTGAGTCGCTGGGCAGGCTGGGCGGATCGCTCAGCTCGGAGATCGTTGACGGCGCGGTGCTGGAGCGCGGGCCGGATTCGTTTCTCACCGAGAAGCCGGCCACCGCCGAACTCTGCCGCGAGCTGGGCCTGGCCGATGCTCTGACCCCATCGAATGACGCGGCGCGCAAGACCTACATTGTGGTCCACAACCGGCTGGTTCCGCTGCCCGACGGGCTGATGTTTCTGGTGCCGACCAAGCTGATTCCCACGGCGCTGACCCGCCTCTTCAGCCTGCCGACCAAATTGCGCATGGGACTGGAGCTGCTGCTGCCGCCGCGGCCCGTGGGGCTGCCGGATGAGTCGGTGGCGGCGCTGGTCGAACGTCATTTTGGACGCGAGACAGTTGAACGGCTGGCCGATCCGCTGCTTTCCGGTATCTTCGGCGGCGATGCCGCTGCGCTTAGCGCACGTACCGTGCTGCCGAGGCTTGTCGAGATGGAGAACGCGTACGGATCGCTGACGCGTGGAATGCTGGCCGCGCACCGCAGGATGCGCTCAGCCCCGCGCCCTGCGCAGAGGAATGGCATGGCGACTGCCGCGCCGCGCGGCGTCTTCACCGCTCTGCGCGGTGGAATGCAGCAGTTGGTTGACGCGCTGAGCGCACGGCTCGATCCGGCTGCGGTGCGATTGTCCACTCCGGTCAGCGGCATCGAGAAGATCAGCGATGGATGGAAGATCGAAGCAGGCGGCAAAGAGGAAGTTTACGATGCAGTGATCGTGGCCTCGCCCGCCTGGACCGCAGGCGCGCTGCTCCGAAGCGTGGACGAAGCGCTGGGCGAGGAGCTGAGCGCGATTCCATACTCTTCGTCGATCACCATCAATCTGGTCTACGACGAATATCAACTGGGCCGGCTGCCCGACGGCTTCGGTTTTCTGGTTCCGGCGGTTGAAGGACGCGCGATACTGGCCTGCACCTTCGTGCACAGAAAGTTTTTGGGCCGCACGCCACAGGGTAAAGCGGTGCTGCGCGCATTTTTGGGCGGGATGAGAAACGAGGCCCTGCTCGCTGCCTCCGATGCCGAGCTGGTGGCCACGGTGCGCCGCGAACTGAGCGAGATTCTCGGCGAGAGGATTCTCTCCAGCCAAACTCCGCCGGAGTATACGCAGGTTTCGCGATGGCCGCGTGCGATGGCCCAGTACGCGGTTGGCCACCAGGAGCGCAAGCGGCGCATCGACGAGCGCGTGGCTGCTCTCTCTGGACTCCGTCTGGCCGGCAACGCTTACGATGGCATCGGGATTTCCGATTGCATCCGGCTGGGACGGCAGGCGGCGAAGGATCTGATCGCCGCCAACTCGTAATCCACAGATTTTATCGCGGCACCACCGGCAGTATCAACGCGCTAGGATGCGCAGGGTCGTGCAAGATGGTGTTGGTTGCCTTCACATAGCTCGCGTCGGTGCTGGCGGGCTTGCCGGTATTCAGATTGCGGTCGAAGCGCGGGAAGTTGCTGCTGCTCACTTCCAGGCGGATTCTGTGGCCCTTCAGGAAGACGTTGCTCGTGGACCACAGATCGATCTTGTACTCGTAGACTTGCCCGGGAACGATGGGCTTGGGCGCGCCGGTGGTTGACTCGCGATAGCGGGCTCTCAGGATTCCCTCGGTAAGGTTGATGGCTCGGCCATCGGGATACACGTCCACCAACTTGGCGGTGAAATCCGTATCCACGGCAGAAGACTTGGCGAACAAGTCAAGAGTTACAGGGCCGGTAACTTCAAGGTCCTGCTCCAGAGGCTCAGTAGAATAAACGAGCATGTCAGCGCGGCTCTCTACCTCCTTCTGGTCGCGTGGTCCGGGAGCCAAGTGAAGTGGGTCGCAGCAGAGCGGCCCGCCGACGGTGGGGACGGGATTGGCAGGGTCGTAAGTGAAGGTGTCGCTGGGCGAACTGCTCGTCTGCGTCAAGACTCCAGGCGCAAGAAGCCCGCCGTTGCCTAAGACTCCACTGGCTCCGTTAGCCGGTAGCCGACCGAACAGTCTGTACCGTGTCGGCTTCGCGCGTTCCAGCGGCCAAGCCTCTTCATCGCGCCACTTGTTCTCGCCCATCACGAAGATGCGCACCGGCTTGTTGCCGGCGAACTCGTTCTGCATTCCCAGGAAAAGATAGTCGTACCAATCGAGAGTAACTTCATTCTCGTCAAAGGCTGCATCGGGACCGAAATCTACGTCGCCGACCTTGCGATCCCAGCCGGAGTGGCCGCCGATGGTAACCACAAGACGCTGGCCATTGCGTGCCGCCTCATTGCCGGCTTGGGTTTTCAAACCCATGTAATTGCGCAGTGAGCCTCCTTGAAAGATGTCGTACCAGGCTGTCACCGTCAGCGCAGGAACCTGAATCTGGCTGTAGTTTTCTTCAATCGACCACTGCTTCCAATAGTTGTCGTAAGCCGGATGATCGAGCCAGTCAAGAAAGTAAGGGGCGAGCGTGTGCGTCAGGGCCGCGCCATCCTGAGCTGTTTTGATATTGAAGACGGGATAGTTCTTGAGCGGCAAAACACTGTCGCCTAGCAGCGCATTGGCCTCTTGCCGGAGTGCTCTGCCGAAGGTATCCTGGGCCAGCGAAGTGGTCCACGATTCATTGAACCACTGCTCGAAGGCGCCGCCCTGATAGGTCCAGTTTTCGTGGTAGTTCGAGGCGGTGACGACCGGACAGATTCCAGCCAGATGCGGAGGATGGCCGATGGCCGCCAGCATCTGCGTCGCGCCGACGTACGAGCCGCCAAACATCCCCACCTTGCCATTCGACTGCGGCAGCGCGGCCGCCCATTCAACGGTGTCATAACCGTCGCTGGTCTCGTGCTTGAAGGTGTACCACTCGCCTTCGGAGCGATACCGGCCGCGCACATCCTGCGCGACCACCAGATAGCCGCGCGCGGCGGCCAGACGCGCAAAGTTCGCAGTCGAGTCCTTGTTGTAAGGCGTCCGCTGCAAGAGCACGGGATACTTTCCCTCCGCAGCCGGACGGTAGATATCGGCGTAGAGCGTTATACCGTCGCGCGTTTTCATCGCAACATTGCGCTCGATGACGATGTCGTTTGCGGTCTGTCCGATAACAGGGATGCACGGCAGCAAAGTTGCGGAAAAGGCGAGCAGGCAAAGAGTCTTTTTCAGCACATTCTTCTCCCAAGAGCCAAAAGCCGAATCCATTCTACCGGTTTTGGCCCCTGAGGAAGTTTTTCTGTAAGAGAAACAAAACCTACATCCCGCCCTTGCCAAGCATGATGCCAATGCCGTAGGTGACGACGCCTTCGAGAGCGCCGACGAGGGTCATCTCCAGGCCGGAGGACCACCAACTGCGGACGGTGATGAGGGATTTGGCTGCGCCGACGGCGAAGTGCGCAGCGAGGGAGACGACTGCGGCGGCGATGACCGCTTCCATTCCATTCAGGAAGAAGAAGGGAATGACGGGGATGGCCGCGCCGATGGCGGTTGAAAGCGCGCCGGAGCCGGCGGAGACGAGGGGATTGGCGAGCGCTTCCTCGCTCGATCCGAGACGCTCCGAGGCCAGTGCGCGGAGTAATTGATCGGGGTCGCTGGCGATGTGGTTGACCATGTGAAGGGCATCTTCCTCAGGAAGTCCCTTCACCTGGTAGTAGAGCGAGAGCAGTTCGCGGGCCTCGGGGCCGTTCATCTGGATGGCCTCGCGTTCGCGGGCGACCTCGGCCATGTAGATTTCGCGCTCGCTCTTGGCAGCAAGATACGCGCCGGAGCCCATGGAGAGCGCGCTGGCGATAAGGCCGCTGATGCCGGCAAGCAAAACATAGTGGCTGGTCTGGGCCGGGTCGCCCATGGTGGCGCCGCTGACACCGCTGACGATGCCGAAGATGGCGCCGAGGCCGTCGTTGACGCCGTAGATGGCGTCGCCGATCCAGCTTCCGGGCTGCTTGCGGCCCTTGGCGCGCTTGGCCAGCATCTCGTCAAGAACCGCTTGGGCGTTGATCTTGTGTGGGCCGGCGGGCTGTGGATAATGGCCGCGCAGCAACGACCCCAGCTCCTTGTAGTGGTCCTTCTCATCCTCGATAACGTGTTCAAGGATGGCGATGGATTCCTCGTCGCCCAGGCTTTTAAGTTGCTCGCCGTAGCCGGCGATGGCGCGGCTCTCCTCGATCTCCAGGCGTCTAAGGGCCATGCGAATACCGCCGGCGCGAGTGGCGAGCGAGTCGGCTTCGCCGCCGGGCTTGCCGTGATAGACCGGCTCGGTGCCGCCCAGCTCGACAATGCGGCCATGCCAGAGTGCGGCGTGCTCCCACTCGGCTCCGGCCAAGTGACGCAGAACCTGCGCGCGTACCGGGTCAGAGTCGCGGTCGGCCAGAGCCAGATAGGTGTGGTAGCCCTCCATCTCTGCCGCCCAATTGCCTTCCAGCGCCGTCAGAACCTTCTTCAACTTCGCGCCGCTCAACGTTCCATTGGCCATTCTTTTCTCCTCGCTGTTTATTGAGAATACGGCATTTTCAATACGTGGAACAGCTTCTGGCTGTCACGCCCCGCCATTTTCGCCGCCGTTTTCCAGATTTCCAAAATCAGCCGCCTTCTGCACAGCCCGCCAACGTCCTACACTCGAAGAGATGGCCACGATGCCCAATCTCGCCTTCGATACCGGCCTGCCCGCCAACGTCGATGCAGAAAAAACCATTCTCGGCGCGATCCTGCTGGACAACGCCGCTCATGCCGAGGCTGCCGAGAAGCTCGACTCCGAGGATTTTTCTCTCGACTCACACCGCCGCATCTTCCTGCGGATGACGGAGCTGATGAATGCCCAGCGCGCGGTGGACATCGTTACGCTCGCCGCCGAGCTGGACCGCTACAAGGAGCGCGAAACCGTTGGCGGCGTTGCATACTTGGCCGGGCTGACAGAAGGCTTGCCGCGGCGGCCGGTGATTGAAGAATACATCCGCATCGTCAAAGACAAGAGCCTGCTGCGCAAGCTGATGCTGATCTGCTCAGCGGCCATCGCGCGTGCCGCCGACCAGGGCGAGACAGCGCTCGAAGTGCTGGGCGCGGCCGAATCGCAGCTGATGGAAGTGAGCGAGAAGGGACTCACCGGCGGATTTCAATCTCTCGACCAGATCGTTCAGCACTCCTTCGGCACCATCGACAACCTCTACAAGCAGAGCCGCGAGGTTACCGGACTGGCCACTGACTTTACCGAGTTGGACCGCATGACGAGCGGTCTGCAAAAAGGCGATCTGATCATCATTGCCGCACGCCCCTCGATGGGCAAGACCGCGCTGGCCATCAATATCGCTCAAAACGCGGCAGTCAACCACGGCGCAACCGTGGCCGTATTCAGTTTGGAAATGAGCAAGGAGTCGCTGCTCAGAAGAATGCTGGCATCGCAGGCCTGGGTCGATCAGCGCAAACTGCAGACGGGCTTCATTGCGCGCGAGGATCAGGTCAAGCTGGAGAGTGCCCTCGGACAGTTGGTCGAGTCGCGCCTGTTCATTGACGACACGGCGGGCATTTCTCTGGCGGAGATGCGAGCCAAAGCGCGGCGCCTGAAGCAGAATGCGGGCGGACTTGACTTGATCGTGGTCGACTATCTGCAATTGATGTCGGCCACTCTGCCTTCCAACGGCAAGAAGAATTATGAAAACCGCACACAGGAGGTTTCTGCGATTTCGCGCGGACTCAAGGCTCTGGCCAAGGAACTGAATGTGCCAGTGGTGGCGCTATCGCAGCTCTCCCGCGCCAGCGAGCGCCGCGGAGACGACAAGAGGCCTCTGCTCAGCGACCTGCGCGAGTCCGGTTCGATCGAACAGGATGCCGATGTGGTCGCCTTCATCCATCGAGAGTCCTACTACAACCGCAGCGAGGAATTGAGCGAGGCGGACCGAGCCAAATCCGAGATCATTGTCGCTAAGCAGCGCAACGGTCCCACAGACACCGTGTTTCTGAACTTCATTGCGCGTTTCACGCGCTTCGATAATCCCGATTCCGGACATGAGATATGAAGTCTGGATTGGCGTGAGAGCGTCTTGCGGAGGCAGGTTTTGAGTCAGGGCGCAGCTTCAGTTGCGCCGTTGATTTCTGAGTTTGATAGCTTTGGAATAAATATCGATGAGCTGATTGCAATTCATCTCAGCGGTGAATCGATTTAGAAATACATTGCGGCAATTCGATCGCATCTGGAGATATGCATCGCCCACCTGAAAACGAAGAGCGCCCTCTATCAGAGCGTTGCTATCTCCAGGTGAAAAACGATATCCAGTTACACCATCTTCAACTAACTCCCGCACGGCGCCAAGATCAGAGGCAAGAACCGGCGTCCCCTGGGAAAATGCTTCCGCAACTGTGCGCCCAAAGGTCTCAAAGCACTCTGAAGGAAAGACCAGGAATTTTGCTTTCGCCATCTCTCGATACACTGTATCCGGAGGCTGCAAACCCATGTATTGAACCGCGGAATTCCTGGTCGCGCACGACCGGACCTCTTCAGCGAGCGGACCATCGCCGATGATCTTCAAACGCATCGGCAATTTGCCTGAATTCCATGCGGAAAGTAGCGTGCAGATGCCCTTTTCCGGCGACAAGCGGCCGACATAAAGCGCTATATCTTCAAGATTGCTCTCTGCCCCGTACTTATCCGATGCAATAAAGTTTGGCTTGACCACGATCTTTTCAGCAGGCAATCCGCCACGAATCAGCATCTCACGCTCAAAGTCGGAAACCGCAATAAATAAATCGACGCAATCCCAGGTGCGAACCATGCGATGAAATGCATAAGCGGAAGTTACAATTGCGCTACCCACACGGCTGCCCCGGTAACATCCATGCAATATGCCATTCACCGGCAGCGCCTTGCCCATGCAATCCATGCATACGGCTCCATTGCGATATAATAAGGCGTTCGCGCAGAGCATTCTAAAGTTATGCAGGGTCTGAATGACGGGTATGCCGGAAGCATTGACCTGCTGAATGATTGAAGGCGATAACATCGGAAACCAGTTATGAATATGTACGATCTCTGGATTCAATTGCCGGATCGTATTTGCCATTCGCCTTCTTGATCGAACGGAATAAAAGACAGACGAAGAAGCAATAAGCTTGCCGCGAATCCCATGAATCGCATCATTGTTCTCTTCAAAAACCTCAACGTCATGGCCATAACGACGAAGCAATTCGACTTCATCGCGCACCACAGCATCTTCGCCGCCGCTCAACTGATACCTGTTATGTGCTACGAGAACTCTCATGCGATCACAGTAGTATCTGGTTTAGATAATAAAATCACTCGTCCGAAGATCTTTGTCGAGAGCGATAATCGACTATCATACTTGTAGAAATCCCAAGTATCACAGCAACACTGATAATATACCAGTAGAAGGAAACGCGTAAGGGAACGACTCCGTCCGCTGCACTGATTCCTCCAATCGCTTCATAGATAAATATATATAGCATACATTCAATTGCATTGCGATATGTGCCATTCACAGCATATCTTAGGCAAAGCCGCCGGTTAGAAAACCTCCATGCCAGTCGCAATAAGTTGATGACAATTATTAGATATATTGCGAGTGCTAGCCAGCCAGCATCCGCCAATACCTGCACATAGGCATTATGAGCGTTCCCAATCCGGGTTGGGTCGAGCAAAAGCCCTAAGGTAAAATAATCTCGAAAGAGGACTCGAAAACCAGCAACGTAGCCCATCCCTTGAGGGTGCGTTAAAGAGTACTGCAGAACAAAATGCCACATTTGTGTTCTACCGCTGGCGGTTTCAATGGCTGCAACATTCTCGCCCCTGTTAAACGCGCTCCAAATGTGCTTTCCGCCATAAGCTCCAAAAGCCACGCCCGACAGCAGAATCAAAAGTACAAAGCCTGGAATTACTATGGAAAGGGACCGTTTGCTGCCAAAAGCCCATCGAACGACAAGAAGTGAAAGAGATAACATCAAAGCAATTTCACATCCGCGCGCATGAGTGCTCATGGCGCCCGCAAATCCAAGGAAGAATAACGCAATAGATCGACCCTTGCTTTCGAGTGAATGTAAAAAGAAGTACGCGGAGACAATGGCAATCACAGGGCACTCAAGCGGCACGGGGCCAATAAGGCCGCCAAAGCGTATACCGACACCTGGCTCATAAAACATGACCAGGGATGGATCGACAACGAGAAGAATCAGATCGGGAATAAGTAATAAAATTGCGATAAATCTTAGATATGAAACAACTCGCATCCAATCCGGAGGATTTCGATAGATATCCGAGAGAAACTCCAAGGCGCATACCCAGCTTGCCAAATACAAAATCGAATAGGCTGCTGAAACCAAGCGGCTGGGTGAATAAATGGAGGAAGCTAAATAGAATAGGCCGAGTATAAATACCATTTTTATAATGTACCGAGACTGTTTTGTGAGAAGAATCGAATCGGCTGTAACCAGACGTTTCGCCGCACGAGCTGCAATGACAAAAAGAAAGCCAACCTGGAAAAGACTCCAAACATCCACGATGCCTTTTGTGGCGTCAATATGCTGTGTTCTAAAAATCGGCGGGCCAAAGGCAAGAAGAAAAATGGGATATCGCCAGAGAAACCTCACAAACGAATGACGCCCCATAGCATCAACCTTGTGCGCGTCGTAACTGCTTGCGCTATTCCATCGTCCAAATTGTATAAATCTCTGCATTCTTTCTTAGTCTATCTCACATCTGCTGCTACAGCGGCGATAACTATCGCTGTGTTACGCGCTCTGTCAGGGCGGTCCATGACAACTCGTTCGCCCTCGCGATTGCACCCGATGAAAGCAGCTCGGATTCTTTCGCCGGCATCTGAGCCAAGGAGATCATTGCGCCGGCAATTTCGGCAACAATCTTAGTCTCGTCTGCGCCAGATGTCGAAACCACAATTCCGCAGGACGCATTGACCATTACTCCAGGTCCGCCCAGATCGAGACAGATCACCGGAACACCCTTTTGAAGCGCCTCGAGTACGACCGAACCGCCAGAGTCATGAAGACTCGGAAACACAAATGCTGTATAACTAGAGAACGAATTAACAAGTTGCTGCCGGGGAAGCTGGCCGGTAAATTCAACCGCATCTGCCACCTTGTACTCGATTGCAAGATCGCGCAACTGAGGTTCGTCCGGTCCGCATCCGATAAGCGTCAGCGTAGCTGAAGAAAGCGATTTTCGTGCTTCAGCTAGTGCTCTAATTGCAAAATGTACGCCCTTCCAATAAACAAGCCTTCCCGCAAAGACAAATCGTGGAGATTTTAGCAGTTCGCGCCTATTGGTTTGAGTTTCCGAACCACAGATTGCTATGCTTAACTGCACCAGAGTCTTATAATGCCACTTAGAAGAAATCAGTAGCAGGCTGGAAGACGTTGTTACGTAGATCCGATCTGCTGCTGAAAGCGCAGAGCGTGTAAGTGGACTGTAACGCTGAAATACGATCCCAAAATCACGAAGTAGCTCTTTCATCTTGCATTTTATAGGCATACTTTTGCGAAGACGAAAGGGAGCCCGTTCACCGCCTGCAATCGGTCCAACGATAAAAGGAATGCGCAACCTACCCATGAATGAGCCAAAACGGATCGTTGAAAACGTTATATGATACACGGCATCGAATTGATGTACTCTATGGTACGCTGCTGCAATTCGGTATGCTCCCCATTGCCAAAAAACTAGATATAGTGGGAAAAACCATGCCCGCTTCTTCAGCTTTAGCATCCATGTTGGAAGGTCAAAATAAATGAAATGCAGGTTGGCATTTCGGCCCGATGCACTTGCTTCGATCACCGCTCGATTATTTGAGCGCGTTATAACCCATACCTCTTCGGCTCGTGCACACATATGCAAAACCCGCTGCCAGCCGATCTCCGGCTCTGATCCTCGGTCTGGTTCACACGCATACGCAGATAACAAAACTCTCATGCCTTCTCCAAGTATCTGCGGTAGCCGCGCCCATAGCAGCCAGATATAAATTTCCAGACAATGCGAATTGCGATGGCGAGCTTGCATTGAAGATAATAAGTTAATGGTTTTGCTGAATGTTTCCAATACCGTGATCGAATCATCATGTCTTCGCGGTCGCTTTGTTCGCGCAAACGACGGTTTTTCTGTTCTGGATAAAAGCGCATTCGCGACCACTGGCGCGCCACATGTTTGATTGTTCCGTGATCGCTGAATCGTATCCACAGGTCTGCGTCAAATGCCAGTTGAAACTCCGGGTTCAGTCCGCCCGCCTTGTCATAAATCGAGCGCCGCCAAAACATGGACATACCGGGAATGTAGTTGTATGTATGTAGCCAAATGAATCTAGAAAATGGTATTTCCTTTTGGACGCGCAATGCCTTGCCCACCGTGTCAATCCAAAGCGAATTTCCGTATACGGCATCGACATTCGGATGCTTCAAAAAATAATCACCTACTTCTTGTAACGCGCTAGGTTCAAATAAGTCATCACTATTCAAAAAACAAAGAATTTCTCCTGTGGCATGGGAAAATCCCTTCATAATTCCCTGTGTCTGACCTCCATCGGGCTCACTACACCAAAATGTTATACGCTTCTCGTACTTGCGAATAATCGCAGGACTTTCATCGCTAGAACCACCATCAATTACGATAAGTTCCAGGTTTGGATAGTTTTGGTCGAGTATGGAAAGCAATGTCATTTCCAGGTACTTTGCCTGATTGAATGATGGCACTATTACGCTGATCTTTGGTAATTCTGTCATTGCAAGTGGACTCCTTTGGATGTTGCCGCGTTTAAGTGCGGCATAGATAATCAATCATTTCGGCATAACGGTTGAGTACGGGATGAATCGCGGAAACTCCACGCACAGACCAAAGATAAAGCGTGCATATATTCATTAGATAGGCCAGCGCCTGTGCTTCTGCATTGCAGCAAAACTCAGCCTCAAACCAGCCGCGGCAAAGCTCTAACGTATTACGCATACTTTCGATCATTCGAGTAGCAGATCGCCGGCTCAATGCCATTGGCATTAACACAAAATGGAGCGGATCGAAGATGGGAAACTGCTCTGTATCCGCATACTCCCAGTCGAAAGCTCTCGCCACGCCATCCTTTACGCGAACATTCCACGCAGTAAAGTCGTTGTGAGAAGCAACCAGCAGAACTTGCGATCCAGCAAACCATTGCTCCAGTCTCCGTATTCCCCTGTCGAAGCGTGATGACCAGTCTTCTGAAAAGTTAGCACCAGAATCGTTTAGACGCGCGTAAAGACTCTGGTAAAAGCGAGAATCTTCGAAGCGCATTCTCTGACATAGGTGTGCTTGCAGCTTACGCAAGAACACAATGTGCGGCTCGCCGAGCCGGCTGACAAAATCGCCTGATAGTATACTTTCCGCCAAGAAGCACAAATCAATATCCGAGCGATGCGCTATAAGTTGAGGAATATGATCGGCGAGCGCAGAATCATCGCGTAAGTGTTTCAGCCACTTCGCTTCATTATGCAGTAGACGATCAACCGCTTCGCCTGAACCGGCCTTCACGACATACCGCACGGTAGCTGCACCTTTGTCAAGAAATAGTAGAGTATCTTTTGTCCACGGACCTGGGGCGCCAACACGGCAGCACGAAAAACCGGCCTCTACTCCGATTGCGCTTCTAATTCTTGCCATTAGCTGAGATTCGGCACATCTATCGGAACCGGGTAAAAATGGGAAGTGTGCCATAGCGCGCATAGGCAACTTTACTCTGCCGGGGAGAAAGGTCTTCCAACATACATTTTGAGCTGTGCAATCGCGGGGAATAACATAACGTAACCGACCCATCCAGCGCAGCGCCCGATGTGTTGCAGTAACCTGTTCGGACACATTGTAAAAATGACCCGCACTATCCATTCCCGTGCTCCGCTTTGATGACTGCCGCTGCAACAAATCGCTCAACGTTCGCTATCACCTCTTTCAATGGTTGCGAAGCGTCGGCAATCTCATAACGAGGCTGACTCCGAATAAAATCCAGATACGCTTGCCGCTGTCGCGCGGATTCTTTGCTAGTCACCTCCTGCTTGCGTGCCTGTAACACCTCAGCCGGAGCATCCAATAGGACCCACAGTCGGGGCTGTGGAATTAACTTGCCGACGAGTGTGGCAATCCACAGAGGACCTCCGTATCGATAGCGAATTGGATCAATAAGCAAATCATGATAGTATCGGTCGCAAATCAGCAACGTTTCATTCTTATCTATAAATAATGTGGCATACCATTCCTCAAGCAGCCATACGAAAAGTTTTACCATCGAAGTCAGCGCCGACCGGGGCGGCTTGCCTTGTGGATCGGCGACAATCGTTACTCTTTCTTTGCGTCGTGGCAGTACGATGCGCGGCTTCAGGTGGCGCATCTCTACAATGCATCCGCGCTGCTTCAAGTTCTCCATCAATCCCAGTATGACAGAGCTTTTGCCCGCACCATCTGGACCCAAAATTACAATCTTCAGTTTGTAACCTTCCTTTGATCGAAGATTGCTTGATGCCGCTCAATAATTAGTCTCAGAATCTGACCTAATATGTTATCTTCGTCTTTTTCATCGTCCACAAAAATATCCGCCCTATCCGCCGAGGTTCGATGTATCACGATACCGCCCCGCTCTCGCACCGTTCGCCTTTCGCTAAAACTCTTGCTAAAAGTATAATGCGTAATAGTATTTGCTTCAGTAAGCCGTTGCAAAACATCCTTGAGACGTGCGTTTTGCTTTTCGTCGCGGACAAATGCATAAAGATCGAATCCACATGGCCTAAGCGCAAACAAGCGTAGGTAATCCATGACACGGTCAAATAACATTTTTGCAGTGTGTAAGGGACGAGAAAACAGCATCTTCATCAACCATAGGTGCTTTTGCCGATTTATCGTTTTTTGTAGTGATAAATAGTCACATGATCGAAGATCATCATACAACTTAGACAATCGTCCGAGACGGAGACTGCAAGTCGATACTCCAAAATCTGAAGACGAATCCCAATAAGACAACACTCTATCTTTATATCGATCCAATTTCGCTTCCGCGCCGGGTCTTCCCGCAAGCTTTGCAATCTGAAGTAGTCGAAAAATATTTTCCACATTCGCATCGATCCGGTAAAAGCCCCGATCGTCCATGATACGGCTTTCTAAAAGTCTATCTTCGTCAAAGAGCGGAAATCCCAGCGCAACCAGCGAGTGAAACGAATCGATTTGAAGATATTGAAGAGGATAGGTAGTGTAAAAACGCAAAACTTGAATGGTGTGCTCGCGGGTCGACGATCTTGCCCAGTGGTCGCACTCTGTAAGTACTTCCCATCCATAACTCTGAGCGCAGGATCGCGCTATAGCTCGCCATTTTGGAATGTCACGCCAGCGCACAACCAGATCCACATCGTGTCCAAATCTCGGAAAATCTTCGTAGTTGCGCAAAACAGCATAATCCACACCCTCCCGGTTCATCAACGCGAAAAATCCGCGAACTGTTTCATCTTGCAAACTGGGCGGTTGGTCAGGCATTAGAGTTTTCCTGATTTACGGCGAATCGCAAATTTTGAGATTACCTGATTGAGAACCAATCCCGGTTGCAGTAAAACCGCAACAAATAATTTGATGAACAGGCGCACATATTGCCGCTCCGCGTAATGCAAAACGGCTGCCTTATAGAATATCTTGGCTAAGTCCTTCCGTTCGCGATTCATTCGAGTGAAGAGCGGCGCAGTGCGCTGGCTCTGGAGAAAGCTGTCCAAATCCTGCTCTGGTTTACCCTGCCTGCGCCGCAGCATGGAGTCCTTCAGCCATCGAACCTTGGTTCGGGTCAGGCGTGCTCGCGAGATCGACGCCGAGCTTCCGTGCATTCGATAATCCAACAGATACTCCGGCTGTACCAATATCTTATAACCCTTTTCGACCAGACGATTCCATAGGTCAATATCCTCAGCCGGCCAGAATTCCTGACGGTATCCTCCAACGTCACAGACGGCACTCTTGCGCAGCGCAACCGCCGGATGGTTAAAGCCAATCAACTCATTGGCCGCAACAAGTTGGTCGACAGATTCATAGGTTGTAAGTTGTGATTTGTCTTTTCCGATTACTTGATCTTTTGCGTCTATGTGTCGAACGAGGCTGCTCGCTACAGCTAGCTCCGGATGTTCACCAATGAACGCAAGTTGTCGCTCCAGCCGGTTGGGCCGCATGAGATCGTCGTTATCCATGCGGAAGATCCATTCATTTGCTGCAAGGTGGATGCCTCGATTCAAAGTTGCAGCCATACCCGAATTTCTTTGCATATAGACTTTGATACGAGCATCCTGCTCTGCGTATTTCTTGATGATCTGAAGTGTATTGTCTGTTGACCCATCGTCGATTACGATCAATTCAAAATTGCGATATGTCTGTGCCAGCACGCTCTCAATCGCGCGA
The DNA here is from genome assembly GCA_049587335.1 of Occallatibacter sp. GTDB lineage: Bacteria > Acidobacteriota > Terriglobia > Terriglobales > Acidobacteriaceae > Telmatobacter. Next base: position 77,701 of record JBAVDS010000089.1, on the reverse strand, counting down.
CCTATAAATTTATGAGAATTATAGGCAGGAAGCACTACGGAAACCTGCATGAGAGTTCCTCCTCATAAATATGCTGATGCGCCGTGTTCAATTACTACTCTCCGGTTCTGACGCATACAGTGGCGCAAATGGTTTAACATAGTCGAGATAATAGCTCCGAAGATAATCGTCCAGTGCGATTCGCCAGTCGCGCATCATGTCCATTTTGCGCAATTTGAGTTTATAGTTCACAAGACGCTCACAGGCAGGGCGCGGCGCAAAGTATTCTTGCGCAAAATGACCGGAGTCAACGGGGCGTATCCGCACATTATCCTGCAACTTCAGCAGCCGTAGCAACTCTTCGGCAACTTCCAGTCTGCCTGTTTCTCCTCCGCAAACCATATTGTAAAGACCATAATATGGAGTCTCGATCATGGCTGCGAGGTTACGCGCGAAATCGACTGTATAAGTTGGCGTGCCAAGCTTGTCGTTGACGATATTCAGCTCTGTCACGCCACTAGCCAGTTGCTTCATAAGTTTTTGAATGAATTTTTTGTCTTTCTTTGGTCCTCCACCCATCATCCAGCCCGCGCGAAAGATATAGTGCCTGGGAACTCGTGTCTGAACCGCGATTTCACCGAGATATTTCGCCCGCGCATACACGCCAAGCGGCCTTGGTTGATCCCAATCGTCGTAGAGTTCTTTCTCACCGTCAAAGACTCCCGCGGTGCTGATATAGACCAGAGGAATGCCATGAGCCTGGGCCAATGTTGCCGCGTGCTCCACTGCCAAAGTGTTAGTCAGGTATGCGTCATCGGGATGAGTTTCACAATACTCGAGGCTGGTATGCGCGCCAATATGCATCAGGATCGCCGGCTCAAATGCCGCGACAGAAGATTCGTACTCGGCAAAATTGCGAAAGTCGCATCTCTCCAGCCAGGGTTCGTTGACATCGATGTCGGTGCACATCAGTTCATGCTGGTCAGCCAAAACCTTATGGATGGCCTCTCCAAGCATTCCTCCGACACCTGCCAGATAAATTCGCATTCGTATCTCCTCGTGATTACATTTGTGCCCACACGTAGCAGTTATAACTTTCGATAAATTCGGCGCTGTCAGCAATCAAGATTCGCATGAGCCGCACCTCACTTGATTGGAGCAGGAGCGAGAGGGCTGAGCGACCAGAGGCTCCACTCGCGGCCTGAATAATGCGCCTCGCCGACTTTCACGTACTTCGGATTCAAACTGCTTTGGTATGGATCGCCGGAACTTAACAACATCACAGTCGGAATTTCGCCTCTTTGCAATAAGCCTTCAACACACCCATTTTCACAGAGATTCCGCGTGGCATCGTGATAAATGTGATCGACAACCAGCGCCGGCGCATGATCGCCGGCGGAAAACCAGGGAAGCGAAAAGAGTTCATTGGTTGTGAAGATGGGCTTTTTCATCGCGGCCAGACGGTCGCGCAGCGCTACAGCTTCCGCATACTCTGCTGGAGTGGCAATTCCCAGAGTTCCAAATCGATGAGGCTGAACTCCACACGGCCTCGTTGCGAGCTGTACTACAGGCAGTGCGCAACCGAATAGAACTAGACTCGTGGTTATCCATCCCGGCGCGGTGAAGACCGCCAACTGGAGCAGCGTAGAACCGGCGGCAAATGCCTCAAAGAGGTAATTGTCATAGGCGCCTACTTTGGCCAACGCTACTAGTCCTCCAGCCAGTGAAACGACAAAAATGGTGATAAGCAGGCGAACGGTGTTGTCAATCCGGCGCGCGCGCGCCGCAAGCAGCAGTACGACGGGAGCAAGGATCCAATATGCATTCGCTATCGCCGATCTTGTTCCGATAGGGAATGCATGCATGAAACTGAATTCCTTGACAACTGTGGGAGCCACAAGGATGTTATAGCGGTATTCCGGCGTTCCGAGAAAAAGCGTTGCGGCGGTCAACGCAGCAAATACCGCTACTAGCATAGACAGATCGCGCCACCGCTTATGAAGCAAGAGAAACAAACAGACACCTGCGAAGGCCAAAACCACAGACTGCTTGAACGACCAGGCAAGATAGAACAGCACACCCGCAATCGCGAAGCCGAATCGTGGGTTATTTACTACCAAGCAGAGGGCGATCATAACCAGTGCGACTGCGGCAAGGTCGGGCCGTATGGTGAATGCCCACTGGCGGATCATCGAAGTCGAAAGCCAAAGGCCCAGCGCGAAGAGAAGTGATAGAAGGCTGCGGAGGCCGCGTAGATGGAGAGTATCTTGTATAAGCTTCCATTGCGCGATTGCCCCGGCGATGGCGAATGCCGGCGTAAGCATACTTCCCCACTTCATGATGTCTGCGCCGTCTGCGCCGACAAATCTTAGGAAGATAGCATAGGAGTAATAGAAGAGATAGTTGTACAGCGCAAGAGCAAACGGAAACTTAAGCGGCCATTCATATACGGGCAAATGGTGGACGGCCTTCCAGACGGGATAGATCACCAAAGCGTCGCCGCCCGTAGTGAAAAACAGCGAGCCATAATGCCAGACACTGATTAAGCGAAGAAGGAACACTGCGAGATTCAAGATAACGAAGAGTAACACCGCAGCGACTCGAAGGTCAGAGATGCCTACGCCTGCGGCAGATGATAGATTATCGATCTTTCTTGCCAATAACTTCATGGATTTCTTTCACTTTGTTACGGAACTTGATTACGGCGCACAGGCCGCCTGCTGCGCGACTCGGCGCGATTTCACGATCAATGCGGCGGCGACAATGCTTTGAAACAAGAACTGGGTTGCCAAAAGTCCGAGCATCGTTCCGTTCAGTCCCAGCCGCTTTGCCATGGGAACCGCAAAGATGAAGGCGAAGGCGGTCATTGTCAGATACGACCAGAAGATCGGCACGGTAAACTCCAGAGCCTGCAAGCCGGCGCGTAGCGGGCCGCCGACAAAGACAACAACGTAGAGTAAGGCATAGAGCCGCAGGATATAGCCGTACTGAACCATCTGCTGTCCGTAGATCAGTTTCAGCCAGAGGCCCGGTGCAACGGCGATGAACATGGCAAACAGCAGAGTCAGTCCGCCCCATTTCAGTAAGACGGAACGCGTGTAGGAAAGCATCGAATGCACTCCGCCATGACGAAGGCGCCGGGCCGTCTCGACAGGAACGACGTTGTCCAGCCCCTGAAACCAGACGTGCGTCACGCCCATCAGATTTTGCGAAGCCTTTAGAATGCCCGCTGCTGCGGCGCCGTAATAGACCGGAGCGGCGATCACGAAGAGGTTTCCGGCGGTCCATTGCAGGATGGATGATGCGCCAAGCCAGCGGGAGATGCGCCAGTGCCGCAGCGAGACAGCTCTGATCTGCGGCCAGTGAAATTCAATTCGCTCAACCCAGAACCATCCTGCCGCAAGTCCTATCATGGAGGTTCCGGCCATGGCCCAGAGCGCGGTTGCGCTGGTCAGATGCCCGGCGCGATGCAACAGAAAGAGAATGGGAAGTTGCGTCAGGTAACTCAGCGCATCGTCGGCAAAGGCATAACGGCTTTTGCGTGTGGCAAAAAAATAGCGCCGCACAAAGTCCTGCATCTGATATGCGAATGCGGAAAACGCAAGCGGCAGAGCAAGCGGCTGCAAATTTGAATGTGGAAAAAGATGAGAGGAGGCCTTCAGAGCGGAATAAACAAGAATGACACAGCATCCGGCAAGAACAAGCTCCTGAAAGACAACGGCGCCGAAGTAAGAAGGCCTGTCTTTTTCCTCCTGCTTGGGGCCGATGCTCATCATGGGCGCGACGATCAGCGCATTCTGAAGGCTATTGACGAAGAGCACGGACATCCATGCGAGGGCAAAGATGCCAAACTCGCGGATGCCCATGAAGCGAAGTAGCATGACATTGGTCAGGAAGTTCGTCGCGCTGACCACTGCCTGATCGGTCAGCGCCCAACCCTCCCGTCCATTCAGGTGCGGAATAAGCCCACTTCGCAAACGTTCCCAGATAGCGGCTCTCGCGTTCATCTTGCCCCCTGAAACACCCGCTTTGTGAACGGAGAGTACTGTGGCTTTTGCCAGAATTTTGACAACGATACTTATGGCGCTACCGTGTAACGATGGCCGCTGAGGTAGCCGCCTGAATAATCCCCGTGGCGGAGGTCAAAGTGGCCTTCACCTTGCTCATGGGCACGTACACAATATCCTGTGCCTGCAGGACGAGGGGCGTCTGTCTTCCTTTGGTGATGCCGTTGTAGGAGACCGGGAAATCCAGCACGGTGCCGTCCGGATTGCGGCGGATCACTCGCACGCCGCCGGTGTTGGCTTGTAGAAGCGTTCCACCGCTGAGCGCCAGCGCCTCGGCAACATTCAGCTTGCCGTCTTCCTGCATCACGTAGCCGCCCGGCTTGTTGACCGCGCCGAGAACATAGACGATGCCCGCGCGGGGAACCGTAACCGAGTCGCCAGGGCGCAGCAGAATGGAGTTCGCCTCACGATTGCTCTGGCCGCGCATATAGGAAATCTCCTGCTCTGGCGCGGCGTCGTCGGCCATGCGGCGAATCTTGATGTGCGCGCCCGCCAGCGGAGTAAGGCCGCCGGATTCGGCCAGAACCTCGCCGAGTGTGGTGGGGGCGATCAGCGCCACTCTTCCTGGGGTTACCACCTCGCCCAGCACCGTCACATATTGGCCGGCGTACTGCAGCACGTCGACATTCACTTGCGGCTGCATCAAAATCTGGTTGTCCTTCAAGGCTGCTTCAAGGCGCCGCGCCGTCTCTGCCAGTGTCAGACCGCGCAGGTTGACCTTGCCGCAAAAGGGAAGCGTGATGGCTCCGTCTGGGTCAACGCGGTAGGAGTTGGAAAACTCCGGCGTGTCATAAACCGTGACGCTCAGCAAGTCTCCCGGCTCGATGCGCAACTCGGAAAAATCCTTGGGGACGATGACGGGCATCTGGCCTTGATTCACTCCGGCCTTTCCCGACGAGGCAGTTGAGCTGGCTCCGGCAAGCGGCGACTGCGCGGTTGAACCGGTGGCTTGAGCATCCACCGGCACGGCTGTCATCGCCGCGGCCATGCCGGCCAGAAGCAGAAGTCCGCGGAATGGAGCGATTCTATTTCTCGCCATAATAACTCTGCACATTGTAGCCATATACGCTCCGGTATTCGGTTGCGGACATATCCACGGCCTCAATGACGATGCCGAGAATGTGGATATGGTTGCGGGCAAGGGTCTGGACAAAGCGGCGCAAGGCCTTTCGAGATGTCCGGCCCGCGCGCAGTACGCCGATGGTGCCATCGCAGTGAGTTCCTACGATCGTTGCATCCGCGACAGGCAGCGAAGGCGCGTTGTCCACCAGCACGATGTCAAAGCGCTCCCGCGCAGTTTGCAGAACATTCCCGATCTCATTCCCCCCCAGAAGCTCCGAAGCGAGTGGCGATTGACGGCCCGCGGGCATCAAGGTCAGATTGGCTTCGACAGGATGAGCTACCAGGGTTTCGTCGAACGACTTCATACCTGCAAGAATGTCCGCCAGCCCGTCTTCCCGCGCCGCACGGAAGAGCGCGTGCTGGCGAGGGCGGCGAAGGTCGGCGTCAATAATAAGTACCCGCAGACCGGTTGCGGCAAAGGCGAGCCCCAGATTGTATACCAGGTAAGATTTCCCTTCGCCCGGCAGAGCGCTGGTAATTGAGAGCACTCGCAACTTGCGTCCCACACTGGAGAGTGTCAGCCCGGAGCGCAGGCTGCGAAATGATTCCGCCGTCGCGCTCTCCGGCGCCACCAGGAATGCTCCGGATTCGGTGGCGAGAATGCCTTCCCTCGACTTGGCTTCCATGCGATGAAAGGGAATCATCCCCAGCACCGGCAGCTTCGACTCGGTTTCCACCTGAAAGCTGTCCACCAGTGTATCGTCCTGGCTTTCCAGCAGGTAGGCCGCTCCGATGCCAAGTAAAATGCCGCCGAAGAGTCCGATCATCATGAACGAAAACGGCTGAGGCAGATAGGGCGCGCCGGGCGGACGGGCCGGGTCGGCGACGGTCACATTGGTCGCACTGTTGCCCGCATCGACGTTTGCTTCCTGCAGACGCGCATAGAGCACGTCGTAGAGCTCGCGGCTGGAGCGGGCCTGCGCCATCAGCACTCCCAACTGCACCACGTCGTCATTCATCTTGCTGGTAATCTGTTTCTGCGTCTCGAAGGAGGAGCGCAGAGCCTGTTCGTTCTGCTGCGCCAGAGTCAGATCATTCTTCGCCCGCTGCTTGATTTTGGCAATCTCATCTTGAATCTGCTCGTGCAGGGACTTCAGTTGGCTTGCAAGGTCCGTCAGTCTGGGATTCTTGGCTCCATACTTGGTCTCCGCGCTGGCGTAAGCCACCTCCGCCGTCGCCTCCTGCTGGCGCAATGAATTGAGAATATCGAGACCATTGTCCTGTGACATGACCGTCGAGTTGGACAGGCCGGGGAGCGTGCTCGATCCGAGCGACGAGATCAGATCCGGGTTCTCCGTTGCGACAAGCCGATAGGTCGCCTCGCGTCCCAGCCGCACTGCTTCCGCTTGCGTCACCTCTTCATTCAGTGCCGAGAGCCGCTCCAACTCCGGTATCTGCACCGTGCTGCCGCCGCCGCTGCTTCCCGGCGAGGAACCGCCGGAGAGCGTGGCCAGACCCAACATCGCCGCAGATAGATTATGGCTGCGCTCGAAATCCGCCACTGCCTGCTGGGATTTTGCGACTTGACCGGAGAGATCGCCCAACTGAGCAGAAAGCCACTGCGAAACCTCCTTCGATGAATTGAAGTTCGAGTTGAGAAGATAGGATTTGTACTCGGTAACGATCTGGTTGGCTATCTTGGCGGCCTCGACCGGATCCCTGCTCGTGTAGGTAATGGCGATGAGGCGCGAACTTCCCACCTCCTCAACCTTCAGCCCGCTTTCGAATCTGCCAATCAGAGCCTCACGCTGCCCCGCCGGCAGTTCGTTCTCGCTGACAATCCGCCCCGGCTCCTTGCTGAACCGGTCTGGATTCGCCAGCCGCAGCATCCCCAGCTTGCTCATCACCGCCAGCGCGATCGTATTGTCCTTGATGACCGCCATCTCGGTATCGATCTTGACCTTGAGATCGTCCGGGTCTCCCGATTCCATCGAGACCATGCTGGAAAGCATATCGGAGGCTCCGGTCTTTTCCTCGTTGAGCTCGATCATGGCCGTGGCCCTGTATCTCGGATGCATCCCGAAGCAGACCAGGATCGCCGCCAGCAGGCACATTCCCGTGCAAACCGCTACAACGGCCTTCCGCTTCCACGGAACAAGCGCAAGTTCTCTCAGAGACACCTGATCCTCGGAATTGAAGAAGCGGCTGCCTTCATCAATCCGGCCAGGAGGACCGCCGGTTTGGGTTCCATGATCTTCGGTCAATTGACTTCCTCTTCCTCTGATTTCAAGCAGCGGCAGGAGCGCGCGGAATCAAATCGGGATCCCGCGGAAGATGGCGAACAAACGCAAAGGGACTACAAAATCCTTCAGGAGAAAGCATCTCCATGGCAATTTTGGGCATAGCTTCGCTCTCCTCACTTGGATGAGGCCGCTTCTTCCTGAACGCTTCCGCCTGCCGCCAGCGACTCTTCTTCGAATTGCCGACGGCATGAATAAGGACGGTCTGTCTCCTACTCATCATGCTTGGCCGCCGTGACGGCGGGTCCAGAGAGCTAAGCTGTAGCCTAGCAACGCCCGGTACATCAGTCAACTTACTCAAACGTTAAACTGCGCCGCCGCGCAAGAGAGAAGATTGCCTGATCGCCCGATTCCACATTTGGGCATCTGCCGTCCTTTGTGAAACCTATAGCCATCGCTCCAGTGTGCAAGCGCCCTGACGCGGGGCCATATCGATTCGGAACGGGAAAACACTCCGACAGCCCCCTTCGCGCTTCAACCGCCGAAGATGAGGGCGGGATTGTCCCGGTGAAGACCGGCCATGTAGCATCCGGAGTGTGACTGCGCTCGACACTCCGATAACCTACGTGCGCGGTGTGGGACCGCGCATCGCGGAGATGATTGCGCCCAAAGGCATCCTCACGGCCGAGGATCTGCTCTACCATCTGCCCTTTCGCTACGAAGACCGCCAGAATCCGCGCAGCCTGGATGAATTGGTTCCCGGCGAAACGGCGAGCGTCATCGCCGAGGTGCGCGGCTCGGCGCTCCTCAGGACGCGCAAGGCCCCGATCTTCGAGTTGACCATCGGCCAGGGGCGCTTGGCGATGAAATGCATCTGGTTCAACGGCTCGTATCTCGAAGGCAAATTTCATGCTGGGCAAACGGTGGCCGTCTACGGCAAAGTCGAGCCTTCGCGCTCCACCAGCAACCTTAAGATGATTCAGCCGCAATTCGAGCTGCTGCCCGATGCTTCGGACGACGCCGAAACGCGGCTGCTCGAAGTGGGGCGCATCACGCCGGTCTACGAGTCGCTGGGCGGCGCGCGGCTGGCCTCACGCTGGCAGCGCAAGACTATCTTCCATCTGCTCGAAGGCTTGCGCGGCGCGGTGCCGGAGTGCCTGCCGCGATTGATGCTGGAGCGGCTCTCCCTTCCCGGCCGGGAAACCGCTCTGCGCGAAGCGCATTTTCCGCCCGAAGGCACGCCCTTCGCTCAGTTGCAAAGCGCGGCATCGCCCGCTCACCGGCGGCTGATCTTCGAGGAGCTATTCTTTCTCGAACTCGGTCTGGAACTCAAGCGCCGCCGCATGAGGGAACGCGCCGGCATCGCCTTTGAGACAACCGGCAAGCTCCGCGAGGCGATCCGCGAGGTGCTGCCCTTTCATCCCACGGCGGCGCAGAAGCGGGCACTGGGCGAGATTGTCGCCGATATGCGCGCGCCCAGCCCCATGCGCCGGCTGCTGCAAGGCGATGTCGGCTCCGGTAAAACCATCGTCGCGTTGCAGGCGATGCTGGTGGCGTTGGAGAACGGTTACCAAGCCGCGTTGATGGCGCCCACAGAGATTCTGGCCACGCAGCATTTTCTGGCAATGCGCAAGCTGCTGGAGAAATCTAGCCGTCACTATCGCCTGGCGCTGCTCACCGGCTCGCTCTCCGAAGACCGCAAACGCCAGACCCGCGGCCAGATCAATCGCGGCGAAGCGCAACTGGTGATCGGCACCCACGCGCTGATCGAGGAAAAGGTCGAGTTTGACCGCCTGGGCCTGGTTGTCGTCGATGAGCAGCACCGCTTTGGTGTCTTGCAGCGCTTCAAGATGATGAAGAAGCCTAATCAGGCGGAGCCGGATGTGCTGGTGATGACTGCTACGCCGATTCCGCGCACCCTGGCGCTGACTCTCTATGGCGATCTGGAGGTGAGCGTGCTCGACGAGCTGCCGCCGGGCCGTACGCCCATCGTCACCCGGCGCGTTCCCGGAGAGATGGCCGGTGAGGTATGGGAGTTCGTGCGCAAGCAGGTGGACAAGGGCCGTCAGGCTTATATCGTCTATCCGGTCATCGAGGGCAGCAGGGACGACCAGCCAGAGCTAGACTTCTCGCGCGACGATCCGGAGGTTGGGATTGAGGAGCCAATCCAATCCCCGCTCTCAAAATCGAGACCCGGGCCACCCGTGGTTCGTAAAACAGTTCGCAAAGGAAAAACGGCGGAGTTGTTCGCCAAGTCCAAGCAGGAGGCAAACCCAAACGCGAAATCCGGCCTGAAGTCTGCCGTCGAGATGCACGAAAAGCTGCGAACGGGGCCGCTCTCCGGTCTGCGCGTTGGCCTGCTCCATGGCCGATTGGATGCGGACGAAAAGGAGATCGTCATGCGCCGCTTTCAGCGCGGAGAGATCGATGTGCTGGTCGCCACCACCGTCATTGAAGTCGGTGTCGATGTTCCCAACGCCACGGTGATGGTGGTCGAGCACGCGGAGCGCTTCGGCCTCGCGCAGTTGCACCAGTTGCGCGGGCGCGTGGGACGTGGCGCGGCCAAGAGCTATTGCGTTCTGATCACCGGCGAGCGAATTTCGCCGCTCGGCGAGGAGCGCCTCAACGCCCTGGTCCGTTCCCAGGACGGCTTTGAGTTGGCGGAACTCGATCTCTCGCAGCGCGGCCCCGGCGAGTTTTTTGGGACGCGCCAGGCCGGCCTGCCCGATTTCCGCATTGCCAACCTGCTGCGCGACCGCAAGTTGCTGGAGCTGGCCAAGATGGAGGCCGCGCGCTTTGCCGCCGCCGGAAAAAGCGATGCGGCAGAAGCCACCGAGGCCGAGCGCAATGTGGTGCGAGCGCGGCTCAAAGAGGCCTGGCAGCGCCGTTATGGATTGGTCGAGGCGGGTTGATACCCTCCCGGCTACGACTGTTTCTTTGCCTGTTTCATCGCCCGGCACACGTAGGCTCTTTTAATAAAGTCAACCACTTCTTCCAAGCGCAAAGAAGAAATCCTCTGTTTCGCGCTTTCAGGCCAGTTTTCGTGATCGCGCCATTCATTGATGTGGCCAGCTTTTACTTCCGGGTCACCGCCTGACGTCCTCTCAGCCAAATCAGCCCATTTCGCGCACAACTCCTGAGCCTTGTCGCTGGCTGGATCCTCGGCGAGCGCGGCGCCGACCTCCTGCTGGAGCGCAGTCCACGCAGCCCAAAGTTGCGTTCTTTCTTCCTCCGGGCGCTCGGTGACTTTGGCCCACGCCTCCTTGCTGTAGTATTTTTTCCGATACGCAGTGATCGCTTGCTGAAGGAACGGGATGATCTTTTCCCAATGGAATTCAGCATTGCACTGCTGCATGGCGGCAGGCCAGTTCATGCGGTCAGCCCAGGCCTTCGCCGCGCCCTCCCAAACTTCAGGATCGCTGCCGGAGAGCGCCAACCAGCGCGCCACCAGCGCTTGCACCTTCTCAGAGGCTGGATCCTCGTCCAGCGCAGCCTCCACATCGCGATTGAAGCCGATCCATTCCTGCGAGAACTCTTCCTCATAGCGCGGCCCCACTTTGGACCACGCCTCTTCGCTGTAATACTTCTTCATTGCTTCCACGTCGCTTTGCATGTTGATCACCTCAATGAGCCGTTTGAGAATTGCCGGGGTTGCGGTTTTGCCGGAATCAAGAGCCTTTTCAGCCGCCGCCAGCGCTTTCATGGCGCGCGCCAGCAGCTTCTGCTTTTCCTGGAGCGCCTGACGCTGCATGCGCAAAGCCTCCGGCAGCTTCAATGCTGCCCGATCCAGCACTGCTTTGATCTCTTGCAGAGGGAAGCCAAGAAACTTGAGCGCCACAATCTGCTCCAGCCGCTCCAGATCGCGTTCGACGTAGAGCCGATAGCCGGAGAGCGCCCGCTGAGGCTTCAACAACCCCAGCCGGTCGTAATGATGCAGGGCCTTCACAGTCACGCCGGTGAGTTCAGCGAACTCGTGGATCTGGTAAGTTTTGCTCAATTTCATCCCTCTCAAACAGGCTCAGGTCTGACCTAAGGTCAGAGTCAAGCACAATTTTATTGATTCTTTGTGCTGAGTGAATTTTGTGATTGTGAAAGGCCAGGAGATGACCGAATTCGAGCGGGCGCGGGTGCGGGCGCGCCTCAAAGAGGCTTGGCAGCGCCGCTACGGGTTGGTCGAGGCCGGTTGACCCTGCAAATGGCGCTTTGATAGCATGAATGCGGCGATCCTATTCGAAGGAATCTAAAAGTAATCTCATGGCTTTGCGTGCCGATAAGAGATAGAGCGCAACAGGATCGGTAGACGCATTTCAAAGGAAAAATCTTTCATGAAAATTAAATCGTTCCTTCTTTGCTCGACTGCAATCTCTCTCTTTTTTCTTTCCGGTTGCAAGCCCAGCGCGGAGTCGCTGATCGCTGCCGTCAAGGCTGATAACTCCGCGGATGCCGTGAAGCTGATTGCCAAAGGCGCCGACGCCAACAGCCGCACCTCCCCGACGGGCTGGAGCGCGCTCCACTTTGCCGCTCGCAACGGGGATGTGGAAGTCGTCCAGAGCCTTCTCAGCGCAGGTGCCGATCCAAATTACTCAGCCAGCATGAACAACTCAGCCGCCACCAGGAAGCCGCTGGACCTGGCCACGGCAAGCCTCGACCTGGTCAGCCAGATTCCCGCCGCGCAGATGGATGCGACGCTGCGCCAGATCGGCCTGGACGATCCTGCACTCCTGAAGAGCTTGAAGGACCCAACGGCCGCTGTGCGTTACACGAAGGTTGTTCAGTTATTGGCAAAGGTGACCAAGTAGCTAGGCGCCGGAGTCACGCCGTTCCCGTAATGCGAATATCCTGCATCATCTCGACCGGGAAGGTTTGAATCTCCAGGTCGATGCTGGCAATCTCGCTGCCGCAGTCCTTGGGATGGTTGCGGGTGCATTGGCAGAGTTCGGTGAAGCGGATGTGTCCGCTTTGGCTCAGCTCCAGACCGGCTGCGATCATCACACTGTAAATGTCAACGCAGGCCTGGCGCTCGAATTCAAAGAGCATGCTCACCGTTCCGGAGTCGTTGCTGCCGCGACTCAAGACCCAGCCTCCGCAGCCCAGAATCGCACCGGTCAGAGTCTGCACCAGACGTGACGGCTCCTCGATCGAGATGGCCTTCATTTGCAGTGCCCAGGGAATGCTGATCGTCTGGTCTCTGTCGCGGGTTGGCTGCGTCAGTCTCACATCCGCTTTATCGGAGCCAGAGCGCGCAGCGTAACCTTTGTGCCGGAGTCGAACGGCCCATGACCGGCTTTGAGACAACCATCGATTCTGCGCGGCAAAAGTTGCCAGCATTGGTAATTGAATGCGCCTGCGCCGCGATGCCGTACACGGTTGTGGGCTGATGATGTAGCTTGGTAGACAAGATGATTGTTGGCTCCGGAATCGACCTGACAGAGATCGCACGCATACAGCGCTCGCTCGATCGCTACGGACAGCGATTTCTCGACCGCGTCTACACGCCCGCCGAGCAGGCCTATTGCCTGCGCAAGCGCAAGGCCGCGGAGAGTTTTGCCGCCCGCTTCGCCGCCAAGGAGGCTGGAGCAAAGGCCTTGGGAACCGGCATCAACTATGGCGTGAACTGGCTGGAGATAGAAGTGGTGCGTGAAGCCGGCGGAAGACCTTCGCTGCGCTTTCACGGTCGCGCCGCCCAATTTGCCGCGCGCCTCGGTGCTGCCCGCGCCGCCCTTTCCATCACCCACACCAACGATCTGGCAATGGCCAGTGTGGTCCTTGAGAATGAGCGATGAGGCTGCCTTTTCTGCTATTCTCTAGCCGTTAACCGGCTCATTTTCAATTGGGAGAATGCCGTGCCAAGCCGCAAGGAAATACAGTGGTCGCAACTGAGAGTAGGCGCATTGGTACTGGCCGCTTCGGCAGTGCTGGTCGGGTTGATCCTCCTCATGTCCGGCGCCAGCGGTGGTCCCCTCGCCCGCAAGCTGCTGCTGCGCTCGTACTTTGAGAATGCCGCCGGCCTCAAGGATGGCGCGCCGGTCAGCCTTCAGGGCGTCACCATCGGCAATGTCATTCATGTCCGCATCGTGCCCAACCGCAATCTCACGCCTGTCGAAGTGACGATGCGCGTCGGCCGCGAATATCTGCACGATCTGCACAGCGATACGACCGCAACCATCGATCAGGCCGGCGTACTGGGCGACAGCTACATCGATCTCGACTCCACTCACGCCACCGGCCCCCCGCCGGTCAACGACGCCGAATTGAAGGCCGGAGGCTCTCCCAGCATTCAGGATGTGGTCCGCAACAGCAACGACTCCATCATCGAGATCAACAATCTGCTACACAAGCTGGAACCCAGCGTCGACGCCATCAACTCCTCGCGTGGCACCGTGGGCGAGTTGATCAACGATCCGGAGTTGGCCCGGAGGATCTCCACCATCGCCGCCGACCTGCAAACCATCACCAGCGCTATCGCCAACGGCAAAGGCTCACTCGGCAAGCTGGTCAACGACGACACACTTTACAGCCGTGCCAACTCCGCCATCGACCGGCTCGACAGGATCACCACCGCTCTCGACGAAGGCAAGGGCAGCGCCGGCAAGTTCCTCAAAGACGATTCCCTCTACAACAACCTGGATGCCGCCGTCGCCAACGCCAATCAACTGGCGGCCCAAATTAACTCTGGCAAAGGCGCTCTCGGCATGATGGCCAAAGACCCCGTCTTCGCGCAAAAGCTCGACGACACGGTCACTCGCCTCGACTCGATTCTCACCGATGTCGATCAGGGCAAAGGCTCGTTGGGGCAGTTGGTCCAGAATCGTTCCCTCTACGACCACGCCGACCAGAGCCTGGATCAGACCCAGCAGTTGGTCAAGAGCATCCGCGAAAACCCCAAGAAGTATCTTGTCATTCACATGAAGATCTTCTGATTTTTCAACGCTTTCCGCCGCTGACCGCTCCTCCATCCTCATTTCCTGATTTTTTGCCAGCTCCAGAGAGATTTTCGCGGAGATTGGACAAATCCGTGCTATGCTCTATCTAATCGTAGAATTCGATCTGAAGTTTTTGCCTGTTCTGGTAACCGCCTGCTCGCAAACTTCCACATTGCGTTCGGCGGTAAATCAGTACCAGAGGAGCAACACTCAAATGGAAACAGGCACAGTCAAGTGGTTTAATGATGCCAAGGGTTTTGGATTTTTGAGCCGCGAAAACGGCGAGGATGTTTTCGTCCATCACACCGCCATCCAGTCGAACGGCTTCCGTTCGCTGCAAGAGGGCCAGCGCGTTCAGTTCAATGTCACCAAGGGCCCCAAAGGCTGGCAGGCAGAGAACGTTCAGGTTGTCTAAGGGTTACCCCCTTCCAATCAGTTCCGCTTCAAACCGAGAGGGACGGCAAACGGCCGTCCCTTTCGTGCGTCTGAATGAATTGGGTTCTTCATGCTGATCCAGTTGTGGAAGCTCGTGCGAGGAATTTATTGGTGGCGGGAGAGCACGGCGACGGTCGAGGATGTTGACCGCTCCCAGGACTTCGAATGGCCAAAGGACACAGGCCATGATCAAGATGGTCTTTTCGTGAGGTACAGAAGAGGTCGGCGCGTTCTTGGCTTCATCGTAATTGCCTTCCACTATCAGGACCGGCAGCAGACGAGCCATACGGGTTGCTACAAGGTCAATCGCAACTCCGCGTTTTACAAGCTCAATCCGGGAGATACTTTTCCCCTTCGCTATCACCCATCCAAACCGGAAAAATACTACGCACCGGGGCTTGATGCGGAGTTCGAGGCGGAAGCACGTCTGAATTTTCTCTTTGTGCCTATCGTTTCAGGCTGTGTCTTGACGGTTGTCTGCCTTTTCGCATATTCGCTTTATCTACTCATCCGCGCAGTTTTGTAACAGCCGCAGATAAGAAATGCCATATTTGAACGTGGTCAGCCTTTCAGCCGAAAAACTGCTCTGAAAATGCGCAGCATTGCAGACCGCGAGAGTTTGAATTTCCTCTGATTGATTCAGGTCACGACCAAAGACGGGTGGTGTACTTCCGAGGGATAAGAAATGAGGGCGCCCCAGCTCCCGATTTTGGGATCTGGGATGCAACGAATCTCCTCACAAAGGTTGTTTCCCTGTTCCTTGCTTTTATCACGCCGCCGGCTTGAGGCTCTTCACGCTCACCTGCGGAACCGCGGGGTGCAGATTCTCCAGCAGCGTGACGTGGGTGCCCAGGTATTGCAGCACATCATTGATCGAATCTTCAAAGCGCCCGCCGGTCTTGTGGGTGGCCTTCACCCCTTTGGAGACCAACTGGCAGACTTCAAAGCGGTTCATTCCCTGCGCCAGCGCGCGGTGTATCTTGTCGGAACGCATGACTTCACTCCGGTCAACTGGTGATTGTTGCGTGCGGTGCGGGGCTCGTCAGGAGCGATCAGGCGGCAGAAGCCGAGCAGGCTTTACTCATTCAAAAATCGTATCGGATGTATTTCTTCTACCTTGATTGTACGCTGGAAATGGTTACAGCGCGGTTTATTGCGCACCCGCGTGGCTTTCGCCGTCCCGCAAACCCTGTTATTCTAAAGATCGCGTCCACCCGTACAGCGGGAAACCCTGAAAAGATTGCAGTGAAAGAGGTTATAAGTGGCAGACACCACCAAGATCGAAGACAAGCAGGAACGGAAGAAACTGAAGCGCGCCGCCCGCAAGAAGGCCGCTCCCAAGGCGCCCAGAACCGGAGCGCGCGGCGAGAAGAAAAAGAAGGTCAAAAAGCTGGCTCGTGGCCAGTCCAAGCGCTAAGACCCCGCACCGGATAAACGGGTAGCGAGTTCCTGATCATGTTGGGTGCCCACCCTCTCCGCGTCTCTGTTTTTGCGGATAGGGTGGGATGCCTCGTTCCTCAATTGGCTCCGTTCACGAGGAGAATTGCCCTGCTCCGTCAACTTGGCGCTCGCAAATCCATCGATAAGCTGATCAGCGACTCGGTTGAGCCGGGACACTCGCTGAAGAAGTCTCTTGGCCCCTGGTCGCTGACCGCTCTGGGCATCGGAGCCGTCATCGGCTCCGGCATCTTTACGGTGATCGGCACCGCCATCTCCGGCGAGACCTTTGACGCGCCCAGCATCTCCAATACGCCGCTGATTCACTACGTCCTTACCCATACCGCCCTTGCCGGACGCCCCGGCGCCGGTCCCGCCATCGCCGTCTCGCTCTTCCTGGTTGCCATCGTTTGCGCGCTCACCGGCCTCTGTTACGCTGAACTCGCCTCGATGATTCCCATCGCCGGCTCGGCATACACCTACACCTACGCCACTCTCGGCGAACTGATTGCCTGGATCATCGGCTGGGATCTGATCCTGGAGTACGCCGGCTCCAACATGACCGTCAGCGTCGGCTTCGCCGCGCACGTGGTGGACCTGCTCGACTGGTTCGGCTTCCATCCCTCGCCGATCTGGCTCTCGCCCGCCTATCTGCCCGGAGGCCTGCAAGACCTCTCCGGCAACTGGCTCTACCACCCCGGCTGGCACTTCGGCTTCAACATTCCCGCCTTCATCATCGTTCTCATCCTCACCGTCATTCTGGTGCGCGGCATCCGCGAGTCGGCCAGCACCAATAACGCGATGGTCGGCATCAAACTCATCGCCATTCTGATCTTCGTCTTCGCCGTCATCGGCTTCATCCATCCCGGCAACTGGCATCCCTTCATGCCCAACGGCTGGGGGGGCATCCTCACAGGCGGGTCGATTATCTTTTTTACTTATATCGGCTTCGACTCCGTCTCCACGGCGGCAGAGGAGTGCAAGAATCCACAGCGCGATCTGCCCATCGGCATCATCGCCACACTGGTCGTATGCACCGTGCTCTATGTCGCCGTGGCCATCTGCCTCACCGGACTCGTTCCCTGGCACTCCATGGTCGATGACGGTGCGCCCGTCGTCAACGCGCTCAAGAAGCTCTCCATCCTTCCCGGCGCGCATTCCCTCCATTGGATTCGTCTCGTCGTTCTCTTCGGCGCCATCAGTGGAATGCTCTCCTCGATCCTCGTCTACCAGTTAGGCCAATCACGCGTCTGGTTCTCCATGTCCCGCGACGGCCTGCTCCCCAAAGTCTTCTCCAACGTCCATCCCGTCTTCCGCACGCCCGCCTTCTCCACCTGGGTCGCGGGCTTCGTCGTCGCCATCCCCTCCGGCCTCTTCGACATCGGCACCCTCGCCGATCTCTCCAATATCGGCACGCTCTTCGCCTTTGTCCTCGTCTCGGTCGGTGTCATCGTTCTGCGCTACCGCGAACCGGAGCGCCGCCGCGGCTTCCGCGTTCCCTTTGGCCACCTCATCCCTGTGCTCAGCGTTCTCTCCTGCTTTCTGCTGATGACCGGACTGCCGATCATGACCTGGTACCGCTTCCTCATCTGGCTGGCCATCGGCTTGGCAATCTACTTCCTCTATAGCCGCCATCGCTCCGAGTTCGCAGGAAAGTAGCAGGCCCACGCTAGTTTTTCTTGCGAAATGACGGCTTCAGTTGAACACCTTCCAAAAGAAGACCATGTAGATCAGAACGGTACAGGATACGGCGCAGACCACGGCTGTAATTGCCCAGGCGACCCAGAAGAGTGCGCTCTTTTTCGGATACAAGGCCGAGAAAACACCGAGCGCCAACAGGACTAGAAAAAACGCCAGGAAATAATAATCACCCTCCATGGCGTACAGGCCGATCACACGAGATCCGCGGGAGAGGTTCTGGAGTAATCCACCGCAGACGACTACCGGGAAGAGAACCAACAGCCGGGACGCGAACTTGCAGCTCCCCATTGCGTAGAATGCAGCCGCAGCGATCAAGAATCCGGCTAGCAAAGCGATCAAGAGATATGCCATTGCAATACCCATTTCAGTATTGCAGGCAGACGCAAAGGAGATGGCTATTTGCTGAGCGGGAGCGTGAATTCATAAAATCAAAGGACAAACGCGTCGCCGAATATCGAGGCACGACAGCCAGTTCAGCCTCTCTTCACCTGTAAACAATGCGAACCCCGCGCCGCCGGAGACGCCCGCAGGTGATTTAAGCTGGATAAAGCATGAAAGACTCCGCTGTTTTGCTCATCGATTGTCCGGATCAGAAAGGCCTGGTGGCCCGCGTCTCCTCGATGCTCTACCGCCATGGGGCCAACATTCTGCACGCCGACCAGCACCAGGACCACGAGCAGGGCCTCTTTTTCATGCGCGTCGAGTGGGCGCTCGGTCTGGCGGAGGGCAGTCCTTCCGGTCCTTCGGAGAACTTCAACCTCGACGCCTTCAAGACGGAGTTTGCCGGGCTGGCCGCGGAGTTGGGAATGCGCTGGCAGTTGACGACCAGTGCGCGGCTGCCACGCGTGGCGCTCTTTTGTTCGCAGTACCTGCACTGCATGGCCGACCTGCTGCACCGCTGGCGGACCGGCGAATTGCATTGCGAGATTCCCCTGATCGTCTCCAACCACCGCGATGTCGAAAAGCTGGCGGCCTTTTACGGCATTCCCTTCGAGTATGTTGCGGTGACCTCGGCCACACGCGCCGAATCCGAAGCGCGGCAACTCGATCTGCTGGCGCGGCACAAGATTGAACTGGTGGTGCTGGCCCGCTATATGCAGATTCTTTCGCCAGCCTTCGTCGCGCAGTACCCGGCCTCGATCATCAATGTGCATCACTCGTTTTTGCCCGCCTTCACCGGAGCCAAGCCCTACCACGCCGCCCATGCCCGCGGCGTTAAACTGATCGGCGCCACCAGCCACTATGTCACCGAGGTCCTCGACGACGGCCCCATCATCGAGCAGGATGTGGCCCGCATCTCGCACCGCGACCAGGTGGAAGACCTCGTTGCACGGGGCCGCGATCTGGAGCGCATCGTTCTCTCCCGCGCCGTGCGTTGGCGGCTGGACCGGCGCATTCTCTGCTATGGCAACAAGACCGTGATCTTCGATTAGGGAATGATTCGAAGGCACAAAGGCAGTATTTTCTCTTCCCCGTTCCCCAATCCCTGTTCCCAGTCTTTTTCATGCCGTAGAATGGGCGCAAGATGAAGTGTCCTTATTGCGGCTTCGGACAGGACCGGGTGGTGGACTCGCGCGAGAGCAAAGAGGCCGACTCGATCCGGCGGCGGCGGGAGTGCGAGCGGTGCAATCGCCGCTTCACCACCTATGAACGAATCGACGAAATTCCTTACATGGTCGTCAAAAAAGACGGGCGCCGCGAGCGCTTCGACCGGCAAAAGGTGCTCAGCGGCCTGTTGCGCGCCTGCGAAAAACGTCCCGTTTCTTCGCTCAATCTGGAGGCCATCGTCGATGCCGCCGAGAGTTTTCTGGTGGATGCGCCAGAGCGCGAGCGGACCACCAGCGAAATCGGCGAGCTGATTATGAAGCATCTGAAGGGGCTGGACACGGTGGCCTACATCCGCTTCGCCTCGGTCTACCGCGACTTCAAAGATGTGCGCGAGTTCAAGGAAGAGCTGGAGGGGCTGCTGGGCGTGCGGCCTGCAAAGATAAAGAAGTAGCTTCCGCTGAAACCTTCGCCTTCGTTTCAATCGATACGCTGCGGAGCCCGTCTGGGAGCCAGCTTTACGGCCAGCTCCCATGCGGGATTGGTTGGTTAAGAACCGCTCTTCAGAGTCCGCTTCAGTCGCACGGCACTCCATTCAGAGTGAAGGCGGTTGGGTTGGTGTTTGTGCCGGTGAAGCTGCCGTTGAAGCCTACGGCGCCGGTCAGGGTTGCACCCGCGGGAATGGACTCCCAGGGGGAAGTGCTCGAAAGCGATACCTTCTCGCCATTCTGCGTCGTGTTCACATTCCATGCATAGGAAATCTTCTGATTTCCAGGGAATGTCCATCCCAAAGTCCAGGGATAGATGGCGGTTTTTCCGTTGTTCTGGATGTTGATGTTGGCCGTCAACCCATTGCTGACGCCGGCAACCGCGCTGGTCACGCTATAGGAGACGTGGCAACTGGCGGAGCCGGTGGGCGGAGGAAGCGGCGGCGGTGGCGCGCAGGGAAGATTCAGGTTGAGGCCCATGACCGGTGTGGTGGTCACGTGCTGCACTGCGGAAGTAGTCGAGCCGCAACCGTTCAGGCTGGCATTCACCTCGTAATAACCGGGCGCAACATTCCAGGCATAGGCCCCGTACTGGGTCGAAGGCATGGGGTTGAGGGTGTTGTCGTTGGGCTGCATGACGGCGCTGGCCAGCCCGAAGTTGTGATTGGGCACAGCCACGAACGGTCCGCTGCCGCTGCCGGAGGGTGAGTAGTCGAGCGTGACATTCGCGCCCACCACTGGGGTTTTGCCGTCCGAATAATAAATGTGTCCGCTCGGATCGATGTAGATGGTGATGGTCGTCGTGGTGCCGCAGTTCGATTCAAAGGAGATGGTCGCGTTTCCGTGAATCGGGTAGAGCTGCGGAGTCCCAGGCGCATTAACTGTGTACTCGAAGAGATCTGTTCCCGGAAGCTGCTCGCCCATGCTTTGGTACTGGCCATTCGTTGGGAAGGTCTCCGGCAGGCCTGTCTGGCTGTTCACGCCGCTGATGAGGAACGACGCCGTATTGGCGGTGGAGTAGGTCGAGCAGCCTGAATAGACAACCTGGAAGGGGTCTTGCCAATTCACAACCGGGGTTCCGTTGGAGCTGGTCAGGCCGGATTGCACGGCGGTTGAGGTCGTCAGCACGTGGGCCTGGAAGGTATCCGATTGCAGGCCGTTGCCACCGATCCAGGGTTCAAATCCAGCCTGAACCGAGGTGAGGAACCAGCTCTGGCTGAGGCAGGCGCTGGGATTTACTGGAGGGTTGGCCTGCTGGCTGTCCATGGCTGAAGTGGGGCACGCAAGCACGCCGCTGCTGGTTCTATCTCCAGCGGTTTCGTTCTGAATTGTGTATAGGCTGTCCTTGATACCCAGGATGTAATCGGTAAAGACCTTGGTATCCATGCTCATGCTGGTTTGCCGGTAGTCGGTGTTGTTGGAGTCCTTCGTCGCCACAAAAGAAACGACATTCCACTCGGTGCCGCAGGTGGTGCTTCCGCCATTGACGGGCAGCGTCGTGCAACTGTAAGGCTCCTCGCCCGGCCCAATCACAACATCGCCGGTGTTGGCAAGATAGCCGAAGTAGGGGTTGTTCAGCCGCGAACTCCAGACATCATAGAGAACGCCATTGATCACCACTTGTCCCCGCGGCCAGCCGCTTGGCTGTGCATATCCGGTAACGTTTGGCGTAGGGCCTCCCGGAGTGTCTACATAGCTGTGGCCGCTATTCATCCACACCATGATCTCCAGACCGTCGTTTTGTCCGCGAACCGGCCCGTAGGGAGCCTGCCCGGTTCCGTTTTGGCCGGTCTTGTCGAACCAGATGTCATAGGATGCATCCCAAGTCTGGGTGCCGTCTTTGGGATTCCCATACTTGTTGTTGAACTCGATGCTCCAGGTTGTAGGAATGCTGGTGATTGCGGAAAGTTGCTGGGGAAAGGAGTTCCAGTTGGTTGACGTTGGCAGCGGGTTCGCCGCTGTCAGCACTGCCGAACCAGGAGTGCAACTGTTGTTGTCCCAACTGCATCCCTTGAAGGTCGAAACATATCCGGTTGGTCCGCCGTCGGTGTTGCTCAGGCTGTATGGGGCGTTTCCAAACCACGGAAACGAGTTCGGATGAGCCGCAGCCCAGGTTTGCTCATTCACCGGGTCATTGGTGACGGGAGTAGGCTGGGAGGGGTTGGCCGGATAGGTGATGGTGAATTGCCCCACATTGGCATAGCTGGTGTTGTAGTAGAAGACCATGCACGAGTTGCCCTTTGAGTATCCGATCGATCCGCCTGGGGTGGAGTTGACCGAGTTCCAGTAGTTGAGCTGGATCGCATAGCGGTCATCGGGATCGGTCGGAGCGGCCGGAACTCCGGTCTCCGCTGTTTGACCGAGATCTCCATTTGTCAGAATGGGGTTATCCGTCCATCCGTCGGGTGTATCGGCTGGGTTTGCGAGCAGGCCATCGGGAGCCGTATCGGCGGGATAACCCGGTATCGCCGGGTATGCGGAACCATCTCCGATGCACCATACGACACCGCCGTCCGCAGGCGCTCCCGCGCTTCCGGGCGCAGGCGTGGTTGTAGCGTTGGCCGGCCGGGTTAGCAGCAGGCAAATCGCAGTAATGGTCATGATCAACGTTAGAGGAGTGAACGCATTGCAACGTAATCTGGTCATGATTATTGGAATTCTCCTTACGGTTGAAGCTGCGGTTGAGGTTGCGTCTCTCCCGATGGAGTGACTTTCGGTAACCGATTCTCCGTTACCGGTCCCGCTGACGCGAGAATGGATGAGGAGAAATCAGTTCACGAAAAAATCAGGGTTTCTGCGCAAGAAATCGCTTGCAGGCTGTACCGCGCTCCAGGGGAATGACACTCCTTGCTCTTAGAGAGCGAAAAAACCAGGTCGAGCAAGGCAACGCAAGAGTAACGGTCTCCATGAAGTCAATAGATAAAAATCTTCACATATAACATTACGCAAGTAATGTATCCAATCTGGAATAAATATGCTTATTGCTTTTTCTTGTCCCCTGCCTGCGGGGCGAAGGCGGGCTGAGACTTCGGCGTGGGTGTGGGAATGCACAATCCCGCGTCCCAGCGACAGAAAACAGCCGGCACGGGAAATCAAAACCAGCTACTATGCAGCCTCATCGACGCGGCGCAGGACGCTGACCACGCCTGCCGTGCAGCCGGTCTTCTTGTCGATGATGGGCGAGGAGCCGATTTCGACGAGCAACTCGCGCTGCTCCCGGTCGTGCAGTGTAGCGACAACGAGCGCGGAGCTTTCCAGCGCCATGCTGAAGCTGATCTGCGATTTGCCGCCGGAGACGGAGGCGAGCACCGGCAATGCACTTTCGACCTCACTGCCGATCAGCTCCTCCGACGTCCAGCCGAGAAGTTTTTCAGCGGCGGGATTGACGGTGCGGATAAAGCCCAGAGCGTCGGTCACGATCACGGCATCCGAAAGCGACTCCATCACGCTCTCCAGCCATTGTCGGGCCTGGTCGGCCTCCGAATGCGCCTTGTGGGCTTCGGTCACGTCCACGCTGACGACGCGCATTCCCACTGGTTTCCCTTGGGGATCGCGGATGAGGTTGCGGTAAAGATCGTAGACACGGAAGTTTCCCGAGCTGTCATAGAGGGAGCGCCGCGCCACGGGGGGATTCACGCCGGTTTCAATGGCTGTCATGAAGACCGCGTAGCTGCGGTCCTGCTCCTCGGTGGGCATCAGCTCCCATGCCAGCTTGCCAATCAACTCGCCGGCATGGCTGGAATGCAGCGCGCGCGTCATGCGATTGGCGCGGGTGATCGCGCCGCGTACATTCATCTCGACGTATGCGACAGGCAATTCATCCAGCGGGTCGGTTGACGGATTGGCTTGCATCTCTGGCATGGATCCGGAGGTCTCACTCATACGTTCACCTTTTTTTTTGCGCCTTGCAGCGAGAGTTTGTATAGGTCGTCGGCACTCTTGAAGCGTTCGATCGGATGCAAATCGAAGGAGAAGGGAATGCGGAGCATGATGGAGCGTCCCCCGATGTTGACATTGATGTCGCTGTTCTTGGCTACGATGCGGTTCAGCTCCGCGGTAAGAAGATGCTCATTGGGCCTGCCCAGAAGTATCGCCACCAGAGAGGAATCGCTCCAGTGGAAGATGGCGTCGTCGCTATGCAGGCTTGAAGTCAGAAATGCGGAGACGGCCATCAGGCAATCTTCCACCGCCTCTGGACCGAAGCGCCGGCTGACCATATCCAGGCAACTGAGCTGAAAGACAACCACGAAGCCGGTCAGGCCGCGCTCCATCACCTTGCGCAGATGCTCGACCGCCGCGCCTCCTCCCAGCAGGCCTGCGGCGTTCTCGTTCGATGTGGAGGTATCGGCAACCTTCAGCGGCGAAATCTTCGCTTGCTCCTCAGTGGCGGAACGCAGCTCAAGAAAACCGTTGAGCAGATCGCGATACTCCCGGATCTGATCGGCGGTGGTCAGTTGCTCGATCCCGCCCACCAGCGGCAGGGCGATCGGAGAATCCAATTTGACGCCCATTGCGGCCAGCAGCGCGCCGGTCAGCTTTGTGGTCAGCGATCGCCAGTTCTTCAGCCGCCCGCGCAGCTCTTCTTCCACTCCGTGGCGATAGTTTTCAAACTCATGCAGAATCGCATTCACGACCTTGAGCCGCTCGGCATTGTCCATGCTGTCGGGAATCTGCAAACTCATTCGAGCAGCGGTTCCGCGAAATTCGCTGTAGGTCTTGGGATCGATGCGCGGCATCGCCTCCGCCACACCCTCAACCAGCGCCGTCATGCACTGCACGGTGTTGTCATTCGCCGGCTCCGAGGATGTTTCTGGCTGATTTTTGTTCCACCCGGCCATCTGCCGTAGATTCATTGCGGAGGCTCCCGGATTACCTATCGGCTGGAAGCTCCGCTTCCGTGAGGCGTACCCTTTGCCGCAGTAAATTTACACCCGCCGAAGTGCTGCCGGGGCGATGCCGCACCCGTCCGGTAACAGCTCCAAATTCAGCCCTTTCCAGTGCCTTCCATGAACTTTCACAGGGATGTGGGGGAAAGTTCATAACTGGCTCTAGTACAATAAATTCTTTATGGCGATCGAAAAAAAATACCCCATCGGCATCCTGGGCGCGACCGGAATGGTCGGCCAGCGCTACATTCAACTGCTGGAAAACCACCCCTGGTTCGAGATTGTCTGGCTCGCCGCCAGCGACCGCTCCAGCGGCAAGACGTATGGCGAAGCGGCCAAGTGGCGGCTCGATTCGGCGCTGCCCGATCGCATCGCCCGCATGACCGTCGCCCCGGCCGAGCCGGAAGGCGCGCCCAAGATCATCTTTTCCTCGATCGATGCGCCCATCGCCCGCGAGATGGAGCCTAAATTCGCCGCCGCCGGTTGCGCCGTGATCTCCAACTCCAGCGCCTTCCGCATGGCTCCCAATGTTCCCCTGGTGCTGCCTGAGGTCAACGCCGAGCACCTGCACCTGATCGAGGAGCAGTCCTGGCGCAAAGAGTCGGGCGGCTACATCGTCACCAACTCCAACTGCACGGTGATGGGTCCGGTGCTGGCGCTCAAGCCGATCGCCGATCGCTTCGGCCTGGAACAGATCTTCGCCGTCTCCATGCAAGCCGTCAGCGGCGCGGGCTATCCTGGCGTCGCCTCGATGGACATCCTCGACAACGTTGTGCCCTATATCGCCAACGAAGAAGAGAAGATGGAAGAGGAGCTGCTCAAGCTGCTCGGGTCGCTCGAAGGCCATGCGGTGAAGCCGCTTGCCGCGCGCATGAGCGCCAGTTGCAACCGCGTTTCCGTCGTCGACGGGCACACGGTGAGCCTCTCCATCAAGCTCGGCAGGCCAGCCACCCGCGAAGAGATTCTCGCTGCCTGGGCTGGCTTTCGTCCTCTGGCCGGGCAGAATTTGCCCACCGCGCCCGATCAGCCGGTGCAATGGGCGACGCAGCCGGATCGCCCCCAGCCCCGCCTGGACCGCAATCGCGGCAACGGCATGGCGGTGACGGTAGGCCGCCTGCGTCCCTGCGGATTGCTGGACTGGAAGTTCACCGTGCTCTCGCATAATACGATTCGCGGCGCGGCTGGCGCCACCATCCTCAACGCCGAACTGCTGGCCAGCCTGGGGAAACTTTCATGAGCCTCGTTGTCATGAAATTTGGCGGCACCTCGGTCGAAGACCCTGCCGCCATCGGTCGTACCGCGGCCATCGTCGCCGGTCGCGTCGCTCTGGGCAAGCAGCCGGTCGTGGTTGTCAGCGCCATGGCCAAGGTCACCGACCAACTGCTGCGCGCCGCCGCCGCCGCCGCTGAAGGCGACCGTGCAGGAGCGCTGGCCATCAGCTCACGGCTGCGCGTGCGCCATCGCGAGACCACTGCCGCACTGGTAAAAGACTCCGCCGCCCTCCTTGATCTCATCGATCAGGAGTTCGATTCGCTCGATGAGATTCTGCGCGGCCTGGCGGCTATTCTCGAACTCACCCCGCGCATCAGCGACCTGATTGTCAGCTATGGCGAGCGGCTATCGAGCCGCATCGTCGCCGCCGCATTCAGCGAGCTGGGCATCGACGCCGCACACGTGGATGCGCGCGAGGTCGTCATCACCGATTCGAACTTTCAGAAGGCCGTGCCCAGGGACGCGCTCATCGAACAGCGCGCGCAGACCAAGCTGCTTCCGCTCACCGCCCAGGGCAAGGTGCCGGTCATGGGCGGCTTCATCGCTTCCAACGAAGCCGGCATCACCACCACTCTTGGCCGCGGCGGCTCCGACTTTACCGGCGCGCTCATCGGCGGCGCGCTCGCAGCCGAAGCCATCGAAATATGGACCGATGTGGACGGCATCCTCACCGCCGATCCCCGCGTCTGCCCCGATGCCCTGCGCGTCAAGATCATCAGCTTTGAAGAGGCCGCCGAACTGGCCTACTTCGGCGCCAAAGTCCTGCATCCGGCCACCATCCTGCCCGCAGTCAAGAAGAACATCCCCGTGCTGGTGCTCAACAGCCGCAATGCCGCCTGCGAAGGCACGCGCATCACCTCGCTCGCTCCGCATTGCAAGAGCCCCTTCAAATCCATCGCCGTGAAAAAGAAACTCTCCATCATCGATGTCGTCGCCAGCCGTATGCTGATGACCCATGGCTACATGAAGGAGATCTTCACGGTCTTCGACAAGCACAAGTGCGCCGTCGATATGGTCTCCACCAGTGAGGTTTCGGTCTCGCTCACCGTCGACTCGAATGACAATCTGCCCGCCCTCGCTGCCGATCTCGGCCAGCTCGCCGATGTGAAGTACGAGGGCAAAAAGGCATTGATCTGCCTGGTCGGCGACGATATTCGCGGCAAAAACGGCATGGCTGCTCAGGTCTTCAATGCCGTCCGCCACATCAACGTGAGGATGATTTCGCAGGGCGCGAGCGAAATCAATATGAGCTTCATGATCGACGAAGACGACGCCGACGAAGCCGTCCGCTCCCTTCACGCCGCCTTCTTCCAGGACCCCGATCCGGCGATCTTCGATGTTGAGGCGCGGCGCTCAAAATAGCTCTCCGGGTCAGGCCGGCCGGCACGAACGGAGGGATAAAGAATGCCTCATTGCATCTTCAAATACTCGGCCAACATCGCCGATACCCCGGAGTGGCCGCGGATTATTGGAAAGGTACACGACGGGTTGATTGCAACGGGCCAGTTTGTGGCCGGAGATATCAAGAGCCGAGTTCTCAGGCACGACATTTTTGTCATAGGAAATGGCGGGGATAATCAATCCTTTGTCACGCTCAATCTGCAAATTCTGCAAGGCCGAAGCGATGAGATCAAGCGCGAATTATCCAATATGGCATTGGAGATTCTCGTTCATTCATTTCCGAAATCCCTTGCCGGACAGAGATGCAGCATTACTGTTCAGGTGAGTGAGATTCATCGGGAAAGCTATCAAAGACAGATCAGTGAATAATAATTTGCCGGTGGCTTGTACACTGGAATCGTTTCATGGGATTCCCCATGAAGAAGCTTTTCTTCGGCCTGTGAAGCCGTACCCTGTTGCCAGGCCGGACTCGATTGAGAGTCTTTTCGCGGCCTGTTGAGGCGCGCCGCAGAAACGCCAGTTCCAAGTAACGGAGAGTCTAATCCATGAGAACTCGCCACTTCATCAACTTCTTTCAGATCGGCTCGTTGGTCATGTTGCTGGTGGCGGCGGCGTTGCTGGCGGCCATCGTCACCATGCACTTCGTCATCCACGGCGCGGAGGTGCAGGTGCCCGCGCTCAAAGGGATGACCGTAGCCGACGCGCGCAGCCAGACCTCAGGGCTGGATCTCGACCTGGAAGTGGACAATCGCTATTACTCCGGCGACGTCGCCGCGGGACATATCCTTTCGCAGTCGCCCGCTCCGGGAACCGTGGTGCGCCGCGAATGGCGAGTGCGCGTCTCCGAGAGCCTGGGACCGCAAAAGGTGGAAGTGCCGCAGACGGTCGGCCTGGATGAGCGCGTCGCGGCGCTGAGTCTGCGGCGTCTCGGCCTGGAGGTTGGCACCACCGCGCGGATGCCTTACGCCGGAGCCGCTTCGGGAATCGTGCTGGCCCAGGACCCGCCGGCGCACGCCCAGGGCATTGCACAGCCCAGCATCAACCTGCTTGTCGCTGCGCCCAGCGAGGACGCGCCCGACGGCTTCGTAATGCCGGCGCTCTCCGGAGAGCCTGTGGTCACCGCGCAGGCAGAGTTGGCGCGGGCCGGCATTCAGTCCACAACGCAATTTGTCGATGTGCCCGTCGCGCCGATGGGCACGGGCAATGCAGCGCCACTGCCGCCCGTAAAGCCCGGTTCGGTCCTAGCGCAATCGCCTCCCGCCGGGGCGCGCATCCTGCAAAGCGATTCGGTGAAGCTGACCGTGGCCAAGTGAGATGCACGGTGTAGAGATGAAGCGCAGGGCTGCGCGTCACACAGCCCCGCGCTGGTTGAAGATCAGTAAGCGGCAATTCCGTTCAGTCCCGCCGATGCAGGTAACCCATCGACCGCACCGATTCCAGAGAGCGCCCCGTCAGACTCGACGGAAAATTCGCCGATGGCGCCGGTTCCCGTGTTGAGGGTATAAACGTATTTGCCGTTAGCGCTTGCCGCAATGTCGAGGTTCGTGCTGCCAGCCGGATTGCTTGCCACAACGGTAGCTCCGATTGGAGACAGCGAGCCATTCGGCCATATCTTGAAGCCGGAGATCGACGAGCTTCCGGCATTCGAGGTATAAACCAGCCTGCCATGCCTCGTGATTACATCCCAGCATGTGGCCTTGCCCAGCGTTGGAAGCGATGCGGAGATCACTTTCAGCGTTTGATTGGGAAGAATCCAATAGGATGAGATGGCGTTGGATGCCGATGCTACGATCAGCGCGCCATCCGGCGCAAAGACCGGTGCGAAGGGAACCGTATCCGCACTGGCGTTTACGGTGATCGCGGACAGCGTCCCATCCTCATGAACGCGGAAGACATCAATGTTGTTCGTTGCGGATTCCGTGACCACCAGAAAACGCCGGTCGGGACTGAAAGCAATCGAAGTCGGGCTTGTTGCGGTGCCGCTGAGATTACGGGTAGAGTTTTCGATCGGCCATAGGCGGCCATTCTCACCCACATGGAAACCGCTCACATTGCCGTTTCCACCCGCATTCAATACATACAGCAACTCTCCATCCTGGGCAATCGCGGTTGGAGAGCTGCCGCCGCTGGACTGTGTATCAACCAGCGACAGGTGACTGCCCCAGACAGCAAAGGATGAAATACTTCCGCTGCCGGCATTGACGGCAAAGAGCAGGCGATGATCCGCGCTCAGCAGGAGCGATCCCTGCGAGTGCAGCGGATCAACGGTGCCTCCGCTGCCATTGCCTCCGGTTGAATAGCTGCCCGTCGGCCACAATGCGCCGTCTTCTTGTCTTGCATATGCAGCGATCTGGTTGTCTACAGCAGCATTGTTCATGACAAATACCGCTCCTGAGCTATCTTCCGCCGCCGCAACTGCGCTGACCATGGACAGGCTGCCCGCGGTCAAGAGGGAGGTGAGTACCAGCAATTTAATGCTCTTCATTTCGATGATCTCCTAGGGGGATTTTGGCCTTCGACCGGTTGTTGCAGGAAAGCGGTCTGTGCCAATCTGCGAGTAAGAGTGATCTGAGGGTGAAAAGGATACAGCAGGAAATTGTTAAAATTTCGCGCAGCCGCAACGACCGGCCAGTTGAGAGAATCTCTTTGAACAGGGAATTGGCGCTTTTGGAAGAAGATCTAGCCAACCAGCCGGGTTTGAATCCATCAATTGCCGCACAAGCAACTGATTTTCATCAGCTTCGCTCGATCAAGGCTATGAAAAATCCATCCGTATGAAAGACGCCGGGCAAGAGGCGCAGGCAGCCTTCCGGCGTAAGGCTGGTTTGCAACCGCTCCGCGCCGTTCGGCATGAGAATGCCTTTGACCCGCAGCTCGTTCAAACAGGCCGCTAGAGGGATAAGACGGAGATCTGGTCTTCCATCCAGCACCGAGGCAACCACCTGCTCGTTCTCCTCCGGCTCCAGCGAACAGGTCGAGTAGACAACACGCCCTCCGGGACGAACGGCGCGCAAAGCAGCCGCAAGGATCGCTCGCTGGCGTTCAGCCTGACGAGCGAGATCGGTCAATTGCAGCCGGTGGCGAATCTCCGGATTGCGGCCCAGCGTGCCGGTGCCACTGCACGGCACATCGGCCAGGACAAGCCCATAAGCCGCCTCATCCGTCAGCGCGCTGGCATCGGCCAGCCGGCATTCGATTCTGTCGCCAAAGGGCGCAAGACGCTTCCGCATCTGCTCTATTCGGGTCGCGCTTGATTCGCAGGCGACGATGCGTGCTGCCGGATTGCGTTCGGCGAGAATCATCGTCTTGCCGCCCGGAGCCGCGCAAGCGTCGAGAATGCTCGTCACCGGCCGGCTGGAACTCGCGGAGGCCAGCTCAGCCACCAGTTGCGAGCCTTCATCCTGAAACCGGATGCGGTTCTCGCGGAAGGCCGCCGTCGCTGTCAGGTCGCCGGAGACTATCCTTTGCGCGCCGGTCAGCAGTTCGCCTGTTTCAAGAGCGATACCAGCCTCGGTAACTTCTGCCGCAACAGTTGGATCAGTCATACGCACCGTCAACGCTGGCTGGCATTGACCGTGCCGGCAGATCGCTTGGGCGGCTTCGACGCCATAGAAGCTGATCCAGCGCTCGACCATCCACGCGGGGTGGGCTTGACCGAGCGCCAATTCACCTAAGCTATCCTCCGAAAACTCCGAATGCGGAACCGCGATGAGCTTGCGCAGCACCGCGTTGACCATGCCTGCGGCAAAGTGAAAACCGGCCTGCTTGGTCAGCTCCACACTTTCGTCGATAGCGGCGCGCGCCGGGATGCGATCCATATGAAGCAACTGGAATGCGCCCATGCGCAGAGCGATCCGAATCTCCGCGTCGAGCTTGACGTTGGGCCGCGCCAGCAGTGCATGAATCTGCCGGTCGAGTAGAATCTGCCAGCGCAAAACCCCCAGCACCAGC
This sequence comes from Occallatibacter sp., assembly GCA_049587335.1. Lineage (GTDB taxonomy): Bacteria > Acidobacteriota > Terriglobia > Terriglobales > Acidobacteriaceae > Telmatobacter. The sequence continues at coordinate 46,314 of JBAVDS010000089.1, read as the reverse complement.
GCCGTAGCCAGGTTGCGGTCGGGAGCGGAGAGCGCATTGACGGCTCTCCCGCGCAGCAGATCGTCGGAATGCGATTGCCTGCGCTCAACAGCGAGAAGAATCTGAAAGGCCGCCTTGCGCGACGCGGAGATTTCCTTCGCTTGATCCTTCAGTGCAGTCTTTGCCATGCCGGTCTGATTCCGTGCCTTCATCCCGCCGCATTCTCAAGGCGCGTGCCAGCCGGCAGCGCATTTCCGCGCAGAAACTCGGCTGCCGCAAGCCGCTTCTTCCCTTCGAGCTGAACCTCGATCAGCTCCAGCCAGCTCTTCCCAGCGCAGGCAACAAACAGCCGTTGTCCTTCCACGTGAAGCTGGCCCGGCTCGGCCTCAGCCGGAAGATTCAATGAATCAGGCTCGACCAACTGGTCTTTTCTGATCTCTGATCCCTGGTCCCTGGTCCCTGGTCCCTGGTCCCTGACCTCCATACGGTGAACGATCAGCTTCTTTCCGCCTAGCGCCGTAAATGCCCCTGGCCAGGGCTGAAAGCCGCGCCAGCGATTCTTCAGCTCTGTTGCCGTATGCGCAGTAAACTCCATGCGTCCATCTTCCCGATTGAGAATCGGGGCGAGTGTTGCTCCCTCGTGCCTCTGCGGGGTGGGTTTAACCGTGCCGTCTTCGAGGCCCGCCAGCGTCCTTGCCACCAGCGGCGCGCCGCGCTCGGCCAGCACGGTAAACAGATCCGCCGCGGTCTGTTCTGGAGCGATTTCAAGCTCCTCTTGCAGCAGAATCGGTCCGGTATCGAGTCCCTCTTCCAGCAGCATCGTGGTGTTGCCGGTGACCGTCTCACCCCGCGCCACCGCCCACTGAATCGGCGCGGCACCGCGATACTTCGGCAGCAGGCTGGCGTGCAGATTAATGCAGCCCAATCTCGGCAGCGCCAGCATCCACGCCGGAATCAGCCGCCCGTAGGCAACCACGACAATCGCGTCCGGCGCAATCGCCTCCAATTGTCCGCGGAACTCTTGATTGATGCGAATCTTCTCCGGCTGCGTGGCCGGGATACCGGCGGCCAGCGCGGTCTGCTTGACGGGCGGAGCAGTGAGTTGCCGATCGCGCCCCACCGGCCGGTCCGGCTGCGTGACCACCAGCGCAATCTCATGGCCTGCCGCACGCAATGCTTCCAGCGTGGGTACGGCAAATTGCGGAGTGCCGCAGTAGACCAGCTTCATCCCGCTACCACTTGCCGTCGCGCTGCAACTTGCGAATCTTGCGCAGAACCAGATCGCGCTTCAGTGCGCTCATGCGGAAGATGAACAGCATTCCGTCCACGTGGTCGATCTCATGCTGAAAGCAGCGCGAGAGCACATCTTCGCCGTCCATCTCGAACCACTTGCCCTTCTCGTCCTGCGCGCGAATGCGCACCCTGGCATGGCGCGAAACCTTCTCGCGTATCTCCGGAAAGCTCAGGCAGCCCTCCTCTTCGTAGAGCTTGCCCTCTTTGAAGATAATCTCCGGATTGATGAGCACCAGTTTATCCTTCGGCTCCTTGCCCACACTCAAGTCGATCACTAAAAGCCGTTTCGAGACGCCCACCTGCGGCGCGGCGAGGCCTATGCCCATCCCGTCGTACATCGTCTCGAACATATCGGCGACCAGCTTGCGCAACTTCGCGTTGAACTCGGTCACCGGTTCGCCCGGCCGTGAAAGTACCGGATCGGGATATTTGACAATCTTCAGAATCATCTCTGTTTGCTAATAGCTCCGTATCTGTTCGATGTATCCTGCGAAATTCCGTTGCAACTCCAGTGCCGAATCCCCGCCAAATTTTTCGTGCATCGACTGCGCCAGCGTCAGCGCCACCATCGCCTCGCCCACCACCCCCGCCGCCGGCACCACGCAAATGTCGCTGCGCTCATAGCTTGCGCTGGTCGCCTCGCGGGTGTCAAAGCGCACCGACTCCAGCGGCTTGCGCAGGGTCGAAATCGGCTTCAGATAGCCGCGCACAACAACATCCTCGCCATTCGAGACGCCGCCTTCCAGCCCGCCGGCATTGTTCTGCGGACGGGTAAAGCGCGTCGGTTTACCGGTCTCTTCAGCCGCATAATGAATCGGGTCGTGAACCGTGGAGCCAAAGCTCTCCGCCGCCACCACCCCGCGGCCAATCTCCACGGCCTTCACGGCCTGAATGCTCATCACCGCCCAGGCCAGCAACCCGTCCAGCTTCTCGTCCCAGTTGACGTAGGTGCCCAGACCGGCGGGAACGCCATGCGCCACCACCTCAAAGACGCCGCCCACCGTATCGCCGGTCCGCGCAGCCTCCTCGACCTCTTCCTTCATGCGCGCTTCGGTCGCCGCATCCACGCAACCGAGGACAACTTCATCGCGGGTTGCCAGCGCGGCAATCTCGCTCCACGCCGCGGTCCGCTCCATTTCCACTTTGCCCACGCGGATCACGTGGCTCAGCACTTCTATTCCCACCGTCCGCAACATCAGCTTGGCAATGGCTCCGGCAGCCACGCGTGAGGTGGTCTCGCGCGCCGAGGCCCGCTCCAGAACGTAACGCGCATCGGGAAAGTTGTACTTCAACGCGCCAGCCAGATCGGCGTGTCCTGGACGCGGCGAGGCCACTGCCTGATGCAGCGCCGGGTCGCCCGCGTCGACAGGCAATTTTGCTTCCCAGTTCTTCCAGTCGCGGTTGATGATCTCGATCGCAATCGGCGCGCCAATCGTCTTGCCGTGCCGCACACCGCTCAGCACATGTGCCTTGTCGGTCTCGATCTTCATCCGTCCGCCGCGCCCGTAACCCTGCTGACGCCGCCACAACTCGCGGTTCACATATTCCAGATCGACCGGCACTCCGGCTGGCAGTCCGGAGACCAGCGCAATCAGCGCCTCCCCGTGCGACTCCCCGGCAGTTGAAAAACGTATCATAGCTTCTTCATTGTAACGGGGATACGAAGGAGGAGAATAGGGAACTGTTGGTTGCCCCATGCTAGTCACCGTTCGACACGGCGTACAAGACAGACTAGAGAGAATAATTTCTATGGAATTCGGTAGCACTTGGTGCTACTCTATGAATATGCACGGCCCGGATGAAAGATCGCAACGGGTTTTCAAAACAGCCTGGTTTTCCAAGGCTGCGCGAAAGGCGCTCATCAAGGATGCGGAACTTTGTGGCGCTATCCGCCAAGTGATGCTGGGCCAAGCCGATGATTTGGGCGGCGGCGTCTTCAAAAAGCGGCTTGGCAAGAATTTGTACCGCTCCATCATCATTGCCAAGGGTGGTAAGTTTTGGGTCTACGAATACTTGTTCGCAAAGAAGGATCGGGACAACATCGGCGACGATGAATTGAAAGCTTTTCGCGCTGTTGCTGGTCTGTATGCCCGGAAGACAGACGCCGACATTGCAAAGGAACTGCAACTCGAAAAAATTGTGGAGATATGCCATGGCAAAGAAAAATAAATACAAGAGCGATGCCTTTGAAGCGATCCATAGCAGCGTGACCGGGATGTTTGAGGCTGGAACCATCGATAAGGCAACCATGCGCGAATTTGATGAAGCTTGCCTCGCCGTCCCCGCTTCGCTCGAACCCCGCCGCATCAAGAAGATTCGCGAGAGCCAGCACGTCAGCCAGCCAATCTTTGCCCGCTATCTCAACACCAGCGAATCCACCATAGAAAAATGGGAGTCCGGCGCAAAAAAGCCCAGCGGCATGGCCCTCAAGCTATTGGACATCGTCGAGAAGCACGGATTAAAAGTGCTGGCGTAAGGGAGTGCGCGAAAAGCGAATACATTGGTGAAATTTGGCAACTGGTTCGCATCCTTGCCTTACTTCCGGGCGGTAGTGCTACTGGACCGATCGCTGTCTCCTATTGGTTTTCCAATGCCAGTTCAGATAATTAGCAAAGCTGTGAATCGAGAGATCAAGAGATTGATATGGCCAAAGTCAAAACCTGGCGCGCTCAGCTATAGCGACAAATTTCCAACTTGACCGAATATTCGGTTGTGGTGTCTAAGTATTAGTATGAAGAGGAACATCTTACCTTGGGCAGCCGCGATACTGCTGGCATTCGTTTTGGGTTATAGCACTTCTCATTGGAGAGAATTCCCGGCGGTCCTGGATCAGGCACCCGAAGCGTCACCTTTCTCAATTTCGGTGGTCCCGGCCAAAAGTGGGCCATTCGGTCGTGAAATCTCAATGGCGACCAACACTATCGATAATTTTTATGTTGTTCTCACGAACGTCTCCAAAGAGAATCAACGGGCGTTTGAACCTTCACATAGCTGGGGATACTACACAGTGTCATTTGAATTGCAAATGGAAGATGGTCGCACTGTGTTAATCACCAAGAAACCACAGGGTTTTACCAGAAATATTCCGTCTACATTTATGATTCCTCCTGGCGAACAGATGGTTTTTCCGATCCTGCTAGACAATGAATGGGACGCAGTTCCTCCCCTCCCTATAGCCAACAAGACCCCTGTTGCGATTACGATCAAGGCAATCTATGAAGTCAAACCGACGCCGGAATCTGCGCAGCAAAAAGTTTGGACCGGTCGCGCGGAGTCAAGGGGTTACCATTTTGATTTCTTGCATTGGATGGAACACACAGCTGTTGATTGAAGTTGAACCAAGAGCCTGTTGCCGGGTGCCAGGTCCCGCTTCTGAGATTTAGGAGACCACCAACCTCAACTGCCCAGAATGATACCTATTCCCTATTCCCCACTCCCTCGCTTACCATGAACTCCATGAGCGACTGCTTCCTCTTCAAGACCGAACCCGCCGTCTACTCCTTCGACGACTTCCTGCGCGACCGTGAGACCATCTGGGATGGCGTCACCAATCCCACCGCTGTCAAGCACCTGCGCGAGATGAAGCCCGGAACCAGGTGGATCTTCTATCACACCGGCGACGAGCGCACCGCCGTCGGCACCGGAAGCGTCATCAGCGTGGACTCCGCCGACCCCAAGGTTCCCATCGTCAAGGTCAAAGTCGGCAAACGCCTCTCGCAGCCCAAGTCCCTCGCCGCCATCAAAGCCGAGCCGCTCTTCGCCAACTCGCCCCTGGTCCTCATCGGACGGCTATCGGTGGTTCCGCTCACTGAGCGGCAGTGGAGCTGGTTTGTGGCGTAGCAGGCAGTCGAAAAACTCTGTTCAGAGATAATCTCTCTCAGGAATCGCCCTCGTCCTGCCATAAGAGCACCAATAAGATGCGCTCTTTCATTACAATAGAACCATATTCATGACTGCAACCGGGCGCAATCAAACGATCGATCTCCTACGCGGAATGGCGATGCTCCTGGTCATCTACGGCCATGCGCTGGAGATGTTTTTCGTACCTAATATGCGTGCGGATCATGGCTTCGATCGCGTGGCCTTTCAGGCCTGGAGCCTGATTTACAGCTTCCATATGCCGGCCTTCTACTTTGTCTCCGGAATGACGGCCATTTACTTTGCAACCCGGCCCTTCCGCAAGATTCTCTTGACTGCATTGACCTTCATTCTTCTGGCCGATTTTGCCCACCTGCTAGGCGCTGTGCCGTTTGTTGGTGTTGCGATCTATCATCATGTGCCAACGATCCATATCGTTAAGAATGTCATACGGCCCTTTGTGGCCGGCTGGGGTTATTGTCTTGTGTTGCCCTGGTTTCTCGTTTCCCTTGCCCTGGTGCAGGTTCTGGCCTGGCTGCATTTCCATGCAAGGCTCATGGGAAAGGCACTGATCTGGTTCGGTGTTGTGGCCATCTACGTTCTTGTTCACCACTATGGAAAGCTGTACTTTCAAGCTCAATCCTGGGCAGTGGGTCTGGCCTTCTTTCTCGCCGGGCGTGAGGCGATGCGGCATGAACATTTCATCCAGGAAAAGCCGCGCAGCGTATTCTTGCTTCTCGCTTGCATGGCAGCCGCACTGCTTTTTTTCTCCTACCCTCTCAACCGGGGATGTATGCTTGATCCGTCGCAAACCTGCTCGGCTGCCGCAGGAACACAGGTATTTGCCGTATCTCTGCTGTATGGACTCATCGGATTTCCTCCGCTCTTCTTCTTCACCGCATTCGCCGGAATTGCCGCGCTGGGCTTTCTGGCGCTCGCCATGCAGGGAACGCGCTTCATGCCGGCGCTATCCTGGGTGGGGCGCAATACGCTTCCACTCTTGATCCTGAATGGCTTCGTGCTGGTCTTCGCGGAGAAAATCCTGTCCAAAGTTCTTTCGATCGGGCTTCTTGGCGTCCCCTCTCTGATCTGGGCCGCTCTGCTTACAGCCATCCAAATTGCACTTCTTCCCGCTGTCATTCCGGCGCTCACCAAGCTCTACGATTTCAGCCGCTCCCTGGCCGATCTGTCGTTGATCCGTCTCAACCGGCTGATCCCGCTCGATGAGTGACGGGTCTGTTTCCTATTCCCTATTCTTTGCCATCCCCCAGCCAGCGCTTGGTATTCAGTAACTGGCGCTGATCGAGGGCCCAGACCTTGCCCGTCATCTCATCTGCCGGCTTGCCTTCGCGGATGCATTTGTCGAACTCGCCCTGGATCGCCTGCATCTTTGCGTCCAGGTCGTCGATGAAGCTGAGCGCCAGCGCTTCGGGCGTCATCGGCAGTTTGGGCGAGCCGAACTCCAGCTTGCCGTGGTGGCTCAGGATCAAGTGCAGAACCAGCGTCTTCAGCTTCGCCGGGAAACCTGGCAGGCTGTCGATCGCGCGCTCGACCATTGCCGTGCCCATCGGGATATGCCCCAGCAGACTCCCCTCAACCGTATACTCGAAGCCGATCTCCCAGCTCAGTTCGCGGACCTTGCCAATGTCGTGCAAAATCACGCCGGTCAACAACAAATCCCGGTCCAACAGCGGATAATGCGCTGCGACGCGCTCTGCCAGCGTCAGCAGGCTGACGACGTGCTCCAGCAGTCCGCCCAGCCAGGCGTGATGAAGCTGCTTGGCGGCGGGAGCCTCGCGGTATGCCGTGGCCAGAGCCGGATCGTCGAAGAGCCGGGTGAGCAGGCGCTTCAAGTCGGGGTTGGTGAAGCTGTCCACAAAGCCGAGCAGTTGCCGCCACAATTCGGCCACGTCGCAGGTGGTCGAGGGCAGCAGATCGGCCTTGTCCACCTCTCTTGGAAGCGCCACGCGCAGTTGGTCGATCTTCATCTGCAGGCGGTCGTCGAAGCGCGAGGCCGAGCCGCGTGCCTTCACGATGTCGCCCCGTTCAAATTCTTTGGCGATGCGCGGATCTCCCGGCTCCCAGATGCGGCCTTCGAGCTGGCCGGTCTTGTCGCCCAGGATCAGGTTGAGATAGGGTTTGTTGGACTTCGTGGTCCGCTGCTGTTTGAGCAGAACCAGAAAATATCCGTCGAAGAGCTTGCCTTCGTCGAAGTTGGCCAAATCGGCAATGTAAATGTCTTTCATGCTGCCGAGAAGATTAACGCATCGGGGCGAAAAACGGAAACTCTTCGATTGGCCGCGCCGCAAACCCGGCTGCCGCCGCCGCCAAAAACGGTACACTGGTATCAGGATCCTTCCCGCCTGGACACTCGCCGTGCTGCCGCTCATCGATAAACTGAATCCCGAACAGCGCGCCGCCGTTGAGGTCACCGAAGGCCCGCTGCTCATTCTTGCCGGGGCCGGATCGGGCAAGACGCGCGTCATCACCAGCCGCATCGCCTGGCTGATCCGCGAAAAAGGCGTGGCGCCGGATTCGATTCTTGCGGTCACCTTCACCAACAAGGCCGCCAAAGAGATGGGCGAGCGTGTTGACCGCCTGCTCGACCACTCCACGCTGGCCAAGCCCTTGCTCTGCACCTTTCACTCCCTCTGCGTGCGCCTCTTGCGCCGTGACATCGAGGCGCTCAAAGTCAATGGCGAGGGACTGACGCGTTCTTTTGCCATCTATGACGAGAACGATCAACAGGCCATCGTCAAGCAGATCATGAAGCGCATGGGGCTGGACACCAAGCAACTCACTCCGCGCGCCGTGCTCGGCAAGATCAGTTGGGCCAAGAACCACATGGTCGATCCGCAGGAGTACTATCTCAGTTCGAAGGACGCCAATAGCGAGCGCATCGCTCACATCTATCAGGGCTACAAGGCCGAGCTGCGCAAGTCGAACGCCCTGGACTTCGACGATCTGCTGCTGGAGGCCGTTCGGCTGCTCAAGGTCTCTTCAGAGGCGCGCGAGCGCTATCAGCGCCGTTATCGCTATCTGCTCATCGATGAATATCAAGACACCAACCGTCCGCAGTACGAGCTGATGAAGTTGCTCGCCGGCGAACGCAAGAATGTCTGCGCGGTCGGCGATGAGGATCAGAGCATTTACTCCTGGCGCGGCGCTGACATTCGCAACATTCTGGAGTTCGAGAAGGATTTTCCCAACGCCCGCATCGTCCGCCTGGAGCAGAACTACCGCTCGACGCAGGTGATCCTCGAGGCAGCCGGCGCGGTGGTCGCCAACAACCTGCAACGCAAGGGCAAGAAGCTCTGGACCGACCGCCAGGGCGGCTCGCTGATCGGCTACTATGAGGCTCCCGACGGCGAAAACGAGGCGCTGTTTGTCGCCGACCGCATTCAGAAGTTTCTCCGCGAAACCGAAGGCGAAGACGCGGGAGGAACGCGCTGCGCGGTGCTCTACCGCACCAATGCGCAATCGCGCCTGGTGGAAGAGGCGCTCCGGCGCTACAACATTCGCTATACCATGGTCGGCGGCTTCAGTTTTTATGAGCGCGCCGAGATCAAGGATCTGCTCGGCTATCTGCGTCTGGTCCGCAACCCGCACGACTCGATGGCCTTGCAGCGGGTCATCAACGCGCCCGCGCGGGGCATCGGCAAAACCACCCTTGAAACCCTGGAGCGGCTGGCTCTGGAGACTGGCGGCTCCATCTGGGATGCATTGGACGCGGCGATCCAGAACCGTCTCATTCCCGCCCGCGCGCGCATGGCCGTCGAGAGTTTCCGGCAACTGATCCTCGATGCGCAGGCGATGATGGACCCGGATTTTGCCGGCAAGCTGGCGGCCGATGTGGCTGCCGCGGCTGAAAGCGATGACGCGGATACAGACTTCGGTTTTGGAGCGGCAGAGGCCGGCTCCGGCAGCGAGGAATCCGCAACCAGCTTTGACTTTGGCGGCGGAGAGAATCAGCTTCCGCTCCTCGACGCCAGCAGCTTTTCGCCCTTTGCCGCCGAAATCAAGCGGCCATTCCTGACCATGCCCAAGAGGCTTCCAGACCCGCCCTCGCCAGACTTCGAGTCGGATCCCGAAGAAGTCGCAAAGGATGAAAATGGCGGCAGCAGCGCCTTCCGTTCCCCCGGCGACGCCGCCACTCTGCCAGAGCTGATCCGCTTTCTGATCGACCGTACCGGCTACATCAAAGCGCTGGAGACCGAAGGCTCGCCGGAGTCCTTCAGCCGCATCGAAAACCTGAAGGAACTGGCCAACGCCGCCCACGACGCAGAAGTTCGCGGCGAGACGCTGGAGGAGTTTCTCGACCATGCGGCTCTGGCTTCGGATACCGATCAATTTGACCCGGAGGCACGCGTCACGCTGATGACGCTGCACGCCGCCAAGGGCCTGGAGTTTTCATTGGTCTTTCTGGCCGGTCTCGAAGAGGGACTCTTTCCGCACTCGCGCACGCTGAACCGTCCGGAGGAACTCGAAGAAGAGCGGCGCCTCTGCTATGTGGGCATGACGCGCGCAATGAATACGCTGGTTTTGAGTCGCGCTCGTTATCGCAGACGCTACGGCAACGACGCTCCGGAGATGAGCATTCCTTCGCGCTTTCTTGAAGAAGTTCCCAGCCAGCTGATTGAAGATCTGGGCGGGCGGAGCGAGGCGAGTTCCTCCTCGTGGTCCACTCCCGGCTACCCCAAGAGCTATGCAGGCTCGCGCTTGGCGGCAGGCCGGCGGTTGAACAACTCCGGCGACTTTGCCGATCGCCACTACAATTACGAAGATGAAAACCAGGACGAGCCGCGCTCCGCTCCAAACGGTCTAGGCAAGGTTAAAACCGGCTCGCCTTCCAAGCCCTTCGTTGCCTCCTGGATGACCGCCAAGGCCCCTTCGACAAACCTCGATGCCGCTTCAAAAGGTGAAAGCGCCGAGGCGCCGCACTCCATCGACAACATCGCGCGCTTCTTTGCTGGCAGACCGGGCCATGGCAAGCCTGTTTCGCTCGTGCACGCAACCTCGCCGGGCCAGCCAGCGGCCAGCGGCGCTCTCAACCTGAAGAAAGGCCAGCGCGTCCACCATGCCAAGTATGGCGAAGGCACCATCCTGATGCGCGAAGGCGACGGTGAAGATGCCAAACTCACGGTGATGTTCAACCGTCACGGCATGAAAAAGTTGATGGAAAAGTTCGCCAATCTGCGGAAGATATAGCGATTCCTGGCGAATTCACAGGTTTTTGCGGAGATGATTCCCGGGGGCATAAAAAACGGAGAGCGCAATCCGCGCCCTCCGTCATTGATAGAACAATTGAAGAAGCTATGCCGTGCGACCGAAGCCAACCTTGACTTTGCGTAGGAAGAAGCCGGCCATGCAGAGCAGACCTGTGCCTAGCAACAGCAACGAGGAAGGCTCAGGAGTGACTTCCTGCTGCAGTTGCATACCAACCAGATCGCCGCCCTCGCCCGACGTGTTGAGCAGCCATCCGTCAAAGTTACCGGTGCCGGTATATTCATTCCAGTAATAGGAGACTTTAGAGCCGCTTGTAACCGACCAGATGTCAAACAAATCTCCGTTACCGAGCTTAAAGGCAAATCCATTGCCGGAAAAAACGGCAGCAGCTCCCGGCGTTAGGATGTCATCAAAAGCGAACCAGACACTCGCATTCGGAGGCTGGGTATTCACAATCGTATCGCCCCCGGAAATGTAGTAATAGGCGGTCGCGGGGCTAAACGGATTTGCGATCACGTTTCCGCTGCCTGCGACGCTTCCGCCGCCGGAGACCGAGATGGTCCCAGTCGTGATATTGAACTCATTGCTTCCAATGGTGTTGCCGGGAGTAAGTACGCCGCCGCCGGTAAGGCCGCTTGTAAATGTAAAATCATACGAATTAGCCATTGCAGCCGGCGCAACCGCAAGCGCGGTCATCATTGCAAATCCTGCCAATAAAACTTTCTTCATGCTTCCTCCCAAGTTGCCCTTGCGGGCATCTGTACTGCCTGTTCCTCATGCGGCTTGCCGCAAGCTCCCGCCCTACCCGGCGCGGATAAATTCTTCGACAACCTTTGCACTCTTCCCGCAAAGATAACTTATAACAGCACTTGGAGCGGCGCGTGAACCAATGTGTTCAAGGGGCAACACTACGATCCGCTGGCTTCAGCGCTCCAACTTTCGATTCACTCAATAATATGCACGCAGACTGCCAAAAATTGTCAAATAGAATCAATAAGATACACGATCGTTCTCCCTGAAATGTGCAAGAAATTTCACATTCTCATCCCAAAAAGTTCTCTTCCTCTCCTCGATCGCGCTCCCTCTCGATTTCGCTCTTTCTTCGCAAAATCCTGCGCTTCGATTGCAGCCCTTCCCCTTCATCTGGCCGGAATTCCTCAGCGCTTCAATGCGCGACTTCGCTTGAACAATCCCCTTGCGCTACCATAATGAAAAGATTGGGGAAGCTTATGTTTGTCGTTGTCTGGCAGTTTGAGATCGCCGAGGAAAAGATCGCCGCCTTCGAGGCCGCCTATTCGCCGGACGGCGCCTGGGCGCAACTCTTCCGCACATCGAGCGACTATCGCGGCACGGAGTTGCTGCGCGACGCTTACGTTCCCGGCAACTACCTCACCATCGACCGCTGGGCCAGCGAAGAGGCCTTCCGCGCCTTTCGCAAAGACCACGATGCCGATTACGAAACCCTCGACCGCGCCTGCGATTCACTCACCAGCCGCGAAACTCGCATCGGCGCGTACACGGTCTGATTCGGCCATGTGACTCCCAATGAACTGCATCAAGACACCGGGCATCCTCGTGCCTGCTGCGCGACGCGAATCTTGCCTGTTTTAAGATCAACGATCGATCTTCACCATCTCTTCGCTATTTTTCTCTGTCCATTCGCTCTCCCATCCTGCTACAATCCCTACGAAATCCAATCCAGGCCGCCAAGCCGTTTCCTGCCAGAAATTTCGGGATCGTGCCGGGCGAGCACTCTTTTTCAGGAGCTCCCATGGCAATCGCGGATGACCGCAGCAAGGCAGTAGAACTTGCACTTGCACAGATCGAAAAACAGTTTGGCAAAGGGTCGATCGTCCGTCTCGGCTCCAAAGAGGCGCTGGTGCCCATCGCCGTCGTCTCCACCGGCTCCATCAGCTTTGACGCGGCGCTTGGCGTCGGCGGCATCCCCCGTGGCCGCGTTACTGAGATCTTCGGACCGGAGTCATCGGGCAAAACCACCATCACCCTGCAGATCATCGCCGAGGCGCAGAAGGCCGGAGGCCTCGCCGCATTCGTTGATGTCGAGCACGCCCTCGACCCCAGCTACGCCAAAAAACTCGGCGTCGACATCGACAACCTCCTCGTCTCGCAGCCCGATAGCGGCGAGCAGGCCCTCGAAATCACCGAAACCCTCGTCCGCTCCGGCGCCATCGACGTGCTGGTCGTCGATTCCGTCGCCGCCCTCGTCCCCAAGGCCGAGCTGGATGGCGAGATGGGCGACTCTCACATGGGCCTGCAAGCCCGCCTTATGTCGCAGGCGCTGCGCAAGCTCACCGGCACCGTCTCCAAATCCCGCACCGCGCTCATCTTCATCAACCAGATTCGTGAGAAGATCGGCGTCATGTTCGGCAATCCGGAGACCACCACCGGCGGCCGCGCGCTCAAGTTTTACTCCTCGGTGCGCGTCGACATTCGCCGCATCGCCGCCATCAAGGACGGAGACGCGGTGACAGGCAACCGCACCAAGATCAAGATCGTCAAAAACAAGGTCGCCGCGCCCTTCCGCGAGGCCGAGTTCGACATCATCTATGGCGAGGGCATCAGCCGCGAGGGCGACGTTCTCGATCTCGCCGTTGCCAATAATATCGTCGAGAAATCCGGAGCATGGTACGCCTACTCCGGCGAGCGCATCGGCCAGGGCCGCGAAAACACCCGCACCTTCCTCAAAGACAACAAGGAGATCTTCGCCAAGATCGACACCGAGCTGCGCAAGAAGCTCGGCATCGGCGCCGCCACCGCCGACGTTCCCGCCGTCCCCGCGAGCGGCCCGGCTGAAGCCAAAGAAGCGGTCCGCGGGCGCAAAGGGTGAAGATTTAGTATCTGGTGAATCCCAGGTTTCATTCCCGAGACCTGGGGGATCCAATGAGGTCGATTAGAATGAGTAATGAACCTGACTCAATTCATAGGTATACTGACTTACCTGGACTTCTTTACTTATTGCAGAGGAAGAAACTTACACTTTTGGATCCTGCATCTTGGGATGACACTAATGACTCTCATTTCCTTGCGGTATACAAACAAGCGAAGAAACTAAAATGTCTTGCTGCACTATGCTTTAGTGAAGCGGATGAGACATACCACCATTGGCGTGTTTTTTCGAGTGGAACAGGAGGGGTGAGGATAACATTTAGAAAAACCAATCTCCTCAAAACAATCCATCCGATAAAAGAAATCAGAGCCAATAAAATCGATTATCGGCTTCTTGATGAACTTCAGTATCGATCATTGAAGATTCAAGAGCTCCCTTTTGTCAAGCGATATCCTTACAAGGATGAGGATGAATATCGCTTGATTTATGAGTCAACAATAAAACAACAATCTTCAGTTGATATAGATATTCCATTGAAGTTAATAAGAAGAATATCTCTAAGTCCTTGGATGAATAAATTAGTTGCAAATACTGTCAAAGAAGTTATTAAATCAATTCCTGGATGCGGGAGAATTAATGTTAGTCGCTCTACTCTAATTGGTAATGAAGAGTGGATGGCATTTGGAAATGCAGCAATGATTACAAATTCGACAGCTGGACCATTTGTTAGTTACGGTAATATAGACGGCGATTGGCCTAGATCTTTTGAATAATAGTTCGGCAGGTGGGGCAAATTGCCCGGTCATAACCTAACCAAGAACCGCTGTGTCACATAATCCAAAGTTTTTCGTGGAAGTGAGGGAGACAACGAATGTCAACCCGCCGCTTTGTATCAGGGCACGGCTTTAGCCGTGCCAAAGAAGCAGCAAGAAGAGAACTGGGCTTTAGCCCCTGAGGTATTTTCAGGCGCATTTTATCAACCAGCAACTTGAGCAAGTGTTCCAGCTCTCATTTGAGATTCGGTAGACAATGAACCTCATGGCGCGCAAGCGCCGTCTGCCCCACAGCTGGTGGTCAGCGCACGGCTTCACTCGTGCCGAATATCAGGGCAAAATAATCCGGGCTTTAGCGCAAGAGCGAAGGCTGATTGATCTGGCAAATGGATGCGAGTTTTTCTAGCCAGCTAGATGAACGAGTTGCTCCGCCTCTTCGCGCGGACCGAGCAGCGAGACGCGTGGAATGCGGCCGCGCACCATCGCAACCTCGTCGCAACGATGCAGGCGCGGGCAGCTCTGGCAGTCCTTGAAGATCTTATCCGGCAACTCGGCCTTGTCTTCCACCGTGCGGAAGCCGTAGCGGAAGAAGAAATCCGGAATGCGCGTGAAGAGGCAGACGGATTGAATGCCGTGCTCCTCGGCTTCGTCGATCAGCGACTTCAGAATGCGTCCGCCCGCGCCCTTGCTCTTGGCCTCCGGCTTCACGACGATCGATCGCACCTCGCAGAGATGCGGCCCGTAAAAGTGCAGCGCGCCGCAGCCCAGAAAGACGCCGCCATCGGATTCGGCCACTGTAAAGTCGCGGATATTTTCGCAGATCTCCGCAAAGGCGCGCTTGAGTAGTGTGCCGTCGCCGGAGAGCGAATTCACCAGGTCATACACCTTCGAGGCGTCCTTGAGCAACGCCTTACGCACCAACATGAGCGGCCTCCTGCTTATTAAGACGTTCGCTCATTTCTGCAAGATGCTTCCTCAAGCTTGTTAGAGACTTTCTCACGCGCACACGCGCGGTTCCGCCGATCACGTCGTGGCAATCGAGTGTTGCCTCCAGCGTGATCGCCGCGAAAAAGTCTTCTCCAAATTCTTCGCCGAACTGCCGCAGCTCATCGAGCGAGAGCGCGTTGAGTTCAACGCCCTTTTCGATTGCGTAGCGCACGGCATTGCCGATTTTCTCGTGTGCTGTCCGGAAGGGAACACCCTTGTGAACGAGGTAAGTCGCCGCGGCCATCGCATTCAAATAACCGGATTGCGCCGCTTCCTTCATGCGCGCGCGATTGAATTCGAGAGCCGCAGTGAAGCGCGCCACCAGCGTGAGCATCTTGGGCACAAACTCCACGGCGAAGGCCGGCTCCTGCGTCTCCTGCATATCTTTATTGTAGGCCAAAGGCAGACCTTTGAGCAGCAGAGTGACTGCTTCAGCCGCGCCGTGAATGCGTCCAACCTTGGCGCGAATCAGTTCGGTCAGGTCGGGATTTTTCTTCTGCGGCATCGCGCTCGAGCCTGTCGAAAAGGCCTCCGGCAGCGTCACAAAATTGAATTCCGCCGTCGCGAAAAGCGTAATCTCCTCGGCAAAACGGCTGAGATGCAATCCAACAAAGGTCAGCGCCTGCAAGTATTCCAGAATAAAATCCCGGTCGCTGGTCGCGTCCATCGAATTGCCAGTTGGCCCGGAGAACTTCAACTCTTTTGCAGCGATGGTGCGATCGAGCTTGAGCGTTGCGCCTGCAACTGCTCCTGAACCGAGAGGACAATAATTGAGCCGTGCCTTGCAATCCATGAGCCGCGCAACATCGCGCATGATCATTTCAATGTATGCCAGCAGCCAATGTGCCACCAGCACAGGCTCCGCTCGTTGCAGATGCGTGTAGCTGGGCATCACCGCATCGTCCATCTCGTGAGCTTTCTCGGCCAACGCTTTGACCCAGACAATCAGCGCATCCAGAATGAGGCCGATTTGAGCGCGTACGTACAAGCGAAGGTCCGTCGCGATCTGCTCGTTGCGGCTGCGGCCGGTATGCAGCTTGAGTCCCAGCGAGCCGATGCGCTCGGCCAGCTTCAACTCCACAAAATGATGAATGTCTTCCGCCGTCGCATGATCGCGCACCAGTGCCTTGCCCGCCTCTGTCGCGTACTCTGCGGCAATCGCATCGAGAGCTTCACGGAGTTCCACTCCTTCACTCTCTGTAAGTATCTTTGCGGCAATAAGTGCCGATGCGTGCGCCTTGCTGGCGGCGACTTCTTGTGGCAGCAGCCGCCAGTCAAAGACAATCGAACGCTGCCACGCTTCGAACTCCGTGTCTAATGGCTCGCGGAAGCGGCCCGACCACATCTTCCCGGATTGTTGTTCGTTAGACATTGATTTATGCTATTCCTTCTCGTTGCCGCTGTTCAGCCGGGGCATTTCGCTGCCTTTGCTCAGCGTGAGCAGACCGGATGCAGCGTAAGTGAGCAGCTTGTCGCGTGTGTCGGTGATGTCGAGATTGCGCATGGTGAGTTGGCCGATGCGGTCGCGCGGGCTGAATGTCGATTCCGTCTTCTCCATGCTGAGGCGCTCGGGATGGAAGGTAAGGTTCGGCGACTCAGTGTTGAGGATCGAGTAGTCGTTGCCGCGGCGCAGTTCCAGCGTCACTTCTCCGGTTATGGGCTTGGCAACCCAGCGCTGTGCGGATTCGCGCAGCATGATGGCCTGCGAATCAAACCAGCGTCCTTGATAAAGCAGGCGTCCCAGCTTGCGTCCATGATCGCGGTACTGCTCGATGGTGTCCTCGTTGTGGATGCCGGTGACGAGGCGCTCGTATGCGATGTAGAGAAGAGCAAGGCCCGGGGCCTCGTAGATGCCGCGGCTCTTGGCCTCGATGATGCGATTCTCAATCTGATCGGACATACCCAAGCCGTGGCGTCCGCCAATGCGGTTGGCTTCGAGCAGCAGTTCGACAGGGTCTGTGAACTCGCGGCCATTGAGTGCGACCGGAAAACCCTCCGCAAAGCGAATGGCAATCTCTTCGCGCTGGATTTCAACATCATCGCGCCATGATGCCGCGCCCATGATGGGGACTACGATCTTGATCGATGAAGAAAGCTGCTCCAGGTCTTTGGCCTCGTGCGTCGCGCCCAAAATGTTGGAGTCGGTGGAGTAGGCCTTCTCCGCGGACATCTTATACGCAAATCCGCAGCGCTGCATATACGCGGACATCTCGGCTCTGCCGCCAAGTTCGTCGATGAATGCGGCGTCGAGCCAGGGCTTGTAGACCTGGAGGCTGGGATTGACCAGCAGGCCGTAGCGATAGAAGCGCTCGATGTCGTTGCCCTTATACGTCGAGCCGTCGCCCCAGATGTCGACTTCGTCCTCTTTCATCGCGGCGACGAGCATGGTGCCAGTGACGGCGCGGCCAATCGGCGTGGTGTTGAAGTAAGGAACGCCAGCCGTCGTGATGTGGAAGGCGCCGGCCTGCAACGCGGCAATGCCTTCACGCACCAGCGGGCCGCGGCAGTCGATGAGCCGCGCCTTTTCCGCGCCATACTCCAGGGCCGCGCGCGGAATGGCGTCGTAGTCGGTTTCATCGGGCTGGCCCAGGTTCGCCGTGTAGGCGTAGGGAAGCGCACCCTTCTGCTTCATCCAATGCAGTGCGGCGGAGGTGTCAAGCCCGCCAGAAAAAGCAATGCCAACCTTCTGGCCGACGGGCAGCGATTCGAGAATTACGGACATGCTTGAAAACCTTTCATAGGGGTCAGGGATCAGGGGTCAAGACCGCGTATTGAGCTATTAGGATGAAGTTCGTTTACCAACCCTCATCTGCGTCCTCTCGCTTCGATTTGGGATCGGAAATCCGAATACGTCCGCTGTTTCTTGACTGGTCGCACATCATCTGCAAATGTCCAGCGCAAGATAGGATTCACTGGGCGATCATCATCTTCCGAGCGCCAGAATGCACCTTCATAATTGATGAAGATTCTCCCACCCTCATTACGACTCATCCTGTATAGCCTTCCGACTTCGTCAAGTAAAGGCGAGAGGCCTCGAACATCTTTCCTGAGTTCAATCGGTGTTTTGCCATTTGTAACCCACGGCCAAAGTTCACCATAGATATTCGTGCTGAACTTTGCAGGCCAAATCCAGTCTCTTCGTATTTGTAGCCTTCTGAATTCGTCAAATTCCTCTCGCGTGATTTCATGAACTTCCATATCGTCCTCGGTTAAAACCTCTGAAGAAGTTTCCTATTTGCAATTCCGCATTCTCCCCGGGGCTAAAGCCTGAGCCGTTTATGCAGCTTTTTCGGCACGGCAATAGCCGTTCCCCTTCAAAATATCCACATGAATCAAAGTTCGGTTGAATTCTTTTCACAGCGCCCCTACGGGGCTCTGCATTCATTTTGATCTCTTTCCCAGGACTGCGCTTCGCTTGTCCTGGGCTATTATCTTGCGCTCCCTACGGGAGCTTTTACGCCAATCCGCCGAGCAACAACAACAACAGCGCCTTCTGCGCGTGCAGGCGATTTTCCGCTTGATCGAAGGCGATGGACTGTGGGCCGTCCAACACTGCATCGGTCACTTCGGCGTTACGGCGCGCTGGCAGGCAATGCATAAAGACGGCGCTGGGCTTGGCCTTCTGCATCAGCGCTTCGTTGACCTGGAAGGGCCGGAAGATCGGCTCGCGCTTGGTGGACTCGTGCTCGAAGCCCATGCTGACGCAGACGTCGGTGTAAACCGCGTCGGCGCCTTCGACGGCGGCCTGCGGGTCTTGCAACAGGCGCAACTCACAGTTGTTGGCCTGCGCGATGTCGCGGGCCAGGGTGACGATCTCAATGTCCGGCGAGTAGCCGCGCGGCGTGGCGATGGTGACGTTGACGCCGAGTTGCGCGCCGGTCAGCATCAGCGAGTGGCAGACGTTGTTGCCGTCGCCCACATAGGTAAAGCTGAGTCCGGCCGCGCCGCCGAAGTGCTCATCGAGAGTCATGAAATCGGCCAGCGCCTGACAGGGATGCTCGAAGTCCGAGAGCGCGTTGATGACTGGCACACGCGAATTGGCGGCCATCTCGGTGATGGTGTCGTGCGCGTAAGTACGCAGCACGATCACATCGACCCAGCGCTCCACATTGCGCGCCACGTCGGCGATGGATTCGCGCTCACCTAAAGGCGAGTTGGTCTGATCGACAAAGATCGCGTTGCCGCCCATGGTGTTGATGCCGGTCTCGAAGCTGAGGCGCGTGCGCAGGCTGGCCTTCTCGAACATCAGGACCATTTGTTTGCTGTCGAGCGCACGGCGATACTCGCGGGGATTGCGCTTGACGTCGTGTCCCAACTTGAGAATCGCGCGCACCTCGGCGCTCGATAAATCGGCGATTGAACACATATCCTCGCCATTCAAGCGTTGAGCTGCGGCAAGAATATCGGGATCGTTCCCGACGGGAACAGGCGATGTTTCAACGAGAGACTTGCTAGCCATGAGATTGTCCTCCTGCGGCCTGGGCCGAGGTGTAAGCGGTAAAAACCTTGTCCAGTGCGGCAATGGTCGTGTCCACGTGGATGCGCTCGAAGATGTAGGGCGGCAGGAAGCGTAATGTCGTATCGCTGGTGCAATTGATCACCACATGATGCTTGAGCATTTCTGTAACGGTGTGCTTGCCCAGATCGGCGGAGTTCAATTCCGCCGCAATCATCACGCCTCTGCCGCGCACGTCGATGATGCAGGAGTGGCGCTTCGCCAGCTTGCGCAATTCGGCTTGGAAATACTCGCCGATCTCGACGATATGATCGAGCAGATTTTCTTTTTCAATGTGGTCGATCACCGCGATAGCGACAGCGCAGGCAAGCGGGCCGCCGCCGAATGTGGTTCCGTGCATCCCCGCATGGAAGGCGCGCGCCACCTCATCGGTACAGAGCGTCGCTCCCATCGGAATGCCGCCGGCCAGAGGCTTGGCGAGCGTGGTAATGTCGGGCTTGATGCCGAAGTGCTGATAGGCGCACCACTTTCCGGTGCGGCCCAGTCCAGCCTGAATCTCATCGACAATCAACAATGCTCCGGTCGAATCGGCCAGCTTGCGCGCCTCGGCGAAAAACTCCTGCGAGAGGGGACGCACGCCGCCCTCGCCCTGAATCGCTTCCAGCAGAATGCCGCAAACTTCATTGGAGAACTTGGCGCGCAGATCTTCAATGTCGTTGAACTTCACAAACTCGAAGCCGGGAACGACAGGCTCAAACGGCGCGCGATACTTCTCCTTGTAAGTGGCCGAAATAGCGCCAAAGGTACGGCCATGAAAGCTCTGCTCGAGCGCGAGAAACTTCGTGCCAATCTGCTTGCCTTCAGCGCGCAAAACTCCGGCGTGCGCGCGGGCCAGCTTGAGCGCGGCCTCAACGGCTTCGCAGCCCGAATTGCCAAAGTAGACGCGATCCATGCCGGTGATCCGGGTGACGCGCTCGGCCAGATCCGCCATCTTGTCGTTGAAGTAGTAATTGGATGCATTGATCAGCGTCCGGCTCTGCTTGGCAATGGCCTCTTGAATTACCTTGCTGCTGTATCCCAATGCGTTGACGCCGATGCCGCTCAGCAGATCCAGATAGCGATTGCCCTGCTCGTCGATCAGGTAAACATCTTCGCCGGCGACAAACAGAACAGGAAAGCGATCATACGTGTGAATGAGCAGCCGCGCTTCGGCGGCTTGAATTTCTTCCAGCTTGGTCATTTTTTCTCCTCAGGCCACCATCACTTCGGTGCCAAATGCTACGCGGGAACTGCACAGGTCCGGTAACGAACCGGCAGCCTCGGCGGGTAAAATGCGAACGCGCTTGACGCCGTTGAGCAGAGCATCGCGGCAGGCGCTCAGCTTGGGCAGCATCCCTCCGGAGATGACGGCGCTCTTGGCCATCTCCGCAATCTGATCGATGGAGAGCCATCGGAGTACAGCGCCGGTTGCACCCTTCACCCCCGGCACGTCGGTGAGAAAAACCAGCGCATCGGCGCGGCAGGCAATGGCGCAACTGGCGGCCATCTCGTCGGCGTTGATGTTGTAATACTCGCCATCGAAGCCGAGAGCCACCGAGCAGAAGACGGGTACACAGTTCGTCTGCCAGATCGCTTCAATCAGGCGCGGATCGCTCGATGCAATCTCGCCAACATAGCCGAGGTCCGGCTCCGTCCGTTTTTTGCGGGCGCGAAAGCTCAGCCCGTCGCCGCCGGATAGCCCCACTGCCGGCTGACCGATCGCTCCCAGCGCGGCGACCAGAGACTTGTTCACCTTGCCGGCAAAAACCATCAACGCCACGTCGCGGGTTTCGGCGTCGGTGACGCGCAATCCATTGATAAACTCGCTCTGTTTGCCCAGCGCCTTCAGCGTACGCGTCAACTGCACGCCGCCGCCGTGAACCACAGCCACCTGATGGCCGTCGCGCACAAGATCCGCAATGGCGCGCACGCAGCCATCGAGCATAGCGGGATTCTCCAGGCCGGCCCCGCCTAATTTAACGACGTACTTCATTCCAAGCCCTCCGCGGCGATTTTCATTCCAGGCCTTCTGCCTCAGGCCAGCCGAGCATCACATTCAGATTCTGCACGGCCTGACCAGCGGCGCCCTTCAGCAGATTGTCCAGGCAACTGACAATCACCGCGCGATGGCCATCGGCGTCGAGCTGGAAGCCGATGTCCGCATAGTTGGTGCGAACCGAGTACTGAATCTGCGGCAGCGTTTTGTCATAGAGGCGGACCAGCGGGCTGCCGGCAAAGAATTCGTGGTACAGCTTCATGATGCCCGCCCTGCTCTGCCTTTCGCGGAAGTGCACATAGATCGTCGAAAGAATGCCGCGCGGAATCGGCAGCAGGTGCGGCGAAAAAATGATTTCACTCGCGCTTAAGCCAATCTGCTCCAGCAGCTCCCCGGTGTGGCGATGCGTGAAGACCCCGTAGGCGGAGAGATTGTCGGCGGCGGAGATGAAGTGCGTCTTGGCGGTGGGGGCCTTGCCCGCGCCGCTCACGCCGCTCTTGGCGTCGGCAACAATGCCGCGTTTGAGATCGATCAAGCCCGCAGCTTCCAGCGGCTTGAGCGCGAGGATGACCGAGGTCGCATAACAGCCGGGATTGGCGACGAGGCGCGCTCCGGCGATCTGCTTGCGATGCAGTTCCGGCATTCCATAGACAGCTTCTTCCTGCGTTGCCTCGGCAAGCTGGCTGTCTTTGTCCTCGAATGCGTAAACGGCGCGGTTTGCCGCATCCACAAGCCGCCATGCGCCGCTGAGATCGATCACGCGAATTCCGCGTTTAAGCGCCTCCGGTACCCACTCCCGCGATTGCTCGTGCGGAGTGGCGAGAAAGAGAACGTCAACATCAAGATCAGAGAGCAATTGCCAGGAAAACGGCTGCTGGCGCAGATCGCCGTGGCCTTTGCTGTCGGCCAGTTCCGGATGAATCTCGGCAAGCGCGATGCCTCCACGCGCGGCATCCTGCGCGTCCACGCGCCCTGCAAAGACCGGAGGCTTGCCCTTCAGGCGGGGATGATGCAGCAACAGCCGCGCCAACTCCGCGCCCGCATACCCTGTAACTCCCACTACGGCGGTTTGTATGGTTTCTGTCATGATTCCAACATGGTCCTCAATCGGGATTCGACATCGCTCGCTTTGCGCTTGTCGGGGCAGATCACCAGTACCGTATCATCGCCCGCCAGCGTGCCTACAACTTCGCTCCAGCCCTCACGGTCCAGCGCGGCGGCCAAAGGCTGCGCTCCGCCCGTCACCGTGGACACAACAACTTGATTCATCGCCTGACAGGCACGCAGGCCAAAGCCTTCCAGCATCTCCGCCAGCGAGGGTGGGCTGTTCTCCTCGTCTGCCAAAGCTGTGCCATTGCCATTGGATAAAGTGTAGCCGCTGGGACCCTTCGAGAGTCTCAATTCGTGAATGTCGCGCGAGAGAGTGGCCTGGGTCACCGCAAAGCCCCGGCGGCTCAGCTTGCGGCGCAACTCGTCCTGATTGGCCACCAATCCCTTGGCGACAAGTTCACGAATCGCATTGTGTCGCAGAGTCTTCATCAGCCAATCCCAGACAAACTAAAAAGAACGATCCGTTGCGAGGCGACCGCACCCGTATAAATATACACCACCATGCATAAGTATGCAATCTCGTGAAAATCGGAGACAAAGATCCAATGGAAGGGATTTTCATTCATCCACAATCGTTTCGCAGTTGTGGCTCCGCGCTGATACACTCTCGGAATGAAAACGGTGGACGAATCCCCGCGTCCCCCCTTCTATCCAACATGACACAAACTGCTCCGCTCTCCACCATCAATGACCTTTTCCGCCGTGTTACCGCGGCATCCACCCCCCGCGCCATCCTGTGGCAGGACGAGTTCGGCCACTGGCTGCCCATCTCTTCCGACCAGATTTACCAGCGGGTTCGGGCGCTTGCCCAGGCATTTCTCGGCTGGGGCGCGCAAAAAGGCGACCGCATCGCTCTGATCGCCGAAAACCGCTGGGAGTGGGCCGTCACGGACTTTGCCGCTCTGGCCATCGGCGCCGTGAATGTGCCCATCTACCCCACGCTCACCGGCGAGCAGATTGCCCAGTTGGTGGCCGATGCCGGCTGCCGGATTGCCGTCGTCTCCACCCGCCAGCAGTTCGACAAGCTGAATGCCGTGCGCACGCAGACCTCGCTCCAGCACATTTTGATGATGGATCCCGCGGCGCCTGAAGCGGCGGTAGCCTTCAGCGAAGTAATGGCCGGCGCCGATGCGCGTGGCACGATGCGCGATCCGGTCTTCGACGCGCTTACCCGCTCGGTCGAAGCCAAAGACCTGGCCACGCTGATTTATACATCGGGAACCACCGGCGAACCCAAAGGCGTGGCGCTCACCCACGGCAACATTGCAGCCAATCAAAATATTGCCGCGCAGGATTTCGACTTCAGCTCCGCCGATGCTTTGATCTCTTTTCTGCCGCTCTCGCACATCACGGCACGCGCGCTGGATTACGTGATGTTCTCGAACGGCGTGCAGGTGGCCTACTGCTCAAAGTTCGACAAGCTGCCCCAGGCGATGCGGGAAATTCGCCCCACGGTCTTTGTCGGCGTACCGCGGGTCTTCGAGAAGATTCGAGAAGAGGTGGAACGCCGCACCTCTCAGTCTCCGGTTAAAAAGCGGCTGCTTGCCTGGGCCGCCGGGCTGGGTGCGGGCCACATCGATACGGTCTACACGGGACGCCATCCCTCGTCGCCGCTCTGGAAGCTGGCCGATAAACTGGTTTACTCCAAAGTGCGTGCGGCATTTGGCGGCCGTGTGAGGATCTTCGTCTCTGGCGGCGCGCCCCTCGGCATCGATACCATCAAGTGGTTCGCCTCGGTGGGCATAGCTCTCTGGGAGGGCTATGGGCTTACCGAAACCTCGCCGCTGATCGCCCTCAACACGCCCCTGCACAATCGCATCGGAGCGGCAGGGATGCCCATCGCCAACCTCGACCTCAAGCTGGCCGGCGATGGCGAACTGCTGGTCCGCGGTCCCTCGGTCTTCAGCGGTTATTGGCAGAAGCCGGAGGCCAACGCCGAGTGCTTCACCACGGAGGGCTTCTTCCGCACCGGTGACATTGCCCGCTTCGATACCGCCGGCTTCCTTTACATTACCGACCGCAAGAAAGAGCTGCTGAAGACCTCGGGCGGCAAGCTGGTGGCGCCTCAGCCTATTGAAAACAAGCTCAAGAACAGCCGCTTTGTTGCCCATGCCGCACTGGTCGGCGACAAGCACAAGTTCATCTCCGCGCTTTTGGCTCCCAACTTCGTAGCGCTCGAAGAGTGGGCAGGTCAGCAGGGCATCGAGACGAAGAATCGCTCTGAACTGGTGGCGGACGACCGCGTCATTGCTCTCTTTGCGGAGACAGTGCGCGAGGTGAACGGCACGCTGGCCAACTTCGAGAGCGTGAAGCGCTTCCGCGTCGTAGCCGACGAGTGGACCCAGGAATCGGGCGAACTGACGCCTTCAATGAAATTGAAACGGCGTGTGATTACGAGTCGCTACGCGGCCCTGATTGCCGCGCTTTACGAGGACGAAGCAACCGCACGAGGCGAATAGGATAGCTCAGGCCGCGGCCCAGCTCCCTGCCGAAGAGTGCGCCCTTGCTCAACAAGAGCGCCACTCCGCGGAAGAACGGCGCACCCCATGCACCCACGGCCAGCAGGCTGCCGAAGAGGATGATCGCGTCGATATTGAGCCGCCCGGCGCTTGACCAGTAAGCATCCGGCTCCAGGTCCAGCCAGATCGAAAACTCGTCCAGAGTCAGCGCCGCACCCACCCCATAGCTGACCGACATCAGGCGGCTGAAGAAGATCGCGAGCGGCGTATGCGCTCGTCCCAGATCCAGCAGCCAGCCATAGCCCACCAGCAGCAGAATCAGAATTCCCCAGACCAGATGATGAATGTGGTGGCCATGCACCACCACCCACTGGAAGTGTCCCTCATGGCTCACGATCCGGTGAACCAGGATGCGGACTCCGACAAATGTGAGCAGAAAGGAAACCGAGGCGATGAACATCCTCTGCCGCGGACGGTCGGGAATGGTGGCGCGAACCAGGTAGCCCAGCCGCGTCAACTGGAGTAGCACCAGCAGTATACCCACTACAAGGCTGGCAAAGACCAGCAGTATCAGCGCTCCCGTACCCGGCATACTCCCTATTCAAGCACTTTTTGCCGTCTTCTTGCCAATCCTGCCGATACCAGTCGCCTGCGCTGATGTCAAAGAAGATGGCAACCAGGATACTGCTGCGAGCGCCATATTCCCGTACGAACTCTCATTGCGGATTATTTTCGTAGCGTGAGCGCGGTCACGATTTCGCTTTACAGCCGTGGAGTAAACTGGGTAAGGCGTCGAGTCTGTCAGTTTTCCCGTTCTGGACGCACAATTCAGGGACTATATCCCGGCCCGGCCAGACGCCGCGCAAAAAATCAATCAGGAGACTATCTACGATGCGAGTTGCTTTGTTGACCGGCGGCGGCGACTGCCCGGGATTGAATGCGGTGATCTACGCGGCTGTGCGCAAGGGCATCAACCACTATGGCGATGAGTTCATCGGCTTTCTCAACGGCTGGAAGGGCGTGCTCGACAACAACTTCATCCCGCTGACGCTGGAAGCCATCGACGGCATTCAATTGACGGGCGGCACCATCCTTCACTCCTCGCGCACCAACGTGAAGAAGATTCCCGGCGGCATCGAGAAGGTGCAGGAAGTTCTCAAGGCCAACAAGATCGATGCGCTGATCGCTCTCGGCGGCGACGACACGCAGTCCGTTACCCTCTTTTTGAGCGAGAACGGCGTGCCCTCGGTCGGCGTGCCCAAGACCATCGACAACGACATCAGCGGCACCGATCAGACCTTCGGCTTCGACACCGCCGTGGCCATCGCCACCGAGGCCGTCGACCGCATCCGCACCACCGCCGACTCGCACAACCGCGTCATCGTTATTGAAGTCATGGGCCGGGATGCCGGCTGGATCGCCTATGCAGCCGGTGTTGCCGGTGGCGCCGACGTGACTCTCGTCCCCGAAAAAGACATCGATATCGACCATGTTTCGGCGCTGCTCAAGTACAACTATGATCGCGGCAAGCACTATGGCATCGTCGTCGTCGCCGAGGGCTGCCATCTGCCCGAAGTCGGCCAGGTCGTCAATCCCGACGCGCAACTCGACTCCTTCGGCCATGCCCGTCTTTCCGGCATCGGCGAGAAGCTGGCCAGCCTGATCGAGAAGAAGACCGGCTTCGAGACGCGCTCCGTCAACCTGGGACATACCCAGCGCGGCGGCGTTCCCACGGCCTATGACCGCATCCTGGGACAGCGCTACGGCCTGCACGCCATCGACATGGTCCATGACAAGAAGTGGGGGCGCATCGCCGTTCTTCAGGGGCTGGACGTCACCGACATCACCATCAAGGAAGCCATCGCCCACAACCGCCGCCTCGACCAGCGCTTCTTCGACGTGATCGCCGATCTGGAAGCGAAGGTTTAGGACTTCCTAACATTCTATAAATAAACAACTTGCCGCGAAAGATGATCCTTCTTCTTTTGCGGCAAGTTGTTTCGGTTGACAATCGAATTTTCCGGCTTGTGCTACAATGTTTCTATCTGGAGGTGCATATGCGTCCCGAGAGTACAACCAATATCTAAGCGGAAATACTGGCGGCATCCTCTGCTTCCAGCCTGGAGTCACGGCTGCTCGGTCAGCCGGTTATGGCGTGAGAGTTCGTGTTGTATCCGGTTGAGAATCTGGATTGTCTCAGGCGGCGCGGTTTTGGTCAGCGCATAAAAGTCGCCCTTCTCGGTATTGAAATCCGCATTCACATACTCAGGATAGATCCGCCCATATTTCGCGGCCTTGCGCAGCACGGCTACCGCCGCTTTTTTCGCAAATCCGCTGTGAGCCGAAAGCCGGGCGTAGTAGCAGGCCAGGTTGTACAGCGCATTGCAGGTAAATTCCTTGTTCGTCGTTTGCTCCCATTCCCGGTATTTCAATCCCTTTCGCAGTTGACCGATGGCCAGGCGCAGACCTTCGCCGTTGGCCCGCGCCGGAGCCAGATCTGCTTCAATCACGGCCAGATTGTAATAGGCGCGCAATTGCCGGGGCTGGGCGGTAATGCTGTCTTCAAAGCAGCTTCGCGCGCGGTTCAATGTATCTTGCAACTCCGCGCGGCGGGAGTTCGAGCCTGAGCCGGGCAGGGAGTTCAGAACCCGGTAGTACACGATGTGAACATTGCCCAGATCGTTGAGAAGGTAGAAGCTCGAGCCAGTCTTGCGAATTGCCAGAGAGAGCAGGTATTGGGCGTGTTCCAGGTCTCCCAGCGATCCCGATCCACGCTCCCGCTCATAACTGAATTTGGCCGAATAAAACTGCGCCAGACGCCTCAGGTTGCGCGCAAATTCGTCGGGCTGGTCGTCATGCCCCACAACTTCATAGGGAAAAATCCTCTCCGCGGAGAGAAGCTCCTGACGCAGCTTCATGGGCAAATTGCCATAAAATCGTCCGCCCAGGCTGTGCGCCGGCGAAATCTGCGACAAAGCCTTGTCGAGATTGGGCAGATTCGCATTGGCCTCCTTGCGGCGCTCCTCCAGCAGCGAGAAGGTCGTGAATCGCTGTCTTGCCTCGGCCAGGATGGCGTTCGTGTCCTGAGTGAATCCGGCAAAGCGGGCATTCGCCTCCGCCAAAATGCCTTTTGCCTCGTCGGCAAAGCTGCGCGCGCTGAATCCGGCGGCAATGCCCTGGGCGATGGTGAACAGCCCCGAAGCGGCCAGAATCAGTTCCAGAATCCAGCGCAGTTCATCGATCTTATCCTTCAGCTCGGCGGCCGTCAGCGTTGCATCGGATGAAGAGTTGGCGGCCAGAACCCGTATATCGGCTATGCCGAAGGACAACAGGACAAAAACCACGGCAATAAAGGCGAATGGCATCCACTTGGCCACGGCGCGCACCGTCTTTTGGCCTGCGGACGGCAACTGTTTTTTCTGGACGATTCCAGCCATGAGAGAACCTCGCAAAGACAATTGCAATGAAGTCTAGCACGGTGCCGGGAGATCGTCCTCTAAACTGCTTACAGCCGATGCAATACCGCCTCTACACTCCGGACGACTTCGACGCTCTCTATGCCATTGAAGAAAGCTGCTTCGATCCGCCCTTCCGCTTCAGCCGGCGGCAGATGCGGACGCTGGTGCGGCGCTCTGGCTCCGCAGTTTGGCTGGCGGAGGGCGATGAAGGCCTGACCGGCTTTGCCATCGTCGAGTGGGCGAAGCGCGCAGACGGGGTTTCGGCTTACATTCAGACCATTGAAGTCATTCCCCAGGCGCGGAACCGCGGCGTTGGCCGCGAACTACTGCGCCGCATTGAAGATTCCGCGCTGATGGCGGGCGCTCTACGGATCAGGCTGCACGTGGATGCCGAGAACCAGGACGCAATCCGCCTCTATGAGACGCACGGCTATCGCTGCGAAGGGCGGAAGGAGAACTTTTACCCGCTCGGACGGGCCGCGCTCATCTACGTCAAAGCTCTGGATTCTTGCGTTGGAATGATTGATGCGCCTCACCAGGGCTGAAACAAAATCGAGCCTCACTCTTGCACGATGATCCGGCGCAGGAATGAGGCTCGAAGTTTGTGCGGCAAAACAGGCCTTAGTTGGCGCTGGTCCCCCAGATGATTCCGCGTCCATTGGTGCCGACATACACGGTTCCAAAGGTGCGCATATCGCCGGTCACGCAGTTGACTCCACCACCCCACTGATGCGTGCTGTCATTGATCTGAATCCAGCTTCCGCCATTGGTGGTCGAGCGGTAGAGTTCGCTTACGCCGCCGGTGAGAGTTCCATACAGATAGAGGGTCAAGTTGCTGGAGCCAGCCGCAGCCTTGCCGAAGGAAAAATAGTTCGCCGAAGCGACGCCGGAGAGAGCCGTCAATTGCGGAGAACTGGCGCTGCCCGTGTTGTGGTAGAGGCCGTTCCCGGAGGCCAGCCAGAGGTCGCCTTGCGCGTCAGGCAGAATGACCAGGCATCCGGTCTGGGAACTGCAATTGGTTGGAAGGCCGGTTTGCACCGAGGTCCATGTCTTTCCCTGGTTGGTGCTGAGGTAGAGCGCGCCTCCGGCAAATCCGTAGAAGACGCCGGGCGTCACACGGTCGCTCACTACCTGTGTCACGGAACCAGAGGAACTCGCGGGAAGGCCGGTAGCCGCGGTCCAGGTTGCGCCTTGATTGGTCGAGTACCAGGCAGAGGCAGTGTTCAGCGGAGTCCAGACCATGGAGGATCCATCCGGAGCAATCGCAATGCTGCCGCCGCCTGAAGTAGCCCCGGTCGTCGTAGAGGTCCAGGTGGGAGCGCCGGCAAAGCCCGTCCAGGTCAGCCCTCCGTCGGTCGAGATTGTGCCCCACGGAGTGTTGCTGGCGGCGGTTGAGCCATTGGCCGCGTTGCCCTGCGTTGCGCGGACGACGGTGGTAGGCGTGTTCTGCTCAAAGTCCATATCAGACGGGTAGTAGCGCGGACTCGAATACATTCCCTGTGCCGGCGAGACGGTCAGATTGGTATGTGCGAATCCGTAGATGTCTCCCATGCCGCTGAGCAGGATGGTATTTCCGGAAGGCGGCGCAATCGCCATGCCCAGAGAAGCCTCTTCCACTCCGTTGGCTCCGACGGTCCAATTGACCGTCTTGCCGGAGTCGGCGCCGGTCAGATTGGTGGACTCCCAGATCGTTGCGCCGGTGCCATACATCGTATGATCCGAGTTGAAGGGATCGATGACGATGCTGCCCACCCAGTTGCCGCTGCCGACGTTGGAAACGTTGCCCCCAAAGGCCAGGTACGGCGAGAGGCTTCCGTCATGTATGCCGCCAGTGGCCGACACATCCTTCCAGGTAGCGCCGTCGTTGGTCGAACGGTAGATGGTGTCGCCGGGATAATACTGATCGATGGTGGCCAGCAGCAAAACCCCTGAGTGGCTGGGATCGACCGCGATGCCGCCATAGCCTGACTCGCTGGTATTGCCTGCGCTGTTGGGTGGAATCACGATCTGCTTCCACGTTCCCGATGTCCAGCTTGCGCCGGGGGTGAACTCCCAAAGCTGGCTGGCCCCAATCCCTCCCGGACCGGCCTGATCGCCATAAAGCACATAGAGATTGCCATTGGGGCCGAGAACAGCATGAAGCGGCGCCATCGGATCGGATGCCGTTGCGAACGAAGGCTGCCCACTGACGGCCGTGAAGGTGCTGGTTGCGCTGCCGCCATTCGTGGTCACGTAAACTCCCACTGGATCCGTGACGCCGTTGGTTGTGACGCCGGTTCCTGCCACGGCTACGTAAACCGCCGGTGTCGCCGTCCCGCTCGATCCGCTGGAGGCGATGGGAACCACGGAGACCACGCCGCTGTTGTTCGCCGTTGAAGTCACCGGCAATCCAGATACCTGCGTCCATGAAGAGCCGTGATTGGTCGAAATCTGCAACCCTGCCCGCCGCGTGCCGAAGTACACAATCCCCGGCGAGTTGGGATCAACCGCGATGCGCTCGCCGGCGTTGCGTCCGCTGTCATTCGAGCCATTCTGGAAGCTCAGAGGAACGGTCGTGAAAGTGTTTCCCTGATCGTCGGAAACCAGCATCGCTCCGTTGCCATCCCACCCAGACGTCTTGGGATTACAGGATGCGGCAGCGCAGGCGTATTCGCCAACGGCAATGTAGAGACGGTTGGAATCGGTAGGATCCAGGCCGATGGCCTCCGGGCCGCCGTACGACCAGTTTGCCGGGCTGATCCAATCCAGTAGCGGAACCCACTGCGTATCATTCGGTCCCCAGCGATATGCGCCGCCCATGTCAGTGCGGGCATACATCAGGTTCTGCAATTTGGGATGGAAGTAGAGGCCGGGAACGTAACCGCCGGCAACAATCTTCACGTTGCTCCACGCATAATTGGGACCTGACGATACTGCGGTTACGCTCAGCATCACGCTCGATGTCGCCGTGGTGTAATCCGCCGTGTCGTTGGGCGTGAAGGTAACGTTCAGTTTCACGCTGCCCACCGTGGACTCGACGGTTCCAGCGGCGGGCGTGTAAACGAAGGTGCCGGCTACGTTAGCGCTCGCATCAAGCTGAGAAGAGCTGAGCGCCGTTCCCGCAGGCACAGAGGCCGGTGTGGCCCATGTAATGGTCGGCGTTGTCTTTGTACCTGCCGCGGTTACGCTCAGCATCACGCTCGATGTCGCCGTGGTGTAATCCGTCGTATCAGTGGGCGTGAAGGTAACGTTCAGTTGCACGTTGCCCGCTGTGGACTCGACGGTCCCTGCCGCGGGCGTGTAAACGAAGGTGCCCGCTACACTGGCCGTCGCATCAAGCTGAGAAGTGCTGAGCGCCGTTCCCGCAGGCACAGAGGCCGGTGTGGCCCAAGTGATGGTGGGCGTGGTCTTTGTGGGGATGGGCGTGCCCGACGAACTGGAGCCGCATGCAGTGATGCAAATTGATAGAACAAACAAAGCGGATAAGATGGAAATCTTTTCTACAGTGAAACCAGATTCGTTCATCGAAATAGCCTTTCATTACGCAGTCTCTCACAGTTTTTTCCGCCGCATTTCAGCCAGGGAAGAGCCGTTTGAAGCGATACACCATCCTTGTTCTCTCGAAGCGAAGCATATGGAAAGAGATAGGAAGGATTTCACGCTTTTTCCGATCGGCGTAAAATGAAAGAAATAATGTCGATCCATAATCCGAATCTTCCCAAGTCTGTTCTTGCGTTCAGAGACTATTCGCTCCAGGCCTTTTTTCACGATCTGCTCGCCGGAATCACGGTGGGACTTGTCGCGCTGCCATTGGCGATGGCCTTTGGCATAGCCAGCGGTGTCACGCCGCAGGCAGGACTCTATACGGCTGTCGTCGCCGGCTTTTTGATCTCCGCGCTGGGCGGATCGCGTACCCAGATCGGCGGACCCACAGGCGCCTTTGTTGTGATCGTGGCGGGAATTGTGGCCCGTTATGGCATGAGCGGCCTGGCGATGGTGACGCTGATGGCCGGCATCGTGCTCTTGGCGATGGGCCTCACCGGCCTGGGCGCTGCCGTCCGCTTCATTCCCCGCATGGTGGTCGTCGGCTTCACCAATGGCATAGCCGTCCTCATCGCCTCCACGCAGCTCAAGGACTTCTTCGGCCTGCGTGTCGGGGCTGTTCCCAGCGAGTTTCTGCCGCGCATCAAGCTGCTCGTCGCGCACTCCGCTACGGTGAATCCGACTGCGCTGGCGCTGGGACTCGGAACGTTGGCGGTCCTGCTCCTCATGCCGCGCATCACCAAGCGGGTTCCCGCCTCCATCGTCGCTCTGCTCGCCGCGACTGGAGTGAGTGTCATCTTTCATCTGCCGGTCGAGACCATCGGCAGCCGCTTCGGCGGCATTCCCCGCGGCCTGCCTCCCATTGCCCTGCCAGACTTTCATGCCGAGCATATTCTGCCATTGATTCCGGCGGCCTTCACCGTGGCGCTGCTGGCGGCGCTGGAAAGTATGCTCTCTGCCGTGGTGGCCGATGGCATGACCGGCGACCGGCATAACTCCAACGTCGAACTGGTGGCGCAAGGCATCGCCAACATCGTTTCGCCGATCTTTGGCGGCATTCCCGCCACCGGAGCCATCGCCCGCACCGCGACCAATATCCGCGCCGGCGCACGCTCGCCGGTTGCCGGCATGATCCATGCGGTCACGCTATTGACGATCCTGCTGGTCGCCGCACCGCTGGCCAGTTACATCCCGCTCGCCACGCTGGCCGCCGTGCTCTTCGTCGTCGCTTACAACATGGGCGAGTGGAATGAGATCGGCGGCATCCTCCAACTGGACTTTACGGCGATCTCGGTCTGGCTGGTCACCTTTGCGCTCACGGTCTTTGCCGATCTGACCGTTGCCGTCGGGGTCGGCCTATCGCTGGCCGCGCTGCTTTACATCTATCGCATCGCCGACACGACGACCGTCACGCCGGTTACCGACGAATACATCCGCGACGGCCTCTCGCACTCGCTGCAAGGACGCATCCTGCCGCCCTATGTCACGCTATTGCGCATACACGGGCCGTTTCTCTGGGGCACCACGGAAAAGCTGGTTGAGGCTACGGCCAATATCGATGCGTTTCAGCAGGTCGTCATCCTGCGGCTGCGCAATATGACGGCCATCGACGCCAGCGGCATTCACGCGATCGAGAGCTTTGCCAAGCGGCTGCACGACTCCGGCCGCACCATGCTGCTGTGCGGCGCCATGGAGCAGCCCTCCAAGCTGCTCAGCGGAAGCCGCTTCCTGGAACGCATCGGAGCGGAGAACTTCATGCCCAACATTCAAGCCGCGCTGGACCGGGCCAAGGCCGTTCATGCAGCCAGCCGCACGCGGCGCCGGAAGAGCCGCGAAAGCTCCTCTTGATGATTGCGTTTCCTTCATGACGGCAGAGCTGCGTCGCTTGCATTCAATAACGTACGCGCCAGACGCAGATCGATGCGGCCATGTGAACAGCGCCCTGCACAACCGGCTTCAGCCACAACCTAACGATATATCTCAGGAATGAAGTTCTGTTCCTGAATGGGCGGGCGCACGTATTTGGATTTCTCCAGCTTGGGCAGCTCCAGAGGCGCGGGAGTCAGGTCGCGGTAGACAAACTGGGAAAGCAGATGCCGGATGACATTGAGCCGGGCGCATTTTTTGTCTTCCGCATTGACGACGAACCAGGGAGACATCTTGGTATCGGTCACGGCGAACATCTCATCTTTGGCGCGCGAGTACTCCGCCCAATGCTTGCGCGATTCCAGGTCCATGGGGCTGAGCTTCCAGCGCTTCGTCGGATTTTTCATGCGCTCCTGAAAGCGCCGCTCCTGCTCTTCGTCGCTGACCGAAAACCAGTACTTGATGAGGCGAATCCCGCTGCGCTGCAACATCCGTTCGAACTCCGGGCAACTCTGCATGAATTCCAGATACTGCGCCTCGGTGCAGAAGCCCATGACGTGTTCGACGCCGGCGCGGTTGTACCAACTGCGATCAAAGAGCACGATCTCGCCAGCCGCGGGCAGATGAGCAACATACCGCTGAAAGTACCATTGCGACTGCTCGCGCTCGGTGGGAGTGGTCAGCGCCGCCACTCGGCAGACGCGTGGATTGAGAGATTCGGTAATGCGCTTGATGGCGCCGCCTTTGCCGGCCGCGTCCCGTCCTTCGAAGAGCACCACCACGCGCATCTTCTCCTGACGCACCCATTCCTGGAGCTTGACCAGTTCGACCTGCAAGCGGCTAAGCTCACGCTCGTAGTCGCAGTCTTTTCCCAGCCGCAATGTCTTCGTCGCGGCCTGAACCGGCGCAGGCAGATCTCCAACCGGCTGATTGCCGACGGCTGGCGTTCCCTCCTGCCCCGTCTCTTCATGATTCTTCTTTTGCTTGTCTTTCATCCGGTTTCTCCCACTCCACACGCGGCCACTGCTCCTATCGGCAGAAATTGCCGCAACGAGAATGATAATCCGGAAAGATCAGGTGATGGGCGCTGAAGTCATACTGGATTGAGAATTGAATCCCCGGCAAGCGTCTTTCTTCTGGAGTGTCTCACCGTGCTCCGGTCGAGAAGGCTTTGGTAGTAACTGACGGTGCGTCCCAGAACGTTTCCATTGACGTAGTGGTCGAGAATCCAGGCGCGGGCGGCCCGGCCCATGCGATACCGCCGCTCCGGATTCCCCAGTAATTGCAGCACCGCTTCACGGATGGCGACTGGATAGCCGGGAGGAATCAGCAGTCCGGTCACCTCTGGAACCACCGCGTCGCGCGAGCCTGTGGACAAGGTGGTAATCACAGGAATTCCCGAGGCCGCGGCCTCCAGAACGACATTGGGAAAGCCCTCCCGCCAAGTGGGCAGAACCATCACATCCATGACGCGATAATAGGGCGCGGTGTCGGCTACATAGCCGGTCGTATGAATGCGTGGATGATTCCGTATGAATGCGCGCAGATTGCGGTCGAGCGCGTCTTCGGCGGCGTCAAACCAGCCCACCAGAAGGAGATGCGCGCTGGGCCGGACCGCCAGGATGGCGTCAAAGGCCTCGATCAACTCTGGTAGGCCCTTGTCGCGGGTCAGTCTGCCGACAAAACCCACCACTGGCGCTTCCATCGGCAGGCCAAGCTCTTCTCGCAGGTTGTTTGAACCAGGCTGAAAGCGCTCGACATCGACGCCATTACTGCTGCCGCCACCCAACAGTTGCAGTTTGCGCTCCGGTGCCACGCCCAGCGCCAGCGCCTGTGTGCGCAGACTTTCGCTGTTGCACAGAACGACATGGGAACAGAGTGCAGCCACTCTCTCGGCAGCCAGAAGAAGGCGCCGCTTGAAGCCGCTACAAGTCTCCAGCTTCAGGCCGCGAAGAAAATAGACCCTGGTGGGCACGCCGCAAAGCAAGGACGCGATCGAGCCTAGCAGTCCCGCCTTCGGCGTACTGAACTCCGTCATCTCCGGCTTTATCCGGAAGAGCAGCCAGCATAGGCGCGCCAGCGCGACGAGATCGGCCACGGGCGCAATCTCCCGCTGCATGGGAATCGCAATCGACTCCACCCCCTCCGCCGCGGCCGTACGAGGAAGCAGATCTCCTGGACTGGAGACCAGCGTAACCTGGAAGCCGGCCTCGCGCAGAGTGCGCAGGCGTCCGCCCAAAACCAGGCAGGTTTGCGCGCTGGTGATGCCGACAACAATGCGGGGTTTGAAGGTAGAGCTTGACGGCTGCGTCCGGCGAGCCGTGGAGGCTGAGAACTCTCTGCGCGCAAGGCAAAAATGACGCAAGAAGCCGCGATGAGCGGTATGAATGCTGCGTTTGAACACGAGCCCCTCCCCAGAAAGGACCTTCGCGCTCCGAGCGGATTTCCGCATCGGATACGCGTATGGAAAGGTGCTCGACAGACTCGGAAGCTCATACTTGCCTGAGGTTTGCCGGACAATTTCATGCCCTGGCAGAACCGCTTCCGTTCTCTGTGTCGGCCTCTCTCCTCGTGCAACGCAGATAGAGACCTGTAAAAGCCGGTCTCTTTCTGGAGATAAGCAGGATCAGTACTCTCAGGAAACATTAAATCGCCTAAGTCTGTCAACAAGAAAATATCTTTAGGAAAAACCTGTAGTAATTGCAGATAAATAAAGACATTTACTCTATACTCACGGAAATCCATGAGGTTTTCCACAAGCTATGAATTCCCGTTCACGGCTTCTTTTGCTGATTCCTCATCTCGGCGGCGGTGGCGCTGAAGGCGTGATGGCGCTGCTGGCGCGAGGCCTGTCGGCGGAGAAGTATGAGCTGCATCTCGGTGTGATGACGGAAGAAAAAGAGGGCGCGGGGCCGCTGCCTCCCTGGGTGCAGATCCATCATTTAGGCGCGTCCCGCGTGCGTTTGGGAGCCTTCGCCCTGCTGCGGCTGGTCCGCAATCTGAAGCCGGATTTAATTCTGTCGGGAATGTTTCATCTGAATTTTCTGGTGCTTCTGCTGCGTCCGCTCTTTCCCAGACGGACTCGCGTTCTGGTGCGGCAGAACGGAAGCCTCTCCGCGCCATTAGCCTCAGGCGGAGCAAACTTCCGGACGCGGCTGCTTTACCGGCTGCTGTACCGCTATGCGGAAAAGGTAATCTGTCAGTCACGGGCGATGGCCGACGAACTCCAGCGCGAGCTGCGTCTCGACGAAGACCGTTTGGCAGTACTGCCTAACCCGGTCGATGTGGAAGAGATTCGCAATTCCATCCTTCAGAATCAAATCGTCTGGCCAGGACGCGGACCGCATCTGCTGGCGATCGGGCGGCTGGCGCGCGAGAAGGGATTTGACCTTCTGCTGCGCGCGATGGTTCTGGTGCGGCGGGAGTTTGCCGAGGCCGGCCTGCTGATTGCCGGCGCTGGACCCGAAGAGGCAGCGCTGAAGGCCGAGCGCCATCGGCTGGGGCTTGACTCCGTAGTAGACTTTGCCGGTTGCCTGACGCCTCCCTGGCCGTGCTTCGCGGATGCGACTCTTTTTGTGCTTTCGTCGCGGCAGGAAGGGCTTCCCAATGCATTGCTGGAGGCGGCTGCCGCTGGCCTTCCCATTGTGGCTTTGCCGGCCAGCGCGGGCGTGGTGGAGTTGCTGCGCGATCGGGCTGGAGTTTGGCTTGCCCCAGAGATCTCCGCCGAGGCACTGGCTGCCTCGCTGCTTGCCGCTCTGGCCGCGTTGCAGCCAGGGGAGCGCTTTGCTCACCGTTTTGTCGATGAATTCCAGATGGACCGCGCGATCTTGGCCTATGAAGATCTCATCGACCGGACACTCGCGCAGACGCGTTGTTGAATCATGCCGCGCCAGACGGCTCATGCAGAAGCAGCTTCCAGCTCCAGTACCAGAGAAAGAGAAAGGTGCTGACCGTCCACATGGATGTGGCCAGAGCGATTCCGGCTACGCCCATCCAGCGCATGAAGACGAGATTGAGCACGACATCCAAAGCCAGATTCAGCGCGCCGCAGTAGAAGATCAGGTCTGTGCGCCGCATCGCCACAAGAAAGCGGTAGAAGACCCGGCTGGAGACAAAAAACGGAATCTGAATCGCATACATCGCCAGCACCGGCGTCACCAAAGCCGTATCGCTCGGCTTGAAGGCTCCGTGCTGAAAGGCGGTGCGAATCAGCCAGTGCGATCCGGCGATCAGCGCCAGGGCAATCGGCGTGGAGACCAACGCCGTGAGCCGCACCCAGGTGCGCAGCGTCTGCCGGCAGCCGGACCAATCCTGGTGGGCGATCATGCGCGAGAAATGCGGGACGACCGCCGAGGAGACCGCTCCGGCCAGCAGCGTAATCACCACGCTGACGAAGCGATTGGCATAGGCCAGCGCGGAGACGCTCCCCGCCGGCAGCATCGCGGCCATCGATTGATCCACCAGCAGCCCGCCCGAAGCCACTACACCGCTCAGCAGCACCGGTCCGTACTGCCGCGCCACCTCTCTGGTCGATTCCGTGGCGCCGTGCCACCAGAGCCGGAAGCGATAGCCGTGCGCGTCCATCATTCCCGCGACGATCCCGGCGTGAATCAAAGCGCCAATCAGCGTTGCATAGACCATCGCCCAGATGCCATAACGGTCGCCCCAGACGAGCGCAGCCACAATGATCGCCGCCGGAGTCGCCACCGGCGTCAGAGCCGGCAGGGCAAAACGGTCAAAGGTATTCAGCACGGCTGTGCAATTGGTGGCGATTCCAGTGATCAGCACAACCGGCAGCAGGGCGTAGAAGAGCCGGATTGAAAGCTCGAGTTTTTCCGGCGGAAAGTGCGAGGCAATCAGCGGAAAGAAGCCGTGCGCGGTAAGAGCCATCCCCGCCGTCGCCGCGGTCAGCAGCAGACAGACCCACAGCATCGAACTGGAGAGAAGCTGCTGTGCGCGCTCATGGCCCTCCAACTCCCGCACCCGGATCAGCGTCGGCACCAGCGCCTGATTCATCGACTCCGAGATCAGGTTGATCAGAAGATTGGGAATCAGAAAGGCCGCCAGAAATGCATCCATCGCGTCCGTGCGGCCATAGACTCCGGCTACGGCAAACTCCTTGAAGGTGGCGACAATCTTGACCAGAATCCCCGCCGCCGTGACCGACGCGGCTGCGCGGAAGATGCGGCCGTTAACGCTGCCGCGCTGGAAATGCTTCGTGAGTTGGGAGAGCGAAAACATTCAGGCGAAGTTATCCGCCAGTCTACCAGCATTGTTTAGAGATCGTTTACCCATTTAATTACCTGCAAGGTTTTGAAAATACAAATATGGAGGTAGACGAAAAGCAGGGAACAGGAAGCAGGGAAGGCCTGATCTTTGGTCCGTGTTCATTTTTATAGTGTGCGCGCTGGGGCGGGAATTATCTGCAACCGCCATTCAACTTTACCCTATGCGCTTCAAGAACGATCAAAAATGGATATGCAGGTTCGTAGTTGTCTTTCTGATGGAA
Source organism: Occallatibacter sp. (assembly GCA_049587335.1). GTDB lineage: Bacteria > Acidobacteriota > Terriglobia > Terriglobales > Acidobacteriaceae > Telmatobacter. Next base: position 6,935 of record JBAVDS010000089.1, on the reverse strand, counting down.
TTTGTACCAAGTGGCACACCGAATGGGAGGACAAATTCACGAAGTACGATCCCTCAGGGGCTAAAGCCCCAATCATTTTGCACAGTTCATGTACGGGCTAAAGCCCGTACCCTTCACACTAAAGCCCGTCCCCTTCATTTCTTACTCAGTTTTCAAATTCGATTGCCCTGTGGGATTAGATGTGACAGCTTGTCTGGCCGCGTTTTTCCAGGTAGCGCTGGTGATACTCCTCTGCGCGCCAGAAGCCTTGCGCCGGTTCGACTTTAGTCACAATGCGCTTTGGTTTGAAGAGGCCTTGGGAGGTGAGTTGCTCGATCTTGGCGCGGGCCTGCGCCTCCTGCTCCGGGGTGTGAAAGAAGATTGCCGAGCGGTACTGTGTGCCCCAGTCCGGTCCCTGGCGATTCAAGGTGGTGGGATCGTGCAGAGCAAAAAAAGCGTCGAGAAGCTGCTCGTAGCTGACCTTTGCAGAGTCAAACTCCAATTCGACCACCTCGGCATGGCCGGTCTGGTCGGTGCAAACCTGCTGATAAGTAGGCCGCTCCAGCGAGCCGCCCTCATAGCCCACAGCCGTCGCCGTCACGCCTGGAATCGCCGCAAAGGCGGCTTCCACTCCCCAGAAACAGCCTCCCCCGAAGGTTGCCTTCTCATGACTCATGAATAAAGAGATGCGCGGCACGGGCTACGGATGAGATTTTTCGCAGATCGATGTGGCCTAACGATCAGCGAATCCTGATCCGGATGCCCGTGCTGACCCCGTAGGAGGACATCTGCCCGTAGGTGAACTGCGGCCAGAGCTGATACTCGAAATCCACTGCCCGCCAGCGGATCTTGTTGGTCAGGCGATAGTCCACTCCGCCGCCCCCGGCAACCACCAGGTCAGTCTCAGTGGCGTAGTTGTATGGGTAGTTGAACTGGCCGATGCCGGCGAGCGCCTTGGCATAGGGCTGAAACCGCCCATAGTACCGCGAGTAGCGCAGCCCTCCCAGGTAGGTGGTGGCCTTCTCGTCGGCGCCGGGGCTGTTCTGACCGGATTTCAAATGAAAATTCAGCCAGCGAGCCTCGCCTTCGACACCAAAATGGCGCAGGGTATCGAAGTCCGCAAAGGCCGCCCCTCCCAGAATCTTCACTTGGCCGTAGCCAAGCTCGTAGCCGGAGACCGTGCCTCCCACCGAGAGCCGTATGCCGCCTGTATCCGCATCCGGCGCCGCCTGCGCGAGCGTCATCCTGCTCAGCCCCAGGCAAATCGCCAAAACAGCAAGCGGGAGGCACGCATTGCGGCAAATCCGCAAACCCGTCCATCCCCTCCAACAACGAAATCCTGTCGTCGGGAAGACCAGCCTCACACCCCGCGCTGGAACAAACCTATGAGAACTCTTCATCTCTCTCCTGCTGTATTTCCCTGCATTTGCGCTACTTGGATGTGATCGTCAGCGATACATTCTGATAGTGGATGATGTCGCTGTTGGCTCCGGTGCCCGTAACCTGGATCACGTATGTGCCCGGTGCGGCGCTCGACTGCGAGAAGCTGCCTGAGCAGCCGGAGACCAGCATTGCGCCAACCCCCAGCAGCAGAACCAGCCACACGGTCATCAACCTCGCATTCCGCCGCCTGAATCGCCAGAAGATGCAGCCGAAGAGCGTGCTCAACGGCAGAAAGACTCCAGCCAGAAAAGCGCTCCGGCCTGCGGAGGGCGCGTTCCTCGCCGAAGTGCCGCCGCCCAGTGGGTTGCTGGTGTCGATAATCAGCGCGACATTCTGCTGGCCGTTGGCCGTGAGCGCCACGGTGGGCGTCGAGAAGTGGCAATTCACGCCCGCCGGCAGTGAGGCGCAGCCCAGACCGATGGTGTCAGTAAAGCCGCTGATCGAGGTCAGGGCCACATTTACCGTGACGTTCTGCGTCGTCGCCAGCGTCACCGGATTCGGTGTCACCGTGATGCTGAAGCCCGCGGCCGGGTTTTGCAGAGTCGTAACGACCGAGGTGGATGCATCATGGTTTGCATCTCCGCCATATGACGCGATGATGCTGAAGGTGCCGGGAGGTAGACTGGCGGGAATCAGCGTGACCACTCCGCTGGCATCCAGCGTTGCGGCTCCCACCAGGGTTCCGCTGGGACTCAAAGTAAACGTGACCGTGCCGGTCGGCACAGGCAGCGTGGTTGGACTGCTGGCCGTGGGAGAGTTGTCTACCACTGACGCCACCAGGATCAACTCCGGATTTGGAGGCTGCGTTGTCGCCGAATCCAGCCCCGTAACGGTGGGAATCTTCCCGACCACCTGGGCGATCACATTGGAAGTGCTGGCGGCGTCGTTCGTATCTCCGCTATAGCTTGCCGTAACCGAGTGTGTGCCTACCACCAGCGCCGTGGTGGTACAGGTAGCCGTCGGCGGCGCCGGTTGCAGCGTGCAGGCCAGCGGCACGGCCGCTGCGCCGTTCAAAGAATCCATGAAGGTGACGGTCCCCGTGGGAACTCCACCGCCAACGCTCGTCACCTTCGCAGTGAAGGTCACCGAAGAGAAGACCACGGAGGGATTCGGGGTTGAAGTGAGAACAATCTGCGTGACGGCCTGATTGACCGTCAGCGCGATGCTGCCGCTGCTGGTGCTGTCATCCGTGTCTCCCGCATAAGTTGCCACGATCATGTGATTGCCCGGCGCAAGCGCTGTAGTGGAACAAACCGCCGTGGGCGCGGTGGGCTGCGGCGTGCAGATCAATGGCACAGCCCCGCCGCCATTCAGAGCATCTGTAAAGGTCACATTGCCGGTCGGCGTGGACGTTCCCTGCGTCACCTTCACGGTGGCCGTCAAATTCACCGTTCCGCCCGCGATGCCGGGGCTGGGAACCGCAACCACGGTCGTGGTGGTTGGCACCTGATTTACAACCTGGTTGACCGCCAAGCTGACAATGGCGCCATAGTTCGTGTCGCCGAGGTAGGAGGCGGTGATTACATCCGTTCCGACGGGCAGCGACGAAGTGGTGAAGGTTGCGGTGGCGGGATTGCCCGACAACGAGACCGCTCCAATGGGATTCGTCTGGCCGGTCTCAAGAATGTTGATCGTTCCAGTGGCGGGCGTCGTTCCAATCGTTGGAATCGCGATCGTGAAGGCGACGGGTGTCCCATAGATCGAGGGGTTGGGATTCGAGCTCAGCGTAATGGTCTCGGCGATCACGGTCAGCGGAAAGGCCGCCGAGGAGCTGCCCGCGTCGTCGGTGTCGCCCACATAAGTGGCAACGATCATGTGGCTGCCGGCTGCAAGCGCGGAGGTGGTGCAGGTCGGCGCCGCTACCGTCGGCTGCGGCGTGCAGGTCAGCGGAGTGGCTGCTCCGCCATTCAACGAATCGGTAAAGTTCACGTTGCCGGTTGGCGTGGAAGTGCCCTGCGTTACCTTGACCGAGGCGGTAATTACCACTGGCTTGCCGGCCACGGCCGGACTGGGCGCCGCGCTGACCGTTGTTGCCGTGACCGCTTGATCCACGGTCTGGATTAACGGCAGAGGATTGATGGCAGCGTAATTGGAATCGCCGGAGTACGTCGCTGTGATTGTATCCGCGCCCACCGGCAGCGTGGAGGTGGTCATGCCGATCGTGCCGGCTCCGTTGGTGTTGACCAACAGCAGCGGCGTTGCGTTCAGCGGAGTGGTTGACCCGTTCAGGAAAAAGCTGACCTTTCCGGTGGCGGGAAGCGCGCCATTCGTCGGCACTGTCAGGGTGAGAGTGACGGGGTTTCCATAATAAGACGGGTTGGCGCTCGATGTCAGCGTTGGCGTCGATGCGGCCTGGACATCCTGAATCAACGTGGCAAAGCTTTGGGCAACATATGCTGCTGCATCCCCGCTGTACGTCGCGGTAATCGCATTCGAGCCTTGAACCAGCGCAGTGGTGGTGCAGGTTGCCTGATATGCCGTTCCAACCAGAAGGACATTCGATGTGCAGAGCGTTGTTCCGGTGCCCGTGGTGAAGGCGACGGTGGGGGTGTAGCCTCCCACTGTGCCCACGGAGACGCCTCCGCCTTTCGTTGCGGTGATGGTTGCGGTGAAGGTTACGCTGGCTCCGATCGCCGAAGGAGTGCCGCTGGTGATCAGATTGGTGGTCGTGCCTTCATTTACCACCTGCGCTACCGTCGACGAGGCATCCACGGTGCTGGGGAAGTGGAGAGCATCGCCGTTGTATACCGCCGTGATGGTATGCAATCCCACCACCAGCGTGCCGGTCGTGTAAGTGGCAACCCCCGACGAGTTCACCGTCACCGGCGTCCCGATCTGCGCGCCGCCATCGAAAAAGGTGACCGTGCCGGTCAGGGTTCCCGTCTGCGTAGCCACCTTTGCCGAAAAGGTGACATTTTCAGTAAATAAGGAGGGATTCAGGCTGGAGGTCAGCGTAACCTCCGTCGCGTTCAACGGTTTGGCAATCCCGACCACTTCGATGACGACCGGCGAATTCACGGTATCGCCGCTGGCCCCAATGTCGATAGTGGGGGTCAGCGTCTCTTCTGGAACACCGGATGCAAAGGTCAAGGATAGTGAGGGTGCGAAGATCGCGCCGACCACACACGTATCATCGACTGCGGCGAAGAATGGATTGACGGTAATCGGGCAGGTGGTGGCAGGGGCTGGAGCTACTTCCGCATTGACAAATGTGGTCGCGTCCGGCTCCGCAACGATGAAATCGGGTGGGGGCGCGGGCAGATTGAGCGGGGCATTGCCGTCATTTTCAACCGTTTGGGATATAGTCCCAGAGGTGCTGCCCTCCCAGATCGATGTCGCCGTAAAATCCAGAGCGACAAAGTTGCTTTGAATCTCACGAACCGTGTTGTTAAAGGTGTCGGCAAAGTAGAGATCGGCGCTGCTGTCCAAAACGATTCCGGAGGGATAGTGGATGTTGACGGGAGTGAAGACATCGGTGAAGGGAGCGATCGTTTCCGGATAATAAGACTCACCGAGGTTGTTTGCCGCGATGGTCGAGATGACGAGGGGATTCGGACTGGCCGCCGAGCTTACCTTGCGAATCGCGGAATTCTGCGTATCGGAGATATAAACATTTCCGGCAGGATCGACAGCGACGCTTGAGGGCGCGTCCAGCTCCGCCGAGATCGCCGCACCGCTATCTCCCGTATAGCCCGCCACGCCGCTTCCTGCAAAGGTATTGATATTGCCCGCGGAGACCTTGCGGATGCGGTTGTTCCGGGAGTCGGCAATATATATATTGCCCTGCGTGTCGAAGGCAACCGCCGCGGGAAGGTTGAGCAAGGTCTGGGACGATGTGGCGGAACCGCCGTCGCCGCCGAAGCCCGCATTGCCCGAGCCGTTTCCAACCACAGTGGAGATATCGCCGGTGGCCGCCGAGACCATGCGGATCGCATTGTTGTCGGTGTCGGCGATGTAGAGATTTCCGCTGACATCGATGGCGATGCCCTGTGGTCCACTGAGTTCGGTCAGGAGCGATGTGGCGGAATCTCCATCGCCTGCATACCCTGCTGTGCCGTTGCCGGCCACCGTGGTAATCACGCCGGTTGCGGCCGTGATCTTGCGAATGACATTGTTGCCGCTATCCGCGATGTAGAGATTGCCCGCGCCATCCAGCGCCACGCCGGTGGGGCTGCTCAGGGTTGCGGCGGCGGCTTGCGCATTGTCGCCGGTATAATTTGCTTCACCCGTGCCTGCGATGGTCGTAATCACTCCGACCGTCGCAGGCGGCACGGGCGCGGCGACCATGCGAATCATATCGTGGAGGGTATCCGCGATGTAAAGATTGCCAGCGCCGTCCACCGCCACGCCGGAGGGCAGATACAGATCCGACTGCGTGGCCAATACGTTATTCGTGACCTTTTCCTTGTAATCGCCATCCCCCGCGACGGGAATGACGTTGCCGGAGGCCGATAGGACGACGCCATTCAAAATAATGCCCGACAACACGGCGAGTCCGCCCGATCCAGTGCCCGACAGATAGGCTACGCCCAATACATTTGCCGGTGTGCTGCCGTCCAGAAGAACCACCGCGCCCATGCGCACGCCAGGAGCGGTAGGCTTGAAATTCACCGATTCCGTGCAATGCTGACCGATAACCGTCAGATTTGCCGCCGGGCAGGTGGACGAACCGGAAACACCCGTGAAGTCCAGGTTTGGCGCTCCCAGCGTCAGCACCCGCACCGTGGCCACCGTGCCCGTTGCCGACGCCGTCACGGTAACGCTGATCGGTGTGGCTGTCTGCGTCTCCACCGGCTGCGGCGTAGAGAAGACGCCATTCTGCGCTCCGGCTAGAGCGGTGATCAGCAGCATGGCCGCCAATGCCGCCATCCTGCTTCGCCTGCCAATTGCGCGCATCGGTCTTTGTGAAAGCCGGCGATTGCCGCTGCCGCCAACCCGATCCTCTGAGACGCGCTCTGCCGGGGCGAGCGGCATAAATGAATTGTGCTGACGATAGAAAGAAATGAAGAATCCGAGTATGGTGCGGGGCATAGGGCGACTCCGTGCGAACTTCCGAACTCTGCGGCCTTGACCTGATGTTCAGCTCAAAGCCTGTGAGCGATTATGCCCCCCGTCGATAGTGCGGCATTACGGCCTAGCGGGGGTCCCAGAAATGAGTTGGCTGAAGTATACCCCGCAATGCAGCCGGAGGATAGAGCGTTCTTGCTCGCAAAGGCAGTCGAAGGCCGCAAATATCCTCAGGCGCTGAAAGGTATCGCCTGCATACGTTGTGAATAAAAAGCGAAAACTTGCGGATGTCCTGTGGGTATGCGTGGATGGTGACCTACTGCTGGCGAAACCATGCGATAGAAAGCCCTAAAAAACGCGGAGAAACCCCTCCTCTGGCCTAGGGCCTGTTAACACTACCTCAGGTGGCGGCGACGGCGGCCAATTTTTCTCAGTTCGAGGCGCAAGGAGCGAACTGTAGCTGGTTACTGGAGCGACGAACAACGATGAAATGGGGGAAATTGGCC